>CACZNA010000054.1:0-17869 GCA_902782455.1 uncultured Bacteroidia bacterium | reverse complement strand
AACAAAGCGATTTGGCCTTCTGCTGAACCAGTATCGGCAGCGTTCTTGCCGTATTGGCTGAAAATCTCTGATTTCTTTTCTGCAGTTAAGTACATAATTCTGTTGTTTTTACGATAAATTTGTTGTTGTAAACGGGCTGCAAAGATACTACTTTTTTGGATTGTGTAGTGAGTTTGGGTGAAAAATTTTTTAAAACGACACTTTTAGGGTGGCATTTCGTAAAAGCCGAGAAAAGTCCCCACTTCTCTCGGCTCGGTTCACAATCTTTATAGTGCTTTTTGTTATTTCAAGATGTTGGGCAGGCGGTACTCGCTGCGCTGTTCCATCTCCTTCAGGATTTCCTTGAAGTCATCGGGAATGAGGCTCCAAATCTTCAAGGCGATGTCGTCCGGAATTTCCTTGTAGAACGCTTCCGCGATGCCGCCCGTGATGCAAGCTAAGGTGTCGCTGTCGCCTCCCAATGAGACCGCCAGTCTGATGGCCGACTCGAAATCGGTGCTGTCAAAGAAGGCCACCATGGCTTCGGGTACCGTACCTTGACATGAGGAATCCCAGTCGTAAACGGGACGGATTTCATCACAAGTGCGGTTGAGATTGTAGCCGTATTTCGCTGAAATGTAATCCTTTATTTCTTCTTTGTTGGCTCCGTGGCACGCCATGAAGATGGCTGCTGCCGTCGATTGCGCCCCCTTGATGCCCTCGGGATGGTTGTGGGTGATGGATGCCGAAAGACCTGCCACGTGCTCGGTTTCTTCCAAGGTGTCGAACATCCAGCCGTTGGCGCTGCAACGCATGGCGGCACCATTGCCGAATGAGTTGTAGGGGTGACGGCCATCCTCAAAGCCCATGCTGTCTGGCTCGAACAGCCATCTATAGAATCCGTGTCCATAACCGCCCATAGGACAGGGATACTTTTTTGCAAAGTCCAAAAACGAGACTTCCAAGGTGTCCATGCTGTGTTGAGGGTCGTTGAGCAACCAATTGGCCACGGCCATAGTCATAATGCTGTCGTCAGTGTAGTTGCTCTGCGGGCTGAATAATGGGAAATGCGTCGTCTTTATGTTGTGAAATTCATATACCGAACCAACGGTATCTCCTATGATTGCTCCTAACATGGTGCTTAAGTGTTTGATGTTTAACAGTGTAATAATTTTGGACAAAACTTTCAAAACCTGCAAAACTCTCTTTGTCGGTGGAGGGGAAGCAAGCCAACCGGCTGCTTCCCGGCGACGCACGGTTGTGCAGTCGCCATACGCTTCTCTTTAGGTTTTGCCTTGTTTTGCAGGTTTTGTGATTAAACTATCTCCTTCCAAAAATCCATTGGCAAATAGATATTCTCCACATCTACGGCACCGGCAAACAACGGTGCAATTTCCCTCGGCGTGAATCCAGCGATGCCGCATCCAATTTTGGTGACCAAGAAAGTCAACTCGGGATGTTGCTTGGCGAAGGCGATGAACTCCTCCACGTAAGGAAGGATGGTGTTCGGGCCGCCCTGCATGGTCGGGATGGCATAGCTTTGTCCTTGCAAACCAACGCCTTGACCCATGATGGCACCGAACTTCTCAACAGCGATACGCGCTGCCCCACCACCGTGCATACCGCGCAAATTGCTGCCAAAAACGAAAATTTCATTTCTTTTGAGGTTTTTGATGAACTCAGGCGTGATGCGGTTTTGGAACTCACTCATATCGCGGTAGTTACGGTTCTCGCGGTTCGATTGGGAACGGAACAGCTTGCGGGCGATGCTCGACATGCCGGCCGTCTTTGCGGATTCTGTCGAGATGCGGCTGTACATCATCGTGCGCGACTTGCGCTCTTTCTCCCAAGCTTCGGTCATGCCTGCTTCGTCGTCGCGGAAGGCCATTTGGTTTTCGATGGAGAGTGAGGCAGATGTGGCTTTCACGTCTTGGTTGGTGCCGATGTAGGCAAAATTCCAGCCTTCCTCGTCCTTCATGCGCTCCACCAAGGCTTTGATGGCCGCGCCATCGTATTCTTTCGAGGCGTTCTCCAGCCCGTCGGTGATGATGGTTACCACGGCGGTGGCGTCTTCCTTGTCCTTGATGTCCTTGTACAAGGCGTTGATGGACAGTCCCATAGCGTCATAGAGGGGTGTACCGCAGCAGGGACGGTAGTCGTTTGAGGTCAATTCCTTGACTTCGGCGATGGGCACCTTGTCGTAAACCATGCGCTTCTCGCAGTTGCAGAAAATCATTAGCGAGACAAAATGCTCTTGTGTGTCGTTGAAGCGGTCTTGTGCGGAGCGGATGCCGCCCACGGTTTCATTGAAGCCTGAGATGGCGGCCTTGGCTATGCTGCCCATCGAACCGCTCTTGTCGAGGATGATCAGGTTGTAAATTTGTGTTTTCATAATGATTTAATTGTTTAATTGTTAGTGGGTTAGAATTCAAGTTTAAAATTGCCGTCTTCCTTCAGCTCGTCGTAGCGTCGCTTGTTGAAGCGGAACTTGGTGCCCCAGCGTCGGGTTGAACGGCTGTCGTCGCTCGCGTTGGAATAGGAAGCATGAGGGTTGGGGATAGAATCGCTAAACAGCGCGTCAATGCTCATGCTGCGCATCTCATTGTGGCTGCCATAGAAATTAGTCGGCGACTCTTCAACTTCTTCGAGGATGCCGGTTTGCAGCATTTTCTTGTGGAAATTGCGTCGGTCGAATTGTATGCCGAGGATGGCCTCATAGAGCCGTTGCAGTTCAGGGATGGTAAACTCATTGTCCAACAGGCCGAACCCAATCGGCTCGAAATGAAGGTCTTCGCGCAACTTCTGCATGGCTTTTCGCAGGATAAGGTCGTGGTCGAAGGCGAGGCGAGGCACGTCATTAAGGCTGAACCATTGGGCTTTTGCCGCATCGTCGCCACCGCTGACTTTAGACTTCTTGGCCAAGGCATAGAAGGCAATGGTGATGACACGGTCGCGCGGGTCGCGGTTCACGTCGCTGAACGCCCCCACTTGCTTGATGTAGCGCAGGTCAAGTCCCGTTTCCTCTTTCAGCTCGCGCAAGGCACCCTGTTCAGCCGTTTCGTCCATGTTGAGGAAGCCTCCCGGGAAAGCCCAGCAGCCTTTGAAAGGCTCTATGCCGCGCTCGATGAGTAGGATTTTGAGGTCGCGACCGTCGAAACCAAACACCACGCAATCGGTCGTCACTGCGGGGCGGGGATACTTGTAAGTGTAGCTTTGTTTTTCCATCTTGTGTAAATTTGACGCAAAATTACGGCTTTTTTCTTTGCCCGCAACAAAATTTGTGTAAAATTTACACTTTTATTATGGGAAAATAATATAATATTTTGATTTATAATTGTTTATAATGTGTAATTTATACACAATATAAACAATCTAATCTGCAACATCAAAATTTCCTGATTCCACCTTATTATTAATAGCGCCAGGCTTGTCTTGATGCTCTATGATTTCGGTGATGACCTCGGAATTGAAAACCTCGTCCATAAATTCCTTGGTGTGGCGTTTGTGCCGCGACTTGTCTTTTTCCTTGGTCTTGGTGACGAAATTCTTCATCTTTTGGTTGAAACTGAACAAGCGAAGATAAAAGCGGTATAGTCCTTTTTCTTTGTCTATCAATGGAATAAGCAAGGAGTTGATGACGATGGTGAAGAGAATGACCGAGAAGACGATATTCCTCACAAACAAGGCCATTTCGGTATCGGGGATGTAGATGAGAGCTTGCGTGGCCAACACTGCCGCTGTCAGTCCTTTTGGGTTTAGTGCCGACATGAAGACCAACTCTTTTTCAGGGATGCCTTCTTTCTTGGAGATGGCGAACCGTACGGCAGGGATTCTGACAATGAACAACAAAACACTGATACCCAATCCAATGACGATGGGTTCCCAGCTGTTCAGTTGGATGGAGATGCCGACGTAGATGAAGAAGAAAGTCTTGAGCAGAAGCACCAATTCCGAAAAGAGTGAACGCTCGGTTTCGTTCAGGTTGACGGGCACTTTTGCAACGAATTTCTTGAGCCATGCGTTGTAGATGCTGTCAATGTTGGCCAACCCAATGCCGAAGGCCAAGGCCGCAATGGCACCGCTGAAGCCCATCCACTCGTTGAGTCCATAGATGATGAACACAAAGGCCGGCGTCGTGAGGATGGAATATTTGATGTTGCGGATTTGGTCGAGAATCAAGGCCCAAAAGATGGCACCAAGGAGTCCCATCACAGTGGCCAAAATGAACGAGGAGAAGATGTTGCCGAGGATGGCGCCAAACTCAAGGTGCTTGCTTTGTATGGCTTGCATCAAGGCTAAGGCCAAAACGATGCTGAACACGTTGCCGATAGCAGCTTCAAGGATGAGCATGATGGCGGGTTTTTCAGACATGTGCATCTGCCTGACGATGGGGATGACCACAGCAGAGGCCGTGCCGCCCAACATGCAGCCGAGAATCATGCTGACCACCGGATTCAACTTTAGGACCAACCAACCGATGAGCCAGATGGCGACAGCCGACAGAATGAAATTCAGTGCAGTGAGTTTCAAAGCTCCTCCAAAAGAGTCCTTTAATGCACTGAACCTCAGTTGTGTACCACTCTCAAACAAAATGGTGACCAAGGTGATGCCTGAAAACAGGCTGCCCGCATTGCCGAGACTTTCAGGCGAAAGCCAATGAAACACGGGACCGATGAGCAAACCAATGATGATGAGAAACAGCACATCGGGGATGCGCTTGCGACTGAAGATTTCGCTGAAGAGGTGCGCCGTGAAGATGAGCAAGCCGATGATGGCGATGGTAAGCCCGATTTCGCGCGACGAACTGCCTTTCGACACCTGCTCCATGACAGCATCCACAGTTTCAGGCCGACTGACAGCTTCTGAAATTTGCGTGATGGAGTCGTTTAGTCTTGACAATGTATTGGTGGTGGGGATGAGGTCGGATTGGATCATGATAGGTGGGTTTAGTTGAACAACCTCCAGTTGACGCCGATGAAGATTTTGCTACTGCGCATGGGGTAGTGGGGCGCGATGAAAGCATTGTAGTTACCCGTGAGCAGGAACATGTTGCTGTACGAAACAAACACATTGGCTTTCTTTATCTTGAGGGCTATGGCAAAGTCGATGTAGGGGAAGTTTCCGATTTCTACGTCGTTTTGGAGGTAAAACGTGCGTGTGGCAGGCATGAAAGCGTCGGCGTGGAATTTGGTGAAGTAGGTCACCGTCAGCATGGGCTGCAAGGTGGCTGCCTTGCGGAAGAAGGGTTGGGAATAGGAGAATCTCAACCG
The DNA here is from genome assembly GCA_902782455.1 of uncultured Bacteroidia bacterium. Taxonomy (GTDB): domain Bacteria; phylum Bacteroidota; class Bacteroidia; order Bacteroidales; family F082; genus Limimorpha. Next base: position 12,620 of record CACZNA010000054.1, on the reverse strand, counting down.
ACCCAAGAACAAAGGCAGGTGTATCACTTCTTCGTTGCTTGCTTTCTGTACGCAGGCAAAACCCTCAAAATCAAAGCGTTTTAGGCTTTGTCGGAAACTGAGATAGGCCTCGCGGATGCTGAACATGCCGTCGTATTGCGTGGGACGGGCTTCGGTGCCAAAGTAGATGTATTGGGCAATACTGGTTTGTTTCACACCGATGCAATACTCGCGGAAGGTGTACTTGAGGTCGAAGGTGAGGTAGGTCGAGGCACGGAAGTCGTTCTCCCAACGGAAATGGTTGGAGTAGTAGCTTTCCTCGAACCAGCTGGCCGACTGCCGTTTGATTTCGGCGTTGAAGATGGCGGCGCCAAAGTTGCGCTCTGTTGTGCCCAAAAACTGTTTCCATTGCCCCTTGATGTCGAAATCGCCGATATGGTAGCCCAAAGTGACAAGGTTGGCTTGCCCCGTGATGCGTGTGGAGCGGAACAGATTGATGATGATGCCACCGTTGACGCTAAGTTGTTGGTAGTTGCGGACGGTGACAGATTCGCCCTCAATATAGTCATATTGCCTTAGCTTGTAAAAACCGTGCGTAAGGCCGGCGTAAAGGAAGAAAGGAATGTCGTCGTTGTATTTCTGATAGCCTAAACTATTCCATTTCAGTGTATTGCGTATGGCTTGCACAACAACGGAATCGGTGGTCTTGGTTGGGTTGAAAAGCGAGTCATGAGGTTGGTAAAACGCCACGGAAGGTGAGTTCTCGTTGTAGGTTAGGCTGTTGCGCTGGAAGTTGAACTCATGGCAGATGCGTCCCAAGGTGAATTTCCGTGTTTTGGTCTCGTAACGGATGGGTTGGCTGTCGATGATGCTGTCTCGCAAGGGCATGATGGAGTCAACCATCAGAGAGTCAATCATTAAGGAGTCGATGCTCGGAGAATCAATTCTTAGGGAATCAATAGTGAGGCTGTCGAGGGCAGGGCGGGGAAGTGGTTTCTCAACAACGGTTTTCGTGGTTTGCGGCAGCAGGTTGAAATAATGTTCGAACCCTATACCGCTCGATTTGATGAAGGTGGTCGCGTTGCTGAGGTTGGTAGTGATGACGGAGTTGTCGGTTTCAGTGTGCGAAATGTAAGTCTCATCGTTCACAATGCCGCCGTTTTCCTGCATATCCAACTTGTTGCGATAGGCGTAAAACAACGCTGCATATCGTTGGTTTTCAGTAAAATAATGTGCATTAATCCAAAAGTAGTTGTTGGTCGACTTGTTGTTTTTGAAGACGCCTGGCGACATCTCCGACTTGATGGCAAACGACACGAACAGTCGCCGCAGGAATTGCCGTCCGAAGCGTACGTTGAGATGTTGCTCCTTGTCGCCCGAGGTCATCACATATCGCACTTCGGAATAGGGCAACACGCTTTGGTAACAGATTATGTTGCGCTCATTTTGGATGAAGGCGTTATAGGCGGGTAGGCTCATGTCGAAGCCTGTGTCTCTCAAGTTCTTGAATCGCATCGACTTATGCGCCAGTCCGGTGTTGCTCAAGGTGTTGTAAACGGTATGCTCTTTCTCCAAAGGCTCGAAAATGGGTGCATGGAAGGTGCTTGTGTCAACGACTTTTGTGCTTTTCAAGAAAATGCTGTCGAAATGGTAACTTGTGTAAGTGACAAAGGTGGAATCGATGGGAAACGAAGGGACGGCTTTCGGTTTTTGGGGCACAACAGAATCTTGAGAAGGCTCTTGAGAAAAACCTAACAAACTGAATGTCAAAATGATGAATATGTAAAGTAGTCGTTTCCGCATCTGTTGGAAATCACGCTGTAAAATTAGTAAAAAGTTGTGAATAATGGCCAACTGCTTTTTTCAATCCGTCTTTTCGTTGGATTTGAATGTCGTGCCTTGGCTTGTCTGGATCAGTTTCAAGGTGCCGATGCTGACGAAATCGGCAAGTATGGCTTCGGCTTTGCGTTTCCCGATGTGGGCTAATTGTTGAAATTCTTTCGTCGTGATTTCTTGGTTTTCAGTGAGATAACGGAGCAACAAGGTTTCTGCTTCACTGAAGGTTATCTTTGCGGCATGATGGTATTTCTCCGCTTGCCACACCTTAACCAACACATTGTCGGCCACAAGATTCTCATCGGCCACACGGATAAACACCTTATAATGTCCCTCATGGTCAGGGGCTTTGTGTTTGTCTTTCAAGTCTTTAGGGATGATGACCTCAAGCACGGCCTTGCCTCCAACGTTCCATTCTTTAGTATTATAGTCGACTGGGGGCTGGCAATACATTTCGGCGGCGGCCTCAATCATGTGTATTTCCTCGGCTGAGCGCACTCCGGCAATGGTACCGTTGTCTTTCACGCCCACCAACAAACGTCCGCCATCGGTATTGGCAAAGGCGGCGAGCGAGCGGGCAATCTTGCGGCTGTCCGAAATCTCAAACTTGAAGTCGAGGGTTTGGTGCTCCCCTTCGCTGATCAGGTCTTGTATGTGATGGCTGCGGGTTTTCATTCGGGCTGCAAAAATACGGAATTAAATGATAGGGTGGGAGAGCCGTTTTCAGCCCCGCTGTGAGGCTTTGTCTTACGGATGAATTTACAGGTCAAAATGTGTCAGAAAATGAAAATATGACGTTTTTTGAAGTCAGTATTTGCGATGGTTTCAAAATATTATAAATGTAAATACATAAGAATTAAATACCTAATAATCAAAAACATACATACATATTTACAAAAATAAATATTCAGGATACAGAATTGTAAACATTTGAGAAATATAAATGTATATCAAATTCTTTACAATAAAGTAATAAAACACTTATTATCAAATATTTATATAATATTATATAAAGTAAAGTAATAAATAATCGAAGAAAAATACCAAAATTTCAAGATTTCAGATTATAATATTTAATAACTTGAAATTCAATTACATAAATATAAATACTTATAAATTTACTTCAATGGATTTTGTGAATTCTACATATTTACAAAAATAAACTTCTCAAAGTTGATTTTGTAAAACAAAAATGTTTACTTTTGTAACCGAAATTGAATGTGAAAATTGAAAATTATAAGGGGTTATCATCATGGAATATACTGAAATGAAGGATCGCATAGCGCACATCATCCGAGCCAAAAATATGACCGCTGCCGAGTTTGCTTTGCGTCTTGGAATACAACCTTCGAATGTCTCTCACCTCCTCGCGGGACGCAACAACCCCAGCCTTGAGTTCGTCAAGAAGTTGAAGGAGACCTTCCCCGAGTACAATTTGGATTGGATTGTTATGGGCAAAGGGCCGATGACGGTGTCGGAGCCTTTCGTCGAGCCGAAAGTTGTGGCTGAAACTGTGGAATCCTCAAGAATTGCACCTGAAACGGAGGTTGATGCGATGGAAGGCACGCTGTTTGCGCCTGATACCACGCCCAAACCAATCGTCGAAAAGCCACTTCCCTTGCCCAACAACCGTGATTTGACCCAAATTATCATGGTTTATGCCGACCATTCGTTTGAGGTTTTGTCGCCTCGCTGATGGTATTTTTGGGTTTCAAAGCCTTGCGCCGAAATAATACGCTTATATTAATAGGTGTGAAGAGATTTTTTTGTACTTTTGCACACTTTTCTGAACGCAATGCAAACGGAACAATTCTACGAACAATTTGACGCTATTTTGTTGACACCCAAACGGTTTGCTTTGGCTTGCCATGTCAACCCTGACGGCGATGCCATTGGGTCGATGCTGGCTATGGCTGAGTTTCTTCGGCTGAAAGGCCATGAGGTCAAGATGGTGTGTCCCAACACATTCCCTGATTTTTTGGCTTGGATGCCCGGTGCCAACGACATCTTGGTCTTTGAGCGCGATGACGAGGCTTGCAAGGCTGCCATCGCCGAGGCAGAGGCTATCATGATGCTGGATTTCAACAATTTGGCTCGTAGTGCAGTGTTGCATAACGAGATTGGGAAGACCCGTTGCCCACGCATCTTGGTCGACCATCACATTGACCCCGATTTAGAGCATATAACTTGTTATTATTCAGAGACTCACGTTTCGAGTGCTTCGGAAATTGTGACCGAAATCGTGTTGCATTACGGTGAGCAATATCTCACTGAAAGCGTGGCCACCAACCTTTTCGTCGGCATTATGACCGATACGGGTTGCTTCTCTCATTCCATCTATCATCCGCGCACCTTTGAATTGGCTGGCAAGTTGGTCGGGAAGTCAATGCCTTACAACTATATCCACCGGATGATTTATGACAGTTTCACGGAAAACCGTCTTCGCTTGTTGGCCTACGCCATCGGGCATAAGATGGAGGTGCTTCCGGATTATGCTGTGGCTATCATCTCACTGACAATGAAAGAGTTGAATAGATTCAACTTTCAGCCAGGCGACACCGAGGGCATCGTGAATTTCCCGCTTTCGATGAAGAAAATCAAGATGGCTGTGCTTGTCACCGAGCGTCAGGACCAAATCAGGCTGTCGTTCCGCTCGAAAGACTCGTTTTCTGTCAACGACTTGGCAAGCAAGCATTTCAAAGGCGGTGGCCACACCAACGCGGCGGGCGGAAGCACTACCGTCATCAATATGAAAACGACCATCAAAAGGCTGAAAGCCATTCTGCCTGAATATGAGGAACTGCGCTATGATGAATAAGGCTAAATATTTGATATTGTTGCTGTTGGTTTCGCTTTTTGCCTGCAATGAAAAGCCGAAAAAGCCCGTGGAAATCCCCAAAAAAGAGATGAAGCAGAGCATGGAAACCGCCAACCGTTACCTGCTGAACGAGGAGGAGGAGGAGATTGAGAATTACGTGCAGCGTCACGGCTTGGAGATGGTGAGGACGGGGACGGGTTTGCGTTATCAGATTATTCGGCAAGGTGATGGAAAACAAATAGCAAACGGTGATGTCGTCAGCCTTGATTATGAGCTTCACTCGCTGAAAGGAGAACTGATTTATTCCTCTGATAAAGAAGGTGTTAAGACTTTCAAAGTGGGCGAGGGTGGCGTCGAGTCGGGGCTAAATGAGGCGATGGCTTACCTGCATTATGGCGATGTGGCCAAGCTCATCATCCCCTTCCATCTGGCATACGGCTTGCATGGCGACGACAACAGGATTCCTGAATACGCCACTTTGGTTTATACGATAAAAGTAATAGAAAATCAATAAGTTATGAAGAATAGATATTCACTGATTATCTTGATTTGCCTTTCTGCAATGTTGACTTCTTGCAATCAAGGCAAGTTTCCTGGTTACACCAAGACAGCCGATGGACTGTACTATAAGTTCCATCAGCAGAATAACGCGGCTCCCAAGGCCCAGTTGACCGATTTCTTGAAATTGGATATGGCTTGCTATCTGAATGACTCCCTTTACTATGACTTTCGGAATCAGAGCAATGCGCTCTATTCGCAATTGTCTGAGTCGATGTTTGCGGGCGACTTGCAGGAGGCTTACGCCATGCTGCACGTCGGCGATTCGGCTTCGTTTTATGTGAAAGCCGACTCCATTGCCCTCCTTTGTTACGACCAAGACCCTGCCGCCGTGGGCCTCACTCCCGACGACTATTTCCGCTATGAAATGAAACTGCTTGAGGTAAAGACGGAGGAAGAGTTTAAAGCTGAGATAGAGCAAATGAAGCAACGGATGATGGAAACCTCACACGCTGAATTGGCTGCTTATATCCAGCGCGAAAGCATTAAAGTAACCCCTGATGAATCAGGTATTTACATTGTACCTATGGAGAAAGGCAGGGGCCGTTGCCCGGTTCAAGGCGAGAAGGTGGAACTTGATTTTGCCGCCTATCTGCTCAATGGAAAAGAGGTTGGATCCACTTTTGACATGGACAGGAAATTCTCGTTTGTGCTTGGTGAGAACATGGTGATTCCGGGCTGGGAGGCAGTGTTGCCCAAGATGCACCTTGGCGAGCGCGTCAAGGCCATCATACCGTTTGAGATGGCTTACGGAGAGTATCAGGTGGGCGAGGTGCCGTCCTATTCCAATATGGTTTATGACATCAAATTGTTGAAAATCACGTCGCAAGCAGAGGTTCTAAAGCAAGCCGAGGAAGAGAAAAAGGCCTTGAAAGCCAAGTCGGAGCAGGCGTTTTGGGACTTTGTGAAGGACAACAAAATTATAACAGTCACGCAGAGTGGTCTGTTTTACGCCGTGGCTGATACCACCACAGGCGCGAAGGTGGAATTGGGACAAACGGCCCGCATTCGATTCGATGCCACCTATTTGGACGGTACGCCGTTGGGCAGTTCCGACCAGTTGGGCGGTACTTACGATGTGAAGTACGGCGACCATTCCGTTTTTCGCGGCCTTGAGGAAGCCATCGGATTGTTGCGCGTGGGCGAGAAGGGGCGTTTCGTGATTCCTTACACTTTGGCCTACGGTGAGAACCCTTACGGCAACATTCCCGCTTACAGCAATCTGGTGTTTGACTTGGAGTTGGTTGATATTATCGAATAAGTCAGTTTAAGTAGATGAGTATGTTTAGTTTACATAATGGACTTTGAGACTGCGAGACTGCGGGACTGCGAGACTGCGGGACTGCGAGTCGAACAAATACCCGAAGTCCCACGTCCCGAAGTCCCACGTCCCACGTCCTGAAGTCAAAAGATATTGCAGAATAATTCCGAATAGTAACATATTAAATTATTACAAAATGAAGAAAAATTTCATGTTCGTGGCTCTTGCTGCCATGATGCTGACAGGCGTAATGACCGCTTGCAGCCAAGAGAAAGTGCCGTATGAAGGCTATCAGAAGACCGAAAACGGCCTGTATTATCGTTTCTACTCCAAGAACGAAGGTGTCACTCCCCAAATTGGAGAGTTGATTGATGTCCAGTTAGGTTGTGTCGTCAATGACACGATGCCCGTCATCCCGGTGATGCCCAACACGCTCCAACTCATGGAGCCGATGTTCCCGGGCGACATCTTTGAAGGTCTTGCTATGACACACGCGGGCGACTCTGTGTCGTTCATCGTCAACATCGACTCGACGTTCCGCACCTTCTTTGGTCAGCCTACGCTGCCTGAGCAGTTCAAGTCGACCGACGTGATGCGTTTCGACATCCGTATCGACGACATCTATCCTGAAAGCCTGTACCTTTCACGTATGGCTGCCAAGAATAAAAAGGCTGTGACTGAGCATGTAGCCAAGATGGTTGCAGACCATCCGGAAGAAAGTGCCCAAGCTGCACAAGCCCTGACGGAATACCTTGCCAAGAAAAAAATTGTGGCAGAACCCACAGAATCAGGGCTTTATTATGTAATGACGCAGGAAGGCACCGGCGAGAAGCCCGAGATAGGACAGATGGTGCATGTGCATTACAAAGGTACTTTGCTCGATGGCACTATGTTCGATTCTTCTTACGATAGACAGCCATACCCGTTCCCCTTGGGCATAGGTCAGGTCATTCCCGGCTGGGACGAGGGTATCGCACTCATGTCGAAAGGTGAAAAGGGTATGCTTTACATCCCTTACTACCTCGGCTATGGCGACCGCGCTGCCGGCGAATTGATTAAGCCTTTCTCCAACCTCGTTTTTGAGGTGGAACTTGTTGATTTTGAAGACATGCCGCGATGAGCAAGAATCTAAAGTCAATAATTGCCGTTGCGCTGTTGCTATTGGTGGTCTCGTGCAAGAACGACTCCATGTTTCCGGGCTACGAGCAGATGGAATCGGGCGCATACATGAAGTTCCACGAGCGTCATACCGAGGGCGATTTGCCTCGCATTGGCGATGGCGTGACCATTGAGATGGCACAATTCTTCAACGACACCATGCTGTTCACCACGGCAGGTGATGCGCCGCTTGAGATAGAGGTCAAGAAAGGCGATTTCGTTGGCGACGTGACGGATGCCATACGTATGATGCATGTCGGCGACTCGGCGAGTTTGGTCGTGCTTTCCGACTCGGTGTTTCTCACTGTGATGCAGATGAATGTGCCTGCGGAATACATGGGGAAACCTATCTATTATGAAATCAAGCTGTTGTCGATCAAGCCTTTGGAAGTCATCCAAGCCGAGCGTAGTGCTATGTTGGACAGCCTTCGCATGGTGGAGAACGATTATCTTGTGGGCTTGCAGGCCGACAAGAAAAACGTCGTCACCGAATCGGGACTGATTGTGATGGAAAAGACGGGCAAGGGGAAGATGGCCCAGTTGGGCGACTACATCAACTTCGACCTGATGCTGTGCAGCATTGATGGCGACACGATGATCAACTCATTCGGGGTGGAACCCATTGAGATGCAATATGGCGAGGAGTTCATTTGTCAGGGCTTCAACGAGGCTTTTGGCATGGTGCCCGTGGGCGGTTCGATGCGTTTCGTCATTCCTTCGGAACTGGGCTTCGACAGCGTGGGCTACCAAGGCTATATCAAGCCATACGCGCCGTTGGTGGTCAGGCTGAAAATGAACGAGGTGCTCGACCAAGCTGCATACGATGCCAAGCAGGTGCGTATTCAGGCTGAGAAACAGGCCGAAAAAGACCGCCAGCAGAAGCAGGAAGCGCAGCTTTTGGAAAACTATGTCAAGGCCAACGGCATCACCGTAGAACCCACTGAAACAGGAATTTACATCGTTCCCATTAATGTGGTTGAAGGCAATATGGCCAAATGGGGCGACAAAGTCATGGTGCATTACACCTTGAGCAACCTGAAGGGCGATTTGGTGGAGTCGAGCTACGACTATGGCGAGCCGATGTCGTTCACGATTGGTCAGGGTGAGATGATTTCAGCCATTGAGGAGGCTTTGATGACCATGTCGCCAGGCACGAAAGTCAAATTGGTGACGCCTTCATCGCAAGCCTTTGGCGAGATTGAGATTGACAAGGATATGCTTCCGGCTTATTCACCGCTGCTGATCGAACTGGAATTGGTCGCTATCGAATAAAGAAGGAACGCGTTCAATCTATGTAAAAACGCCGTCAAGAGAAGTCTTGGCGGCGTTTTTGTATTCCTTTACTCTTTTACCACTTTATCAGTAAAAGTCTTTCCATCTTTGAGTGTTACTTTCATCAGATACTGCCCAGCCGAAAGACCTTCCAGTCCGATGCTTCCAAGGTTCTGTGTTTGTGTTTGCAACAGGCGGCCTTGCAAGTCATAAAGTTCGATTCGGGCGGGCTGCACGTCGGGTGAATAAATCAGATGGAGTTCGTTATGTACAGGATTGGGTCCAAAAGCGTAGGGGCGGACAATGATGTCTTGCTCGTCGAGTGCGTCGTAGTCGTCATGGACGATGACATAGAACGCTTCCGAGTGATCCAAACAACCAGCACCATAATCGTAAAAAGTATTGATGCCCATCACGGCTACACTATTGTCATCCAGCACAATCATTTTGCCGTAATCCCGTCCTTCTTCACGGTCGAAGCAGTGACGCTGCCAGACGATGTTAAGGTCGTTATCCATTTTTACTACACACACTTGACTCTCTTTTGACGACTTGTGTGTGAAATAGGCGAAATAAACAAAGCCGTCCCTGCTCTTTTCGAGGCCAATGGCCTTTGCACCGAAACTGCTGTTTGTATAGTATGGTTCCGAAAGAAACTTCCTGCAAGCCAACAGATTGAAGTCTCTGTCGTATTTCATCACTGCTACGCCGTCGTCCTCAATGAGTGGCAGCAAATAGGGATCTCTGTTATAGGCTCTTGCTACCAAGAATCTGCCATCCTCAAGACCCAAAAAACTTGTGTTGAATGCATCGTTTGTATAATCAACATGTTCTGGAGAACCGCTTCTTTGCGGTAACGTGTAGAAATTTGTCACATCAAACAGTGAGTCCAATAGATAGCAGTTTACATTGGCCTGATAGTGGGGGGAATCGTAATAATATCCCCAACAGAAATATGTCGGAGGCGATTCGCTGAAAACGATAGGACCGGCCAGTCTCCCCGCATCGATTTTCAATGAGTCGTTGCTTTTTTGTAGCTTGACGGTCCCATCAATTCCGATTCGGGCAAAAGTAATCTCCAAGGGTGAGGAATCGTAGTCGTAATATGCCAGTACAATGTCGCCATTGGTGTCGAGCTGTGGGCCGGGATAGTTGCCAGTACGAATGGAATGAGCTATAGGAACGATGATTTTTGCAGTGTCGAAGTTCAAACTGTCATCAAAACGTTGTATTTCCAGAAAGCAATCCATACTGGTAGTATCATTGTAAAGTGCAGCGATGATGTTGCCGTCACCTCTGGGGTCTTTTGCGGCAAGAAACCATGGTAACAACTCATAGTGCAAGAATAGTGTGTCGAAAACAACCATTGGTAATTCTTGCCGCGATATTTTGTGCAGCACTTCTCCTAATGTGACTTCTTGATATATTCCTATACCTCCAAGCAAACTGCCATCTGTCATTTCCATTAAAGCCGAGGTTTGGGCTGCGTAAGGCCCCAAATTGTGGTGAGGAATGGAATCTGCGGTCTGGGCATAGACCTGACATGTCACCCAGATAATAACAAGTAAAACCAAGTTTCTTTTCATTGTATATTTATTAGTATTCATTGCCATTTTCGGTTGCAACGAGATAACCGAATTTTACTACAACTTCATGGCAATAGTAATACTTGCCTTCGGTTGAATTATAGTAAGAATTAGGATAAATATTCCAATGGATGGGTCTATTTATCATCCCCATGGACGAATGATGGTCCTGCAAATATTCAAACGGAAGTGCCAAATAAGAATCAAGACAATAGCACATGTTGTTTATTTCGAGAGTAGGAACAACCGATGAGTTCGATCTCACAGCAAAAACACGTGAGTTTCCATAAAAAGGAGAATCGATAGTGTCAATGTTGTTTTCATGGTTAAATAACACGGTATTATTATAAATATAGTATGTCCTCTCCGTGGGATTCTCCCCAGGCATTACGTAATATTTGCCTTCATAATAATTGAGGGCACTCTTCAAATGTTCTATAGCATAAGTGTTCCAAGTATAATAAACATTAGATTCGAACCATTCATAACAAGCCAATGCAGCATAATAATCGTCATCAAAATACCAAGTATGATCCAGAATTATGTAGGAGATTGCCATGTCTATGATGACTTGCCCATCTTCAGAAATGGAAGCCCCTATGAAGCGGAAATGCTTATCCTGCAAATTGAGACTTTTGTAATATGCATTAAGGTCACTTTCTATGCTTGCATAGATAGCGTTAAGGTCTGACAATGCAATCTGTCCATTTGTGACGTTCACTTGATAATAAAGGGTATCATAGAGTAGGTCGGTAAACTGCACGTTAGTGTTAGCAAAGTCATAATTGGCAACACTTGAAAGGTGCCAAGCGGCCTCTTCAAGGCTGAGATATTCAGCATCTTTGGCGTTTTGGCTTTCTTTCATCTTTTGCTTGAAGCCCTTCAGGTAGGCGTTCATGTCGTCCACAACTGGCGGAGTGAAAGCATTGACGGATTGGGTGTTGTTCAACAATACGTCTTGATTGTCCTTTTTGCAAGACACCATGGCAACCGTAGTTGCTGCAACCACTAATAAAGCGGTGATGAAAAGATTACTTTTTTTCATTGTTTTAAGAATTAAAGTGTTGATAATTAGTTGAATAGGTGTTGTTTAGTTCTTGTCGAAGTCTCCTTCAGCGTAGCCATTGGCGTTGTTGAGCACGACAGTGTAGGTGTCTGCTGCAGCAGTGGTGAAGGGGATGATAACCACCTGTTGGGCAGAGGTGTCGACCACCGTGCTGTAGACTACAAGGTTGTTGCCGTTGAAGATAGTGATGCTTACGTTGCCGAAGTTTTGGTTGAACTGGATATAGATAGCGTTGTCACTTGCACCTGCTTCTATGGCATTGGGATTGTTGCCATACATCAAATCCCCTTGCAAAATGATTTCATCAAATATACCTGGCAAATGGTTCAACATGGTATAAATAGGAGTTGTTTCTGGTTTTACGGTACAGGCTTCAGAATCACATAATCCGAAGGCGCATAGGCCGATGAGAATTAATACTTTTTTCTTCATTGCAGTTTGGATTTAGAGTTTAACATTTTTATTGTTTTTACGCATAAATGTCATAGAAACTTCATGGTGCAAAAATGTAACATGAATAAAGGGGTATGAACTCCATTACGATTTTTTTTTCAATGAAAAAAACACAAAGCACTGGAAATGTGAAAAATAAAAATTTCACATTACGAAATCTTTTTTAAAAAATACGAATTTTTTAGCATAAGTCAGGGTAAAATGGACATGGGCAGCCGAACTTTATTGGCTTTTTACTACGGTTTAGACACTCTCGCCTGCATTTTTTTCCTAACGTTATTTCGCCACTTGTCAACAGAGTGTACGCTTTTTTTGAACATTAGTGCTTCGTCATCGCGTGGCACATTGAAATAGGATAAGATGAAATCTTTCTGTTCCATCTCGGTTAGCTCTGGATATTGGGTTTTCAGGTTTTTCCTCACATTGGGATAAAGCGTGTCGAACACTTTCATTAGAGCTTCCCAATGATCGTTGTCACCGAAAACAGCATTTTTCAAGTCAAATAAAAACGACGCTTCACCTTTGTTGTCCAAATCTTAGTACATGACAATTTTTATAAGCAACAGAAAAAGTTCAAATTTGGCCGAATAATTTGGTGGAAAAACTTGTATAATGTCTTGAAAATCAGTAACT
>CACZNA010000053.1:0-34895 GCA_902782455.1 uncultured Bacteroidia bacterium | reverse complement strand
CCATATTCCTATAACGGTTGCACTATCAGGTATTTTGCAACCAATGATTGTGGAACGGTGTATAGCGCAACAGTGCAAGTAACGGTCAACGACATCCCAATTGTTGGCAGCATCACGGCTCCGGCGGCTATTTGTGCAGGTGAGTCATTCAACCTGACGACACCATCGGTTACGTGGCGGCATACCAACCAAGGCACGGGCAGTTGGGAAATCCAAATCAATGGTGTGTGGCAACCACTCACAAACAGCAATATTCCGTATGCCTATAACGGTTGCAGCATACGCTACAAGGCTGTCAATGGTTGTGGCGAGGCCTATTCAACCAACAATGTTCAAGTTACGGTGTATTCCACCGAACCGACCTACGAAGACCTTACGGCTTGCGACACCTACATTTGGAACGGCGTGACCTGCAACCACACGGGTACGTATCAGGCACAAGTGCAGAACGAGAATGGATGTACCATTACAGCCTACCTGAATTTCACCATGAGCGATGCCTATACGGAAACCCAGACCTATACGGCCTGCGAGTCCTTCACTTGGCCAATCAATGGCAATACTTATTATGCTTCTTGCACAGATACCTATACCATCGAAAGTGGCAATCCGTTGATATGTGACAGCATTTTTACCTTGAACTTGACCGTCAACAATGCGCCTGAAATCACGAGCAACCTTCAGACGCCGTCTGACTTTTGCGCAGGTGGTTTGTTGAGTGTCAACGCGCCTCAGTATCAGTATCATCATGCGGAAGGTGGCAGGACACGTTGGGATTACGCCACTTCACCCAACGGGCCTTTCCATGCCTTCGATCCTGAGACCTATCATTTTGAATACGGCAGCTATTACTTGCGTTTTGTTGTCATCAATGATTGTGATTCCGTCTTCAGCAATGAGGTTGTACAGTTCAATGTGAACGACGAGCCTGTCATCAACGGTCAGCTGTCACCTATGCAGGTCTGTGTCGGCAATCCCTTGCCTTTGCCCAACGTGAGCGTCGATTGGTATAACCACGACACCAACGACCGATTCGCCGAGTGGCAAATGTGCACCACACAGGACGGAACTTATTCGGGCTTCAATCCGTCCACGCCCATGCAACTGACACAAAACGGCTATTGGGTGCAATATTTGGCCCGCAACTCATGTGGTGAAGTAGTGCTCGGACCGGTTCGCATCTCAGTGATTTCGGCTGACGATGTGACACTCGACCCCATTGTGGAATGCGATTTTTACCAATTGCCTTCAGGCGAGGTGATTACTGAAAATTGTGTTATCGAATATACGGAGGAAGAACCCTGTCCGCACACCGTTTTCCAACCCATTGAAATCAACCATAGCGATTATACCATAGACCCCATTACTTCATGCCACGATGACTACGTTTGGCACGGGATGACCTTCCATCGCAGCGACGAAATGCAATATGCTTGGGACACGCTCACCAATAGCTCGAATTGCGACAGCATAGTGGAATTGCAGCTCGAATTTGGACCTTATTCCACCTATACCCACAACCGCATTGCATGTGGGTCGTATGAATGGGAGATGAATCCAGGCCATATTTATTATGAAACCGTGCGCGACTCGGTGTTTGTGCCCGCTACCGATCCCGATGATTGCGACACTTGGTATTTTTTGGAACTGATTGTGGGTAATGATCAATTGGTTGAGGGTGACCCAATGACGGAATGTAGCGGCTTCGTGTGGTACGGAGTGGCCTATTATGATGATGCCATCGTTTATGACTCTTTGCTGACTGCTGTGACGCATTGCGACAGTATCGTTGCGCACCAGCTGAGCATCATCCAGCCGTATCACACCGAAATGGAAATGACCCAATGCCAGGAAACATGGTGGTTTGAGCATCACTGTGACCAAGACGGTGATTATGTGCATACATTCCAATCTGTACAAGGCTGCGACAGCATAGTCACATTGCATTTCAGCCTTTCCGAAACGATTGTCCATGAGTTCGACACCTTGGCTTGCGAGGCTTTTGAATGGTACGGCAATTCGTGTTCCGTGAGTGGTCAAACTTATTCCCATACCTTTCAAACGCTTCAGGGTTGCGACAGCCTTGTCAAGATGCACCTGACTCTGAACGTGATGCAGATGTTCACGCAGCTCGTCTCGGCTTGTGATTCCATTGAGTTGAACGGCACGATATACAACCAACCAGGAGAATATTATGTCTATCTCGATACGCTTTACACCCAAAATGGCTGCGACAGCATCATTCATCGCGTCAACCTTGCCATAAACAATTCCGACCAGATAGGCATGATTGGCGGCAGTCACAATGTGTATGTGGCCTCCAACCTCATCAGCGGAATATACCGCTACGACATCGACACGACGGGCATCGTTGGCGGTGTCATCTGGAGCCTGACCAATCCTGATTGGTTAGTCATTGAATCGCAAATCGGTTATTGTCGCATTGCGGTGACCTCGCCAGGCGAGGCCATATTGAAGGCGAATTTCCAAACCTCATCATGCGGGGCTATGGAGAGGCAGTTTGAAATCCATGCAGGCTTCTTTGACATCGAAGAGCATGGTATTGAGGTCAATATCTATCCCAACCCGACCAAGGGAACGGTACACATCGAGGCCGAAGGTATCGAGAGCGTCCGTCTGACCAATATGATGGGTCAAGTGCTTGAAATGCGCGAATTTGGCCGCGCCGATAGCCTCGAATTGAACCTCAGCGGCTATGTGCCGTCTGTGTATCTGCTTGAAATCAAGACGGCCTACGGTGTGGTGAAACGGAGGGTGGTGGTGTGCAGGTAAGAGATTTTCCACTATTTTGTTTGTTTGATTCTAAAAAGACAGTATATTTGCAGTTCAAAAAAGTAAAGTACAATGAGTAAACTAAAAACATCGCTTCATGTAGTAATCCTGTCTCTTGCAGCGTTAATGGCAATCGTCACCTCATGCAAAAAGGAACCAATCCCCGATGTCGCCACATCAAAACAAACACCATCAATGGCACCAAATGACACAAATATTTTGGTTCCAATGAACGGTCCGGGCGAACCGGCCACAATGTTGACGGCGGACCAAAAGGCAACCATTACATGGAATTGGCTTGATTGGATTCTTGGTAATATCGCAATAAACAGTGATTCAGTCGAATACTATGCCAATCGCCATAATATTGACCGAATTACATTGATGCCGGATACGACTTCATGGCAATCGAATAACAATGCTTGTACAATGTGGACCCCGTATCATTTTCACCTCGCGTTTGATACGATATGCAAATACTGGGATATATTGGAACAACATGGAAAAACCGTTGATGCCGGCAATGCAATAATATATGTAAATAAGTATAACGGTGCACAATTGCCAAATAACTATGAATTAAATGGTTGTGTTCCATTAGGCATGTCAGAGGAAGACAGCATTCGGTACACCAGCAAAGGCTATCGTGTTATGCGTGGTGATTTTAATTACAAATCTGGCGATACAAATACACAACATAAAAACAAATCACAAATGGACAGCGTTCGTCCCGCCCTTTACACAAACCAGATGCGGCAATTTGATACGGCCCTGACAACCATGAACCGGCAACGTCGCAACATCCGGCAACCGCAAGGGCGATAAAAAAGGGGGCGTATCCAATCGCGACAGGCTACGTGGTATGCAGATAAAGTGGAGGAAAGAATTTCAGGGTTAAAAACCTATCCATTTGGGAATAAAGTTTTACCTTTGCAGCTTCAACAGGGAAATAGGAGGAAAAGGATATGTGTACATGTATAGCGGAAATAAAGGAAACCTACACTCAGGTGCGCAAGCAGACCGAGCATGTGGTGGAGCAGTCGTATGACATTGACGATTTTCTTGATGCCATTAATGTGGTGAAGAAGGAACTTGATTGTGTGACCGACGAGACGAATGCCCTCGTCGAGTTGGTTCGTGACCATTTCACCGAAATCACCGTGCCCGAGGCAGAGGAATTGCTTGAGCTTTCCGAACCCATACAGAAAAAAATGCAGCAAGTGTACCTCAACCTGCTTCGCTCGCCCTTGCGCGTGGGCATGGAACAGTCTGTCGATCTTTTCCGTCAGGCCATGGGCGGTTTCGACGAACTCTGCCACGACATGAAAACCTTCAATATCGACCTTGCCCAGGATGAAGAGTTCGGGAAAGTCTCCCAAATGCTTTGTGATTTGTTGAAGTGATGCGGTTCTTTACGATTACTACTTTCAGGAACACTTTGGAAAGCCTTACGCAGAAACCGCGTGATGGCTATATGTCGGTTGTCAACGACATTTGCAATGCACTACAGAAAATGCCCGATAATATCCTTCGCGATACCAACGACAGGGTTAAGCAGTTTCCCCAGTACCGCATCGTCAAGTTGCGTTTGCCAAATTCGGGCCAACATCTCCCTAAAAATGATGGATTCCGGCTGATTTACTTTGTCTCTTTAGTTAGTGACCATGTTGTTCTTTTGCGCGTATATCCCAAGCGCGGCCCACAGAAAACTATAGACTTGGTGGAATCGGAATATACTCGCCTTGAAAAAGAGTTGCTGCACGAAAGTGAAAGCAAAACCCTCCATCAAGTAGACATCACGAACCAATTGGCGGAGTTGTCGGTTGAAGGCTCACTTAAATAATCGTGTTTTTGCATTTTCTTTTCTTGCAATTCGAACAAAAGTGCTTATCTTTGCAGTCCAACAATCCAACAACTTCAATATGCTGAAACTGCCCATAGGAATACAGAGTTTTGAAAAACTGCGCACGAGCGACTGTGCGTATGTTGACAAGACCGCTTTATTGTTCGAACTCGTCAAGAACAGATGGTATTATTTCCTCTCCCGTCCGCGACGATTCGGAAAAAGCTTGCTGCTATCCACGCTGAAAGCCTATTTCGAAGGGAAAAAGGAACTCTTTGAAGGTTTGGCCATTGCCGGATTGGAGCAGTCGTGGGAAACCTATCCAGTGCTTTATTTGGATTTGAATGTGGGACAATATGATTCTGTGGAAGGTCTGTTGGAAGCATTAAACTCCAACCTCATCGATTGGGAAGACAAATTTGGCATTAAACCAGTTATGACCGACCCCGCCCAACGGTTTAAATTCATTATCAAATTCATCGCACAGAACGTGGGCAAAGATGTCGTCATTCTCGTGGATGAATACGACAAGCCACTGCTGCAAGCTATTGACAACGAACCTTTGCAGCAAGATTTCCGCAATATCCTGAAAGCCTTTTACAGCAACTTGAAAACCTGCGACGAATACATCCGCTTCGCCATGCTCACAGGCGTTTCGAAGTTCTCGAAAATCAGTCTTTTCAGCGATTTGAACAACCTGACGGACATTTCATTGGATGAACGTTACGCCGACATTTGCGGCCTCACTGCCGAAGAAATCGAGCATCATTTCAGCGAACATCTTGAAGCCTTCGCCCAAAAGGAAGACACCGACAAGACCTCCGTCATGGAAGAAATGCGAAAGATGTATGACGGCTATCATTTCTCAAAGAGCGCATCGAAAGACATGTATAATCCGTTCAGTGTGCTTAACGCTTTGGATAAATGTGACTTCGACAATTATTGGTTCTCGACCGGCACGCCCACTTTTCTCATCAAACTGCTGCAAAACGGCGACTACGACTTGCGAGACTTTTCCGAAGGGAAATTATGGGCAAGCGACCTTGCAGCCAAGGAGAGTTTGAAACAGGAGCCTATTGCCATGTTCTATCAAACTGGTTACCTGACAATTAAAGGATACGACAAGGAACTTGAGTTGTTCCATCTTGGCTTCCCTAACCGCGAGGTGGAGCAGAGTTTCCTCAAATTCCTGTTGCCACGTTTCACGGGTAATAACGATAACCGTTCCTCGGTTTTCATTGGGCGATTCGTGCTTGACCTTCGCAACGGCGACATCGAAAGTTTCCTGACGCGGATGAAGTCGTTCTTTGCAAGTACACCATACGAGCTGATTCGCGACTTGGAGAACCATTACCAGAACGTGATGTTCACCATCTGCCGGCTGTTGGGCTATTACACGAAAGCCGAATACCACACCTCAAGCGGACGCATCGACATGGTGGTGAAAACACAACAATACGCATACGTCTTTGAGTTCAAATTCAATAAGACGGCAAAGGAAGCTTTGGAGCAAATTGATACGAAAGATTATCCTCTGCCGTTCGGTGCTGACGGACGGAAATTGTTCAAAATCGGCATTAATTTCTCAAAGGAAACCAACAATATTGATGATTTTGTTTGGGAAACTGAGAACGAAGAAAAACCTAACGACTTATGAAACACCGTTTCTTTTTCATAATAACTTTGCTTTTTGGCCTTGTGGTAACCGCATTGGGCCAACCCGTTACCATCACTCCGCCATCGGCCACCATCGATCCGGGTCAGTCGGTGACTTTGACCGCTTCGGGAGCTATGTATTACCAATGGTCGCCGGCAACGGGTCTTTCCACTACTGAAGGGCCTGTCACGGTGGCTTCGCCTATGGTGACAACTACCTATACCTGCGAGGGTTATGCACCAGGTGCGGAGAGTGTCGTCAACGGTGACTTCAGCCAAGGCAATACGGGCTTTACTTCGTCATACGAGTACAACTCCAACCTTTGGAACGAAGGCACCTATTATGTGGACTCCGATGCCAGCCTGCATCACGAGAACTTCCACGGCTACGGCCACGGCGACAACGGCAATTTCATGATGGTGAACGGCGCCATCAATGCGGGTACCAACGTGTGGACTGAGCAAATCAGTGTGCTTCCGAACAAATGGTACGCCTTCTCGACTTGGGCCTGTACGCTGGCGGGTGTGGCTGGCCAGATGGCTTTGCTCCAGTTCAGCATCAATGGCACTCAGCTGGGTGAGATTTTTTCTGCTCCTTCAACGACCATGGTTTGGGAACAATTCTATGAGCTTTGGTACAGCGGCAACTCCACCACGGCCACCATTACCATCCTCAACCAAAACACCAACGGCGATGGCAATGACTTCGGCTTGGACGACATCTCGTTCCGTGAGTTGGTGCTCGTGGGCAATCCAACCTGCACGGTTTATGTGGATGCCATGACCGCCACTGCCACCGCCGACGACACAGAGCTTTGCGAAGGTGAGTCGACCACGCTCCATGCCTTGCCCACAGGAGGTTCAGGGAACTATTCCTACAGCTGGACGCCTGCCAACAGCTTGAGCAATCCCAACATTCAACATCCCGTGGCTACGCCTCCTGTAGGCACTACCACTTACTCCTGCCACATCACCGACAACAGCTGGGGCGGCTCGCAAAACGTCAGCGTCAGCATCGTTGTGCATCCCAACGAAGAAGAGCATGAGTATGAAACCATTTGCAATGGAACCACCTATGACTTCTATGGCCAAACCGTCAGTGACCCAGGAATATACGAGCATCTCACTCAAACCCAATATGGTTGCGACAAGACCATCTATCTGCATTTGGACAACTGGCCGACCTACGACGAGACCACCATCACAGCCTACATTTGTCCAGGAGAAAGCTACAACTTCTATGGCACCGACTACAGTGAGTCGTGCCAACAAGCCTATACTGACCATTCCATACATGGTTGCGATAGCATTGTTCGCCTCAACCTGACGGTATATCAACCCAACGATACTACAACCGTTGATGCCAGCATTTGTGTGGGGCAAACCTACAACTTCCACGGAACGCTGTATGACCAAGACGGGCAAGTCGCCTATTTCGACACCATCGACAATCACGGCTGCCTGAAGGTGGAGAAATTGATGCTTAGCGTGGATGAATATCAGATGCCGCCTGTCGTCTACCAGTATGAATGTTACGAGCATGGCACCACGCCATCGTGGACTTGGGACAAGACGGGCATCACTTATCACGAAAACACGGTGGACGAAGTCATCCTGCCCGACCCCAATGGTGGTTGCGACATCAGGCACCGCCTCGACCTCAAGTTCCACGAGGAATTCTATCATGAGGAAAACAAAGTGGCCTGCAACTTTTATTATTGGCCTATCACTAACCAAACCTATTATGAGAGCCAAAACCATGTGGAGAAGACTTTCCCTTACGAGTTTGGCGACAAGATTTGCGACAGTACCTACGTGCTCCATTTGGAGATTAACACCTACGAAACCAATGAAGTGGAATACGAGGGATGCGACATGTTTGTTTGGGATGGCGAAATAATCACCGAATCTGGCCCCTACGAAAAGACCTACACCAACCAGCAAGGTTGCGACAGCATTGTGACCATGCACGTACAGCTTGAATACACGCCACAGCCTACGGAAATCCATCCTTTGGATGCCAATAATTCGACACCGCACTGGGTCGTCACGGCAACGGAGTTCCAAATCAATGCCTATGACTTTGGGATTTATGAGGAAGGTCACCCGATGGAATGCCGTTGGGACTCCATCGAATGGAGATTTGAAAACCCCGATGTGCTCTGGCTGCTTGAGCCTGACGAAACCACTTCGCCGGCTGGAAAGAATTGTAAGATGTACGTCCTGAATTATGTAGCGGATACCATTTGGCTTGATGCCGTGGTCTACAACAAATGCGCACCCGATGGGAAAATGTTGCGATATTGGTTTGTGTGTTCGTTCTATGGTGTGGACGAACAGCAGGCCGCCCCGATTGGATTTGACGTGGTGCCCAATCCCAACAACGGTCAGATGACTTTGTGCTTTGAGAATCTGATGGGTAGAGTCAACGTCAAGATGTACGATATGATGGGCAATTTGCTTGATTGTGTGGAAACTTATAATGAAACAGAACAAAATTACATCCATTACGATACGAAAAACCTTGCTTCCGGCGTTTATTTCTTCGTGGCTACAGGCAAGGAAGGCACTATGGCAAAAAAAGTGGTTATAAATCGATAAGACCATGAAAACGAACAGAATTATTTTGAGTCTTTGGCTCCTTGTGGCAGGCGGCATGGCACTGACTTCCTGCACAAAAAACGATACAACTACCATCTCCCTCATCGGGACAGAGTATTACATTGACGACATTCTCTCCGTCATTCCCGACTCGTTGGAGACAAAATTCCTCTCAGATTTTGGCAGCATCCCCGACGGGCCGGTGCCTCCCAAGATAGAGGGCAGCTATATGATGAACCCTAAACAGCGCGTCAGTTCCAATGTGCAGGAATGGCCCTTGCAAGCCGTCGAGCCTAATGTCTATTTGCGGTTTTCGAAACAGCATAATGGCATCGTCACCATGGACCTCAACGAAGCCACTGAGACAATGACAGATACGGTGTTCGTTTGCGGCAACGGCAGTGCATTTACGGTGTATTTCATCGAAAACAAGGCTTACGAAGTTCAAGTTGACAACCATACCTACCATGTGCGGATGAAGCGCGGCATTGTGATGAAGGGCACGGTGAGCGACCGTGGGCTTTCCAACTTCTGCTATGCCACCATCATCATGGAAACCGAAGACGACTCTGGAGGCCTTATTGGGCAGTATGAAAACGGCTCTTATTTCATTTACAAAGACGGCGACGGTACAGCCGAAAATCAAGAATGGTAAAACCTGAAGCGATGAAAAAGTATTGTTTGATAATCAGTTTGCTGCTCGGGATGAGCGCAATTGCGACGGCCCAGATGAGTCAATCCAACCTGAAGAAAGAACCTGTAACCATTGGCATCAAGGGCGGCTTGAATATTCCGCAGATGTGGTATTTCAAGAACGTCGCTCTAAGCCAACTCAGCCAAAATATGACCTTTACTCCAACGGGCGGACTTTTCGTTGAGATTCCTGTGGGCAGTGCCCTCATCATCGCGCCCGAGGCCATGTATGTGCAGCGGGGCACAGATATTGAATACGAGCATTTTTCCGGAACGAAAGTGCATTACGCGATGAACGTCAGCTATGCCGACTTGCGTTTGCCTTTTGAGCTGCGTTTGCCTATCACGCCGTATTTCCAGCCTTATCTCGTGGTGGGTGCCGAGGCGGGGATGCGTCTTTTCGGAAAGATTCACATTCAGCGCACGGTACATGTCGAGATGGACGAGTCCGTTGATGTGGGCGATGCCAACATGGGCCTCATCCATGCAGGAGGCTTTGCTGGTTTGGGTATCCGCAGCAGGTTCAACTTAGGAGCGATGGGCATGGTGGTAAAGCTGAGTGCGAGCTACCATCAAGGGCTGTTGGATACTTATTCTGAGTTGGAAAAGAACGGTACGGCACAATCGGTCAACGTGAATGCTTACCAAATGACAGGTAAACGCCTGCCGCGTGGCATCGAGGCTACACTAAGCATCGGCATCCCGTTGGAGAAACATGCCGATGACGCTTGCGCAACATTCAGCCACGATCGTTATCGTCGTCACGGTAGCCGAGGCCGTTTGTTCGGTTTCTGATCATCATGCGATTCCTTTATCCAAATATGCTTTGGGGGCTTTTGGCACTTGCCATCCCCATCATCGTCCACCTGTTCAATTTCAGGCGGCACAAGTTGGTGTATTTCAGCAATACCGCCGTGTTGCGCAACATCCAGCAGGAAAACGCCAAGACGCGCAAGTTGAAATATTTGGTGACTTTGTTGTTGCGTTGCCTGTTCATTGCGGCTTTGGTGCTGGCTTTTGCTTTCCCGTACCATCCTGAGAAACAGTTGAATGTCAATGCATCTGACAACCTCATCGGAATTTATATCGACAATTCCATGAGCATGAAAGGGCAGTCGCAGCGCACCACTTTGATTGAGGATGCTCGACAGTCGGCGCGGGATTTGGTTCACAAGCTCAATCCCTCTAACCGTTACTTGCTGATGACTAACAGTTTTGAAATTCAGAACGAATACCCGATGAACCAAGAGGAGATGCTCGACCAGCTCGACCGCATGAATCCTGACGGTACGCCCGTGCCGATGGGTGAGGTCATCGACCGCTTCGAGATGTTGGCCAAGCAGCATGGATTTTCTACTTCGACATTGTTTGTCTATTCTGATTTCCAGCAGAATACATTCGATTTGTCTTCTGCCAAAGCCGACACCGCGATGCAAATCGTGGTGGTGCCGATGTTGCCTGAGTTCACGAGCAATATTTATGTCGATTCCGTGTGGTTGGCATCGCCCATCGTCCAAATGGGGCTGACCAATGATTTGATGGTTCGTGTTGTTAATCAGGGAGATAAGGAAGTGAAAGGTTTGCCCGTCAACTTTTCGATGAATGGTGCGACGGTGGCTTCCACCACTGTCGATTTGGAGAAAAACGGCTCGGCGGAGGTTGCGATGCAGTTTGTGACGGAAAGCAACGGTATGCAGCGGTGCAGTGTCAGTCTGATGGACCATCCCATCACGTTTGACGATGTTTATGACTTCGTAATCAGCGCGAAGCCAAGTCTTTCCATAGTGGAATTGGGCAGCGAGGTCTCAAGTTGTAGCCTGCTTTTCGATAACGACGAGCAATTCCGCTACACACTGATGGAGCCTTCGCGCTTCGATTTGGGCACCATTTCCCAAGCCCAACTTTTGATTGTGAACGAAACCGCCGAAATGAACGAGACCCTTCAACAAACCCTTTTGGACGCCGTTTCAGAGGGCGCAAGCCTGATGGTGTTTCCTTCGATGGACGACCCGAAAAACAACGCCTATCTGTATCAAAAACTGGGTCTTACCTTGATGGAAACCGACACCAACAGCACGTCTGTGGAGGACTTGGCCTTGCAACATGCTTTCTTCGGCGACATGATTCTCGACTTGCCCCAACATCCTGACTTGCCCAAGGTGAAGCAACATATCCGCCTGAAATCCAACGGTATCGCATCACCTTTGCTGACCTTGCAGAATGCCGATCCTTTCCTGTTGATGGAAACGGTGGGGAAGGGGCAGGCTTTTGTGATGGCCACCGCGCTCAATCCTGAGTGGAGCGATTTGGCCGACAATGCGCTTTTCGTTCCGATGATGGTCAAAGCAGCCTTCATGGGCGGAAAGATGGGGCGTTTGTCCTACACCATCGGAACGGACAAAATGCTTGTTTTGAACGATTTGAACCTTGAAGGCGACCGCCAGTTCCTTTTCGCCAACGCCGACCGTAGTTTTGAACTCATGCCCGCTTCCGAGATTCGCAACGGCAAGGTGTATCTTTATCTGAACGACAACCTTCCCGCAGTGGGATTCTATGATTTGTTGGTGAACGACACCTTGAACCGAGTGACAGCATGGAACGAGAGCCGAATTGAATCGAAAATGGTCTTCGCCGACCGCAACGACATCGAGCCGCAGTTCAAGAAAGCAGGTTTCAGCGTGGCCGCCGTGTTGGACACCTTCGATTTCGCCACTGCCGACCTCGTTGAAGCTATGGCGCACCAATCATCGCAGTGGAAACTCTTTGCCTTGATTGCGCTGTTGGCGCTGTTGGGTGAGATTGCGGTTTTGCGGTTTTGGAAGTGATTTTTTTTGAAAAAATCTTGGAATGGTGCATTGTTGAAAACTATTTTGGTTTTCCGTTTGCAAGATGAGGTGGATTTAACTAATTTTGCATTTGGCAACCAATAACAAAACGCGACATGGCACAATGGCAAAAGACACAAATCAAGCGCGATAACGGCATGATGGCAGAGGCACAAGCTCCCATCATCATCTCCGCAAGCCGCAGCACGGACATTCCCGCTTTCTATGCCGACTGGTTCTTCCATCGACTGAAGGTGGGCTATTCGGCTTGGACCAATCCCTTCAATGGCGTGAAGAGCTTTGTTTCGTATGAGAGATGCCGCTTCATCGTGTTTTGGTCGAAGAACCCGAAGCCGTTGCTTGGGCATTTGGACGAACTGAAGGAAAGGAACATCGGCTGCTATATCCAATACACGCTGAACGATTACGAGAAAGAAGGATTGGAAAAGGGCGTTCCACCCTTGGAGCAAAGGATTGATACATTCAAAAGGTTAGTGGACAAATTAGGCAAAGGCCGTGTGATTTGGCGTTTCGACCCTTTGATTCTGACCGACCAAATCGGCTTGGACGACCTGTTGAGAAAAGTGGAAAACATCGGCGACCAATTGAACGGTTACACGGAAAAGCTTGTTTTCAGCTATGCCGACATCGCCTTATATAAAAAGGTGAAAGCCAATCTTGAGAAAAGCCATGTGAACTATACGGAATGGTCGACCGCCCAAATGGAAGAGTTTGCCCGAAGGCTTTCGGAACTCAACCAGAAATGGCATTATCAGTTAGCTACCTGTGGAGAAAAGATTGACATTGAGCAATACGGCATCCAACACAACCGCTGCATTGATGATGACTTGATGATTCGTTTTGCCCACCACGACAAGGCCTTGATGGATTTCCTCGGCGTGGAGATTACTGAAGGCGACCTCTTCAACCCCAAACCGACCATCATCAAGCACCGCGACAATCGCGACAAAGGCCAGCGGCAGTTCTGCGGCTGCATGGTGAGCAAGGACATCGGCGAGTATAACACCTGCCCGCATCTGTGTGAGTATTGCTATGCGAATGCGAGCAAGGAAAAAGCACAAGAGAACTATAATAAACACGAAATGAATCCTTTGGGAGAAACGATAACGGGAAAATAATCTATATTTGCAGGACAAAACAAGCAAGATATGAGCAAGTTAATCAAAACAGACACAAGTTATGCTGAATGGATAAAAAGCGTTAGCTTGCGATTCAGGCAAAGCCAAATCAAGGCTGCCGTCAAGGTAAACAGCGAACTCATCCGGTTTTATTGGGAATTGGGACGAGATATAGTGGAAATGAAAGCAGAGGAGCGTTGGACGGAAAACTTTTGGGAAAACTTGAGCCGAGATTTGCAAACCTATTTGCCAGGTGTAAAAGGATTCTCCATTACCAATCTTCAATACACGCGCAGGTTTTATCTGCTATATTCAATGAAAGCAACCGAACACCCCCAAGTTGGGGGTGCTCTGGAAGAAGCCATAGTCAATGGTGAACACCCTCAAGTTGGGGGTGTCTCAAAATCAGATAGTTATCGAAACAGCATCGAAATGGCATCACTATTGATGGACCAAATGTGTTGCGTGCCGTGGGGACACCACAAACTCATCATTGACAAACTGATGGGACAGCCCGAAAAAGCCTTTTTCTATGTGCAGCAAACACTAAAATACAACTGGTCGCGTTCCGTGTTGCTCAATTTTCTTGACACAGACCTGTTTGAAAGGCAGGGAAAAGCCATTACCAACTTTGAAATAACGCTGCCTGATGCACATGGCGACTTAGCCCAACAGTTGCTCAAAGACCCCTATTGCTTTGATTTTGTGCAACTCACCGAAAGATACAACGAAAAAGAGTTGAAAGACGAATTGGTGAAAAATGTTGAGCATTTCCTGCTTGAGATGGGGAACGGCTTTGCTTATATGGGGCGTGAGTACCGTATGTTGGTAGGTGAAACGGAATTGTTTTGCGACATGCTGTTCTACAACACTTTCATGCATTGTTATGTGGTGGTGGAAGTGAAAACCGAGAAGTTTGACAATGCTTTCCTTGGGCAGTTGAGCGGTTATGTTTCCAGTGCCAACCATCTTTTGCGCCAAGAAGGAGACAATCCGACCGTTGGCTTGCTCATTTGCAAAAGCAAGGACAATGTGCTGGCCCGATATGCGCTTGAAGGTTACAGCCAGCCGTTGGGCATTTCAGAATACGAGCTTTCAAAACTCTACCCTGCCGAGTTCAAAGGCACATTGCCAAGCATTGAAGAAATTGAACGGGAATTGAAAGACAACCATGGGCGTAGCAACTTACAAAACCACAGCCGAAATGCCAGAGGAGCTGCGGAAAGCCATTCCCGATATTGAGGAACTGAAGAAACTGCTGTAAAGAATTGATACTACGACAATGAAGAGTCGCCAAGAATAGAACATATTGATTTTGTTTGTTGTGTATAATGAGAATAATGTTTAATTTTGCACGCAGAAAAAACGAACAGATAATTATGGCAAATGATTATAAGCCTCATTATTGCTAAAAATACAAAACACAAAAACTTATAAATCTTGTAACCGCATGAATAAATTTATTTCGTCCTACATTCAATCAAAATATGGTATTGATGTCAATAATTGTTCTGAAGAAGATTTGTTGAAAATAACAGAAGTGTCTGTCAGTGATGTTACAGGTGTTCATATGTATGGCAATCGAGAACGATATGATTGGGATTTTTCTAAATTACCAAACTTACGAATAATCGATTGTAGTTACAATTATATTGATTCGATAAATGTTTCCAATAATCATTTGCTAGAAAAGTTCAATTGGCAAGGAGTTAGAGGAAATTTATCTGAGCCAATAAACCTTTCTGGGAACCCCCAATTAAAACGGATTATTGCAGGTCAAGATGGCTTAATAGAATTGGATTTATCTAACAATGTTGAACTTGAAGATCTCAATATCTTTTTAAATTCTTCGATGCGATGGATTGATTTGGACAAATGCATCAACCTTAAAGAAATTAGGTTAGAGGGTGTAAATATCCCATTTGTAGACTTAACGCATTGTGGTCAACTAAAAATCTGTGACATTAATTACATGAATCTATATTTACAAAAATGTGACACTTTTGGAGATGGATACCCTCGTCCTTTAGTATTTGTCAACGAAGATTTTGACGAAGAGATTATTCCCCAAGAATCAAGAAGACAATCGTATTATACATATTACTTAATACGCACTAAAGCCAATTCACCGGAAAGATCTTTTTTGGACAATTTGAAATCTCGTAAAGAAGAGTTTCTGTCTATTCCTCCTGATAATTATGGCCGCGGTGTAGCACGAAAGCATTATGAACTTTTGGAGGAACTAAAGAGTTTTAGAAATCAATAGGTTTTATTTTGGGGCGAGCATAAAATGTTAGAGTACTAAGCTAGTTATCTGATTAATAAAATGATAAATAAATGATTGCAGATTGTCAACTACAATATTATTGGGACACTTATAAAGATTATAAGTTGGTTACAATTCATCCAGATGGAACACGAGAAGCACCGATTTCTTTGCAAAATCTATATGACAAATGGGAAAAGCACATGGAACATCGTAAAGGTATAGATTATTTCAAAGAATACTGTGAAGATGCAATGTTCAAACTATCTGGTGATGGTGATTGGTCATATATTAAATATGCTTTCATGAGAATACAAACTTATTATTTGTATTACTATTATGAAGAGGGACCAAATGCGCCATTGCATCATCCAAGTTTTGAAATTCTGTCACCAACTAGAGGTGTTGTTAGAAGAATTCCACAAGAACAATGGAAGTTCTGGGTTGAAGCAATGGAATATTAAAAAACGAGAATTTTCAATTGAAATGCACCAACTTAAAACATTTCTATCCCGATTAACGATAAAAACCTTTTATGGAGAAGAGATTCCCAAAGAATCCAATGAGTATTTGTGTTTCATTGATTTCATTGATAGGTTGTGTAACGCAACAAATAGAACAATCCTATTTAGAGGTAGTAATCCTTCAACCATATACAATGCTAAACTATCCGAATTAAAATGCTTTTCAGATAGGATTTTTATGCTTGGCGAAAAGAGCCATCGTTTTGAGACCTTTTCAGGCGATGGAATATCTATTGAGGATTGCTCCTATCGCGTTTTTGAAATCATCTTCGACAAGTTTTATGTTGACATCTGTCATAACACAAATCCAAAAGTTGAATCATTCTTGAGTATTAATCCTGAAATCAAAGCATTCTTTTCTGATGTCGGCAATAGAACAAGATTTGTTTCCATTATAGAGAAACAAAGCGACCCCAATAAATCACACATTAAAGACTATTATTTTTCTTTGTTACACACAATGAATGAGATTATTGCAGTCAACACAAAAAACAAATCCATCAAAAAGAATAGTTATTTTATATCCACTACGACAAAAATAAAGATTGCGAAACAATTCAGACATAGTATTATCATAGCAACTTGGATTCCATCATGTGAGCGAAACCAACAAATTATAAAATCCTGTGATGTAAACAAATACGATGAATTTATCGAAGAAATAGGATTGCCCACTTATCATGTTTCACCGTATCCTTATCAAAGTGAAATCTGCATAAAAGGAGGCATTTTACCACATTACATCATTGGCTTTTCTTACGAAGGCTCTTTCATTGTTAACCCTCATCTACTGACACAAATTTCTGCTTCTTATGATTTTGAGAGTTTATTGAAAGATGGAATAATTATAAATCGAACCAGTTTTGACGATGAATTTCAGAAGACAAAATATAAAGAAAGATACCTTTGCATTGATGGATATTATCTTGAGTATTAAAACAACAGAAAAAAAATGACAGACAACGAAAAAGCATTGTTCCACCAATTTGAAATGGCTTATCATTCTGAAGGCTATGCCCAATTCTTATATCAGTTAATGGGTGGTGGCAATATTACAAAAGACCAAGCAAGAGAAACAATGGAGTTTTTCAAAGCGCAAATGAAACGCAATATTGAAAGTAATCCGAATTTGACTCGGGAGCAAAAGGATAATGAGATTTCGAGTAGAGAAGCCTGGTTTGAAGCATCGAAAGCATATTGGGGATTATAATTTTATATCAGCATGTCCACCTTCATCCTGACACTTGCCACATTCGCTGCTATCCTTCTCGCCTTGCTGCTTTTCAAGCGTGTTAGAAAGACAAAGCGCAGAAGAGTCGTTTCTTTGGCCGAGCAGAAAGATACGGCCAATGAACAAACATTTCTCCTATTCGACCTCAACCTCCCCTACTCTCCCGATGTTCACGATGTGATTTATGTGGAAAACAAATATGACCCCGCCATCAATGGGTATATCCAAAAGCACTACGGCCAAGAGGTTTCCAAAGAAGCACTTCATTACATGTTTCCCTTTCTTGGGCAAGAATCCTCGTTTGTGAATGGCAATCTCACTATTGAAACGCTGAAAAGTCACATTCTTTCAGGGAGCATTGAAGGCCCCGCGCTGATTCATTTTGTCCAAATGGAGGCTGAAAATCCCAGCAACTATTATTACACCTATCGTCCGCTGGTTGCTGCTTCATCCCTCACTGACCAATTTGAAAACTATCTGAAACATCTCACTTTCAGTTATCGAGGAGAATCGGGAACCGCTTTCAATGCTTTGTCAAAGCCCAAAAACGAAGATGATGTTGCCGACCATTATTTCAATGATGGCAGCGACAACATCTTGTTTGCGGACAAAAGCATTGATGATTTGACAGATGAAATACGGCAAAGAATCATCGAATTACGGAAAAGAGGTGTGCAGTTACACCTTTTGAATGAACTTGTCGAGGAACACCCCACTTTGAGCCGCTTGGTCATCACTAAGGATTTCAGGTTTTTCCTTCCTGACTACAACAATATGGAAATCACCATGTCGCCGCTCCCCAAAGCCGTTTACTTGCTTTTCCTAAAGCATCCTGAAGGCATTTCTTTCAAACAATTGCGCTACTATTACACGGAGCTTCTTGACATTTATAAGCAAATCAGCAACCGTGTCATTGAGAGCAACATAGAAAACAGCATCCGCGACCTCACTGACCCGACCAAAAACTCCATCAACGAGAAATGCGCCCGCATACGAGAGGCTTTTCTTAAGCAGTTTGATAGTGCCTACGCTCAACATTACTATATCACAGGCAAGCGTAGTGAACCGAAGAAAATCACCCTGCCTCGCGAATTGGTAGATTTGCAAGCCTTGTAAAAGTCAGATGTGCTTTTCGGATTGAAGTATTTTTGCGGCTCCAACCAATAAGCATACGACATGAAATTATCCAAAATAGCATTAGCTTTGATTGTGTCTTTGCTTTTGTCTTGCCATGAAAACAAGCACTCGCAAACCACAAACCTAAATAACGACACGGGGAAAGATGATACGAGCCGACAAACTGGGAAAGACCTCTATGAAAAATGGTTCGTCTATGACCAGCCTATCAATGGCTACAATGTCAAGATCCATTGGCTTTGTGACAAAGCACAACTCTTTTCCGGGACGGGCTATTTTTATTTCTCAAACTCCGACACGACGAAAATGCTAACCCATGAAATCAATGTGGACATTTGGTTTGACGAAACACGATTGGAGGAAAGTCCAGACACGATAGTTCTAAATCAGTATTATCAAGAATCAACGCAGCCCTATTTGGATTGGAGAGCCATTGTGGGATTTGCAGATTACAATTTTGATGGCAAAAAAGACCTTGTCATTTGTGGCTCTCCCAGGCCATACAGAGAGTTAGATAAGGATGATTGGCTTGACTGCGAGGATTTTACTTTCTATTCGGATTTCCCTGAAGGCTTTGTGCAAATCCACAATGAGCCTTTTTACAGATTATCCACTGGAGCCTGCCGGACATATTGCAAATTTGACCCAACCAATGAAACCCTATTGTTGCTTACAAGCGATGGGGCTTGTTGCTCCGATTCCACGACTTACTATTTCCGTGACGGCAGCCCTTATAAAAGTTTGGAGGTCAAGCATGAACAACAGTTGGACACAACAATTAACGAAACTACCATATTACATTATGGGACATCGAAGTTCAATACTATTATTGGCACCGTCTTTGGCGTATGCTTTTTTGGAGCATTGTGCATATACTCTATTTATAAAACAAACGTATTATGATTCCAGGAGATGCAAAAATTATCAAATGTCCATTTTGTGGCGCAAAAAAGGAATTGATGACATTGTTGTCAGGTAATACCTTTAGGGCTCGATATTGGTCTGATGGGAAAAGGATTGCTGAAATGTTACCTCAAGTGTCTCCAGTTCAAAAATGTCCAGAGTGTGGAAAGTACTACTTTGAATTCTTACAACCTTATGAATATGGCGAAGACAGTTCTTTTAATCTTGGAGAAATGTCATACCGAGAATGGAAGGAAGCTTATCTTCAATTTTTAATTGATAAAGACCATGAAGATCTCATGCAATCTGTTAAGTTTTGGTTGATTCAGGCCTATAATGACAGCTTTAGGGATAGTTCCGAGCCTGTTCTCCCAAAAGAAGAGGATGTCTTTGTTGCAAGCATCATCAATGAATATGTAGAAAAGCAGAATTGGAGCGGTAACAACTCGCTTCTAGTGAAAGCAGAGTTGTATCGAGAAGCCGGAGAGATGGAAAAATGCTCCACGGTCTTATCTGAAATCGACCAAGAAACGCTTCAAGATTTTGAAGCAAAAATCTTTGCAGCGATTAAAGAAAAGATGGAACAAGGAGACAGAAGAGTGTTTGAGTTGTTTTTTTTATATTGATTATAGAACCAAAGCAATAACAAAATAATAAAGAAAATGCAAACGAAACACCAAGATGGCGACAATCTATTGGATTTTGACGAGGCCTTGGACATGCTTAAAGCGTCGTTGTCGTTGGAAAATAACCCAAAATACATTCCGCCCGTTGAAACCGAACCCACGTTTGGCACTTATCCTTATTGGTGTCTGAGTCAAGCCGCGCGGATTTTGTGGACTAAAGTGAATGAATGGGAGACAAATTTGCAAAAATTTCACTTCGTGACAAATGATGAATGGCCTTTCGTTATAGCTATGTTGAACGGCATGTCGCAATACGAACTACAGATGTTTGCCGAGAATATGCCGGATGGCAGTATTAAATGGCAAGCCGAACGTTTGTGGTACCGGCTTTATTCCAAGGAAAGAAAAGAACCTCTGAGAAATGAAACCATTGATGATTTGATAGTGAAGTTTCGTAATGAAGATCCAAACGAGTATCCCAGTGCCAGAGACAAACTTATGACCCGATTTGGGGTACAATCGTATGTCGATCAAGTCAAAATCATCAAAGCTTTGCTCAGGGGTGAGGATTGCGACCGAGAATGGTGCTACGAGACAATGAAAACATGGTGGAGTGACGAACTGATCCTTGATGTCCAAAGAGTATGGGAAACCTTCCATGAAAAGGAATGTGCCAGTATTGTTGCCAGAAAACTTCCCTCAAGTTATGTCATCACCCATCGCGATGAACTTGAAAAAAAGGATTATGCTTCGGTGTGCCTGCGTTTATGTACCGATGAGAACTGTCAAGTTGATGATACGCGACTCAATAGGACGGAATTCATCGAAATCGTAGCTCATAACCACTGGAAGATTGACGACATCGATGCCGACGAATTGCTTTTTGGCTATCTGTTGGAAGTGTTGAACGGTAAGGTTAGCTATTGCATCGACCACCATAAGCATAACGCAACATTTGGTTACTTCGATTATTCCATACAATCTGAAAGGATGAAATATAGACCCCGCTTGTTATTCATTAAATCAATAGAAGAGTATGTCATTGCCTTGGGAAAAGCGGGCAAAACCAACACGATTGTCATGTTTTATCGATGGAGCAAGCATGTAGAGCAATTGCTGGATGACTATCTCTCCGATTTTGCCATTGCCGAGAAGCTATCCGGGTTGATGAAGGATGACTTCAGAGCTTATCAGGATTGGATTTGGAAAACCTTTAAATCCTTGGCCCTGCAAAGCTTCCCATTTGATGTCAATGAGTTTCGGAACACACACAACAAATACCATTTTTCGAATCATGATAAATCGTATTATTATGGGCGAAATTGGAGAGAAGACATGTTTATGGGGATTTTTAAATAGATTTAGTGATAATTTCTTATCTTATTGAAAACAAGATAAATGAAAAAGGAAGTTGTTTTATTCTTGTGGTCAATTGTACTTTGTGGCATAAACTTAGACGGATAATAGGCAGTTACTTTGCAAGGTCGCAAGACAAACGAGCACGTCTTCATCCAAACCCATACCTATGAAACTCCAGAAGAAACCCATGAAAGTCTTTATCATTTGCTTGGCTATCATAGTTGTGCCTATCATAATAAAAGCCATCTGGGTCGGCATTGCCACAAGGCATAACGGCGACTTTGAAAGCGAAAAGGCAGACATCATGGCGCGGCGGGACTTTTTGATAGAGAAGGTGATGACCAACCCGCAAAAGCTTATCGATGAAATGCCCGCCATCGTCGGTTCTCAGTTTCAAGGAGAATGGGCGTTGTATTCATGCTCGATGCTGTCGGCAGCGTTGGTGAATACCACTTTGATATACGATGAGGATAGGGAAGCGAACATTGCCCGTATCGATAGCCTTATCCAAATTGTCATGTCGCCAGAACTACGGGCTTACGACCGCGAGCGATGGGGGCGAAGACCCGCTGGAAACGTTGGATGGCAAAGAGAGCCATGTCTCTTATCTCAGCCATTTGGCTTGGATGATTGGCGGTTACAAGCGCATCGGCGGAGGCGACAAATACGATGAGCTTTATCATCGGCTATGCGAGACCATGAACCGCCGCATCCTTGAAAGCCCAAACATGAATCTGCCGACTTATCCGGGCGAGTGCGTGTATGTGCCGGATATGTTGGTGGCCATTGTGTCACTTTCGGTTTATTCTCAGCAGTATGAAGGCAAGTATTACTCAACCGTTTACCAATGGCTTGCCGAAGCCAAACAGCATTGGCTTGACAAGGACACCGGAATGCTCGCGTCGTTCTTGCCAGACGATAGAGAAGGGATGTATGAGGAAGCACCCATCAAAGGTTCTTACTCGGCGTTGAGTTGCTATTATTTGACTTTCATCGATGAGGAGTTTGCCAGAGACCAATATGAGAGGCTGAAGGCGAACTTCTTGCAGAAGCGGCCCATTACAGGCTTCAAGGAATACCATGACAGAAGATGTTGGCTTGGGATGGACATCGATGCGGGTCCCATTGTCTGCAACCTTAGCCCAACGGGAACAGCCTTTGCCGTTGGTAGTGTGACCTATTTCGAGGATTGGGCATTAAGGAAAAAGCTTCTGAAGACGGGAGAAATGGCTGGAACGACCTGGCGCAGAAAAGGCAAGAGTCATTATTTGCTTGCAGACGTGGCTTTGGTGGGTGAGGCTATTATGATGGCCATGCGGACGGCGGTTGGATGGGAGTTTATAACAACTCCAACGACACTGTCGCGATAGTAATCTTTTGTAAAAAAACAGGAATTGTTTTCTGCATCATTCCAAATCCTCACAAATTAATTCAGCGTTTTATTCCAAAATCTCACATTTTTAAACACGAAAACATTCCATTTCCTCAAAATGTTTGGGATGGATTGCTGCCATCTTTTCGGAAATTGTCACATTTTGCCGCCTCTACCCGACGGTTCCCCCAATTTTTGCAAACTACACTTTGCAAATTCTTCGATATTTTACCAATTACATTAGGCAATTCCCACGCCCATTTTGGCATTTTGGCCTGATGTATTGACGAATCGAATTTTTCCTTATTTTTGCAAGCACTAAACACGCTTATGGATATCGAAGACAAGACGGAAAACGAACCTTTGGACGAGCAGCCGATGGATGAGAGCATGGAAGGTGTGCAAGACGCTCAGGCTCAGGAGGATGAATACCATGTCATACCGCTGAAGGGTATGTTCGAGAATTGGTTTCTCGACTATGCCTCGTATGTCATCCTTGAACGAGCCGTGCCTGCCATTGAGGACGGCCTGAAGCCCGTGCAACGCCGCATCCTGCACTCGATGGACGAGCTCGACGACGGGCGCTTCAACAAGGTGGCCAACATCGTGGGCAATACGATGAAGTACCACCCGCATGGCGATGCTTCCATTGGTGATGCTTTGGTGCAACTGGCTCAGAAAGACCTGCTTATGGATACGCAGGGCAACTTCGGCAACATCCTCACAGGTGACGATGCCGCCGCCCCGCGTTACATAGAGGCGCGTTTGTCGAAATTTGCCAAAGAGGTCGTTTTCAACCATAAGACCACGGACTGGACGCGTTCCTACGACAACCGCAACGCCGAGCCGGTCTCGCTGCCGGTGAAGTTTCCGCTGCTGTTAGCGCAAGGCACTGAAGGCATTGCCGTGGGTTTGGCTTCCAAGTTCTTGCCGCACAACTTCAACGAACTGATTGATGCTTCGATTGCCTACCTGCGCGACGAGCCTTTTGTTCTCTATCCCGACTTCCCGACGGGCGGCCTGATGGATGTGACCAACTACAACGACGGTCTGCGTGGTGGCAAAGTGAGGATTCGGGCAAGAATCAGCCAACAGGACAAGAAAACGCTTGTTATCAGTGAGATACCTTACGGAACCACCACGGGCAGCTTGATTGAAAGCATAGTGAAGTGCAACGACAAGGGCAAAATCAAAATCAAGAAAATCGACGACAACACCGCTGAACAGTGCGAAATCGTGATTTACCTGAATCCTGGCGTATCGCCCGACCAGACCATCGACGCACTCTATGCCTTCACGGATTGCGAAGTGTCGATTTCGCCCAACGCCTGCGTCATCGTGAACCAGCATCCTGCCTTCATGGGCGTGAGCGAAATCCTCAAGCTCAGCACCGACCGCACGATGGAACTTCTCAGTTGGGAGCTGCGCATCCTCATTGAGGAACTCGAAAACAGTTGGCACTGGATTTCGTTGGAGAAGATTTTCTTCGAGAAGGGCATCTATAAGGAGTTGGAAAACAAGGACTACGAGACTTGGGACGACCAACTGACGGGCATTGAGCGGCGTTTTGACCCGTATCGAAAACTGCTTAAACGAGCGGTAACCCGCGAGGATGTGGAGAAACTATGCGAGAAGCCCGTGCGCAAGATTTCCAAATTCGATATCAAGAAGGCTGATGAGCAACTGGCTGACATTGAGAAACGTATGGAAGAGGCCAAATACAACCTCGACCATATCGTTGACTACACCATATCCTATTTCCAGCACATCAAGGAGAAATACGGCGAAGGTCGCGAGCGCAAGACCGAAATCCGCAACTTCGACAACATCTCTGCGGTGGCTGTGGCTGCCAACAACGAGAAGTTGTACGTCAATCGCGACGAGGGATTTGTCTGCACGGGCGAAGGCCTGAAACGCGAGAAAAACAAGGAAG
The DNA here is from genome assembly GCA_902782455.1 of uncultured Bacteroidia bacterium. GTDB lineage: Bacteria > Bacteroidota > Bacteroidia > Bacteroidales > F082 > Limimorpha. Next base: position 9,994 of record CACZNA010000053.1, on the reverse strand, counting down.
CCTACGAATACGTGAGCGATTGCTCCGACATGGACGACATCATCGTTTTCCACGAGGATGGCAAGTATGCCGTGGTCAAGTTGCAGCCGAAACTCTTTGTGGGACAAAAGGTTATTCATGTCGATGTGTTCCACAAGAACGACGACCGCACCACCTATAATGTCGTCTATCGCGACGGCAAGAACGGTGCGCCGCATTATGTGAAGCGTTTCGCCGTGAAGGGCGTCACCCGCGACAAGGAATACGACCTCACGCAGGGTAAACCCGGCTCAAAAGTGCGCTATTTCTCGTCGAATCCCAATGGCGAGGCCGAGGTTATCAAAGTAACCTTAGTGCTGTTCAACAAAAAGCAGAAAACCGTCGACTACAAGTTTGCCGACCTTTGCGTAAAAGGTCGCGATGCACGAGGCAACCTGCTCACTAAATACGAGGTCAAGGAAATCAAGAAGGGTGGGGAAGGCGTTTCCACACTTGATGCCCGCGAGATTTGGTTTGACGACACCGTGCGCCGCCTCAATGCCGACAAGCGCGGACAATACCTCGGCGCATTTGAGGGAGAGGACCGTATCTTGCAGATTTTCAGCAATGGCGAGTTCAAGATTTCGGGTTTCGACCTCAACACCCATTTCGACGACGACATGATTGAAATCCGCAAGTTCGACCCCGACGAAATCTTTTCTGTCGTCTACATCGAAGGCGAGACGCAAAAGATGTACTTGAAGCGTTTCACCATCGAGGCTGATACCAAACTGAACAGCCGCGCTTCCTTCATTGGCGAGCATCCCGAGGCGAAATATTTGGGCATGAGCACCGACACTTTGCCGCGCCTACTGTTGAGTTACAAGGTCAGCGATGCAGGCAACAGTTTCCCCGACGATGAGGTGAATGTGGAGGAGTTTATCGGCATCAAGAGTTACAAGGCCAAGGGCAAACGCCTGTCAACCAGAGAGATTGATTCATGGCAATTCTTGGAACCTTACGAACCTGAGCCGACCGAGGATGAACCAGAAGAACCTGACACACCCGAGGAAACTGAAAATCCGGAAGTACCTGAAAATGAAGAGAGAATAGAAGTCAACCCTACCGATGTGCCATTGGAAATCGTGGAAACGAAGGAAAAACCCAAAGGCGACGGTATACAAATGGATTTGTTTGATAATGTTTAACTCTATTTATCACAAAACTTGCAAAACCTACAAAACAATGAATAAACTCGAGAAACGTGTGGCAACTGCACAACCGTGCGTTGCCGGAAAACTGCCGGTTGGCAAGTTTTCCCACACATCAAAAAAACTATGTTTTGGGTGTTTTGTTTGTTTTGTTCTGATTTTATTCCTTTCCGGCTGCCAAACCGACTTGAAGTTGGCCAAGAAATTTGTGACCGAGCGGACTGATATTCAGGCTGCTGTCTACTTTCCAGAACAGGCCGAAGTGAAGGTGGAATACAACACCAAATTAGGCAAGAAGACCGAAGTCTTGAACGGCTTTAGCCAAGACTTGTTTTTGGATGTGATGTACGGGGCCTACGCCGATGCGATGAAAGCCTACAACGTAAACGTCTATATTCCAGAAGATATTGACAATGTGCAAGTTGACTCCCTGCATTGGTTGGTGATACTTTCGCGGATGGAGATTTCGGGCCGCATCACCGAATATGAGGACTATCTTTTCAGCGACACGGACGAATTCAGCTACAAGCACCAGTTGAACACGGTCAATGTGGCCTCGTGGTTTGAGATCAATGATAGCGTGTGGTTGCCAGTGCTTTATTGCGAGCATAACCTCATGGACGGCTTCGACTCCAAAACGGACTATTCATTTTGGACAGGCCAGTTGGACTATAGCTATACTATTGACACTCTGAAACTTGATGATGTCTACAACTATGCCGTTTATTTAGGCAAGTTGTACGCGGGCTATACGTATGATTACATGATGAATGGCTATGTGGACGCGGGTCTGAAGAAACAGCACTTGGATTACTATGGTCGCGACATGCTGCGTTACGACCCTTACAAGAAGCAGTTGCGCTTCGCTGAGGAGGGAGACTGTTTTATTGAGTTGCAGTAGTTTGGCCTAAACTTTCAACTCTTTTTCAATAACGTCTTTTAGCTCAGAAGGATTAATAGTGCGGATTTCCCCGCCCGTCACCATGCTGATATTTCCAGTTTCCTCCGAAACCACCAGTGCGATACAATCATTGACCTCGGTCACTCCGATGGCGGCACGATGTCGCAGGCCATAGTGACCAGGGATGTTGGTTTTGTTCGACACGGGCAGGATGCAACGCGCCGCCGTGATGCGGTTGTGGCGGATGACCATGGCACCGTCGTGTAAAGGGCTGTTTTTGAAGAAGATGTTCTCAATCAGTGAGTGGCTTATGTCCGCATTGACCACCACACCCGTCGAAACGATGTCGTCCATGTTGTTTTTTCGCGTAAGCAGGATGAGCGCACCTTGCTTGATGTCCGACATGTTGATGCAGGCTTTTGCGACAGAATCGATGTCCAAATCCACATTGCTCCTGACTCTCAGGAACTTGAACTTTTGTGCCAACTTGCCTTCACGTGCTTGGTCGCCGATGGTGAACAGGAACCGCCGAATCTCAGGCTGGAAAATGATGATCAGCGCAATGAAACCAACGCTGACAAAAGCACCAAGAATGGCGGTCAGCATTTCCATCTGTAACGCCTTGACTAACTGCCAGATAAGAAAGATGGCCACGATGCCGATGAAGATGCTCATGGCGGAGGTGCCTTTCAGCAGGCGATAAAGACCGTAAAACAGGCCTGCCACAAGCAGTATGTCAATGATGTCGAAGACAGTAACTTGAATGAAAAGGTCAATCATAGGATGAAATTTGATGCAAATTTACGAGGTTTTTCCGATACTTTGACAAAAAGTGTCGACCAATCTCATGGTTTCTTTGGCATTTTTCACATCGTGGACGCGCAAGATGTCGGCTCCGTTGAGCAGGGCGATGGTGTTCAAGACCGTCGTTCCGTTCTCGGCTGACTGTGGCGTAGTGCCCAATACCTTAAAGATTAACGACTTCCTCGAAATGCCGATAAGGATAGGCAGACCATTGTAACGATAACGCTTCAAATTGCTGAGCAACTGATAGTTGGCTTCAAGACTTTTGCCGAAACCAATGCCTGGGTCAAGGATGATTTGCTGCTCGCCGTAGGCTTCCAAAACCTTGCATTGCCGCGCGAAAAAATCCATCACGGTTTGGTGGATATCGCCGCCAAGGGCATATTGGTGCATGGTTTCAGGCGTACCGACGCAGTGCATCATCACGTACGGGATGTGGCTCTCGCCGATGTAAGGCAGCATATCCTTGTCGAAAAGTCCGCCCGAAATGTCGTTGATGAGGTCGGCACCCTCGTTGATGCAAGCCTCAGCTACATTTTTCCTGAACGTGTCGATGGAAATCAGCACTTTTGGGAATGCCGCTCTAATGGCTTCCAAGATAGGGACGATGCGTTCCATCTCCTCTTGTTCAGTGGCGATGGCATTGTTGGGACGCGTGGAGCAACCACCGATGTCGATGATGTCGGCACCATCGGAAACCAAGGCTTCACAATGACGTAAAGCGTTGTCCATCTGATTGTAACGGCCACCGTCGGAGAAGGAGTCGGGGGTCACATTGAGGATGCCCATGAGGGCTGGACGGTCGAAAATGTGGGTTCGGCTGCGGGATTTGATGGCAAACATGGGTTACTGTTTTATCGCGTCATCAAAGCATCAATCGCGGGTAGAATCTCACCCGACTTGCCTTCGAGGTAGATGTCCGTGATGTAGTTCGTATAGGTCGAAGGCTCCATGTTGATTTCGATGATCTTGGCGCCGTTGCGTTTGGCGATGCCAGGAATCATATTGGCCGGGCTGACCTGTCCCGAAGTGCCGATGATGACGAAAGCGTCGCAATTCTCTGCCGCCCTCACTGAACCATAATAGGCGTCCTCAGGGATACCCTCGCCGAAGAAGATGAAGTCGGGCTTCATCAGTCCGCCGCATTGGGCGCAACGGGGCGGTTCCTCGGTGAGTGTCAAGCTCTTGGCATCGAGATGTCCTTGTTGCTGAAGAAGTTATAGAACACCTCGCGGATGATCTTCCACGACTCCTTGGTGTGGCGGTAGTAGAAGTCGATGTCGAGTGAGTTGGGATCGTACTGGTTCCAGATGCCGCCCTCGCCACGGAAAGGCGGAATGCCGCTCTCGGCGGAAGTGCCTGCGCCGGTGAAGCCCACGATGTTTTTCGCCTTGGAGAGGATTTCGGCGGCTTGCTTGATTTTTTCTTCGTTATTCATAACAGTAGTGTTTTTTTATCACAAAACTTGCAAAACCCGAAAAAACCTTTTTTCTTGGTTGAGGAAAGCCTGCCAACCGGTGGCTTTCCGGCGGCGACGCGGTTGCGTAGCCGCCCGCGCCAAATGATGGTTTTGTATGTTTTGTCGGTTTTGTGACATGATTTGACTTGTTTACATTTTAGGCGCAAAGTTAGTGAAAAAAGATTGATTTGATGAAAGAAGGATGAAAATGTGTATTTTTGCATTTTTCAAGCAGAACACCGATGAAAGAAACACAAAACATAGAATTCAAGCGGCAATGGCGGGATGATTTTCTTGCCGAGTTGTGTGGCTTTGCCAATGCGCAAGGTGGCACTTTGTATATTGGTGTGGACGATAAAGGTAGTGTTATAGGTATTGAAAACGCCAAACAACTGCTTGAAAAGTTGCCCAACCTCATTAACCAAACGATGGGATTGCTTGCCACTGTCAATTTGTTGGCAGAAGATGGTAAGGAATATCTATCCATCAGTGTTTCCGCTTCGAAGCAGCCCGTTTCCTATCGTGGCAAGTACTATTACCGTTCAGGCACTACGCTACAGGAGATGAATGGCAGTGCGCTGCAAAGTTTCTTGCTGCGGAAGATGAACTTGTCGTGGGATGCAGTGATTCAGCCCAATGCGACTATTGAGGACATTGATCGCGAAGCCGTTGACTATTTCATGCGACACGCGATAGAGGCTCAACGTATTGAACCAGAAACACGCAATGACAGCACGGAGAAAATCCTTCGCAACTTGAAATTAATTGATGACCAAGGACATCTGACGATGGCTGCACTGCTTCTGTTCGGCAAGGACATTGAGCGATGGAACATGAGTGCCGTTTTCAGAATAGGGCGTTTTCAGGTGAGTCGCGACAATCTGATTATCCAAGACAATATTGTCTGTCCGCTGATTATGATGCCCGACAGGGTGATTTCCACGTTGAGGAGCAAGTATCTTGTTTCGCCCATACATTACGAGGGATTGTTTCGCAAGGAACCTCTTGAAATTCCCGAGGATGGCTTGCGTGAAATCATCTGTAACGCCATCGTACATAAAGACTACACTGGCACCTTCATTCAAATGAGGGTTTGGGATGACCGTGTTGAGCTGTGGAACATTGGAACGTTGCCTGAAGGCTTTACTGTTGAAACCTTGATGGCTGAACATGACTCCCGTCCGCGCAACATGCTTATTGCGTTTGAGAGTGAGAAGTTACAATTCCCTTCATTTGAGCAGGTTCGTGGCGGCATGTTGGCGACCATCCCAAGGGAGCGATTTGTGGCGATTAATAATGGCACATCGCAGAAAAGTGGTCAGGAAACAGAAAGTGGTACGGAAAGTGGTACAGAAAGTGGTACAGAAAGTGGTACAGAAAACACAAAAGACAAAATCATTCAACTTATTTTGAGCAATCCTCAAATCACTTCGCGGGCCATAGCGAAAGAACTTGATATGGCACTTAGCGGTATCGCGAAACATTTGCATAATCTACAAGCAACAGGGCGCATTCGACGTGTAGGCCCACAAAAAGGCGGCCATTGGGTAGTGATTGAAAAGTGATGAAGAGAAACCTCGGAAACGAGCAATGTATGAATGAAAACAAACCAAGTTGACATCGTAAAAATCATCGTAAAAACAATCATAGAAAACAACTTAGAAAAACCGGCCATTGGGAAGTGATTGAGAAACCATGAACGCCAAACAGAATAAATCCAACATAAGCAAACGGGAGAATAATATGGACTTCGACACTCTTGACAAACAGATGAGACGTTTCGAGCAGTCGCTTGACAGGACGATGCTGGAAGGAATATATGTCGTGGCACGCCTTGATGGCCACGGCTTTACGCGGCTTACCAAAAAGGAATGGGACTTGGAGAAGCCTTTCGACACCAAGTTTCGTGATGCAATGATTGAAACCACCAAGCACCTGATGGACTGTGGTTTTCGTATGGTGTATGGCTACACCCAAAGTGACGAAATCTCGCTGTTGTTCCATCTGAAAGATGATACTTTCGGGAGGAAGGAACGAAAGTTGATATCCATACTTGCCGCCGAAGCGTCAGTGGCGTTCTCTATGCAAATGGGTAAAGCCGCCGTGTTTGACTGCCGTCTTGTTCCGTTGCCAACCGTCGAGAATGTGGTTGACTATTTCAGATGGCGGCAAGAGGATGCCCACCGCAATTCACTCAATTCATACTGTTACTGGACATTGCGGAAAGAAGGTGTCTCGGCTAATGAGGCACAGAAACGGATGTCGGGCATATCAAATGGCGAAAAGAACGAAATCCTGTTTGAACGGGGCATCAACTACAACGACCTTCCTTTGTGGCAAAAGCGCGGCGTGGGCATGTATTACCGTAACGAACAGCGTCAGGGCTTCAATCCCATAACCAAGGAAACCACATTTTTCGTTAGGCAAGCGTTGCATTTGGAGATGGAATTGCCTATGGGTCAGGAGTATTCCCAAATGATAGCGACGATTTTGGAGGATTCAAACAATGAGAAATGACGAACAACCCGATGAACGCCGAGCGGATTGCACAGGGAGAGGAGGAATTGATTTTGGAGGATGTGGAGAAATGAAAAAGTTGTATATTTGCAAAAGAATACGATTCAAAAAAGAGTATGAACATAGTTATTGACATAGAAAAACAAAATGACTTACAAAATAATCATTAAGAAATCCGAGGATTTGATAACCACGCGAGAACAGACTCGTGCTGGATTTATCAATTTTGCGCTTGAAAAGAACAGACGCTCAACACCGCTAATAGAAAGCGCAAAATCATTGAAGGTGTTAGCCTCTAAAGCAAAAGCACCAAAAGATTTGCTGAAACTAAAAGATATTCGACCTGCTTTATTGACCGCTGCTGGTCTTTCTGATAAGGCAGTTTCTTATTTTACTGAAACTGACAAAGATATAGCAATTAAAGAATTGATTGAGAAGTTTTTGGAACCAGTTGGAGAGAGTTTTGTTGATGAATTGGTTTATAGATACTTACTAATCAAAGGCGATTCTTTGGGTGGCAGTATGAGAAACATAGTTGGTGCTATGGCTCAGCAAAAATTGATTCGGACTTTACTTTCAAATATGTCAGTTATGGGTATTGGCTATCAGTGGTTGAGTAATGACACAAAAAAATGGCATACTTTACCCGAAGATGTTGCTTTAATAGAAGGAAACTTAAAGGCTATTGCATGGAAATCTGGGCGGAATAACAGGATATTAGCCTTCAATTTGAACATCCCAATTGTGAAAAACAATATAGACATCTGTTTGTTCGATACAACAATGGAAGGGTATGGTAATGGAAAGATTGTCAGAGAAGTCGATAGGATTTTAATGCTTGGAGAGTTGAAGGGGGGGATTGACCCTGCTGGTGCCGATGAACATTGGAAAACTGGAAATACTGCACTGACCCGAATCAGAAACGCCTTCAAAAAAGAAGGAAAAGACATCGCCACTTCATTCGTTGCCGCCGCCATCGAAAAGAAAATGGCAGACGAGATTTTCAACCAATTGAAAAAAGGAACACTTTCGTTTGCGACAAATCTTACCAAAGACGAACAATTGGTCAATTATTGCAATTGGATAATCAAGTTTTGAATATGGAGCAGTTGGCATTATTTGATATTCCTGTTGACACCTCAAATTGGCAGGTGTGTAATTTCTCTGCCGACAATTTCGGCTCTCAAAAGGCTCGTTTGGCATTGGAAGAACGATATATAGGAAAAACCGAGATTTCTGATAGCTTCAATCGGCAGAGTGTCAGTTTCCAATTGAGCAAGAAAGATTGCCTGCACAAATGGCTTAAATACAAAGAAGGCTTTTCGTCTTCATTGGTTGCTGATTTGCTGAAGGATTTTGGCGTAAAGAAAGGAGGTTGGGTGATGGATCCATTCCTCGGTTCAGGCACCACGGCTTTGGTCTGTCAAATGAACGGCATCAATAGCATTGGCTTCGATATCCTACCTATGTCGAAAATTGCTATCAATGCCAAGCAAACTGTTTTTGACTATGATATTGTTGAATTGGAGCAGATGTTTGACGAACTGACATCTTTGAATTGTGCTGATGACTATTTGAAATCCTTCCATTATCTTTCAATTACCGATGGTGCTTTCCCCGATAAGACGGCAAAAGAAATCGCTTTTTTCACAGAATGGAATGACAAGTCAAGTTATTCCAAAGAAGCGAAGAACCTCGTAAAACTATGTATCCTAAACTCGTTGGAACCTGTCAGTTATACTGCAAAAGATGGTCAGTATTTGAGATGGGACTATCGCAGCAAGAAGATGATTGAAGCCAACCGTGAAAGATTGGCACAAGGCAAGCGTCCAATTGTTGTAAGACTTGACAAAGGCGACCTGCCATCATTGAAAGACAATCTTTGCAAGGAATTGGAGTCGGTCATAAATGACATTCGATACATACAGCGGGTTTCGGTCAAGACTGATGCCAAAATCACTTTTATTGAGGGTAGTGCTTTATATGAAATGCCAAAATTAGATGAAAACATTTTGGATGGAGTTATTACATCGCCACCATATTGTAACCGTTATGATTATACCCGAACTTACGCTCTTGAGCTGAACTATCTGAACCTTTCAAAAGAGGAAATCTCAAAGTTGAGACAAGCACTTCTTTCTTGTACCGTTGAAAACCGTTCAAAATTACAGGATTTGGAGCATTATTACACTCAATTGGGGAGAATGGATTTTTTTGAGAATGTTATGGGTGTCATAAACAGCAATGAGTCATTAAATGAAGTCAAAGTATTGTTGAAGGAACGCGACAAAAATGGTGATATTAACAACAAGGGCGTTTTGCGAATGGTTGATGGTTATTTCACAGAATTAACATTCGTGTATGCCGAGTTGTTCAGATTGTGCAAAAAAGGTGCTAAGGTTGCGTTTGTTAACGATAATGTTAGGTACGGAGGCGAAGTGATTCCTGTTGATTTCATCTCAACTGAGTTGGCAGAGCAGATTGGTTTCAAACCTGTTAAAATTATCTCCTTGAAACAACAAAAAGGCAACAGTAGCCAACAAATGAAAAAGTTTGGTCGGGTTGCATTGCGTAAAAGCATTACTATATGGGAAAAATAGTTATCTTTCAATCATACAACTCCACAAACTCATATGAATTCCCCATAGCCTCAAAAAACTTGATAAAATCCTTCTGACTAATGATAATAGTCTCTGTGGGATTCTCGCCAAATAACCAAACGAAATTGCGCCAAATAACCAAATTCATTTTGGTTTTTGCTCATTTTCAATCATATAGTTCAATAAAGTCGTATGTGTTCCCCATCGCCTCCAAAAACTTGATAAAGTCCTCTTGGCTAATGATAATCGTCCCCGTATTGTCATTGGGATGGAAGCTCAGGCGAGGGGCATTCAAGAGGTTTTTGTCGATGAAGAGGTGCACCTCGTGGTTCTCGTCATTGATGAGGCCGAAAGGGGAGACGCTGCCGGGCTTCAGGCCGAGGTATTTCTCCATGCGGGCCTCCGAGGCGAAGGTGAGCTTGCCTTGGTGCAGACGCTGCTCGAGGTCGTGGATGTCCATCTGGTGCATGCACTCGAAGATGACGAGGTAGTGCTTGTTGCCCTTGTGGTTCCTGAAAAACAGGTTCTTGCAGTGCGTGGCCTC
>CACZNA010000052.1:0-18320 GCA_902782455.1 uncultured Bacteroidia bacterium | reverse complement strand
TATTCATTCCGTTAATTGTTTGTGGCCGTAAATATACAATTTTTCCCTATCTTTGCCGCTCCTTCGTTTGACGCTGCAAACATAGGATGACGCGAAGCGAGAAAAGTCCTGTAGTAAAAAATGATGCAGTTTAATTCTGAACACTTACTTATTCAGAATTAAACTGCAAATTTTATTGACTTCGGGACAGGGGACTTCAGGTATTTGTTCTACTCGCAGTCTCGTAGTCCCGCAGTCTATTCTGTAAACTAGATTTTGCTCATCTACTTAATAAAGAAATGTGTTACTCCCTATTGTCAGTGAGGGCGATGGTTAATTCAATGTTTTGGTCGGGGCGGGGCTTCTTCTTGCCGAAACGTTTGTTCTCGTAAACGAGACTGGCCGCTACCTTCTTGTCGGGGCTTTTCCACATTTCCACAATCTGCTTCACTTCTTTACCGTCCAATTCATTCAGCAACTCGATTAATTCGTCGTGAGTCTTGGGCATTTTGGCTTTGAACGAGCCTTTGACTGCACAAACATAGTCGGTGTACCCTTCTTTTTCACATATCGCATTCTGGGCGTCAGAGAATTGCTGGACACGGGCGAACATGCTCACAGGGTCGTTGCCTCTAACGATGAGACTCATGCCTATCACTTTGTCGTCCATCACGCTGAGCATGAATCCAGTGCTGTCGTTGGCGTTGTTGCTCACAAAGGGGTTCATCTGTAAGGTGAACATGTTGATGATTTCGCTCTCGTTGAGGGAGAAACCCCAAGAGGTGACTTCGTTGCTGCAAGTTTCGTAACTCTGGTGGTTGAGTTTGAGTAGTTGCTGGTAGCGCTCAATGTTTTTGCTGTCGTTGTTTTGCGCCGACATTCCTGCAAAGGTCAGCAGGGCGGCAAGGAGAAGAATGGTTTTTTTCATAGGATTGATGGTTTTGTTAATTTAATCTGCAAAAATAAGTATAAAGATGAGAAATTCACACGTTAAATCCCGCTAATTTTCGTTTTCACATATCCTTTTTGGATTAATATCCCTAACAATTTCTCGCGGAAGTCGCCTTGCAGCAGGATTTCGCCGTCTTTGACGCTGCCGCCAACACCGCACGACGATTTCAATTCTTTTCCCAACACGGCCAAGTCGTAGTCGGAGCCTTTGAAGCCCGTGATGAGGGTCACTTTCTTCCCGGCGCGTTGTTTCTTGTCGAGCATGATGCGGAGGTTTTGCTTGGCTGGTTCCAAGGTCGCGGTTTCTTCTTCGCCGTAGTCGAAAACAAAGTCGGGGTTGGTGGAATAGACCACACCATTGTTGTCACTCTTGTGTTTCATCTAATTTTAATTTGTTGTCAATCATTCTGTTGTTGTATTCTTCGAGGTAACGGTGCAGCTTCTCGAAGATGTCGGGGCATTGCAGCAGGCCAAAGAGGTTTTCATCCAACATCGGGTCAAGGTGAGGCTTGTAGATGCCGTAAGGCTGTTGTCCATCGCTTTGCACGAGGTAGGTGCCGTCGCAATATTGGTAAATCATGTTGAAATAGCTGATGAAAGCCTGCGCGGTACTGTCGCAAAACAGGTTGCGCCCGAAGCAAAACATCGTGTCGTTGACCTCCATAGCCGACAATATGGACGGCCCAAGGTCGATTTGTTGGGCGATTTCGTCACAATGCTGTGGCTCAAGGCGTTGTGGCCAATAAAAGGCAATGGGGATGGCATACATGCCCCAAATGTTGCTGTATTCGGGCTGGAAGTGCTCGCTGTTGGAGAAGTCGGAGGTGATGACAAACAGGGTGTTGTCGAACCAAGGCATTTGTGAGGCGGTTTGGAAGAAGTCGCGCAAGGCGCAGTCGGTGTAGTAGACGGTCTTCTCGAACCCCGTCCAGAAATAGCTTTCTTCGGGAAAAACGAAGTCTTTCGGCACCTTATATGGATAGCGCGACGACAGCATGTAGATGGCAGCAGCGAAAGGCCCGTGGATGCGGGTCAGGGCTTGGGTGGCATATTGCAGGAATGGCCCGTCGTAGATGCCCCATTGTCCATCGAAATCGTCGTCGTCGTCATATTCGATGCGTCCGAAATAGTTCTTGAATCCGGCGCGTTGCGAGAAACGGTCGAAACCCATCACGCCATTGCTGCCGCCGTGCATGAAAATGGTGTTGTAGCCGTGGCTTTGCAGGTGTTGCGCAAAGGCGTCAAAGTCGTTTTGGGCATAGTCGGAGTTGGCGAAATCATCGGGCATCAGCGAGGGTATGCCGGCCAAGAGCGCGGGCATAGCCTCGGTGCTGCGGCGGCTGTTGGAACGCCCGTCGAAAGTGAGGCTTTGCGCCAAAAGCGAGTCCAAGAAAGGTGTGAGTTGGAAACGATGGTTGGGGTTGTAGTAACCAATCATTTCCTGCCCGATGCCTTTCATGATGATGAGGACGACATTGGAAGGCACACTGTCGGTGGAAAGGCTGTCGGCCACAAGGAAACGGTTGGCGGTCAAATCGTTATGGATAAACTCTTCGTTGGTTTCGTCGAATTGATGATGTTTCTCAATTGGCTCTTCGTGACTGCTCAGGATGCAGAAGGGCGTGTTGAGCATGATAGGGACGTTTTGCAGACTGGTGTAACGTAGGGCCAAATCCAAGTCGACATGTTTGGTTTTCAGTTCATTGCGCCACGCAAAAAGCGAAAAGAACACCATAATGGCCAGACTGACGACTTGTCGTAGCTCCCATCGTTGTATGAGGTGCTTCTCGTCTTCGTGGAGCCTTGTATGAGTGGCTACCACATTGATAACCAACACAAACAGGATGTAAATGACGAGTAGGTACCAGTGGTCGAACAGCACCTGCCTGACCGTACCCATGGAAATCTCGTCGGAAACATGCAGCAGCTCCAAAAAATCGATGCTCAAGTGTCGTCCGAAGAAACGGAAAGTGATTATGTCAGCGAAATTGAGTAGGATGGCTATCGCATTGGTAATCACATAGATGAAATCGAAAAGACGCTGCGGGAAACGGTTGAATATCTTCCGTGAAGGGAAGCAATAATAAAGAATCAGTGGCAGGTTGAGCACCACCGTGACGGCAAAGTCGAACCTCATGCCGTAGAAAAAGAGGAACAGGGCTTCGCTGAGGGAGGTTTGGTGGAAAAACTGAAGGTTGAAAAGATAGAGCAAGCTGCGGCTGAGACTGAGTGCCAACAGACTGGCCAACAGCCTGTAAACAAGCAGTATGGGCGGCGACGACAGCCACTCTTCTCTCATTTTCTTTCGCGTTTGATAGTTCATTCGACTTGCTTTTGCGGCGCAAATGTAGAGAAAAAAGTTTATTTTTGCGCAAATTTCCGACAATATGAAAAACCGCACATTCCTCTTTTTGCTTCTCGCTTTGAGCGTTTTGGGTCTCAGGGCGCAAGAAAAATTCCCGCAATATGGTAGCCCTTTGGACATCCCAATCTATCTTTCTGCCACCTTTGGCGAGATTCGGCCCAACCACATCCATGCCGGCTTGGACATCAAGACACAGGGCGCGGAAGGCAAGAAAGTGTATGCAGTAGCCGATGGCTATATCAGCCGCATCGGTGTGTCACCTTACGGTTATGGCAATGTGCTGTATATCACGCATTATGACGGATTTACCAGCGTTTATGCACATTTGCAACGCTTTTCGGACGAGATTGCGAAATATGTGAAGGAGTTCCAGTATCGGCAAAAGAAATTCCCAGCACAGATTTATCCCGACAAGGACAAGTTCCTCGTCAAGAAGGGCGACTTGATTGCCTATTCGGGCAATTCGGGAGGCTCGGGTGGACCGCATCTGCATTTTGAGATACGGCATACCGTGAGTGAGAAGCCGGTCAATCCGATGTATTTTGGCTATAAGATTGACGACAACGTGAAGCCTTTGATACAAGGGGTTTCGGTTTATCCGTTGGGCGATGCGTCCACCCTCGAAGGAGGAATCAAGCCGATGTATTTCGACGTGACGAACGAAAACGGGCGTTATAGCTTGAAAGACAGGAATTTCGTCCGCGCCAACGGGGAGATTGCGTTTGGCATCCGCACTTTTGACCAAGTGGGCACTTCGACCAACAAGAACGGCCCGTATCTGTATGAACTTTTCTTGGATGACGTTTTGGCTTTCCAGTTGGAGGCCGACAGCTTCTCCTACAGCGAGCCGCGTTACGTGAACAGCTTGCTCGATTATCGGCGTTACAAACAGAAGAAAGCGAGCTATGTGCGCACCGAGACCGACCCGTTCAACAAGCTTCAAATGATTGAGAAGAAGAACGGCACCGTTTTCGTTGAGGAAGGCGACACAGTGAACGTCCGTTTCAAAATTAGCGATTTTGTGGGTAACGTTTCCCAAATCAGTTTCAAGCTTGTGGGTGTGGCACCTGCCGTTGTTGAACGTCCTGAGCATCGGCGGAGCGAGTATTTCGTCAAGGCTGACGGCACTTTGAATTCGCACATCGAAATAGATGATTTCAGCGTTTCGATGGAGCGAGGCACACTCTTCCGCGACGAATGGATTCAGACTGGACAACGCGACGAAAAAGACTGCTGTTCACGCATTTACCGCTTTGGTACCGATGAGTTGACGACTTTCAAAAACTACACAATCAGCATCCGGCCTGACGAAAGATGGACTGGCTATTCAAAGAAAATGTATATCGCTTACATCGATGGCAAGGGCAACCTGTCGTCGTTGGGAGGGAAGATGAAGAATGGTCGTTTGGAGACCGAGACGCGCAACCTGGGCGAGTTCACCATCAAAATCGACTCGATTGCACCCAAGGTGAACGCCTCCAATTTCAAGGACGGGCAATCGGTAAGCAAGCTGAAATCGCTGCGTTTCAAGATTTCCGACGACATGACAGGCATTGAGACCTACGACATCTATTTGGACGACGTTTGGGTTTTGGGCAAATACGACGCCAAGAACGCCTTGCTCTATTATGAAATTGACGAAAAAATGAAAAAAGGCACCAACAAAGTGAAGGTGGTCGTTACCGATGGGGTGGGGAACAGCAAAACCTTGAATTTGACGGTGGTGAGATAAATGAACCCCGTAGGGGTGAAAGGATTATTTCGGGAACGGTCTCGCAAACGTAGCGGGGAACGGCGTCTCAAACTCCATGTCCTTGTCCTTCAACGGGTGATGGAAGCAAAGCCGATAAGCATGTAAGCAAAGGCGGCCCAACGAGTTGTCGCCGTTGCCGTATTTCACATCGCCCACCACGGGATGCCCGATGTCAGCCATGTGGACGCGGATTTGGTTCTTGCGGCCCGTCTGCAACGTCAGTTCAACCAATGAGTATTTATTGGTTACCATCAGCGTGTCGTAGTAGGTCTGCGCAAACTTGCCACCGTTGTCGGTCGGGCTGCTGTAGGTGATGAAAGCCTTGTTGTCTTTCAGCCACGACTCAATAACACCGCTCTTTTTCTCCATCTCGCCACAAACCACAGCCACGTAGCGGCGGTCGTAGACGATGTTTTTCCAGTCTTCCTCAAACATCAGCGCGACATCCTTGCTCTTGGCAAAGAGCATCAGGCCGCTGGTGTCGCGGTCGAGGCGGTGTATGGTGTGTGCCCGACAGCGTTGTTGCGTGGCGATGAAATAATCGTTCAAAATGCCTTGAGCCGTGTCCTTTTCCTTGGTGGGACTGTTTGTGAGCAAACCTTCGCGCTTGTCGATGACCAACAGGAACTTGTCTTCGTAAACGATTTTCAGTTTGGGATTGTTGAAGCGCTCTCTTGCGGTGGGCTTACCGATTTCAACAGTCATGCCTGGCTGAAGGGCGAAATCGAATTGCGTGGTGCGTTTGCCATCGACGCTGACGACCTTGTTAGCCAACATGCGCTTCACTTTGTTCCGACTGATGCCGTCAAATTTCTTCATCAGGAAATCCATCAGCTGCATCTCCTCCGAAACATTGAATTTCAAAGGGTTGCTCTTGGAATGCGGTATTTTGTTCTTGCTCTTACTCATCAAAAAAATCTTAAATTTTAAATCCTTAAATCCCTTTTCCCTAAAACGGCACATTATTATTGTCTTCCGTGATATACGGCTTCATGTTGTCGTCGTCGTTCATCTTTGAGCCGAAGACCATGGGGGCGTTGTCGAATTGATGGTTTGGCCCGATGGAGGTAAACTCGCTGTTGTCGAAGCCTTGCTCAAACTCTTCGAATTTGGCGTATTGGCCGACGAAGCGCAGTTCAACCTCACCTAATTTGCCGTTACGGTGCTTGGCGATGTCGATGACGGTATAACCTTTGGGTTTGTCCTCAGAATCCACGCCATCTTTGTAATATTCAGGTCGATAGATGAACAACACCATGTCGGCGTCCTGCTCAATGGCACCTGATTCGCGCAAGTCGGAGAGGATGGGTTTCTTTGAGCCGGGACGTTGCTCCACACTACGGCTGAGTTGTGAAAGCGCCAGCACGGGAATCTCCAATTCCTTGGCCAAACTCTTCAATGAGCGCGATATGGTGCTGATTTCCTGCTCGCGGTTGAGGCCCCTGTCGCCGCCTTTGGCCGTCATCAGTTGCAGGTAGTCGATGAAAACCATTTGGATGTCGTGCTGCTGTTTCAGTCGGCGGCATTTGGCGCGAAGCTCGAAGACCGAGAGTTGTGGCGTGTCGTCGATGAAGATGGGCGCATCGGTCAACGGCGTGACCTTGGTGTTCAGTTGCTGCCATTCGTATTCAGCCAAGTCGCCTGAACGCAGTTTGTCGGCGGTGAGCGAGGTTTCGGTCGAAATCAGACGGGTAACCAACTGAACTGAAGACATTTCCAACGAGAAGAACACCACGGGACGGTTGAAGTTGACGGCGGCATTGCGGGCCAAATTCAGTGCAAAAGCGGTTTTACCCATGCTAGGACGTGCGGCCAGAATGATGAGGTCGGATTTCTGCCAGCCTTGCGTAATCTGGTCAAGGGCGGTGTAACCCGATGGCACGCCGCGTAGTTTATTGTCGGCATTCTTCGCACTCTGAATTTCCTTGATGGCCCTGCTCACCAAGTCCTGCATCGAGTCGTAGCTGCGGCGCAGGTTGTTCTCGCTGATTTGGAAGAGGTTGTTTTCGGCCTTGTCTAACAGGTCGAACACATCAGTAGTGTCTTCGAAAGCCTCATGTATCATGTCCGAAGAAATCAGAATCAGTTGACGCTGAATGTGTTTCTGCATGATGATACGGGCGTGGTATTCAATGTTGGCCGCCGAAACGACGCGATTGGTGAGTTTCGAGATATAATAGGCTCCACCGACCATCTCCAACTCGCCACGGAGTTTCAGTTCGTTTGTAACGGTCAGAATGTCAATGGGTTCTGACTTTCCGAAAAGGTCTTTGATGGCGGCGAAGATTTTTTGGTGCTTGTCTAAATAGAAAGCATCGGGCGTGAGTATGTCAATGACTTCGTTGACGGCTTCTTTCTCAAGCAACAAGGCACCGAGCACGACTTCTTCTAAGTCGGTGGCTTGCGGGGGAATGCGCCCTTGGTTGGCGAAGATTTGCTCCGGCGTCATCACGTTTCGCCGTGCAGTTTCGCCAAAGGGACGACGGGCTATTGGGGTATCAGTTGGCATAAAATCTGTTTTGAGTGGGCAAAATTACGAAGAATAATTTGACCCGAAATTGCTGCTGTAAAGAAGTTATCAACTACTTGAAAAAGTGTTGATAAGTTTTTTCAACTATCTCATTTTCAGAAATTAAGTCTTCCCTTGCCTGTTGATAACCCATCAAGTCGCTGCTGGTGGCCTCCACCAATATCCGGCTGTGTTCAAACAACTTACACGCTGGAAAAAGCACCTCTGCAAGCCGCTGCAAGGTGAAGCCGCGCTTGATGGCGGGATGGTAGAAATGGGCGTTTTGAAGCACTTCAAAAAGGTTGAAAACTTTGTATCCGACTTCTCGGTTTCGGATGATTTCGTGCCGAAGCAGGGTGGTGCTGAGGTTTTGGGGCGTGAAGCACACAATCAGTTCGTAATGGGAGAGCTTTTCAATCAGGATGCCGATGGCTTCTTTCCATCGATTATGGTCCTCAAAACAATCCCAAACAAAGCAGCCATCAAGTTCGTGCTCGCCTTGCAGGGCAAAGGCCAAAACCATCTCTTCGTAAGGCTTTGTCCCATCGATTTCAGGCACGGCGGGACGATGCAGCAACAAGTTCAGATAGGCCACCGACTTGGGCTTGGGTTGTGGCGCCAAAGCGTAAAGTGTCTTATAGTCAACGTAATATGAGTTTGTTTCCAAAGCCTCGATTTGGTGGGCTTCCAAAGAGGTGGGGTCAAGCTGTTGCAACATCTTTTCGTTTGAGTTCACGCCGTTGAAGTAGGATTGGAACAAGGTTTCATCATCCATAGCGGTCGTGAACAGGAAGCTGTTCTTCGGAATCAGTTTCCAGCAATGTCCTTGAAAATCACAAGGGTAGGGGTTGTTGCATTGCGTCCCGATGTTTACCAAAGGCGAGTGGGGTAGGGCAACCACGGCTTTCAGTCGCTCCACGTTCTTGGCGACAAAAGCTTCTCTTTCAACGACATAATCCATCACCGACTCCATTTTAAACAGTTGGTTCACGTCGATGGGGCCGTTTTTTTCGTATTCGCCGTCGAGATACATCAGCTTGAAGTCGCTCAAAGGCACCCCGCAGCCATGCAGCACATAGTATTGAAGGGCGGCATCATTATAATAGGTCTCGCTGAGGCGCATCGAGCTTTTCACTTCAATGGCCAACCAGCGGTCGCCGTCCCGAACCAGCATGTCGAGCATGATGAGCGTGTCATTGTATTGAAGTACAGCTTCATACATCACCTTGACTTCGGGATTACTGAGGTTTTCCATTGTCTCTTGCACCTTCTTAGGAAACTGTGAAGGCGAATTAGGTGCCATGTTGATGCCTTCAGGAAATACCTCATGGGCCAACACGCCCACATCGGTGCCACGCTGGAACTTGGCCCTTTGCTCGATGCTCAGCTTGTCGCGCAGATAGGGATGCTTTTTCTGCATATACAGCGCCTTCTCGCACTGCAAACCCTTGATATACGTTGATTTGGAAAGGATGTGCATGGTCAATTGGTGTAGTCCACTTGGTCTTCGGCGATGAGTGGCAGGTAGTTGTAGCGCCGCATGAGTTGGGCGATGGCCAACACGTCTTTTTGGCAATAGGTCTGGATGCGATGGAGGTCGTTTTCTTGCCAATACACGCGTCCCACCTCACTCCCGTTGATGTCGTCTTTCGGTGTCGGAATGTCCAAAATGGCGCAAAGCAGGTCAAGTGAAGTGAAACTCTTGTAGTCGCCAAACTTCCAGAATTCCATCGTGTCAAGGAAGTTGGTTTCCCACGGTTTCTTTCCTGCAACTTGCAGAATTCGAGGGATTTGTATTCCGTTGATAAGCATTCTTCGTGCGATATAGGGGAAGTCGAATTCCTTGCCGTTGTGGGCGCAAAGTTGGGCGTCGGGAGTGTTGTAGAAACGGTCGAGCATGGCGGCAAACTCCTTGAGCAGTGCCTTTTCGTCGTGGTCGCAAAACGATTTCAGGCGAAAGCGGCTACCGTTGAAGAAACCGACTGAAATACAGACGATTTTGCCGAACTCGGCATAGATGGCGGCGCGGTCGTAGAGGCTTTCGGGCGTGGCGTTTTCGTCGCCTTTGCCGATTTGTTCGGCCTTGTGTGACCATAGTTTTTGCATCCGCTCGTTGAGTTGGTCGAAGGATTTTTCCTGTGAGACGGTCTCGATGTCAAGGAAGAGGATTTTGGAGAAATCTATCATGGTTGTTGAATTGTTTGTTGTTGAATTGTTGAATCGTAGTCGTAGGGGCAGACCCATGTGTCTGCCCGATGTTATTGCCGAATGTTATCACCCATCGTGTCCACCTTTTTTTGTATTGTCCAATCATCGAATCTCTTGAAAATCAATATATTTTCCTGTCGGTTCCAATGTATTAATCTTAATGTCGGTGATAAATGAATAGGGTGTGCCCTCGCCGACAAGCAGGGTGAAGCGGTCCAAATCCTTTTCCTCGCCTTCGGCCTCGATGTGGACGCTGCCATCGGCATGGTCGTTCTCTACGTAACCATTCACGTTGCATTGCAGGCCGTAGCGGTGTACATAGCGGCGAAACCCGACGTTGAACACGCGACCGTAAACTCTTATGGAATAGGCTTTTGTCATAGGGCGAATTTCAATCCGGGAATGTTTTTGAGGATGGCATAGGCATTTTCGAGATGCGTTTGGCTCTCGATGTCGATGTTGTAGCAATAGCTGAAGTAATTGCCTTTGCCACTGCTTCTTATGTTGACAAAACTATGCACCGTTTGGCTCTCGTTTAAGGCTTGTGAGATGTTCCGCTTGGCGTCTTCAATCGGAATGTCAGCCGAAATGATGAGCTTGATGTCGAAGTTTTGCGGGTAGTTGAGCTGATGTTTTGCCATCGTCAAGGATACTTTTTAAGTAGGGAATGTGTCCGCAAAATTACAAAAACCCGCCAAACTTGGCTCTTTTTTCCACATTTTTCCTGCATTGGGCACATGAAAATAAAAAAAAATTCTTTTGTTTTGTTTCCTTTTCCTATTTTTGTCGACTTAACCAAACCGAAATCTTCGATTGTAGATTTTGTTAATGGATTATTAATCAATATTTTAATTCTATGAGAAGGTTTATTGTTTTTATCCTGCTGATGACATGTTTCAGTATGGGCACTCTATACTCGGCCTATCTTAGGGACATTCCTATGGCCGTAAAGCAACCTGACGGCACTGTTTTGCAATGCTTTGCGTCAGGTGACGAGTATTTCAATTATCTGCACGACAAAGACGACTACACCATCATCCAACATCCCCAAACGGGATACTATGTTTATGCCAAAATACATGATGGCATTTTGGTGGCAACTGAGTTTGTAGCCGGTCAATACGACCCTGCAAGCAAAGGCCTCCAACCATACGCACTCATCTCGTCTGAAGAGTGGAGGGCAAGGAGGCAAGCTTGGGTAGAATCCGTACAACATCCCCAAAATCGTCCCGAAAACCGTGACTACATCCCCAATCATGGCACACTCAACAACGTCTCAATTTTCATCCGTTTCTCTGATGATCCCCAGTTTTCCAATTCTTATTACGCTATTGATGACATGTTCAACGACGTGTCAAATGGCGCCGTTTCACTGAGAGCTTATTTTAGAGCAGCTTCTTACGGTGCCATTGAGATTCCCACCACATTCTATCCCGGACATAACGGCAACACCATCATTTCCTATCAGGATATATATCCCCGCAGCTATTTCGAGCCTTTCAATGAAAGTACAAATCCTAACGGATATACGCAAAGTAATAGGGCTGAACGTGAGTTCTCGTTATTGGAAAGAGCCGTAAACTATATCAACACTAACTTTCCTGTTCCCTCCAACCTGAATATTGACTATAATGAGGACGGCAATGTCGACAACGTTTGCTTCATCGTGAAAGGTGGCGTGGGTGAATGGAATTCATTGCTTTGGCCTCATCAATGGTATATTTATGATAGAACAGTCCGCATCAACGGGAAGCGGGTGTGGACGTTCAACTTCCAATTGGCTGATGCGACAAGCTATTTCAATACATCAATGATGTGCCACGAGATGAACCACTCCTTGGGCGCACCAGACTTATATCATTATAATGATAATGGCGACGGCATAAATCCGGTTGGCAGTTGGGATTTGATGCAGACCAACACTATGCCGCCCCAGCATTGCGGTGCCTACATGAAAATGAAATACGGCCATTGGATTGATTACATTCCCGTAATCACTCGGTCTGGAACCTATACCTTAAACCCTTTAGGTTCTTCAACTCCCACCAATGTTGCCTATAAAATTCCGACATCCGACCCTAACCAGTTTTATGTGGTGGAGTATAGAAAAAAGTCTTTACCTTTCGAATCGGGCTTGCCTGGAAGCGGATTGTTGGTTTATCGCATCAACAGTTCTTTTAATGGAAATTCAAACTATGATCCTGACGAGGGCATTTATGATGAAGTCTACATTTTTCGTCCTGATGGTACAGCCACCACGAATGGCGACCTTTATCAAGCTCATTTCGGTGCAAATGTCGGAAGGAGAGAGTTTAGCCCCTCAACCAATCCTTCTCCCTTTTTCTCCGATGGTACCGCTGACCCCGACTTCAGGATATACAACATTACGAGTGCTGGAAACACCATTTCCTTCTCCTACGACTGTCCTTATGAAGATGAAAAAGATTGTGTTTACATAGGCGATGGAGGGACAGATGTCAGCGAACTCTTTCCGACTAATTCGAGTTATAAGTACACTCTCACTCAACAAATTTATTCTGCTGAAGAGATAGGCACTGCTGGAACCATCAATAGTATAGCCTTTTATAACGACGGAGCCACGCAATCCCGCAAGTGCCACATCTATTTGGTGGCCACCGACAAGACTATGTTTGAGAGCAACAACGATTGGGTGCCCGTCAGTAATCTCAACAAAGTTTTCAGTGGCACAGTGACTATGACGACAGGGGAGTGGACCATCATCAACTTCGATACCCCGTTTGCCTACGATGGCATTTCCAACCTCGCGCTTGTCACAAACGATATTAGTGGTTATTGTTCCGAACCTGATATGAATTGCCGCGTGTTTCCTGGTTATTACCAATCCATTTTAGTCAGCAACAATTACGCCAACTATAACGCAACGACCCCTCAGAACTACACGGGATCGAGGAGGAATTTTAAAAACCAAATAAAAATGCAAATCACAGCTCCAACTGGCGAAGCCGTTGTCGTTGGTGAAGAAGGAACGACTTCAAGCAGTGCCCTTCCAAGTTATTCGTATTACAAATATGCGCTCACCCAACAAATCTATACTGCCAATGAAATTGGTGCCAATGGAATTATCACTAGCATAGGTTTTTATAATGATGGAGCTGCAAAGACTCGCATCTATGACTTTTATTTGGTGGCCACCAACAAGACCTCTTTTGAGAGCAACAGCGATTGGATTACGGTCACTGATGCAGATAAAGTGTTCAGTGGTATAGTGACCATGACGGCTGGAAACTGGACCACGATCGCCTTCGACAAACCCTTTGCTTATGACGGCACTTCCAATCTCATTCTTGTTGCCGACGACAATACGGGAAGTTTTACTAGTTTGCCTCACATGAGTTGCCGCACGTATAGTGCTTCGAACCAGACTCTCCGCATCTACAGCGACAATACGGACTACGATCCAGTGGCAACGAACTATACAGGAGTGATGATGAGTGAAAAGAACCAAATAAGGATACAAGTTGAAGGTGCCGGTGAATTGTTTGTCATAGGTGATGGAGGAACGGTTTCCCACACTCAACTTCCGAGTTTTTCGTATTCTAAATATTCTCTTTCCCAGCAAATTTATACTGCCGAAGAAATAGGCAGTGCTGGAGTTATCAGCAGCATTGGCTTCTATAATGAAGGAGAAACAAAAACTCGCACCTGCGATTTCTATTTGATGGCCACTGACAAGACTTCGTTTTCGGACTATACAGACTGGGTTGTTGTTGCCGATGAGAATAAGGTGTTCAGCGGAGAAGTGACCATGACGGCAGGGAAATGGACCATGATTGAATTCGACAAGCCCTTTGTCTATGACGGCATATCCAACCTCATTCTTGTCACTGACGACAATACTGGGATTTATAACAATCCGCCTCACATGAGGTGCCGCGTGTTCAATTGTTCGAATCAGTCCATCCATGTCTTTGAGGACAACGTAAATTTCGACCCGCTTGTACCTGTAAACTATAAGGGATATGTGTCGGATGTAAAGAACCAAATCATGATGCGCATTGAAAATGTTGGTGAATTTGTTGTCATTGGCGATGGAGGAACTGACACCAACTTAAACCTTCCGACTTGTTCGTTTTACAATTATTCGCTTACCCAACAAATTTATACAGCCGAAGAAATTGGCAGTTCTGGAATCATCAATAGCTTAGCTTTCTATAATGACGGAGCGACAAAGACCCGTAATTGCGATTTCTATTTGGTGGCCACTTACAAGACTTCGTTTTCTGACAGCACAGACTGGGTCACCGTCACTGATGACAATAAAGTGTTCAGCGGCTCGGTGACCATGTATGCTGGGGGATGGACAGTGATAGAATTGTACAAGCCGTTTGTCTATGACGGAATAGCCAATCTCGTTCTTGTCACCGATGACAATACGGGGAGTTATACCAATTCGCCTCACATGAGTTGTCGCGTGTTTGAAGCTCCGTTCCAATCCATGTGTGTTTACAGCAATGACACCAATTACAATCCTGACATTATTGCCTCGTATTCTGGCACCACCCTAACGGTGAAGAACCAAGTTTTATTTGGTATCTCGTCTTCGATTGTTACGCAGACCATTACTCTGGATGCTGGTTGGAACTGGTTCAGTACATATATTGAAGCTACCGCTCCCGTTGTATTGCTTCAGATGCTGGAAGTTGGTATGGGTAATAATGGCAACTACATCGAATCATGCGAACTTTTCAGCATAGAGTATCTGGATGGTGAGTGGATTGGCGATTTGGAGGAAGTTGGGATTACCAACGAACAGATGTATTTCATTCACACCAATGCCGCTTGCACGATTCAACTGCAAGGTTTGATAGCCAATCCCGCCAACCATGAGATTACAATTTATCCCGAATGGAACTGGTTGGGATACCCCTGCTCCGAGGAAATGACTCTTGGGGTAGCCCTTGCTGGTTTCGTGCCCGAAGACGGAGACCATATTGAGAGCATGGAAGGCTATGCCGAGTATCTCGACGGTGAATGGTTGGGATTGGAAACCCTGAAGCCAGGCCAAGGTCTCTTGTACTACTCCAACAGCACAGTGCCAAAAACTTTTACCTTCCCCACAAGCGCACAATAATTTTAGCACTGCATCCCCAAAAACTGCAAAAATGGTCATCTCCACTAAGGTGGCCGTTTTGCTTTTGTTATGGAGCAACTTTTCCCATGTCTTTCACTCAAATATCACTATCTTTGCAGCCGCAAAAGTACTTTTTAATCCTAACCATGAACAAATATTTATTTCAAAAAACAAAAACGCCCTTAATTGCTTTGGCCTTCATTATAGCCCTGAAAAGTTGTCCTGAACATAAGCATAGGTGCAATTTGTGCTCAATCCAAGCCATCCTTTTCACTTTGCTACTATCACTACTTGTGCCCGCCAATGTGTGGGCGCAATATGGCGGCAGAAACGACTCTGAAAATAACCTCTTTATCATTTCGTTCGTTACTTCCAAAAGTCTCGATCAAACGCAAAACGTTCCTCCAGTGTTGTTGCCCATGCATGATCTGTCTGAGGATCAGGATGCATACCTTGCCAATGGCGTTATACAAATGACTGCGTTGACAGCTGGCTGGAACTGGTTCAGCACTTATGTCGAGGCCGACGACCTGCTGCAACAATTGGAGGCCAGTTTGGGCGAAAACGGCTTGTATATCGAGTCAAGCGAACTCCTCAGCACAGAGTATTTGGATGGCGAGTGGCTTGGCGATTTGGAGGAAGTTGGGATCACTAACGAACAGATGTACCTGATCCAGACCAGTGCGGCCTGCACCATTCAGCTGCAAGGCTTGAAAGCCAATCCTGCCAATCATGTGATTAATATCCATCCCGAATGGAACTGGGTGGGCTATCTCTGCTCCGAGGAAATGACGATAGCCGAAGCCTTTGCAGGTTTCGTGCCAGAAGACGGAGACCGTATTGAGAACATGGAGGACTATGCAGAGTATCTCGACGGTGAATGGTTGGGATTGGAGACCCTGAAGCCTGGTCAAGGTTTCTTGTACTATTCCAACAGCGACGTACCGAAGACTTTGGTCTTTCAGACGGCACACAAACAATGACTCCAGCCAATTGGCAGGCAAATGAAAAACGACCGCTCTTAGACGAGTGCGGTCTTTTTTTTGTTGGCACAACTTTTTTTTTCTTGACTTTACAAAAAATATCCTTATCTTTGCCGCCATAAACTTGCTCTTTTACATATTTATTCACATAAAACCAATCCAACTATGACAACAAACACCATCATCGGAATGGCGGCCATAGCTGCCTTGTTTTTTAACATCGGTTTCACAAGAGCCTGGCAAGTCACCAAAATCACTCCTTGTCATTGCATATTTTATTTAAATATGTAATAATATGCTTCCCATATTCAATATTTCGACATCTACATGCGCGAAATAAGATGTTGAATTGTGTCCTCATGAACTATAATTAATTATTAATCAATAAAAAACCTTAAACAATGAAGAGTCTTTTTCAAAATCAAATTAGTAGGAAGGGAGAAAAGTGCCTCGCCTTCATGATCCTTTTGCTCTCTTTCACTTTGGGAGCGAAGGCCAATCCAGTTGATGTAAGACAAGCCCGTGAAATAGGAGCTAAGTTCATCAACGCGAACACGGCCATGAAAGTGGCCCCTGACAGCGGCCTGCATTGGGTCGCCACCTACCAAACGGCTAACAATGATGCAGCTTTCTATGTGTTCAACACGCCAAAAGGCTTTGTAATCGTGGCTGCCGACGATTGCGCCACACCTATCCTTGGTTATTCTGAGGAGGGGCATTTCGATATGGAAAACGTCCCTGTTCAAATGCAGGCCTATTTGCAGGATTTTGTCGAACAAATCCAGTATGGCATGGATAATCATCTGTACGCTGACGAAACCATTGCCCGCCAATGGGAATTGGTTCAGACTACAGGTCACCTTATTGAGCAAAGATCCACCACAGCGGTTTCCCCCTTGCTGACCGATTATTGGGGGCAAGGTTGCTATTACAACAATCTTTGTCCTGAAGATGCCAATGGCTATTGCGGACATGTAGTTACTGGATGTGTGGCCACTTCTTTTGCCCAGATTCTCCGCTATTGGGGCTATCCCGCAACAGGTATAGGATCACACACTTACACACCTTCGGGTTATCCCACGCAAACGGCTAACTTCGGTGCCACCACATACAATTGGGCGAATATGCCAAACAGCCTAAATTCGTCATCCTCTCCAACCCAGGTCAATGCAGTGGCCACGTTGATGTGGCATTGTGGCGTAGCCGTCGAAATGAACTATGGCCCTACTGGATCAGGAGCAACTTCGTCCGCTATTCCTTATGCATTGGTGAATTATTTTGGTTATTCTGAGAATTTATCAGAGGTTAACAGAAATAACTATGACAATTCTGAATGGTTGGCCTTGTTGAAAGGCAGTCTCGATTTGGCCCGTCCGGTTCATTTAAGGGGCAGTGATGAAAACGGTGCGGGTGGTCATGCTTTTGTTTGCGATGGATATAATACCAACAACCAGTTGCATATCAATTGGGGTTGGGAGGGAACCCACAATGGCTATTTTGCTGTTGGCGCATTGAATGCG
The DNA here is from genome assembly GCA_902782455.1 of uncultured Bacteroidia bacterium. GTDB lineage: Bacteria > Bacteroidota > Bacteroidia > Bacteroidales > F082 > Limimorpha. The sequence continues at coordinate 939 of CACZNA010000052.1, read as the reverse complement.
TCAAACTATGCTTTCAATAACAACAATATCGCCATCATCAACATCCACCCTAATTGTACTCATGGTAGCTATCATCAAATTACAGCAAGTGCTTCATTTGGAGGCTCGGTATCTGGCGGTGGCTCATACGGGTGTGGAAACAATTGCACTTTAACAGCTGTACCTGCAAATGGATATATGTTCTGTTCATGGACTGAAAATGGGACGGTGGTTTCAACCGAATCGACGTATACTTTCACTGTATTGGAGAGCAGGAATTTGGTTGCCAATTTTGCCGCTGGAAATGGATGTACCCTTGTTTTCAACTTATATGATTCGTACGGTGATGGTTGGAATGGCAATGCACTAGCAGTAAGCTACAGCAATGGTTGCATAGGTGACGAGGAACTGACAATAGCGAGTGGCCTGTCGGCTACAATAAACCGCACTATTGTGAGTGGAAATCATGTTGTTCTGAGTTGGGTTACTGGCAGTTGGCCTGAAGAATGTTCGTTCTCAGTGAGTTATGAAAATGGTGCCGTGATTTACGAGGGCTCCAACCTTAGCAGCAGCTTCTCCTATGAGTTCGATGTGAATTGCAATGGGAGTTGCATTGTCACTACTGAAGTCAATCCAAGCAATGCCGGTACTGCCAGTGGTGACGGCACCTATCAGTCTGGAGAATCTTGCACGGTCTCAGCAATGGCCAATGAGGGCTACATCTTCACGAATTGGACCATAAATGATGAAGTGGTTTCTGATAGCCCCAACTACACCTTCGTGGTGAACGAGGATTGCACTTTGGTAGCCAATTTCTCAAAAGGACACTATATTGGCGACGGAGGCGATGCGAAGAACTTGTATCTGCCGAGTTATAGTTTCTACAAGTATTCGCTCACTCAACAAATCTACACTGCCTCTGAGATTGGGATGTCAGGGCTTATCAACAGTGTATCTTTC
>CACZNA010000051.1:0-20688 GCA_902782455.1 uncultured Bacteroidia bacterium | reverse complement strand
TCTTCGGCCTCGAAATTGGCAAGGGCTTCGCCAAGGGTCATTTCCACGTTGCAGGGGTATCCCACCCAGTTCCAACCGGGATTGATGGTCACCTCAACTGTGGCAGGATTGACGATCGCGCCGTTCAAACTGATTGTGCAGTCGGTGCCGACCTGGATCAGGTACATCTTGTCGGGGGTGATTTCCATCAGGTCGCCAAGCCATTCACCGTCAAGATACTCCAGGTATTCGTAGTCATTCGACTCAATGTACAAGCCGTTCTCGCCGAGAGCTGTTAAGAGTGACTGAAGCAGTTCGTAGGAATCTGCCTCCTCAACGTAGGTGCTGAACCAGTTCCAGCCTGCGACAAAGTCAATCGTCAAAGTTTGCTCAAGAGTCGTGAAGGTCTGGATTTCGCTCCACTCGGTCAAACCGCCGTCGCACTCGCGGTTGATGCCCTGAACTTGCCATTCGTACTCGGCTTCAGGAGTGAGGCCGGTGGCTGTGTAAGTGTTCTCTGTAGCAGTGACATTGGTCCAGTCTTCGTTAACGAAATCATACATGCCAAAGTCGTCGATGACAAGCCAATACTTGTCTGTGGCAACGTGGTGGATGGCGATGTAACCCTGCTGTCCAGCATAGTCACTCAAGTCGATGATAACCTCGTCCCAAGCACCGTATGTAGCGGGTCCCATGGCCTGCAGTGTGACGTTAAAGTCGCTGATGGAATTTCCAGTGGTAGAGAGGAGCACTTCGTAAGTGTCAGGATCCGAATATTCACTGGTTACATAGAATCTCAGTTTGCCATTAAAAGTGACTTGAGGTGTAACGAGATAATTGTCAGTAGCGACAGCACCAACACCATTGACATAGGAGGCGCTGGCGACTGCGTCGTCACCACTGTGAGCCCAACCAGTTAATGGTGAAGTGTAATAGGAATATACATTACTAATTTCGCTAAGAGCAATCCAGTTGCCGACAGTCGTGGTGTCGTTGTCGATCGTAGTCCAAGTGGCAGGAAGGCCTTCGTCAAAGTCTTCGGAGAAGTAGGTCGTAGCGACGTAAGGAGTCCTTCTGTATCTCACATTATAGCTCTCTTGATAGCCTGTCCAGCTCAGCTTAGCTGAGTTGTAGGTGATGTCATTAGCAGCAAGGTCGATAGGCATGTCGCAGGCCGAAGGCGTGGTGAAGGAAACCGTGGTCCAACCACTTTCCCCGTCTTCGCCACCGCAAAGGGCTTTCACTCTGACGACATAAGTCGTTTCGGGTTGCAGGCCTTCGATGGTGTAAGGTGAAGTGACACCAGAAACAGGATTCCATACCAATGTGGAAGGATCGTAGGCAGGCTCGACATAGCCGCGGATCATCCAGGTGTCACCAGCTAAAGTGGCAGCCAAATCGCCGATGTGAGCCCATGTGCTACCATTCAACACCCAGTCGTTATTGGCGTTGTCGCCATTTTGACAATAAGATAATACATACGTGCCATATTCAGTCAATGTAATCCACAGGTTTTGCGTAGGATCGAACGTGACAGGTTCAGCCAAGATGATCTCATGGAAGGCATCGCCAGCCTCTGGGGTAATCGTTTCGGTATAGACGAGTGTTTCAGGAGCGGTGTCACCACCAGTATAGACATTAATCGTGATGTCTGCTGTGTTATACGTTGAGTTTTCATAGATGGAAACCTTGCTCAGCAAGCCATTGCCAGCCAGCATGGAAGCAGGATACATCACGCCCCAAGTCCAAGTGTTAGCAGTGCTATTGCCAATGCCACCGTCATAGGTGCCATTGTCATACTGCAGCCAGAGGGCATCCTTCGATTCAGTGGCAGGCATCAAAGCCCATTCGAGGTCGTAGGCATCGGCAAAGCCGTTCCATGTCACATCGGCAGTGAAAGGATATGCGGTGACGCTCAAATTCGTAGGTTTCGGGCAGGCCACATCGGTGGTGAAGTCAGCACCAATGCAAGTCCAGATACTCGTTCCGTTAGCACCGGTAGCACGCACTTGGGCGAAGTACTCCGTTTCAGGAGTGAGGCCAGTGATGACGAAAGGATTGCTGTTAGCATCGATGATCGTTCCTTCTTCATCGTCACCAGCGGTAAGCTTGATTTGCCATGCGGTGGCGGTTCCGGTTTCGGTCCAGCTCAGCTTGGCACTACGCGGTCCGACTTCAGAAGCGGCTACGTCAGTGGGAGCAGAATAAGGATTGTTGTCGATGGTGTAGAGCACATCGAGGGTGGCCATGTCGGCACTTCCTGCGCCCTCAAAGAGCACGTTTCCAGCGTTATCCGTGAAAACCCATGAGGTCTCGGTAGGATAACTGCCCTTATACCATAAGAATTGCAGGTATGAACCGCAAACCCTTAAGGTGCCTGATGCTGAATTACCGCTTTCGATGGTCAGTTGATTAACGATATTGCAGTTTTCATCAACCACAAGAATGGCGTTGCCGTTCCAGCCGTCGCCGTAACTGTCGGTCAGTGCATAATTGACAACGATTAGGTCTTCAGGCATGCAAGCGTCGGTGGTGAAGCTGACGGGGCCAGCCCATTCGCTTTCACCGTCGGCACCGCAGTTGGCCTGCACTTCCACTTCGTAAGTGGTGGAGAGTTCGAGGCCAGTCAAAGTGTAAGGATTGGTGATGACTCCGTTGACATCCACGCCGTTCACGCGCATATTCCAAGCCGTGGCATCGCTGGTCCAGCTGATGGTGGCTTCAGTGCCGCCAGTGTAGCTAACCGTAAGGTCATGAGGCTTCGGGCAAGTAGCAGGAGTGCAGTTCACGGTGTAGTTGGCAATCACACCATTGGTGGGAGCGTCGCAGCTTCCACTGGTGGTGCATCCAACATGCTCGGAAATGATTTCATTATTGATATCCGTTATGACCCAACCGTTTTCATACGACCAGTTGTCGGTTGAAGCATATACAAAATTGAGTTCTCTGCCGTCACAAACAGCAAGAGTGTATGTTGTTGACTCTCCACTGTTGGTAAAGGATCCCAAAACCTCATTGGTGAGGACATCCACTACCTTAATGTTTCCGCCTCCGTCACCGTATGCATCAGTTAATGTAATGGTGATTTCGCACATGTTTTCAGGCAGGCAGAGGTCGGTGGTAAAGCTCTTCGCTGAGCTCCAGTCGCTGAGGTCGCCGCCACCGCAATTGGCTTGTACCTTAACAGTATAGGCTGTTCCCAGCTCAAGGTTGGTCAAGGTGTAAGGATTCGTGGTGATGGCAGTCACGGTGCCATTCACATCGATGTTCCAGGCCGTGGCATCGGAGTTCCAGCTCACCTCGGCGGTAGTGCCTCCAGTGTAGTTGATGGCGAGGCCAGAGGGTCTGGCACAGCTGGGGCCGCCACCAGGAGTGATGTCGATTTCGATGACATTTCTCATGGCACGAGGATCAGCTGTAGCCGTAACGCCGCTCATGTTGGTAGGATCGTAGTCATTGCTGTCCTGACGGACATAGATGGATCTCGTGACATTGTCGGTTGCTGTGAACACCTTTCCGGTCAAGCCGCTCCTCCATTGGCCGCAGTTGTTGTCGAAGGCAATCAGAAGGTTGCCCGTGCCGCTGTAGGAGAACGGAGTAGCGAGCTCGAAGGTGTAGGCTTCAGCTTCTGTGTTGTGGACGGTCACCGAGCCAGAATACACGATGTCGCCTGAGGTCACGGACTCCCAATCGGTGGTGCTTGTGAAACTTTCCTTGTCGGTCTCTACCATGTAGATGTCGAAAGGAATTGTGTAGAGGTTTGCATTACCATACATCCAAATAGTGATGGCGTTGATGGTTCCTGCAGTTCCTATCTCATCAGCAGTGTAGATCTGCTGCGAGTAGGAATACTCGTACAGTGAGTTCATCGGGAGATAGGTGTCGTTTCCGGCAGTCTCCAAATCTCCGATGGTCACTTGCGCTCTCGCCACGCCAAACACGGCGAAGCAGAGCATCATCAATGATAGTAGTGATTTTTTACACATGATGATTTGAATTTTAGGTTAATAATTTAGTGAATTGATGAATTGTTTTGATTGTTTGATCTTCTGTTTTTGTGAGTTGTTTGATGATTTAATATTTAAGATTTAAAGATTTAATATTTAAGGATTTAAGATTTAGAGATTTTACTGTGTTCTTGTTGTCGCGGAAAATATTTATGCTTTCCTCGTATGCCCAACGCTCTTCCAGGGATAAAACAAGCTATCTCAGCTTCATCAAGAAACTTGAAGCCGAAATCGATGTAGGGATTGATATGGCGTTCAGGGCTTAGGTCGGTCATGGTTTGAGAATCCAAGTGTTGATTTATATGTCTGGTTTTCTTTGCTTTACTGTTTGTCTGTGTTTGTGCTTTAGGTTGTGTTGTCAGTTGTTGGGTATGGTGTTTTCGCTTCTTTTAAAGTCAGTATACTATTATTTAAGAACCCACAAAAATAAGTAAAAATCCATTTGGTGTGCGAAAAAAATGGAAAAATAATACAATTTTTTTGTTTTTTTCTTGTTTGGCTTAAACTGGAAATTTGTATTTTCGTGAAAAATTTCATCGCTATGAATATCCAAAAATTTCATCCTATGCGTATCCATATAGGCAAACGAGTGCTGTTGTTGTTTTCATGTTTCGTAACGATTTCATTGTCAGCGCAAAAGCATATAGAGACCTACAATCCTGAAGCCTTGTTCAACGAAGGAGTGCTGTTGTTCCAAAACCAGGAATATGGTGCCGCGCTGTCGGCCTTTGCCCAATATCGCGCCTTGGTCGACGATGCCAAATCGCAGCGTTGCGTTGATGCGCAGTATTACGAAGCCGTCAGCTCGCTCTATTTGGGCCATGCCGACGGAGCCGCCAAGGTCATCCAGTTTGTGAACGACAACCCGGGCAGCACTTGGGCGAAACACGCAAATTTCCTCTATGCGAACACCTTATTTATTAATAAGAAATACCGCGAAGCCTTGGACATCTACGAAAGCATGGATGCCGCCACCCTCACCAACGACGAGGCCCAGCAGTTGCAGTTCAACATGGCCTACGCCTATTTCCAGACGGGCAGCATCGACCGCTCGGTGCCGCTTTTCCACGGCCTGATGATGAACGAGGGGAAATACCAAGAATCGGCGCGCTACTATTACGCCCATGTGCAATACATGAAAGGGCGCTACAACGAGGCCTTGGACAACTTCCGCCTGTTGCGCACCCATCCCGACTATGCCAAGGTGGTGCCTTCCTACATCATGCAAATCGAATACCTGAAAGGCAACTACCAATCCGTCATCGACGACGGCCCCGCATACATCCAACAGGCCGACAAGAAACGCAAGTCGGAGATGGCCCAAATCGTCGCCGATGCCTATTTCCAGCAGAAGGATTACGACAAAGCCCTTGAGTATTACGGCATCTACAAGAACAACCTGTTGCGCGGCATCTCGCGCGAGGCCTATTACCAGATGGGCGTGAGCAAGATGATGAAAAACGACTACAAGGGTGCCATCGCCGACTTGCAGAAGGTGGCCGGCAGCAACGACATCCTTGGGCAATATGCCTCGTATTACCTCGCCACGAGCTATGCCAAGACGGACGAGCCGAAATATGCCCGCACGGCATTCTACACGGCCTACAACGCCAAGTTCGACGAGGCACTCAGCGAAGAGTCGCTGTTCAACTATGCCAAGCTGAGCCTCATTCCGGGCACCGACCCCTTCAACGAAGCCGTCGGCCAGCTCGACCAGTTTGTGGCCGCCCATCCCGATTCGGAGCGCAAGGCCGAAGCCGAGGAGATGACCGTCTATCTGCTGCTCAACGCGAAAGAGAACGAAGAAGCCCTCAGCCGCTTGGAGGCGATGAGGCAGAGAAGCGTGGAATTGGATAAGGTGTACAACGATTTGCTCTACGCCACGGGCATCGACAACGTTCAGAAAGGCAGCTACGACAAGGCGCAGATGTATTTCTCGAAGATCATGAACAGCCGGCAGTCGGCCACCAACAAGGCTGAGGCTTGTTTCTGGATGGGCGAGTCGGCCTACCAAATCGGCGACTACTCCAAGGCCATCCAATACCTGACCCAGTTCAAGCAGATGAGGGCGGCCACAAGTCTGCCGGAATACAACTTGGCCGACTACGACCTTGGCTACATCTACTACCAGCAGTTGGACTATGATGCCGCCGAGGAATGTTTCAGCCGTTTCCTCAAACGGGTAGACGACAGGCAAACCGACCTCAAGACGGACGCCTACATCCGCCTCGGCGACTGCTATTTCATGGAACGGAACTATGAACGCGCCATCAACTATTACGACCTTGCCTCCCGCATCGGCAAGCGCAACGCGGACTATGCCCTCTATCAGCAGAGTTTGTGCTATGGCGCAAGAGGCAACGTGAACCAGAAGATTGCAATGCTCGACGAACTGCTGACGACCTATCCTACCACGCCTTACTACGACCAGGCCTTGTTTGAGATAGGCAACACCTATCTCGTGTACGGCGACAAACGCTCGGCCCTTGCCAATTTCAGCCGTCTCATCAAGGAACGCCCGCGTTCCACCTACACCCGACAGGCCATGATGAAGACGGGCATGATTTACTACAACAACAACCAGTACGACCAGGCCTTGGAGAACCTGAAGAACCTCGTGTCGTCCTATCCCAACACCGACGAGTCGCGCGAGGCCCTGACCATTATCCGCAGCATCTATATGGAACAGAACAAGCTGAACGAGTATTTCGGCTACGTCAACGCCAACGGAGGTCAGGTGAAGGTGACCCAACAGGATTCGTTGGCTTTCGCCAATGCGGAAAACTTCTACTTGGACGGACAGTACCAGAAGGCCCAGGCCGCCTTGCAGTATTACTTCGACAATTTCAGCAACGGTGCCTATGCGTTGAAAGCCCATTATTACGGCCTCGAATGTGCCGAGAAGGTGGGCACGGAGGAGCAGGTCGTCGAACACCTTATATATATATTGGCGCAACCCGACAACGACTACACCGACAACGCCCTGCTGAAGATGGCCCGTATCGAGTATGAGAAGAGCAACTACCAGAAGGCGGGCGAGTATTATGAGCGTCTGTCGCGCATCACCGAGGAACCGCTGAAGCGCCTTGAGGCCTTGGAGGGCAGCATGAAGAGCAACTTTTTCATGGGCAACTACGACAAGGCCATCGAGATGGGGGAAAGTTTGCGCGTTTCCCGCGACCTGACCGACGAGCAGGTGAACCAAATCAACCACATTGTGGGCAAGTCGTATTTCGAGAAGGGCAACTGCAGCGCGGCCATCGAGAGGTTGGATAAGAGTGCCCGCAACGACAAGTCGGTGTATGGTGCCGAGAGCGCTTACTACTCCGTTGTGGCATCCCTCAAGCTGAAGCGTTACGACGAGGCCGAGAACAAGGTCTTCAACATCTCCGACAATTTCTCGGCATACGATTACTGGGTCGCGAAGTCGTTCATCGCGCTTGCGGACGTATATGTGGCCAAGGAGAACTATTTCCAGGCCAAGGAAACCCTCCGCAGCGTCATCGACAACTACAAAGGCAACGATCTGAAACAAGAAGCCCGCGCCAAGCTCGCCGAGGTGGAGCGCAAAGAGCCCAAAGTGAGCAACAGCAACGGCATCGAACCTATAGAATTGGAATGAACTAAGCCCCGTAGGGGCGACATATCAGTAAGCAGGCGACGTAAGTCCCTGCGTCACCCAGAAAGGGAACGCGACGTCAGCCTCTGCCCTAACAACAAACTAAGATGAAAAGAAACATCCTAATAATCAGTATCGTCCTGCTTGCAATGCAGGTCTACGCACAACACGACGAACAAGTCACCGTGGAAGGCAAATACCGCCCCAAGGCAAACAAAGTCAACAAACTCAAACTGACACCCGAGACGCCCGCGCCGACGTATGTCATGCCGAGTACCGAGGTCAACCCCAAGGAAGCGAGGCAGAAATTCGCCATCGACTTGGAGAAAATCAGCCCCACGGCCTACTCGTCAAAAGACGACAAATCTGCCACGCCGACACGAAACTTTATCATGGCCGGCATGGGTACGCGACTTTCGCCCATATTCCTCTACAAACACAACTCCATGCTGACCAAGATTTTAGGCCTCGGTTTGGGCATCAAGCACAACTCCTCTTGGCTGAACATCAAGGACTATGCGCCGTCGAGTTATATGAACAATGCCTTCGATGTAAGTTTGTCATACGAGGATATGGGAATATACAGGTTGGAAGGTGGAGTCTTTTCCGACAATGATATGTGTCATTACTATGGCGTGAATCTTGTTGAAACTCCCTTGCCTGACGAACAAATCGAAGCGTTTTGCCCGAAGCAAGTGTATAATACGATTGGTGCCTATGTGAAATTGGACCCCAAGGGTTTCTCCATTGGAACGCCAGTGCATCCGGCCTCCATCAATTATCGTTATGCATTTGACCAATTTGGGTGTGGCGATGGATTGTTGGAATTCGACTATTCCTATGTCTTATACCCTGCTGCTTGGTACAAGAAAGGAACGTCTAAAAAAAGGATAAAAGTGGATGTCGATTTGGATTTCAATCACTATAAATGTCTGGATTCCTTGAGAAACAGAGGTTTTGGCCGATTGAACCCAAGTTTTGAGATGGCTGGCGATTTTTATCGACTTCATTTGGGGGCTTCTTTTGATGGGTTTGTTGCCAAAGATGACAGGAAAGTTACCATTAGGCCCGATGTGAGCGGTAGCCTGTTTGTCTTGGACAAGAAATTGGAGTTTTATGCAGGCCTGAATGGAGGCCAAAGTCTGGTGACTTATGGTGATATTATCAAGGTGAATCCCTTTGTGTGGCAGTTGCTGGTGCCCGACTTGCGGGTAAAGAATGTGAAACTCGGTTTTGACGGCGGCGTGCGCACCAATATTGCCGAAATCGTCGATTTGCATTTGGGCGTGCGCTATCGCCATACTGAGAATGACCCATTCTATGTTTTGAGGTATGATTTTCTTGATAATACCGTGATTGCCAACAAATTCAATCTGATTTACGACGAAACACATCTCGTAACCGTCTTGGCTGATGTCCGTGTCAAGATGCGTAACAGCCTGACGGCGGATTTGGGCTTTGCCTATAATAGCTGCAAGCCGACCACAGAGGAATACGCTTGGTATCGTCCCACGATGGAAGGCAAACTGAAACTGACATACGACCTGAACGACCATCTTTCCTTCAATTCGGCTTTCCTTTATCAAGGCGGACGCTATGCCTTGGTGCAAGGCGATTCCGGCTCAAATTGGCTGGGTTGGGGGCCTGAAAAACTAAAGGATGTCGTCGACCTCAGTCTCGGCGCGGATTACAAGGTGAACGACCAAATCTCGGCTTTTGCCTTGATTGACAATGTGGCTTGCCAGAAATACCAGCTTTATTACAATTATCCCGTGACGGGCATACAATTCTTCGCTGGCGTGAAGTTGAGATTCTGAGTTTTTTAAAACATCAATTATCAGCAATTTATCACGAATTATCAGAAATTGTTTTTGAAAATTCGTGTTCAATTCGTGGAAATTCCTGTGAGAAAACAAAAGGCCATAGAAGACCTAAAATGCCGTTTATTTTAAAAATCAATTTCAGTTCCTATCGGTGCGCGAAAAAGAGGCGTTTCCAAAATTTACCCGTTTTCAGCCCCGTAGAGCCGTTTTTGCTGAAAAACAAATTTTTCAACTTTTTTGGCCGCCGTGCCGAAAAATTGTGTATCTTTGCACCTTTATTTGAAAACAGCAAAAATTCTGAAAATGACTGAAGAAGAGAAAAGAGAATTGGCAAGCGAGGAATACGGTGCCAGTAAAATTCAGGTTCTTGAAGGCTTGGAGGCCGTGCGCAAGCGTCCGGCCATGTATATCGGCGACGTGCATTTCCGTGGCTTGCATCATTTGGTATATGAGGTGGTCGACAACTCCATCGACGAGGCTATGGCGGGCTTTTGCGACAAGATTGATGTCCGCATCCTTCCAGGCAACGCCATCAGCGTGTTGGATAATGGCCGTGGCATCCCGACGGGTATGCACCCCAAGGAGCATCGTTCCGCTTTGGAAGTGGTGTTGACGGTGCTCCATGCTGGCGGCAAGTTCGACAAGGGCTCCTATAAGGTCTCTGGCGGTCTGCACGGCGTGGGTGTCAGCTGCGTGAACGCCTTGTCAACCCATCTCACTGCTGAGGTCTATCGCGAAGGCCAGATTTTCATGCAGGAATATGAATGTGGCAAGCCGCTTTACGACGTGAAAGTGGTGGGCACGACCGACAAAAACGGCACCCGCATCACTTTCCAACCCGATGCCACCATCTTCCAGACCACGGAGTACGACTACAGCACTTTGGCCAACCGTATGCGTGAGCTGGCTTACCTCAACCACGGCATCACCATCGTCCTTACCGACGAGCGTCAGAAAGAGGAAAACGGCGAGTATCGCAGCGAGACGTTCTATTCCGAGAATGGCCTCATCGATTTTATCGACTACTTGGATGCCAACCGCACCAAACTCATCCCTGAGCCTATTTCCATATCGGGCGAGAGGAACAATGTGCCGGTTGAAATTGCGCTGGAATATAACGACGAATATAAGGAGAATCTGCACTCCTACGTAAACAATATCAACACCATTGAGGGTGGTACCCACCTGCAAGGCTTTCGCTCAGGCTTGACGCGCTCGTTCAATGCCTACGCCGAAAAGAGCGGCCTGATGGAGAAGTTGGAGAAGCTGAAGGTGAAGATTTCGCCCGACGACTTCCGCGAGGGTTTGACCGCCGTCATTTCGGTGAAAGTGCCGGAGCCGCAGTTTGAGGGCCAGACCAAGACCAAACTCGGCAACGACGAGGTGATGGGTATTGTCAACAGCATTGTGGGACAGCAACTTTCCGACTATCTTGAGGAGCATCCCAAAGAGGCCAAGATGATTTTCGACAAGGTGACGCTGGCAGCCCAGGCACGTCAGGCGGCGCGTAATGCTCGCGAAAAGGTGCAGCGCAAGGGTGCCTTGTCGGGATTCAGTCTGCCGGGCAAATTGGCCGACTGCTCCGAGCGTGACCCTGCCAAGACTGAGCTTTATCTCGTTGAGGGTGACTCCGCTGGTGGTTCAGCCAAGCAAGGCCGCGACCGTAACTTCCAGGCTATCCTGCCGCTGCGTGGTAAGATTCTGAACGTGGAGAAGGCAATGGAACACCGCGTTTTCGACAGCGAAGAAATCAAGAACATCTACACCGCTTTGGGCGTTACCATTGGCACCGAGGAGGACAGCAAGGCCTTGAACCTCGACAAGTTACGTTACCATAAGGTCATCATCATGACCGATGCTGACGTTGATGGTAGCCACATCACCACTCTGATTCTGACTTTCTTCTTCCGCTACATGCGCGAGTTGATTGAGAACGGTTATGTGTATTGCGCCACACCACCTTTGTACCTCATCAAGCGTGGCACCAAGCCCATCCGTTATTGCTGGACCGACGATGAACGCTTTGCGGCCATGGCCGAATTGACCAAGAATGGCACGGTGAGCGGCTATGACGTGCAGCGCTACAAAGGTCTTGGTGAAATGAACCCCGAGCAACTTTGGGAAACCACAATGGACCCGGCCAACCGCACCTTGCGCCAAGTGACTATCGAGAACGCCATGGAAGCCGACCACATCTTCTCCATGCTGATGGGCGACGAAGTAGGCCCGCGCCGCGAGTTCATCGAACAGAACGCCACTTATGCGAATATTGATGCATAAGCATTGAAATTCAATTGAATATCAAAAAGGAGAACCCAACGGTTCTCCTTTTTTTGTTCAAAACTATCCTCATTTGAAAATAATGCCTATTTTTGCAAAAGAAATCATTGGGACATGGAAGAAAAGGTCATTAACAGCATTAAAAAATCGCTCCTGTTGCATTTGCCTTCAGGGGGGTACGCTTTGTTGTATGGCTCAAGAGCGAGAGGTGATGCCCATTCAGGTTCCGATTGGGACATCCTCATTGTTCTTGACAAAGAAAAACTCTTGCCCAAAGACTATGATACCATTTCCTATCCTTTGAGAGAACTCGGTTGGGAACTTGGTGAATATATTAATCCCGTGATGTACACCGCCAAGGAATGGGAAGCAAACAAGTTTACTCCATTTTACCACAATGTCATTGATGACGCAATACGATTGGCATGAAACTCACCAATGAAGAAAGACAGATTGTAGTAAGTTTACAAATGGAAAAGGCGCATCGTTTCCTCGAACAAGCGGATGAGATGTGCCGACAAAAGTATTGGGACATCGCTTCCAACCGTTATTATTATGCTTGTTATCATGCCGTTCAAGCCTTGCTCATTAAAAATGAACTGGTTGCCCACACGCATGATGGCCTATTAACCCAATTCGGACTTCATTTTTCCACCCGATTTTTCTTCTGGAAAAAAGCACAAGAATTTTTTCATCCTTTCTGCTTGTAAGTTTCAAATTAAATCATGACCTTTGCCCCAAATAAATTTCGCTTATGGAGACATTCAAGAAAGGGGAGAAGATTGGCAAGTATGTCATCAACTCGTTCATAAAGAAAGGTGCTGTGGCTGAGTCATATACGGCACTCGGCCCTGACGATATGATGTATTTCATCAAGGTGTTTGACCTCGGCTCGATACCTAAAGAACAGCTTTTCGAGGGCAAGGAGGTTTATGAAATCCAGCTTTGCCGCGAACTTCATTCGGAGGAGAACGAGAACGTCATCCGCTTTGTCGACAAGGGCGAGGTGCGCAAAGGCGAGAACCGATACCATTATTTGGTCACCGAGTTTTACCGTGGCGAACTGCTCTCTGATTCTGTCGCTCAGGAAGGCCCCTTCGATCTGGAAGATGCCGTGCAAATCACCCTCTGTGTGCTGAATGGCTTGACCTACATCCATTCCCGTGCATTGATTCACAATGATATACGTCCTTCAAACATCATGCTTCAGGAGATGGAAGACGGCATGTTGCTGCCTACCATCATCGACCTCGGACACATATCCTATATGGTTAAAGGTCGTCCGACGTTCTATGTCGATGACCTGATGCCGTTCTATCGTGCGCCCGAGACCTTCCGTGGCATTTATACTGTCAAAAGCGACATCTTCTCAACTGGTGCACTGCTGTATTACCTCATTTTCGGTAATGCACCTTGGGAAACAGACCTTGCGGCTTGTCGTGGCGATAAGAACAAGATTAAGGATTTGGTGAAGACTGCCCGTCGCGCGGAATTAGTGCTTGAGACTGAGAAGATTAAGCTGCCCGATTATATGAAGGCGATTCTGGCAAAGGCTCTTGACAAGAAGCCTGATAAACGCTTCGGCACGGCAGAGGAGTTCTCGCAAGCCTTGATAGATCATCTGATGCCTGAATCGACGCAAATGATGGAGGATCAACAAGCTGAAAATGAGGAGTCTCAAAACACCACTGTTGTCCCTATTACGTTCAAGAAGGGTTCAGGCAATGGCTTCGACAATGTGACAGGTCGTGACGAGTTGAAGGAACAGCTGCGCAAGGAGGTGTTGTTTGCCCTGCAAAACCCCGAGAAGGCCAAGATTTACAGGTTGCCAGCCATCAATGGTGTGCTGCTCTATGGCCCTCCAGGATGTGGCAAAAGCCTTGTGCTTGAGAGCTTTGCAGAAGAATTGGGATTCAATTATACGATGATTAATGCCGCTGAGTTTGGCAATATCTATCAAGACGGTGTTTTGGACAACCTGCAACGTCTTTTTGATGCTGCCGAGATTAAGGCACCGTTTGTGCTCTGTTTTGATGAGTTGGAATTCCTTGCTCCTAATCCCAATGCAGATGGCGAGGAGGCAACAATTACGCCGCAGATTTCAGCCTTGTTTGGTATGTTCAATGAGTGTTCACAAAAAGGCCTCCTCGTGGCAGCCACTACCAATCGGCCCGACCTTATTGACCAAGCCATTATGCGAGTGGGCTGCTTCGACCGTGTGTTTTTTGTCCCGCAGCCTGATTTTGAGGCACGTAAGGACATCTTCCGTGAACACCTGAAAGACCGTCCCTGCGAGGAATTGGATTTCGATGAATTGGCTAAGATATCAGACGACTTCAATGCTGGCGACATCACGGAGGCCGTCAATGAAGCCGCCATGACCGCCGCTTATAACGACGTGCCGATTTCGCAGAAAATACTCGTCGATGTGCTGAAATACAAGAACCCGACCTATTCCACCAAGACGCGCATCGGATTCAACAAAAACTAAACGTTATGACTGCCAAACGATTAGTCTCCAAGTTCTTGAAGGACAATGGGGTGGAGGTGAAAAAGAGCAAGCTGGGTCTCAACTTTGTTCATGAAGGCTGGAACTTCCTCCTTTGGAACGATGCCGACGACCCTTTGCTTTTTCGCCTTTTGCTGCCAGGTGTGTTCGATGTGACTGATGACAATTTCGCCAAATCCATCATGGCCTGCAACAACATCAATTGGAACTTCAAGGTGGTGAAGGCAGTATTGTATGAGTTTGAGGATGAGCATGATAGCGGAGCATCTATTTGGATGTGTTTCGAGCAGGTGTTGGATTCCACCTCTAAGGTCGACGACCTTGTGCCCCGTGCTATCCATAGCCTCATTGCCGCTGCCGATGCGTTTATGAAGGAAATGTCTAATGATGAATAAAAGTAACTGTAAGAATATGAAATACATAATGCTTTTAGCAGCTGTGCTGCTCACTACGCTGGCCATAGCCCAATATGCTCCCGCTGGCGATAAAATCAAGACCCGTTGGGCATCAGAAGTGGCCCCCGAAAACGCACTGCCGGAATATCCACGACCCCAGATGGTGCGTCCCGTTTGGAAAAACCTCAATGGTCTTTGGCAATATGCCATTACACCCAAAGGGGAGAAGGCTCCATCGAAATATGAGGGCGACATCCTCGTTCCGTTCTGTATCGAGTCGTCGCTGTCGGGCGTGCAGAAGGAGGTTGGGCCGGAGAATGCCCTTTGGTACGAGAAGACCTTTGCCGTGCCCAGCAACTGGAAAAATGGTCGTGTGTTGTTGCATTTCGGTGCTGTCGACTGGATGGCCGATGTGTGGGTGAACGACATTAAAGTGGGCTCGCACACAGGTGGTTACACGCCTTTTGCCTTTGATATTACACAAGCCTTGCAAGGCAAAAACAATACGATGAAGGTACGTGTGTGGGACCCTACCGACAAGAGTTACATCCCGCATGGCAAGCAGGTTGTCAAGCCGCAGGGCATATTCTATACCGCCGTGACGGGCATCTGGCAGACGGTGTGGCTTGAGTTGGTGCCCGACGATTACATCAAAAATCTCGTAACTACACCCAATTTCGATAAGGCTACGGTCAGTGTTGAGGTGGATTTCTCCAACCCGACCAAGGACGACCTTTATCAAGTGGAGGTGTCGTTTGAAGGCGAATTAGTGGCTACGGGCAAGTCCATTAACGGACAACCTGTCGAAGTCATTATGCCAGAGGACTTCCTCCGCTGGTCACCTGATCATCCGTATCTTTATGACATGAAAGTCAGTGTGTTGCGCAAGGGCAAGGTCATTGATGCGGTTGACAGCTATTTCGCCATGCGTAGTTTTGGTACGCAGCGTGACGAGAGTGGCATCGTGCGTCTGACTTTGAACGGGCTGCCGATTTTCCATTTCGGTCCTCTTGACCAAGGCTGGTGGCCCGATGGTCTCTATACTGCTCCCACTGATGAGGCTTTGGCTTTTGATGTCCAAAAGACCAAGGACTTGGGTTTCAATATGATTCGCAAACACGTGAAAGTGGAGCCTGCGCGTTGGTACTACCATTGCGACCGTATCGGCATCATCGTTTGGCAGGATATGCCTTCGGGTGGTCGTGGCCCGGGTTGGCAAACGACGAAATATTTCGATGGTCCAGAAAGCGTGCGCACACTCGAGTCGGAGGAATGTTACAAAAAGGAATGGACGGAAATCATAAACACTTTGAAATCAGTGCCCTGCATTGGCGTTTGGGTGCCGTTCAATGAGTCGTGGGGACAATTCAAAACTCCTGAAATCGTGGAGATGACAAAGAAGCTCGACCCGACGCGATTGGTCAATCCAGCTTCGGGCGGCAATTTCTACACCTGTGGCGACATCCTCGACCTGCACCACTATCCTGAGCCAAAAATGGTGCTTTATGATCCGATGCGCGCCACTGTTTTGGGCGAATATGGTGGCATTGGGCGCAAAGTGGAAGGCCATACTTGGGTGAAAGACCAAGGATGGGGCTATGTGGAGTTCGACACCGAAGAGAAGGTGACCGACACCTACGTGGAATACGCTAACTTGCTCTATAAGATGGCTTTCCAAGGGTTCTCAGCGGCAGTCTATACCCAAACCACCGATTGCGAAACCGAACTCAACGGCTTGATGACCTACGACCGCAAAGTTATCAAATTGAACGAGAAGAGGCTGTTAGAGATTAATCGAAAGATTAGCCACGCTTTGGCGGAATAGGACAATTTGTAAACCTACCGCATTCGGTATTCAATAACAATGCTATCCCCTGTAATCTTTGTGCCAGGATGGTATTTAAGATTGATTTTGTGTTCGTACCATTCGTTTTCGTAAAGATAATCTATGGTGTCTTTAAGTATAATGGTGTTGTAACGAGCTGCTCCATTTTCAATTTCGAATGTACATTCTCCATCTACTTCACCCATTATGTGAATTGATACACTTGAAGGCCAAGTTGTTGTGTCGGATGCAGATAATATGATATTACATGGTTGTGAAACATCTTTTATCACATATCTATCCGCGTTGTGATTATAGGAACACGCATTCAATAGGGCAACAAATACGGCGAGAATACATACCAGTTTCTTACTCATGTTTTTCTTTTGGAGTGAAAAAAAAGTATCGCAAAGGTAGGAAACTTTTGCGATACTTTTTATCTATGGCTTGAAAAATCTGTTCTGCTTCAAATGAAAACCAAAGGCAAAATGATGGAAAGAATCATTAGAAAGATGAAACTCATGCCGTGAATGCCTTCGCGGTTCTCCGTTTTCGGGAAGATTTTGGTATGATAGGCAAGTAGTCTTGTGATGAGATAAACCGCTGTTATTAGTGCAACAATGATTAAAATCACCCAAAGGCTTTCCAACCATTTGAAAGGTTCTTTCTCGATAAGCGATGTGAGAATGTGCGAGGCATACATGGCTGCGGCGTATGTAACCGCAGTTAAGAAGAACTTCGCAACGGAACCTTCCTCGTTGCTAAAGATGTGAGCGTCTTTCAGTTTGCCCATGATGAAATCGTATAAAGTTGTTTGTGCATAGAAAAATCAGAGCATGATTGCAACGAAAACGGCGGCAAAAAGCACGAATAACAAGAAGAAGCTTAATATGTGAAATAACTCACGTCTTTTAAACTTCGGAAATAGCTTGGTGCGGTAGGCAAGGTGTTCAGTGATGAAATATAAGATTGAGGATATTGCACTTGCTCCCAAGAAAAAACCGATAGAGTGCCAAGTGAGCCTACCATGGATGATATCATTGAGGCAGGTGCCACCAAAAAATCCGGGGAGAAAAAACAACAAGAATTTTCCCCAAGCCCCTTTCTCATTACTGAAAGCATGAGCGCTTAGAAAATCATCTTTCTTATCATCCATATTCAAGCCTCCTCCAGTTTGTTATTTGAACCTAACACATTGATAATCTTGTGTTCGTAGAGTTTCTTCATGCTGTCGCGGGCGGGGCCGAGGTACTTGCGCGGGTCGAACTCGGCGGGCTTTTCGGCGAAGGTCTTGCGGATGGCGGCGGTCATGGCCAGGCGGCTGTCGCTGTCGATGTTGATCTTGCAGACGGCACTCTTGGCGGCCTTGCGCAGCTGCTCCTCGGGGATGCCGACGGCGGCCTTCAGCGCACCACCGTATTTATTAATGGTGTCCACCTCGTCTTGCGGCACCGATGACGAGCCATGCAACACGATGGGGAAGCCTGGCAGCTTCTTTTCAATGGCTTCGAGCACGTCGAAAGCCAACGGAGGCGGCATGAGGCGACCCGTAGCGGGGTCAACGGTGCACTGCTCGGGAGTGAATTTGTAGGCGCCGTGCGAGGTGCCGATGCTGATGGCCAAGCTGTCAACGCCGGTCTTGGTCACGAAGTCGATGACTTCTTCGGGCTTGGTGTAGTGGCTTTCTTCGGCGGCCACTTCGTCTTCCACGCCGGCCAACACGCCGAGTTCGCCTTCCACGGTCACATCATACTGATGGGCGTAGTCGACGACCTTGCGGGTGAGGGCCACATTCTCGTCGTAGGGCAGGGCAGAGCCGTCAATCATCACCGAGGAGAAGCCCATGTCGATGCACGACTTGCACAGCTCGAAGCTGTCGCCGTGGTCGAGATGAAGCACGATTTCAGGATGGGCGCAACCGAGTTCCTTGGCGTATTCCACTGCACCTTGGGCCATGTAGCGCAGCAGGGTGGCGTAGTTGCGCGCGCCTTTCGACACTTGCAGGATGACGGGCGACTTGGTCTCGACGGCAGCCATGATGATGGCCTGCATCTGTTCCATATTGTTGAAATTGAAGGCGGGGATGGCATAGCCGCCGTCCACAGCCTTGGCGAACATTTTACGGGTGTTCACGAGCCCTAATTCTTTGTAGCTTACCATATTGTATCGTTTAATTAACTTATGTTGAATCTTCGATTTGTTGATTGTTTAATCGTTGAAATGATAATTCGACGTAGTCAATTGTTGTTGGCCGATGGCTTATGGCTGATGACTATGGCTCGCTTTCCCTTCGTAGGAGATTGCGGATCAAGTCCGCAATGACAGCCTCGGGTAAGGCGAACCATAGGCCATTGGCTATCGGCCATAGTTAATCACGGCAAAAATAGGAAATACTTCCTTTTCTTCGTCACATGACGCTCACTTTCTTTGAACAACTCCCGTTTTCGGTGCTCAATTTGACGATATAGAGTCCCGAAACAAGGTGACTTAAATCCAAGGAAATCGTCTCGCCTTGTAACAAACGGCTCATGTTTTTCGTCATCATCCGTTCGCCCAACAGGTTGTAGACTTCAATGATGGCCTTGCCTTGCAACGTTTCTCCAACGACGAGGTTGACCTTTCCTTCGGAGGGGTTGGGGAAGAGCTCAAAGTCGATGGAATGCCATTCGGAGGTGGAATACCCGATGAGGCTGATGTGTTTGGTAAGTGCGGCGCAACCGTTGTTGGCATATACATAAAGATTCACCTCGGCATCGTCTTGGTTCTGGTTCCATAGGATGTCGATGGCATCGCCAAAGCCGTAAATGCAGCCGGCATCGGAAGGATTAAGATTCCACATGAAATGCAGGTTTCCCGGATTTTCAATAGCGTAATGACTGATAGGGTTGTTGTATTTGTTGACTACGCTGTCGCCTGCAATCTCACTCAAACTGACTTCATCCGCGAAACGGATTTGCGTGGTGCTGACGATGGTGTCATCGCCAAAGGCGGTAAGCGTCAGATGGACGTTGCCGTTTTCTATGTCTTGGTTTCCAGGATAATAGAAAGGATTGGCCACGGTGTCGCAATCGAAATGGCCGTCGCCATCGGTGGTCCATTGTATGGCGTCGCAATCGTAAGCATAGGCTTCAGAGAGGACGATGAAATCCTGGTTGCAGGTAATGATGTCGTCTCCGGCATAGGCGATGGTGGTATGACTCGGCGGGAAGCAAATGTTGTCCAATCGGGCTTGTGCGCTGCTGTCGTGATTTTTCAAATATGTGAAGTTGATAATTCCTCCGCCATTATTCAGGGTTAACTCGGCATATTGCCATTCTTTGGACGAGAAAGGAGTCTCATCGTAGCTATATTTGAAGCGCAGTTGTTCTTCGTCGTCGGTCTTGAACTGGAACGATAGCTTGACCTTGTGTTCGATGGAATGGTCTTTTAATCTACAAATGAGCAATGATTTGTGTGTTGTGTCGGCTTGCGCGACGAAGCAGCGGTCTCCTTCGTAGGCGTCATCGTCGCTATAAACCCAGCGGTAGCTTCCGGAATTGGACCATTGCAATAGGGGATTCAGCGTGTCAGTCTCGAAATTCTCAAAAACGCCACCGTATTGTACGATGGTGTCGAGCCAGAGGTGGTGCTCCAAGTGTTGCACGGTAAAGTGCGTCTGCAACCAAGCACCCGTGATCGTATTTGGAGTGGTGTTCAAATCAAATGTGAAGCTGTGGGTCTCATTAGGTTCCAACCCTTGCTGTTGGAGTTGTGGGTTCTCCACCTCTATGAATGGGGCTTTGATGTCCAAGCTGGCCAGAAGCAAGCCTGCAGCCGAATGGCCTCTGTTGGTTATGTTGAAAGCAAGCTTCGACTTGTCTTCGGTGGCGATATGCGTCGAAGGGTCGCCATTCGCCGTCATGAGCTGGTACTCGGGCTCGATGCAGAGCACTGGGGCGTTGGCTTCGATGACAACTCTGTCAGAATGCGCGTTTTGGCCTTCATTGAATTGCACCATGAAGGGGAGTAGGGTCTGGTCGGGCACATCGGGCAACACCTTGATGCGGAAGGCATCGTGCAGGGTGAGTTCTGCGTCAGGCTCGATATAAGGATAGTCAGCCGTTCCTTGTAGGATCTCGACATAGGGCGATTCGCAAAGCAAGGTGACTTGTCCGCCGTTGGAGGCCACGGTACTGCTGTTGTGTATCGTAATCCCGATGGTGGCAGTCTCGCTATAGTCGAGTTGTCCGTTGCCGTCTTGGTCAGGAAGTT
>CACZNA010000050.1:0-18629 GCA_902782455.1 uncultured Bacteroidia bacterium | reverse complement strand
GGTCGTGCTGGCAAACGAGCTCTTGGTCGTGTTGACCATGTAGAGGTCGTACACGCGGGTCTTTTCAGAACCGCCATTGTAGAAGGCAATGCTGTTGATCGTGCCAGCAGTGCCAATCTCGGCAGCAGTGTAAATCTGCTGCGTCAGCGAGTAATTGTAGAACGAGTAGCTCGGCAGGTACGAGTTGGTCGCCGTACCGCCGTCACCGATCTCTACAATCTCCGCCCGTGCCACGCCCATGAAGGCAAGCACAAGCGTCATCATCAAAGAAAAAACTTTCTTTTTCATAATGAGTTGATTTAGTTAATAAATAGGTTAATTGATGTAGTTTTAGAATTATAATTCGATGGTTTGTATACATTGTTAAGACAAATATAAATAGACGTTACCCTTAATCAATTTGTGGACTTGTAATGCACGTTTTTTGGAATATGAGGACACTTTTTGAGAACACACTTACTTTCCGAAAGAAAAGGTGCCGCAACCCTCCGACTGCGGCACGAAAAAAAAAGTACTATAATGAATAATTCACCCAATTGACTAACCAAAATCAATCAGGTTTTTCTTCGAAGCAGTCGCGGAGGAAGTTATGATTGAGCGTCTCTGAAATCATCATCAGTTGCCCCAAATCAATACTCTTGCGCCTGAACAATTTGTAGACATTTGACTTTTCGCAATAAATCTGTGAAGCGAACCATGTGACCGTACGACCCTGCCGGCGCAACTCTTCACGAATCATCTTGCCTATATTCACATCCTTCATTTTAAACGATGCCATAACTCTTTTGATTAGTAAGTGCTCAATTAAACTGCAATATCTCTTATCTTTTTGACTTCGGGACGCGGGCACTTCGGGTATTTGTTTTGACTCGCAGTCCCGCAGTCACGGAGTCTCGTAGTCTTTTTTTTAAATATGTCACAAAAGTAAGGCCTCGCCGTCAAGCAGCAAAAAAACCACTCCAATAAAACAATCAAATCTTTTCAAACAAAAACCCACAATCGATTGAATACCAGCAAAAATAAAAAATAATCAACCAAAATCAACCATTTTGATAAAAGCCAATCAACCAAAACCCCATTGACAAGCAACTTGCTTATTGCCAGTTCTTTAGAATATCGTAAAGGATAAATTGAATATCCGACTTGTTGCCGAATATTTCGTGCAGTTTGGTTGAGCGCTTCCAAACGGCCTGATAGGTTTTCCCGGTAAGGGCAGCAGCTTGGATCTCATTGAGACCCAAAACATAAAGGCAGCAATACATCACATCGCTGCGTTTCAGGCGTGGGTATTGCTCAATCATCTTGACCGAAAACTTGGGGAACACAGCATCGACCGCGTTGATGAGTTGTCCCAAATGGCTTTCCGACATCACGAGCTCGGGATAAGCCACGCCCGCTTTCACGTTATAGTCCAGCACTTTAAGTGCCCGTTTGATGAGGGGTATTTGAAACAGCACATCCAATTTCTCGTCTAACGGCAATTTCTGAAAGTCAGGATTGGCCATGGCATTTTCCAATTCAAGCTGCAAAGTCCTGATTCTCTCTTCCTTCAACCTGGCTTCGGCATTGGTTTGGGCTATCTGCCGTTCCAATGACGTCTTGATGCGCTCATGCTGCTCCAAGTCGGCTTTGCTGAGGCGACCGCGACGAAACAACCAACCCGCCTCAACCGCAACGACAACCGCCAACAGTAAGATGAGTCCTACAATGAAGAAGAACTGTCGGCGGCGTATAGTCGCAATCTTTTCGTCCTTGTATTCCTCAAACAACGTCACCATTTTGGCCGTCTCCGTCGTCTGATAAAAACGCTGCATGGTGAAGTCGGCCAACAGCTGCCCATAATGTGCTGCTTTCGTGCTGTCGCCCAAAGCATTGGCAAAATCTATAATTTTACAGTATGACTTCAATGTTTGCCTTGGCAGCAAGGGATAACTGCGCTCGTAATGATAGATTGCCGAGTCAAAACGGTGGCAGTCCAAATTGAAAGCCCCTAACGCAAAATGGATTTTCTTGGCAAAATAACTCTCTTTTTCAGAATTTTGCAAAGCCCTAACCAGCAAATCGTTGCATTCATCTTTCTTATTCTCAATGAAATAGTTCAAGGCTTTATGGAAAAGCTCATTGTGGTGATGAAAGATGTTGTCGGTGCCCAACGACTCGTAGATGCTGTCCGATTTCTTATAATAGTCATTGGCAGCACGACGATCACCCTGAGCCAGCATGACATCGCCCATAAGCTCAAAATTGGAGGCGATGCCTTCGGGACTGCCCTCTTTCTCGAAACATTCATTCGAAAGAGTGAGACATTTGAACGACTCCTCCCATTCATCCAAGAGATAGAAAACCCAAGCCAACCTATCGTATACCAACGCCGTAAAATGCTCATATTCAGCATTATAACCTTTGAAACGAAAAGCCTGCCGATGGCCAGCAAGTTCGTCAATAGACCGCAAAGCCCGCAAAAAATCGACAAAAGCCTCGGCCCGCCGATCTTGTTGCGACAAGACCACCGCCTTATAATACAAGGAGCGCGTGAACTGATAGCACAAAACCTCGTCACGCTCAGCCGCCCGCGAGTGCGAAACCACCGAATCGTAAAACTCGAAAGCCTTCAATATGAGTGTGTCGTCGCGAACAAGAAGGAAATTCTTGAAACGCAACTCGGTCTTAAGCACCTGATACTCATTAAACAAGAACGGCGAATGGCTACGAAGCCCCGCCACGTCAAAGGTGTCGGCAATGCGCTGCATGACTTGCATTGCGCTGTCGGGATGGTAATCCTTCAAGGCGTAGACCTCGGAAAAAGAGGGCATGACAGCCGACAAAGTCACCACAGGAGGCCTGCGCTGGCAACCCAAAGCCGCCAACAGGACGAAAACCATAAGAAAATGCCGACACTTCATGAGTTTTAAGTAACTGTTCAAAATTAACTGTATCATTTTTTTACTACAGGACGTTTCCCGCTTCGCGTCATTGCGAGGAGGAACGACGAAGCAATCCAGGGGTTAAGCTGATTGTCTGGACTGCTTCGTTTGCTTCGTGCCTCGCAATGACGACTCGCAGTGACGCAAAGCGCGTCCCACAGTCCCGCAGTCTCGGAGTCTCGCCGTCTATTATGTAAACGAAATTTGCTCATCTACTTATCACCAAAATGAGGGACAAAAATAGAAAATGAACGGCCAAATTGAAACATTTTGTAGAAAAAGAATAGTATTTTCGACTTTCAGTCCACTATTTTTGGATTTTTAGTCCACAATGGCGGTTTGTGGGCTTTCGAAAGGAAACAAAAACAAGGGAACAGAAAAAACCGTACCTTTGCCCACTGTTATGACCACACCTTTATTGACAGTACGCAACCTCAGAATCAGCTTCCGCCACGAAAAGCAGTGGACCGAAGCCATCCACGGCATTGACCTTGACGTGTTTACGGGCCGCACTTTGGGTCTCGTGGGCGAGTCAGGTTCGGGCAAGTCGGTGAGTTCGTTGGCCGTCATGCGCTTGCTCAACGAGAAAACCTGCCGCATCGAGGCCGACAGCATCCAAATGGAAGGCGAGGAAATCAAGGACTTCAACGAAAGCCGGATGGCCGACGTGCGCGGCAAGCGCATCGCGATGATTTTCCAAGAGCCTATGACCTCGCTCAACCCCGTCTACAAGTGTGGTTTTCAGGTCAGTGAGATGATTTTGCAACACGAAACGGTGAGCAAGCAAGCCGCCAAGGAACGTGTCATCAGCCTCTTCAAGCAAGTGATGCTGCCGAGGCCCGAGGCCATCTACGACAGCTATCCGCACGAGCTTTCGGGCGGACAGAAACAGCGCGTGATGATTGCCATGGCCATCGCCTGCAACCCCAAGCTCCTCATCGCCGACGAGCCGACCACCGCCTTGGACGTGACCGTGCAATTGGAAATCCTGAAGCTGTTGCGCAAACTGCAAGCCGAGACGGGCATGGGCATGATTTTCATCACCCACGACTTGGGTGTGGTGGCCGAAATCGCCGACGACGTGGCCGTGATGCACAACGGGGAGATCTTAGAGCATGGTTCCGTACAGCAGATTCTCCAACATCCGCAACATCCCTACACGCAAGGACTTTTGGCCTGCCGTCCGCCGATGGATGTGCGCCTCAAACGCCTGCCCATCGTCAAAGAGTTCTTGGACGGACAATGGCAAGGCGGCAAGGAACAGATCCTGAACGACTTGCAAATCACTGAAGCCGAGCGCAAAGCCCATCTTGAGCAACTGTATTCCAAGGCACCTTTACTGAAAGTGGAAAGCCTGAAAACCTGGTATCCCTTGCGCAAGGGCGTGTTCAGCCGCGTGTATGACCACGTGAAAGCCGTCGACGACGTGAGTCTTGAGGTTTACGAAGGCGAGACCTTGGGCTTGGTAGGCGAGTCGGGCTGCGGCAAGACCACCTTGGGGCGTAGCATCCTGCGCTTGGCCGAGCCAACAGGCGGCAAGGTGTGGTTCAACGGAATCGAAGTGACCGCCTTGAAAGGCCAGGCCTTGCGCGACTTCCGCAAGCAGGCCCAGATCGTGTTCCAAGACCCCTACTCTTCCCTCAACCCACGCATCACCATCGGCGAAGCCATCGCCGAGCCTATGCGGGTTCACGGCATCGAGAAAGATGCATCCAAACTGCGGGCCGCCGTTTGCGACCTGTTGGAACAAGTCGGCCTGCAAGCCGCGCATTACAACCGCTATCCGCATGAGTTCTCGGGCGGACAACGCCAGCGCATCTGCATCGCCCGCGCCTTGGCGGTCAGCCCGCGCTTGGTCATTTGCGACGAATCCGTTTCGGCCTTGGACGTCTCCGTGCAGGCGCAAGTCCTGAATCTGTTGAATCGCCTGAAGGAAGAACGCCACCTGACCTATATCTTCATCTCCCACGACCTCAGCGTGGTACGTTTCATGAGCGACCGCGTCGTGGTGATGTACAACGGCAAGCCCGTCGAGATGAACGACGCCGACGCGCTTTTCGAGCATCCGCAGAATGATTACACAAAAAAACTGATTGCGGCTCTGCCGGGGAGACGGCACCAATGAGACTTTAATGCACAAACAACCACAAACAAAATCAGCACTATGCCAAACAAGCAAATAAAAGGAAGCCTTTGTGGAATCGTTGACAAGATGAACGAGACGTATAACGGCCTGATTGGAGAGGGTTTCAGTCCGGGCATCAACAGGCGCGTCGTCCCCGAAATGATTGACGGAGAGGTGGCCGGTTGGAAGATGCAATGCTACGAAAACGACACATGGACGGATTTGGATGAAACGCCATTCGATACCATAGAAGAACTGATTGCGTTTTACAAGAACGAGGGCATTGCCTAAATATCGGGCGCGGTAGGGTCTTCTGTTTTCTCAATCCTCTTTCGGTTCATCCTCCCGCCAATCTATTGGATTACGGACAATGTATTCCGCAATGTGATGGTATTCCGCCTCGTCGCGGATGATATGGTCGTGATAATTCGATTGCCACAGAGGATTGTTCCTGTTGAATTTTGCCATTGTCGGTTGGTTGGCATCGATCCAATCGTCAATCCGTTTGACCGTTGCCGATTTGAAACCCGCCACAAACGACGATATGGATTGGGGTTGGCGTTGGAATGGTGTGGGTGTCGGTTGGGGTTGTTGGGGTTGGGATTGGCGTTGACGTTGACGTAGAGACGCACGGCCGTGCGTCTCTACAGGGCCGTGCGTCTCTACTCTACAGGGCCGTACGGCACTCTTGTCGTCGCTTCGCGTCATCGCGAGGAGGAACGACAAAGCGATCCATTTATGACAGATTCATGTAAGATTTATTTCCAAACACAGCATCCATTTCATTTCCAATTATTTACCCGACAGCAAACGACTACTGTCGACTACAAACGTTTATTCAACGGCTTAGTCTTGACAAGGGTTGCATCTTTGCAGCGATAAACATTTTAAACCTACAATTATGGAAACACCTGAGTACATTGAAGGCATCCCAACTGAAAAGAAGAAAAGTCCGGAAAGACGTAGTTTGATTGAACATTATTATGAGTTGATATGGAAAGAGTTGCAAAGGGAAAACGGGACAAATGGCATTTTCAACCCGTTTTTGGGCGTTACTATCATTATCAAAAAGGGAGAAAGTGACAAAAAACAATCAATCGTGCTTCAGCTGACTGGAAATCGACTTATGCCGTAAAACACCTAAAACAAGTCATCACCTTCGCTTGCGGAAAAAAAGACGCACCTGTTTATGTGGAAGCCAAGACAGGAACGCAAAAGAAAAACGGTTACAAGAACATGGCCATCTTATACCACGAATTTGTCCACCCCGAGATGGAGTATTTGAACTTTATGGTAAAACTGACAATTGGAATCAAAAGCGACGGGAAACATGTACAATACTGCGTGAACAAGATAGAGACACTAAACAAAAAACCAATCGTATCCAGCGATTACCCTACCTGAAGGGAACACATACGATTGGTTTTTCGTCTGCAAAATTACAACTTTTCCACAAACCCGCAAGGGGATGGAAGATTTTTCTCTTTTTACCGAAGGGGTTGGGATTGGCGTTGACGTTGACGTAGAGACGCACGGCCGTGCGTCTCTACAGGGCCGTGCGACACTCTTGTCGTCGCTTCGCGTCATCGCGAGGCACGAAGCGATCCATTTATGCCAAATTTATGGAAGATTTATTTCTAAAAAAAACATCCATTTCATTTCCAGCTAATTATCCGACAGCAAACGACTACAGTCGACTAAAAACGTTTAATCAACGGGTAGGTCTTGACAAACGTTGCACCTTTGCAACACAATCGAAAAACGAAGAAAATGGAAGAGTTACAACAAGGAGCGTTTGGGCCCATCTACACCCAATTCAAAGGAAAACCGAAAGAGGCCATCAGATTTCTTAGGCAACAGCAAAAAGGAGAATGTATAGCCGCTCTGCATCGTGACGACATTGGGGACATTGATATTGTATGGGGCGAGGTGACAGACACAATAAAGCATAGAGGATTTGGGCTGTCGCATATCATCGACAAACATGAAGCCGACATCAACCGACTGGGATTTCAAATTGAGGATTTCATCCCTATCATTGTGCAGTATGGGAATTTCAACTTGAAGAAGTCCGACAGCCAGAAAATGGTTTTTGAAAGCAGGGGATTCCGTTTCGTCGTAGCCATTCAAAAAGACAATGGGAACACGAAGAATTGGCTATTAACCGCATTTGATCTAACACAAAAGCCGAAGTAAGAACTCCGGCTTATGTCTTATCGTCACTGTCAAAAACATCGACGCTGACAGTTTTGCGTTGCCTACGCTGTATGGCAAAACGACACTGCAAAAATACAACTTTTCCATCAACTCGCAAGGGGATGGAAGATTTTTCTCTTTTTACCGAGGCTAAGCAGCCATGTCATCCCCGCGCGAGCAGGTGCGGCGGCGGACATCTATGGCTGCGGCCTATCATTGTCATCCGTCTTATTGTGAAAACCCGTCATTGCATATCGGGGGGATGGTGTCTTCTGTTTTCTCAATCCCCTTTCGTTTCATCCTCGCGCCAATCTATTGGATTACGGACAATGTATTCCGCAATGTGATGGTATTCCGCCTCGTCGCGGATGATATGGTCGTGGTAATTCGATTGCCACAGAGGATTGTTCCTGTTGAATTTTTCCATTGTCGGTTGGTTGGCATCAATCCAATCGTCAATCCGTTTGACCGTTGCCGATTTGAAACCCGCCACAAACGACGAAATGGATTGGGGTTGGCGTTGGAATGGTATGGGTGTCGGTTGGGATTGGCGGGTTTGGGATTGCCGGGTTTGGGGTAGAGACGCACGGCCGTGCGTCTCTACAGGGCCATACGACACATCCCCACACGACCCAACATCCATACATTTCGATTTATCCATTATGACAATGGCGTGTAAATGGTCGGGCATCAAAACGAATTCGCCCAAAAACAATTCGGCGCGCATCTCGAACGATTTGAAAAATTCGTCATAAACGATTCGTCCCCAATCGTTCAACACCATCTCGCCGTTCACGATTTCGCCGAACCACCTCTTGCGGTCGGCGGTGACGATGGTGATGTAATAATGCCCGTTGCTGGCATAATCCCATCCCCGCAAACGATTCGACGGTATCCTATATTTGTCTTTGAATTTGTCTGACATGGTCAAATCGGTGCCTCTTGGCAATTATTATCGATGCAAAGATAATGGTTTTATTGTCCGTGGAATAAACGGGGCGGGCATTTTTATCGGCAAAGGTACAAACCACCAAACCAGAGACGCACGACCGTGTTGTAGAGACGCACGGCCGTGCATCTCTACATGGCCGTGCGCCTCCACATGGCCGTCATTGTCCTCCGTCTTATTATGAAAACCCGACATTGCATATCGGGGTGTGATGGGGGTCGCCCCTTCGGGGCTTTGGCCTTCCAGAGAGTGCCTGCCTGGGTGCTGCCGTAGGTCACGACCTACGGTAAAGGGAGTTTAGCCCCTTCGGGGCTGGGCTGGCGCGACCTACAACCTCACTGAATGACAATACTCCTTCCCCTGCCTTCAACGCGAGCCCTGACCCGCGATCTCTTCCGTTTTTTATACATCAAACTCCAAATCCCTCAAATCATTTAACAATGTCGAAAAATATTCTTTTTTATTTCCATCTAAATCATAATAATTGTTTTTAGCATTTCTAAACCAATTATACAACTTTAAATCGGACGAAGGTTTTGGCAAGGAAAAAGTAGATTCAACAAATTCAAGGAAATTTTTGCAATTTGTTAGAAACTCATATTCTATGCCGTTTTGAGGTAAGTTTTCATACTTTTTAAATAGTTCTTTTAATCTATCCATCTGAACTTGTTCATACGAATAAGATTGTTCATTAATTGCTCTCCATAACCAGCGGGCAATTGAGCTCTCTTCAACGCCGCCACTATTAAATGGGAACCTATTATAAGTACTTATGAACATCTCCAATTGCTCAAGTCTTTCTTCAAATGTATATCTAGCAACATCTTCTGAAATCACAAAGTCTTCTTTATATTTTTTGCTTGATAATCCATAATAACCACCAATAAATAACACAAACTTTTCTTGTTCTACATACATATTAGAAACAATGCTTTTTTTATTTGTATTTGGATAATAAATCAAAACCTGTTTCATTAAATCATCAATATGGACTGGATTGTCATTTTCTGTCAAAATTTGTATTATTAATTCTCTAATACTTCCATAATACACATTTTTCCATTCAGCCAAACCATATATTGAAGTTTTACCAATGGCTTTAATCCTTTCTTCGTTCAAAACAAAACTTCTGATTTGATTTGGATACTCGTATTTTATATCAGGATACTTTTGTTTTAATTCATAAAACAATTCTTCTAAACTTAATGGAGATCCTTTTTGTCTTAGTATTTGATATAATTCTTCCCTAAAATTTATCCTAATCTGTGGAAAAGCAATATACCCGTCACTATCTATTTCTAATTTATACGCTCTTCGTATTATTTCCATTAAAAGATGCTTATATTCTTCTTTATCTTTATTTGGAATATCC
Source organism: uncultured Bacteroidia bacterium (assembly GCA_902782455.1). Taxonomy (GTDB): domain Bacteria; phylum Bacteroidota; class Bacteroidia; order Bacteroidales; family F082; genus Limimorpha. Next base: position 9,063 of record CACZNA010000050.1, on the reverse strand, counting down.
GTCAAGAAGCCATCTACGCTAAAACTGTAATCTTCTGAATATCTTACAACCATCATTCTTTCAATTTGACGACATATAGACGATAATAATTTAGGAAAATCCAAACGCTTAGGGATAAGATAAAGCCAGCCCTTAGTTTTTTTCAAGGAAAGAGGGAAAACATAAGAACAAATTGTCATAACAGAATCAAAACCTATATCAAGTTTCTCAGCAGTAACTATCTTTGAAATTGCTTCGCATCCCGGGTATAATATTACATTGTTTTCTAAATTGTATTTTTTCCATTCAGAAGACTCAATTAACCATTTAGATGGCCCTTTTGATGCAATCTGTCTAACACGTTCTCTCGACAGTCCAAACAATTCTCCTATTTCTTCCAATGTCTTCCTATGCCCATCATACAATCCATTCAACATGGCAAACACACAATCTTCTCTTTTGTCAGACGACGAAAAATATTGAATAAGTATGAAAAACATAGGATAATGACCGTATTCCAAATTGAAGTTATAAACAAACTCTCGCTGACTCTTTAGTAGGAACGGGAACTTTGTAGAAACATATTTTGAAATCAATTCAGAATCGCCACACGACAAATAACTGTAAAAAGCCGTTTTGAAATCCTGTATGAAATTAAACAGTTCAATACAAGTAAGCCTCATCATTTGCCCTGGAAACAAATCCTTTTCCAAATCTTTTTGAGAAGCATTAAAAAACGTCAATGCCTTAATATAATTTGGCATGGCCACTATTTGTGCCCGCCTTGCCCTCTTTGACAACTGTTTAATCCTATCTTCATAATCCGATTCAATAATTCTTCTTATTAATTCAGTTAATGTCTTGTCTTTATTATTATCAATTTCAAGATTCTCATCAACAAGAGACATTATTTTCTTATTAAGTATCAGCATTTTGCATTGTTCAACATCAGACAATCCAAGCGCATCAATATTGTTGCAAATCAGAGTTAGCAATTGATAGCACTCTTTCCTTAATTTGTCGTTTTCTATTTTCAAAATATCCAAGACAAAACCAGAAATTTCTTTACTAAACAAAGAGTAATATTTATCTGGTGTATCACACAGCCTTTTGAATTGTTCTACATCTTCAGAGCCAATACTTGATGAAATAATATTATAATTATCAGTCACAACTTTACTGATTTGCACTGGAAGAGAATTGAATAGTGTTTCTTGGTTTGGAATGCTTAACTTACTCTGATAACAAACCTTTTTCAAAACGTCTTCCAATTCTTTAACCGTCTTTTTTCCGCAATTTCTCAAATTGAGCAAACTATGCCCTTCTTTCACATACCGTGACAATTCACCAACTGTATTAATATCATTGTATATACAACAATTCAATGCTCTAACAGAAATCACATCGCGAAAATGCAACTCTGACAAAGCGAGGTCCTCGGCAAACTGAACATCTTTAATTGCTTCATCAACAGGATGTAAATTCTCAAACCTTAGCAATCTGTTTAATTCTTGAACTGACGTTTTTCCACATCCTTTCATTTTTATTATTGGTTGGTTATTGCTAAACAACATCAAATCACCAATGGAATTAATACCAGCCTTTACACAACAAATATAAGTCTTCTGGGATATTATTCCGTTATGACAAACCTCTTTTAGTTTTGTTTCGACATTAATTATCATACATTCTAGTCCTTTTCTTTTGACAAAGCGTCAAACTCTTGTTTGAGTTTATACAGATCATTCCCTTCAGTAATAATATCTTTTCTGAAATTTACATAATACCCCAATAATCCCTTAGACAAAGGATTTTCCACTTTATTGATTTCCGTTTCTGTGAAATTATTGATATGAATAATTTCCAACACTTCCTTCCATTCATAATCATTCAACGAGGATTTACAAAGATTCCAAGTTTTTCTCCAATGGTCAGTTCCTTGTAATCCCTTACTGTCAAGCCATTTAAAGAAAAAACGATACAAAATAAAAGTCTCGGGCATTTCAAGTAATTCAAAATATTCATCTTCGGTTTTACCAAAAGCCTCCATAAAAAACTCTTTTCCTCGCCCCACTTTTCCTTTGGTACTATTGAGTATTGCCTGAATCGCGCGAATGTATTTCCTGTTCCAATGCCTCCCAATATAGTCGCGATTATGTGAATAATCTTCGTCGTCGTTTGCTCCTTTGGTAAGAGGATGGTATTTCATCGGAAACGAATAAATATTTACTCCCAACTCATCGCATAGTTCTACATTGATTTTTAATCTGTTATACAAATCAACCGGTTCGTCTTCATAATTATACAGAAGATAATTTGAAAAATCAGTAATACCAGCTTCTACACACCAACGCAATGCCTGATTATATTGAGGAAATGTTTCAATGTCATCAAAAGCAATTCTCAATGGTTTAATTGCTATTTTTGCCAATAAATCTGCTTTTTCTTTTGTAAGCAATCTCGCATCAACACCTTGGTTGAAATCGACATACCTTTGTCTAGCGATAGGATGAAAATGTTTGTCGTGGATGGGCTTTAATTCATCATATGCAGCAATGAGATTCTCTTTCTTTGTTGTTGACAGCTTGTTGATATGATACCTATCAATAATTCTATATACCTGAAAAGACGCTTCTCCCTTCAATTTATTATAGAAAGCCATAATTAGCTCCTGACTTTTACGGATATACGCTCTATCATTTCGCCCTTCTTTCAAATTTCTAATAGAAACGTCAAGCATATTTGGTTGAGTATATGTTGAACCTTTGCCAAATCCTGAGCAAACAATATCGTCAATTATTTTAGAAAAATGCTTAGACGCTAAAACATTATTATCCATAAGCAGCAAGTCCTTTTGGTCACCGTATATTTCTCGGACTTGCTCAATCCTATCTTTCAACGGAATATAAGGATTATATACTGGCTCAAGAATGGGAACTGCACAAAACGGGCAACGCCTTACACATCCCCTTGTTATATATCCATAAAAAGCATTTGACATCGGATATTTATACTCTATTTCGTCCAAAATGGAATAATCCAAAGGAAGGTTGTCTATTATCAAATTGTTACCTTTGTCAAATTCACCAGGTGTGGAAAGAATACCTTTCGTAATACTGACTTTATTACCTACAGCCTTTCTCAATTCTTCCGTCTGGATGGAAGCCAACACTCCGCCGATATTCAAATCCTCTTCTCTTTTCACCAAAAACTTTGCAAAATTGATTGTGTCAATCGTTATATCCCAATAAAAAGTGAACAAAGTCGTAACCGCCACCCTATCCCATTCCGGATTCTTTTTCCATTCATCATTCCAATAATAATTCTTCGCTTCCACTATTTTTGAAGTGACGATAATATCCAAATCTGAATCCTTCGTGTTGATTGCCTCAAGATATTCTTTCCGCCTTGTCTTTATATAAAACTTTATTTCCTCTTTGCGTAGGAACCAGTCTATTGTGTCGTCAATATAATCAAGTTCTTCGACGCAACGGTCGGCAATCCTATCTATTACGAACTTCTTAAGGTCTCCTTTGAAAAAAGTCACATCCCAACCACCAATCGTTTTATAATATGTTGATATTTTCATCAACCCAACTGGTGGAAACTTGTTGGAATAATTAGGTTCTATTAACAGTACCTTTTTATTCATTTCATTTTTCCAGCTTCGTTAACCAAATCTTTGACTACAAGTTTTTTCAATTGATTCACAAGCGCAGCATCATGATCGTTTTTGGGGCAGTTTTTGGTCAAAGACCTAAATACCCTTCTCAAAAGCCAAATTTCTTCAAGAGAAAGCAGGTTTTCCAATGGATCCAAATCAACATTTGATAACAACGGTCCGGTTTTCTCTTTATTCTCTTTACAATCATCATTTCTATTCATTGAGAACACAAATGATGTTTGGCTATCCTGACTATTGTTTTTAGGGACGACAACAGGATCTTTTTTTGGATTTTCACTCACAACGCAGGTATCGACACTTATTGAATTGACAACAGGATTTGAAACAGTTTCCTTTCTTTCTATGATTTCTGACGATGTGTTCTTTGAAATTTCAGCCTTAGTTTCCTCTACTAATCGATTTACATCATTCCAATCATCTTTATACAATTCAAGCATATTGTGAACAGGGCCTTGAGAATGAGTTTTAATCAATTTTTGGAATTTATCTCTTCCTTTATTATCTATTTTATCTTTTGCTTCAGGTGTCAATTCCTGTTTCTTTTTTATTATATCCACACCCTCTGTCATGCTTTTAATGCAAACCTTTGCTTCATTTGCTTTTTTATATAGTTTTGTGAGTTCTGCAAATTGATTTTTTAAATGTGCAATGAATCTTCTTTTTGTAGGCGTATCAGCCAGTCCATCACGAGCGGCATTTGGATACAAATCATTATTTGTGATGTGCAATTCTCCATAAAAATAAGAATTTCCTCTTTCCTCCGACCAATAATTGCGACCTGTCAAAAGATTACGATCCCCTATTTGAATATTATGTTTCCGCAAACGAATTCCAGCCAATGAATCTGTTGAAGGAATTTGGATTGAGAACTTCGTTAAAGCATACCATCCCCATGCAAGTTCTCCTAATTCTTGGTCTTTAATTTGGAAAAACTCTATTCCTTCAATATCATCACCAGTTCCCGTGACACTAAGCCCATATTGTTTTTGTATTCTATGGCCATTGACTATAACTTGAACTTTTTTAATTAAGTTCATTCTATTTTTAAACTCAACATTCTTTTCAACACTATCATATATAACATTATTATCAAATTCATCTCGGAACTCAACTGGAGCCACCTCGTTCAAATAATTGACGACCTCTTGTTTATCCAATAAGTCATTGTATTCGCTCTTTACCTGTTCAAGTGAAACAACAAAATAATGCTTGTTTGCCTCCTCTTCATAATTTGATTTTGTTGCTATCTTACTCAAAACTTCAGAGGCTAGATAATCATCATTGTCATCCAACAATTTTGTGGCCAGGTCCACATCAAGTTCTATTTTTGTGCCAGCCTTTTCGCCATAATAACTAGTCTCAAAGATGAGTTTGTGGCAAAAACCAGCACCTACTAATCTGCCTATTCCATAAAAACCAGCTTGATTGATTCCGTCTTTATCATTCCTTGAAACATCCAACAACACTGATTCTGACAATTGACAGGGAATCCCTGTACCATTATCTTTTATTTCAATCCTTCTATTGTCCCTATTGATTTCAATGTCAACAAATCCGTCTTTTGTTTGAGATAATAACCCTTCCACAACTGCTTTGTTGATTGAATCAAACGCATTTTGAACATATTCGCGATATATTATTCGTGCATCCGAATACATTGAGAACATCAATTGCTTTAAAATGTTCTTTTTAATCTGTGGTGTGTAATTAGTTGCCATATCATTTATTTGTCTATATTATCCATTTGGGAATTGCTTGTAAACTGGGTTAGGAAATTTCACGTTTACCAAAGATCTTAAAGCAGGATTGGATATGATATACTCTCCTTGCGAAAGACGAGTCATCATATTCTGGAATGTTTTCGGAATGTATTTGTAGTCCGCTTTTGACACTTCTATAGCATTAGTTCGTCCGTATGCTTGTGTTGCACAATTGCCCTTAACTCTATCATGAATAGCACTTCTGAATTGCTCAACCGAAACCATAATTATCCCCAAAGAACGACCTCTTTCGGCAATATCGAGCAATTGTTTAAGTATAGGAGAATTTTTAGGAACATCATTTGAAGCATATTTATTCAGTTCATCAACAAACAGTATTACTTTGTTAGGTATATCATCCCTTTCTGCCCCAAGTTTTAAATCATAAATGGCTCTCGCCACACTTCCAAACACAAAACTTTGTGTGTTTTCATCAAGTCGTGCAATATCAATAACCATAACCTGATTTGGTTTCAATTTGTATTGAATCTCATGGCACAACTCTACTTCGTCTTTTACCGTATTTTTTGCAAATACATCATTCGACAATGCTTTTGTTATGCAACGTTTGAATTTTCTCCAACTTGCCACTTGAATTTCATTCCTTTGTCCCCCATTACTTCCAGTTTTCGTGCATTTATCCACTTCTGTTTTAAGAGTTTCCCACTTTTCAATATTATTGAATCCTCCTTCTTGATTAATGATATAATTGACACAACTTTCAAGTGTGCCCGAACTATCATCTTCATTGGCAAGCAAAAGATCCAACTTGTCTTGGTTTTCACCAAAAGTAAATTTATATGTATGAGCAACGCCTTTCATTCTCTGATTTTCAACATCACTTGCCAAAGCGTATGATTGAACTTTTGCTGGATCATCTTTACTATAAGGATAGTAATAATGCACATTCTCAAAAGGTTGGTCGGAAAGTCCTAGATCAGAATAGATTGCTTTGTCTGAGTCATCTAATTCAGGATTAGGTTCATCAATTGCCATCAAGTCTCTTCCCTTAACATTAAAGAAAACAAATGCTGCGGTCTCACCGCCTTCCATTTTGAATTTATTCTGAATGGCTCTTAGCAGAAACATTGAATACGATGTTTTAGCCGCAAGTCCTGAAATTCCAGAAATGTTAATGTGTGCTCCATCTGGGCCAATTAGAAAATGAGAATTCAGTAAGACTTTAACCTTAATCCGCTCTTCTCCTTGATACATTTGAAGATACCCACAAACTAAAGGGTTTTTCACCTCATCTTCAGTTAGCCCCAATGCTTGCTTGACATCTTTCTCACTACACAATGAAACTTGTTGGCCATTAAGAACGGGTGTATAAATGTCTTTTGTGTTTGAAACCACACGTGCTTTTACATAATTCATCCCAAGCCTGTTCATATTTCCGATTCTCTCATCAACACTTCCAAAATCACTAGAAATATAACTTGTAAAATGGCTTGGAGCATCTGTAATGTGATTGATTTCTTCAATTACTCCATAAGAAACTGATTCATTTTCATGCTTGACTTTTACAATATCAAAAGGACTCAAGATTTGCTTTTTGTCGGTCCAAAAGTAGAAGTCATCAATTGTCGATGGAAACTTTTCAGTTGCCGATACTTTTCCAATTATTCTTTCCATATCAGAATAAATTTAATACTATTTCGCTGTTAATGTATTTCGATTTGCAGTAGGTTTCTGTCAGATATACAGGATATAAATGGTTTGCCCATCGGGTATCATTTCCGTAACAAACCGGATAAGCCTCATTTATCAGGTTCGCGCTAATACTGTTTATCAAATCTGTTTGGATAAAATCACCTTCATTAAGTATTACCATTTCACATTTTACAATGTCAGAAAAATTGGTTTCACTGAAATCGTCTTGCCTCAATCTAAGGTACCACACTGCGTATTCCTCTCCGTTAAAATCAGATTTATATCTGTACACTTTAGTTCTTTCGTGAGGTTTTAGTCCTGCAATTGTCTTTGACAACTTATGCCCTTCAAAATCAGGAATCAGTTCGGGATCAAAACTCTTGGAAACACCAACAACATAGCGATAGTTTTCTCTATATTTCAAACGTTCTTCCTCGCTTTTATTTCTACCAGAATTATATTCCAAAGACCCATCTTTTATCAAATAATGAGAAGAATCAAGTCTGTTTTCAGTACAGAGTTGGGCAACCAACTCTTGCTCTTTATTTGTCATTTGGGTCTGAATCACAGATACCGCTCTATTTTTATAACTATCTTTACTATTAGCAGAATAAGAATCTATTCTATCCGTTTTATACAACAATAACTTGCTGAATTTCAGATTAGATAGTTTGACAAAAGCCAAATCTTTAATCTCAGTGTTGATTTTTTCGCAATACAACCTACAATAGTTTTCTCCTTCATCATCATAATCAAATTCATCTGGAAGTGCAAGCACCAAATCATGACATAATCTAAAAGGCTTAAACGTATCTCTATCTTGTCTTTCGCAACAACCAACTACTATTTGACCAGCCAAGAATGGAAATATCCTTTTACCAATGGAAATGTCATCAACTTTATATGTATGTCTTGAACCATCCAAAAAATAAGCAAAAATTGGTCTTATCCTTTTTAATTGACCATCTTTTATTAGAACTGAAGGGACTCTTGTTTGGTCGCTTTCTGCGAACTTGCTTGCTTTAACCGATGAAGAAGGTTTGTCATCATAGTTAAGAATATCATAATCAGTTGTTTCCAAAAAAAACTTTTTGGTCTGATAGCAATGATATACGCCCTTACCACTATTCTCTATATAGTTTAAAATTCTACCCATTTATAATCAAAATGCAATACGGCGCAAAGATAATGACTTTTCAAAACACGTCAACAAAAAAAAATGATTTTTTTGAAGAATCTACAGCCATATCATTTGAATTTACCCTCAATTTTGATTAAATTCCACCTAACAAAAACAAAACCATCAATTTAGGATACATCCTCCCACCCCCGCTTGTTGCTTCCGCGCCTGACGATTAGCCCCACCCTTTTCAGCGTTGCCTGATGACGCTTCACTGTGGCCTCCGAAAACGCCAAGTAGGTCGGCGTATCTGGTGGAGTTGATATTTTTCAACCTCATCGCCTCAATCCTCCTTCAAAATTTCCCAATGTCCACTCTTGTCGGGACCTACGCGGCGGATGATGCCTTGTTTTTTAGTCGGTTTACCCAGTTGCACGATGTATTCAGGTTCGGGAATGCCATAGTTCTTGCAAAATGTGCAAATCTTTTCTATTCCGCGCCCCCAAGACTCCTTATACTCGATGTTTTGGTTTTCAGTATTCATGTATCAGGTAGAGATTAAGCAAATGAGCATATTTAGTTTACATATTGGACGCGATACTACAAGACGCGAAACGCGAGACAATTTGTTTTGTCCCGTGTCCTTAAAACCCGCGTCCCGCGTCAAAAAGCATGTAGTTTATTTTAGAATAGTTACTTATTGCCAGCAAAAGTACATTTTTTCTGTACAAATGGGTAATGTTTATCAAATGGAATTTATCCCCTTTCCATCGCCTCAATCAACCGATAAACCAAAGACGATGGATTCTTGTAATCTTCCAACCTCTTTGCCCTTTCAATGGCTTTCTCCATGTTTTCAACAAGGA
>CACZNA010000049.1:0-38970 GCA_902782455.1 uncultured Bacteroidia bacterium | reverse complement strand
AAATCAGCGCGTTTACCGTGTTACAATACATCAACAAAACAAACAACAAACCTATTGGTCAAATTAAATATGCGCTACTTTAATTCCGCCAACGAGTTAGTTACATATAATTAAAGCGTTTTTGCTTTTCAACTACTCCGAAATGTGGAAGTTTCAATGTAGTACCGTAAAAGGCAAGAAACGCTCACGGAAATACCGTGAGCTTTCTGTTGGTACTATAGGTATTCCACAACCTCGGAGTAGACAGGGACTCACGGTTGTTTTTTTGTGATTCTTTGAAAGGCGAAATGCTCAAAACCCTTTCAAAGCCATGAAAAACAAATACATTGCCCAAGACCGTATCGCTATGAGGATAGCCGACCGCTACGGAATGACCCGAGAATACAAAATTGCCCGTCGCCATCATCTGACTCCTTTGGAAGCCCTTGAGGACTGGGACCTGATCATGCCCGAAGAGAGGGAATTGTTTCATGATTAAAAATCACAAAATCAGCATTTTTTGAATTTCATTTCCAAAGTTGCCTGGTTTTCATTTCCAAAGTTGGCCAGTTTTTCTTTCATGTCAATAGGACTTGTGATGAATAGAAAAATCTCCCTACATTTGCAGCAAAATACGACTTCTCATGCGCAAAACTTCAATCATTCTTTTTTTGCTCTTGCTGACTGCCGCCTGTAGCCGCACTCCAATCGCAGAATGGACAGAAGGTCCAGCAGGGTCTGACGGCTCCGCACTGCATACCTTGGTATTAAAAGACGTGCCCCAAGGCTCGCGTGTGTGGTTTCAGGAGCTTTTCGATGGCAAGACCTTTGTGGAAGGCCCGAAAATGAACCATTATCAAGGCACCTCTTGGTACATCGACATCCCGACGAGCGGGACTGTCACCTTGAAATATTATGGTCGGCCACTGCCGCGACATTCTTGGGCACCTGAGGGTTTTATCTTGCAGCAAAAAGGAAAGCCTGACGTGCCAATGAAGGCGGTTTACCATTTCTTGGAACAGCCCGAAACTTCGGATTCCTTGGACGGATTCATTTGCCACTATGAGGTTCAGCCTGTCGACATCATTCCGCAAGTCAAGCGGGTGCATTATGGATTGGAGTCGGTGAAAACTGCCGAAACACATCCCGACGGATGGTACCGCATAACGATAGGGGAGGACGGGAATCCAAAAGTGGAGGCTGATGACGAAGACGGTGCTTTCTGCGCCCAAGTTACGCTTGACAAACTGCCACGGCCTTTGAAACCCATGACCATTGAGGATTGGCCCGACATGCCTTATCGTGGTTTTATGCTCGATGTGGTTCGCGACTTCCGAACGATGGATGAAGTGATAGAAATCATCGACTTGATGGCCTCTTGGAAACTCAATACCTTGCATTTTCATCTTGCCGATGATGAATCGTGGTGCTTGGAAATCAAGGATTTTCCGGAACTTACGGAATACGGCGCACATCATGCCCTCCCAGATTGGAACCTTCAAGAGACTTCGGCATTGAAACCCACCGCCAACGGGCGCATTGGGAATGTGACTTATTACACCGCTGAAGAATATAAGCAGATTCTTCACTATGCATGGGAACGCCGCATTAGGGTGATTCCCGAATTCGATACACCCGGCCATTCGCGGGCGTCCATCAAGGCGATGCAGGCTTATGAGCAGCGCACGGGCGACACGTCTTTCCGCCTGCAAGACCCTGCCGACACTTCACATTATTGGTCGGCGCAGGACTTCACTGATAATGTGTTAAGTGTTTATTTGTCAGGTGTTTACAAGTTTTACGGTGTGGTCTTTGATGGGATCATACGCCTGCACCAAGAAGCTGGTGTGCCGCTGCCCGCCATCCATATCGGTGGCGATGAGGTGCCCAATGGTGCCTGGTCTGGCAGTGATCGACATGAGATGAAGGAAATCTTCACCAACAATATGCTCGACCTCGCCGAAATGCGCGGCATCCGCCTCGCTGGATGGGAAGACATTGCCCGCAACTTGGAACCTGAGACCGAGGAACGGCTCAAACGCTCGCTTTATTTCCTGAATGTCTGGAACACCAACGGCGTTGAGGGTTTCCCTGTTGTGCTTTCGCCAGCGGCATACACCTATTTGGATTTGGCTTATAGCGATGCTCCCGACGAAATCGGCCTTTCATGGGCGGGTTATGTGGACGAGCGCAAGGCTTTTGCTTTGCAACCAAAGGATTACACGGGCAATATCATCGGTGTGCAGGCGCAGCTTTGGTCGTTGCAGTTGCGCAGTTTCGATGATGTCACTTACCAAATGCTTCCCAAAGCCCTCGGCGTGGTTGAGCGGGCTTGGAATGCCTATCCCGACTGGGCGTCCAACGAAGCTTTCACTACCGACTTCGACCGTTTCTATAGCATAGTCAACGCAAAAGAAAAGCCCCTCTATGAGCAGAAGGGCTATGTCTTCAAGAAACGATAGGCGAATCATTTCTTTCTCAGTTTTTTCGGTTCGGGCAGTTCGTCAAACATGCCTGAAACCAATTCTTTCAGGAAGTCGCGGTTCTCCAGATTGTCCACCAAAAGCATGGGCTTGGCACCATCGTAAGGTAATTCAAGCGGCGCATCCGGCATCTTCTCCCGTGCGGATTTTGTCGGCTTCACCAAAAAACGGTTGTCATAAACGCCGCCGATGACTTTCCCACGGTAATAGATGATGTATTCGCCCATCATATAACGTGCGGTGATGTCGTCCAAGCCCGAAAGCTGTTCGAGGATGAAATCGATGTATTCTTTTGTGGAGGCCATTTTTATCTCACCACCTGCGTAAATACTGGTGCTTCTCCCTCAACGACAGTCACATAGACTTTCAGCTCGCCCGCAGGAGGTATGTTCGGTCTGTCCTCGCGGGGACGGTCGGCAGCAGTGAAAAGGTATTCCGTGCCGTTCGGTAGGGTGCGCGAGGCGACGGTCTTTGCCTCCGCATTGAGCATCGGATAGCCTTCAACGGCGGCATTGAAGATGGCGGCTTCCTCTTCGCTTACGGGATGTTGTTCGGGGAAGGCCTCCAATTTGGTGAATTCGCCTTCGATGAAACCGTTGGCTTTCAGGAATTGGTCAATCTCCTTGGGCATGGCTTCCAAACGTGCTGCACGGACACCATAGCCAGGAAGAATCTTTGCATTAGGCTCAGCCTCAGCCAAATCCCTCACGCTGGAATCCAATCCGCCGCTGCCGAAAGTGCAGAACGGAACCACCTTTTTGCCGCTCAAGTCCACTTGATTCAACCAAGTGATGATAGGCGGGGCATAAGTGCCAAACCAAACGGGATAGCCGATGAAGATGACATCATACTTGGCGATGTCGGATTTAAGCGGCTGAATTTCAGGGTAGATACCCTCGTCGAGTTCTTTCTTGCCGCGCTCGATGGTGGCTTGAAAATCGCCATCGTAGGGATTCGCGGCGACAATCTCCTCAATGTCGGCACCGAGTCGTGTAGCGATTTCTTGCGCTACGGCCTTCGTGTTCGACGTTTGGGAGTAGTAGAGCACCAACATTTTGGGAGTCTCTACTTTTTGGGCTTCCTCCTTTTGTGTGTTTTTCTTCTGACCGCATGAAACGGCGGCCAACGTCACGGTCGCAAGGACCAAAATCAGTTTTAAATTTTTCATATTGAATAAATTATGGAATTTCATTTAGCAAGTATAAACCTACATCCTAAACACCCCAAACTGCTGCGGCTGGAAGGGTTGGTTGAGCGAGGCCGCGATGCCCAAGGCGAGGATTTTAGTTTAGGCAAATTCCAATTTCGGTGTTTTCAACACTTCATTAATTCTCTTTTGCGCCAAGGATGCATATTGTTCCATCAACTCTATCCCAATAAACTGCCTGTTGGCCTCAATAGCGGCGAGGGCAGTGGTGCCACTACCAAGAAACGGGTCTAACACTATATCTCCCTCGTCGGTATATAACTTGATGACACGATAAGCCAATTTCATTGGAAACATGGCTTGATGGATGTCGTTGGCTCTTACGCTTGGAATATTCCATACCTGTCTTAAACCCCACTCTTTCCATTCCGAAGCGGTGAGGCGGTCGCGATTGACAACGTATGTGCCTGGCTTCCAGAAGACATACAAGTCTTCTGTTTCGCTGACGGCCTTCAATGTGCTGGTCGTCCATTTGCTGTTGGCCCAAGCGGGGTCTTTCACCCAAATTCGCTTGTCGTAAAGGTAAAGTCCCGCTTCGTATGCGTATTGTTCGAGTTGACCGCCAACAAGTTTCACATGAGTGCCGACAGCATGTTTGCCTCCGCGAATGTTGTTCCCGTTAAGTCGCCTGTCAACGGTTTGCTCGCTGCAATTCAGGAAAGCCGCAAGTTGGTCCCTGTTGTAATCGGGATGTAGCCGTCTGGCCTCCAAAACCATTTCTCGCGTCACCGAACATTTTTTGTTCGATGGATTGTCGGCTTGGATGCGGGGCATGTTTTCGTCCTGAAAAGCCAAAATGTCCGCAATGTTGATGACCATGAAACCACCAGGCTTCAGAATGTCATAATGCAATCGGATGACCTCTTTCAACATACTCTGCCATTGCTCGTATGACACGCCTTGCTCATAGTCTTTCCCAAGAAAATAGGGCGGCGACCAAAAAGAAAGAGCGACAGAATCAGGCTCAATCTGCATTAGGAGTTCTCTCGAATCTCCGCAATATATCTCATTGGTTTCTAACATATTGACTTTATTTTACTTCTATCTCTTTGATTCTCCACACAGCAATTTCCCTCAACAGGCTGAACGAAATTCTTGCACGTATTTTCCTTAAGTCTTTATTCCTATCATCCTTGCCGGGGAAAAACAGTCCGGGATGCAATTTGTTGTAATTGGGATTCTTCGTTAGCAAAATACCATTGGGAATACTTGCAACCTTGATTTTCGCAAGTGGTTGACCGATGGTTTTGTCCTTTTCATCCTTCATCATTTTATAGACGGGCTTGATAACGAAAGTGAGAAGGGGAGCAACCGTACCGTCACTTAGAACATAAATAGGGGCAAGCGAACAGAAGAAATCATGGATTACTCTGTTTCCTTCGGCCTTGATTGGCTTGTTACTGACACCATCAGTAATATTAGCCCAATCACCCGTGCCGGAAACCTGATATGGCGACATCACGGCATGGTCGTAATCGTCTCGCGGACCTGCTGACTTGATGTCAACAAACACCCATACGGAATCAGTAATCCCGAGAATTTGCCGTATGCGCTCGCTTGAAATGACACAACGGTCGTCAGCACCAGATGGCAACCCTGAATCTTTTACTGAGAAATTGGCGTTGAAATGCCGTTGCAATTTGTTGCCAAATACCTGCTCACCTACCTCAATCCAAGGGTATTGGTCACCAACAGGAGCTCTGCCTCTATCCATCGGCGGATAGTTTTTCCAAAATGAATAAAGATAAGAAGCCTCGTCATAATCCCTTTTGATTTCAGGCTGGTGGATGTCGATGAAATGCAAGATTTCATCCATGACAAACTTTTCGGCATCAATCAGTCTCTTCGGATTTTGGCCAAAATAAGCCTGAGCTTCTTTATATGTTTTATACTGATTATCAGCGTATTGTGTAAACATTTTTCCCTCAATTTGATTTGTTTTACAAACATAAGCCATCACATCCTAAACACCCCAAACTGCTGCGGCGGGAAGGGTTGGTTCAGCGAGGCGGCGATGCCCAAGGCGAGGATTTTGCGCGTGTCGACGGGGTCGATGATGCCATCGTCCCAGAGGCGGGCGGTGCTGTAGAACGGTATTGGTCTTCCTTCACCGTGGCAAGGACGCTGGCCGCCTGCTCGCCGCCCATGACGGAGATTTTCGCGTTGGGCCACATGAAGAGCAGCCTCGGACTGTAGGCGCGACCCGCCATGCCGTAGTTGCCCGCACCAAACGACCCGCCGAAAATGACCGTGAACTTCGGCACGTTGGCATTGCTGACCGCGTGTACCATCTTCGCACCATCCTTGGCGATGCCGCCTTGCTCGTACTGCTTGCCCACCATAAAGCCAGTGATGTTCTGCAAAAACACTAATGGAATATTTCTTTGGCAGCAAAGCTCGATGAAGTGCGTGGCTTTCAGTGCTGATTCAGAGAACAATACGCCGTAATTGGCAAGGATGCCCACGGGGAAGCCCATCAAATGCGCGAAACCGCAAACAAGCGTGGTGGCATACCTCGACTTGAACTCTTGGAAACGGCTGCCGTCCACGATTCTTGCGATAATCTCACGAGGGTCGACCAATTTGTGGAAATCGATGGGCACGAGGCCGTAGAGGTCGTGAGGGTCGTAGAGAGGTGCCTCAACGGGCAACATGTCAAGTTTTTGCCGATGCGACTTTTCCAAAGTCTTGAAGATGTTGCGGCAAATCTGCAAGGCGTGTTGGTCGTTTTCGGCCAAGTGGTCGGCCACACCCGAGATGCTGGTGTGCATCTCGCCGCCGCCCAATTCCTCCGCCGTGACCACCTCGCCCGTGGCGGCTTTCACCAAAGGCGGTCCGCCAAGGTAAATCGTGCCTTGGTTGCGCACGATGATGGTTTCGTCGCTCATGGCCGGAACGTAGGCGCCGCCAGCCGTACACATGCCCATCACGATGGCGATTTGCGGGATGCCCAAGGCCGACATTCGCGCCTGGTTGTAGAAGAACCGCCCGAAATGGTCACGGTCGGGGAAGACCGTGTCTTGCTCGGGAAGGAAAGCACCGCCGCTGTCGACCATATAGACGCAGGGCAGGTGATTCTCCATCGCAATCTCTTGGGCGCGAAGGTGTTTCTTCACGGTGTATTGCATATAGGTACCGCCCTTCACGGTGGCGTCGTTGGCCACGATGACGGCCTCGCGGCCTTGAATCACCCCGATTCCGGTGATGATTCCCGCCGAGGGGAAGTCGTTGTTATAGGTGCCGTAGGCCGCCATTGGCGAAAGTTCGAGGAAGGGTGTGTTCGGGTCGATGAGGAGGTCGATGCGCTCGCGGGCAAGGAGCTTGTTGCGTTTCTTGTGTTTGGCCACGGCACTTTCGCCGCCGCCTTGCATCGAGGCCGACATTGCCTCGCGGTATTGCGCCATCAACGCGAGCATGTTTTTCTCGTTTTGCTTGAACTCTTCGGAGTCGGTTTTTATGTTTGATTTAAGCGTTTGCATGATTCTGTGGTTTTAGACGGCAAAAATACAAAATAAATGATGCCAATGAAATAATTCTCGTATCTTTGCCGTTTCAAACCCATAGTTCGACAAGCCCAAATGTCAGAGAAAAGTTCAAGCAAGCGCCGTGTGGCAGGGTCATACTTCATTTCGTTGATGAGTATTACATTGGTACTCTTTTTGTTAGGTGTGTTTGCCCTGCTGATGATGCATGCCCAGAAACTCTCCAACCACCTCAAGGAAAACATCGGCTTCGAAATTGTGATGAACAGCAATGCGAAAGAAGCCAACATCCTCAAACTGCAACAAGAACTCGACGCCATGCCCGCCGTGAAATCCACCGAATACATCACCAAGGACGAGGCCATCCGCCGCCTGAGCGACGACCTCGGCGAGGATTTCCTGCAATGGCTCGGCAACGAGGAAAACCCGCTGCTTCCCTCCATCGACGTGCGTTTCAATGCGGCTTGGGCCAACAACGACAGCATCGACCGCATCCAAGCCCAACTGCTGAAAAACACCAACGTCAAGGAAATCTATTACCAAAAGTCACTCGTTGAGTTGATTAACCAGAATATCCGCCGCATCGGTTTCGGCCTGATAGTGGCCAGCGTCATCCTGCTCCTTGTCGCCATTACCTTGATACGCAACACGATACGTCTCAGCATTTATTCCAAGCGTTTTTTGGTGCGCAGTATGCAATTAGTGGGAGCCACGGCCTCCTACATCCGCCGTCCTTTCATCAAGAGTGGCATTTCTCAAGGGTTTTTCGGTGCTTTGTTGGCCGACATTTTCCTAACCCTGCTGCTCTACGGCATCATGCAACGCCTTCCCGAATTGACTCTAATTCAAGACTATAGAATCATTATTTGTATCTTTGTCGGCATCATCGTCTTAGGCATTCTGCTCGGTGGACTCTCCACCCGCATCGCGCTGCGGAAGTACCTCCACGCCGATGTCGACCGACTGTATGCATAAAATCTGTACCTTTGCAAAAATTTAGCAATATGGCAAAAGAAATAAGTAAAACACAAAAAGAGGTTGCTGAAAGTACTGACAATCAGAAAGTTATGCTTTTCGGCAAACAGAATTTCATCATCTTGCTCATCGGTATTGCCTTGCTTGCCTTGGGCTTCATCCTCATGTTGGGCGGAGGCTCCAACGATCCTGATGTGTTCAATGAAAAAATGTTTGATTTTCAACGTATTACATTGTCAACCATTTTGGTTTTGGCGGGCTTCGTCGTCGAAATCGTCGCAATATTCTGGAAAGGGAAAAAATAATCACAAAACCAACAAAACGAGCAAAACCTAAAGAAACAGACAGGGAAAGCACGCCAACCGGCTGCTTTCCAGCGGCGACCGGTTGGGACGCCGCCCACACCAAAGAAAAGTTTTGACGGGTTTTGTAAGTTTTGTGACAAAAAAACATATTATGAACTGGTTACAAGCATTATTACTCGGTATTATCCAAGGCCTGACGGAATACCTTCCCGTCAGCAGCAGCGGCCATTTGGCCATCGGTCAAGCGCTCTTCGGCCTCGAAGACGGCGAATCGAACCTCACTTTCACGGTCTTGCTCCACGTGGCCACCGTGCTCAGCACTTTGGTCATCCTCTGGAAGGAAATCGTGTGGATTTTCAAGGATTTGTTCACCAAACAATCTTGGAATGGTTACCAAAACCTGAACGGTGGCACGAAATACGCCATCAACATTCTGATTTCGATGATTCCTGTGATGATTGTCGGTTTGTTCTTCAAGGACAAAGTTGAGGAAGTCTTCGGCTCGGGGCTGCTCATCGTGGGCATCATGCTCTTGGTAACAGCTTCATTATTAGCCTTCTCCTATTTTGCCAAGCCGCGCCAAAAGGAGAACATCAGCCCTGTTCATGCTTTCATCATCGGTATCGCCCAGGCCTGTGCCGTCATGCCGGGTTTGTCGCGCTCCGGCTCAACGATTGCCACAGGTTTGCTCCTCGGCAACAAAAAGGAAAAACTGGCCCAATTCTCCTTCTTGATGGTCATTCCGCCTATCTTGGGTGAGGCACTTTTGGACATCAAGGACATTTTTGAGGTCGGTTTCCACGAAGCCATGAGCGGCATTTCGCCCGTGGCGGCCATTGTCGGGTTCTTGGCTGCCTTCATCTTCGGCTGCATCGCCTGCAAGTGGATGATCAACATCGTGAAGAAGGGCAAACTGATTTGGTTTGCAGTGTATTGTGCCATTGTTGGCATCGTCGCCATAATCTTCGCCTGATGTTCGACTTTGAAAGCGGCGAGGTCATCCTCATTGACAAGCCCTTGGACTGGACCTCGTTCGACACGGTCAACTTCATCCGGTCGTTGGTCAACCGTTGCTATGGCATCCGCAAGCTGAAGGTTGGCCACGCAGGCACTTTGGACCCTTTGGCGACGGGCTTGCTTATTCTTTGCACGGGAAAGATGACCAAGCAAATCGACACCTACCAAGCGCAGGTGAAGACTTACACTGGAACGATTCTTTTAGGACAAACCACCCCGACTTTCGATTTGGAGAGTGAGCCTAATGCATTCTTCCCTACCGACGGCATCACGCCAGAACAAATCGAAGCCGCACGAGTGCAGTTCATCGGCGACATCAAACAGTATCCGCCGAAGTATTCCGCCATCAAAATTAAGGGGAAACGCGCCTTCGACTATGCCCGCTCCGACGAGGAAATTGAACTGAAGGCCCGCGACATCCACATCGACGACTTCAAAATCAGCCTCGACCACTTCCCCGAACTCGACTTCGAGGTCACTTGCAGCAAAGGCACCTATATCCGCAGCCTCGCCAACGACTTCGGCAAGGCTTTGGGCAACGGTGCTTGTTTGAAATCATTGCGCCGGACACGCATCGGCGACTTCCGTGTGGAGGATGCTTGGCCTTTGGAAAAATTGCGGCAGCATATTGTTGAGACGGGGGATGAGTTTAAGGAATGGAAAAAGGCGCAGTTGGAGAAAGACCAAAAATAAGGTTGACAATCAATATCTTATGAAAAAAAACTTGACAAAATTCCTTTTTTGTCGTATCTTTGTAATTTGTTTCGGACGAAAAGTAACAAAACAAATGTAAATAATGAAGCTATCACAATTCAAATTCAACCTGCCTCAAGAGCTGATTGCGCTCTACCCTATCGAGAACCGTGACGAAGCGC
This sequence comes from uncultured Bacteroidia bacterium, assembly GCA_902782455.1. Lineage (GTDB taxonomy): Bacteria > Bacteroidota > Bacteroidia > Bacteroidales > F082 > Limimorpha. The sequence goes on along the minus strand of CACZNA010000049.1, from coordinate 28,647 downwards.
GACTGATGGTCGTTGACCGCAAAATCGGAAAGATTGAGCACCGCATTTTCAAGGACATCATCGACTATGTGAAGGATGGCGACGTGTTTGTCATCAACAACACGAAGGTGTTCCCCGCCAAGCTTTACGGCAAGAAGGAAAAGACAGAAGCCGACATAGAGGTGCTGCTGCTCCGCGAGCTGGACCATGAGAGCCGTCTGTGGGATGTGCTCGTTGACCCGGCGCGAAAAATCCGTATCGGCAACAAGCTCTATTTCGGTCCCATCGACCAAGGCGAAGGTTTGGTGGCCGAGGTCATCGACAACACGACCTCACGCGGCCGCACTCTGCGTTTCCTCTACGACGGCACCTACGACGAGTTCAAGAAAACCCTGTCAGGACTGGGGCACACTCCCATTCCGCGCGAGCTGAACCGCGACGAGCGTCCCGAAGACGCTGAGGACTTTCAAACCATCTATGCCAAGGTTGAAGGTGCCGTTTCGGCTCCTACTGCAGGAATGCACTTCAGCAAAATCCTGATGAAACGCATGGAAATACTGGGCGCTTCCTTCGCCGAACTGACCCTGCATCCTGGCATGGGCAACTTCCGCGACATCGAAGTGGAAGACCTCACCAAACACAAGCCCGACTCCGAAGAGATGTACATCGACGAGGAGTGCTGCACTTTGGTCAATGAGGCCAACGAGCGCCACAACAACGTGTTTGCCGTGGGCACCACTTCTTTGAAAGCCCTCGAAACAGCCATGACCATCGGCGGAAAAATCAAGCCCTACAAAGGCTGGACGAACAAGTTCATTTTCCCGCCTTACAATTTTTCTGTGGCCAACTGCATGATTACCAACTTCCACTTGCCTAAGTCGCCCATGATGATGGAAGTGGCGGCCTTCGCTGGATATGACTTGCTGATGAAGGCTTATAAGGAAGCCATCGCCGAGAAGTACCGTTTCTTCACCTACGGGGACGCGATGCTGATAATTTAATAGCGTCAGCGATGGCCAAGGAAGTGATTTCGGAAGCAAAAGGCAATTTGCCCATTAAAAGCGGTCCTCTTGAAGTCGCAAATTGCGATTTCCAATCCATTAATGTTGAGCATCTAATATATACGATTAGAGGTGTTCAAGTGATGCTTGACAGGGATTTAGCTATGCTGTATGGTGTTGAAACTGGGCAACTTAACAGACAAGTCAAAAGAAACATTGAGAGATTTCCCATTGATTTTATGTTTCAACTCTCGAAAGAAGAGATGGAAATCTTGAAATGCCATTTTGGCATCTCAAGTTGGGGTGGAAACCGTTATTTACCTTACGCTTTCACAGAAAACGGCATTGCCATGCTCAGTAGCGTCTTGCGTTCGCCAACAGCAATTGAGGCTAACATTCGCATTATGAGGGCTTTCACTTCTATGCGTCATTTTTTCGCCAACAACGCCCAGATTTTCCAACGTCTTTCGACCATCGAATATCATCAAATCGAAACCGACAAACGCATCGATGAGGTTTTCAAGAGAATCGATGCCCAAACGTCTCCCCAACAAGGCATTTTCTTTGATGGTCAAGTCTTCGACGCTTATCGTTTCGTTTCCGACCTCATCAAAAAAGCCAAACAATCTATCGTCCTCATTGACAACTATGTAGACGATTCTGTACTTTCTTTGCTCGACAAGCGCGAGAGCAACGTTTCAGCAAAGATCTACACGCAAAACATCAGTCCTCAACTGCAATTGGACATCAACAAGCACAACAGCCAATATCCTGTCATTGAGGTCAACCAATTCAACAAGGCACACGACCGTTTCCTACTCATTGACGATGAAGTCTACCACATCGGGGCTTCCATCAAGGACTTGGGAAAGAAATGGTTCGCCTTCACGCTGATGCGCGACATTACAGCAAAGGAACTTATCAAGAAAATCAAGTAAACAACAAATAATCAATCAATTATGAATCAAGAAGACTTTTTCAAAAAAATAACCGCTCATGCGAAGGAATACGGTTTCATTTTCCCTTCGAGCGAAATTTATGACGGACTTTCAGCCGTTTACGACTACGGCCAAAACGGTGTGGAACTGAAGAAAAACATCCGCGAATACTGGTGGAAGGCGATGGTGCAGATGCACGAAAACATCGTCGGAATCGACGCGGCCATCTTCATGCACCCCACCACTTGGAAGGCTTCGGGACACGTCGATGCCTTCAACGACCCCCTCATCGACAACCGCGACTCGAAGAAACGCTACCGCGCCGATGTCTTGGTCGAGGACTATATGGCCAAAATTGAGGAGAAGATTAATAAAGAGGTGGAGAAAGCCCGCAAACGCTTTGGCGATGCCTTCAACGAAGAGCAATTCGTGACCACCAATCCGCGCGTGCTCGAACACAAGGCCAAAATCGAGGAAATTAGCCACCGCCTATATGGCGCGATGGAGAAAAACGACCTTGATGCCATCAAGCAACTGATTCTTGACCTCGAAATTGTTTGCCCCATCAGCGGCACCCGCAACTGGACCGACGTGCGCCAGTTCAACCTGATGTTTGCGACCAAGATGGGCAGTGTGGCCGACGGCTCCGACACCATCTACTTGCGCCCCGAAACGGCACAAGGCATTTTCGTCAACTACCTCAACGTGCAGAAGACCGGCCGCATGAAAATCCCGTTTGGCATCGCCCAAACCGGAAAAGCCTTCCGCAATGAGATTGTGGCGCGCCAGTTCATCTTCCGCATGAGGGAGTTTGAGCAGATGGAAATGCAGTTCTTCGTCCGCCCCGGCACCGAACTCGAATGGTTCCAGCACTGGAAGCAAGAACGCCTCAACTGGCACCTCTCATTAGGTTTGCCCGCCGAGAAATACCGCTTCCACGACCACGAGAAATTGGCTCACTACGCTAATGCCGCCACCGACATCGAGTTTGACTTCCCCTTCGGTTTCAAGGAACTCGAAGGCATCCACAGCCGCACCGACTTCGACCTCTCGGCCCACGCCAAATACTCGGGCAAGAAGCTCCAATACTTCGACCCCGACACCAACGAGAGCTACACGCCTTACGTCATCGAGACCTCCATCGGCCTCGACCGAATGTTCCTTGCCATGTTCAGCAATGCCTTCACTGAGGAGAAGTTGGAAGACGGCTCCGAGCGCTTGGTGTTGAAGCTGCCGGCCATCCTTGCGCCTTACAAGGTCGCGGTGCTGCCGTTGGTCAAGAAAGACGGTCTGCCGGAGAAGGCACGTGAAATCATCGACTCGCTGAAGACAGACTTTATGTGCCAATACGAGGAGAAAGACTCCATCGGCAAGCGCTATCGTCGTCAGGATGCCATCGGCACGCCGATGTGCGTGACCGTCGATAATGATACTTTGGTCGACAACACCGTCACCGTGCGCGACCGCGACACGATGCAGCAGGTGCGCGTCCCGATCGACAATCTACGCAACATGATTTTCGACGAATTGAAGCCGAAGAAATAATTCAAAAACTCATTTTAAAACGCTAAAACTTAACCAAATTTGGTTAAGTTTTAGCGTTTTTTATGCCAGCTTAACCAGTTTGTTATAAAAATTATCATATTGATATTCAATATTATAGTAAATTTTCGATAAAAACTTGACCAAAAAACTTGCATAACTTAACCAAATTCTATACTTTTGCAGCGGAAAATGGTTAAGTTATGAATGCAAAAGAAATAAAAGAACTCTGCGCCTTGGGCGAAAACAGCAAAGTCCAATTCAAGCTGAGAATAGACAACCCGTCAAAAATCGCTGCCGAGATTGTTGCGTTTGCCAACTATCGCGGAGGAACCATCCTCATCGGCGTGGAAGACAAAACGGGAGAAATTGTTGGGCTGACATACGACGAAGTTCAACAAATCAGTCGCGATGTCGGGAATGTGGCAAACAATAGCGTGAGGCCAACGGTCTATCTTCAAACCGAAACAGTCGATGTAGATGGAAAAACCGTCCTCGTCGTGAACGTGAACGAAGGCATCGACAAACCCTACAAAGACCAAAGCGGAAACATCTGGATCAAGCAAGGCAGCGACAAACGCCGCATCGTCGAAAACGCCGAAATGCTGGCATTGTTCCAAGAGTCGGGCAGCTTCAGGCCCGACGAAAAAGGCGTCAGAAGAACCAGCATCAACGACATTGACATGATGCTGCTCAACGAGTATCTGGAGCAATATTACGGCAAGCGTTCCGATGAATTCGGCTTGCCCGTTGAGCAACTTCTTCAAAACCTGCAAATCATGACAAAAGATGGACGAGTAACCCTTGCCGGATTGCAATTCTTCGGGAAACACCCCCAAATGTACGAGCCAGCTTTCGTTATCAAGGCCGTCTCTTTTTTCGGGAACGACATGGGAGGGCTTGAATATCGCGACAGCAAAGACATCACAGGAACCATCCCGCGAATGTTTGAGGGAGGAATAGCTTTCTTGAATGCCAATCTTCACAGCATACAAGCGGGGCAGTCGTTCAATTCGGTCGGGAAGCTGGAAATCTCGGAAGTGGCATTGAAAGAAATCCTCCAAAATGCGCTCGTGCACCGCGATTACCTCATCCAAGCCCCCATCCGCATCATGATTTTCGACAACCGAGTCGAAATCATCAGTCCTGGAGGCTTGCCAACGGGCGTGGATGTGGAGTCTATCCGTTTTGGAAAAACCAAGCAACGCAATCCGTTGATGGCCGCATTTTGCGCAAAGACAATGGATTACAGAGGCTTGGGCACGGGCATCATTCGAGCCGCAAAAGAAGTCAGGGACATCGAGTTTGTCAATGATGAAGGAAACCAGTTTCAGGTCATCATGCAGCGGCCCGTTGAGGCTTTCGACAGGCCAAATCCGATGCCATACGGAAGCATTGTTGCAGAGAGCAGCCCGAGATATGGCTATTACAAGAGCAGCAATGATGACAACTACAGGCCGTTGTCGGACATTCGTCTCCAATGTCCCGCGTTGGGCAAAGGCGAAGAAGAGACTGCCCGTCGCATTTTGGCGTTTTGCCGTATCCCGCAGGGGATTCTTGAAATGATGGAAGAGGTTGGCTACAAGAGCCGCACGAGTTTTCGCCGAAATGTTTTCACGCCCTTACTTGAAGCTGGGATGCTCATTCCAGAATACAAGGACAAACCCAACAGCCCCAAACAAAGATATCGCACGGCGAATCAATGGTATTGGGGCTGATTTTGGGCTGGAAAAACCGTCGAAAACCATAGACGATATAATAGACAACATTCAGATTGAAGTTTTTTGAATAAACAGAAAATCAATCTGTTGCAAATTTTACATTATCCGAAATGATAGACAAGCCCCCGAAAGGGCTTGACAAGTTGTTTTTCGTTTTGAGAAATGCCATACTTTTGCGATGTAAACCTCAAAAACGAAACAATAACAATTAAAAACTCTAATGCCATGAAAAAGTTATTTGCAATTGCATTATTAATGGCTTTGGCTATGAGCGGAATGACTCAGGAGTTTCATTTCGACTTTTCCACCACCAATTCGACGGGTTACGAAATCTATTACCGCATCACTGATGCAAACCTTGATCAAGTGGTTGTCACCTATCCTTGCCAAAACGGCGACAATTACTGGTGGGGTTACGACAAACCTGAAGGCAAGCTCATCCTTGCGGATACGGTGACCTATAATGGCATAGATTACACCCTCATCGGTATTGACGACCATGCTTTCTGTGGTTGCTCGGGATTGCGGGGCACACTTGAATTCCCTGAGTCCATTCAGACCATCGGTGCGGGTGCCTTCAAAGGTTGCTCCAATCTGAGCGGCAATCTTGTCATTCCTAATGCTCTGAACCGAATTGAAGACGAAGCCTTTTCGGGATGCGCTTCCTTTACGGGCAAACTCGCCCTCCCCGACTCAATCCAATACGTTGGCAACCAAGCATTTCTCAACTGCTCTGGTTTCAGAGGAATGATGATGCTTCCCGCCAGCTTGTCATTCATTGGTGAGCAGGCATTCAAAGGCGTAACCTCCATCAACGCCATCAGCATCAAGGCGAAACACGTCCCAACAACTGCGGACAATGCCTTCGACGAAATTCATACTTGGATTGAGGTTAATGTACCTTATAATATGCAGGAAGCCTACCAAAACGCTCCTGGCTGGTCACGTTTTGCCAGCAACATTGTTGAAAAATCCATTTGGACGGGCAATGCCGAGCCTTGGACAAAAGGCGATGGCTCCACAGACGACCCTTACCTCATTGAATCTGCTGAAAATCTGGCATGGTTGGCTCAATCTGTTAATCAAAGACATGCAGATGTAGATACTGTCACAGGTTATAGTCCTGAAGGTGCGCAATGGATTGCTTTTATTTATAATGATGTTAATGTTTATCAAGACACATGCTTCCGCTTGGTCATTGATATTGACTTGCAGAAAGGCCAAGGATTATATTGGAAAACCATAGGTTCCATTCATGATTTGTCACATCCGGATTTTTATGGCAATAATAACTATCACACTTGTTTTTCTGGTAATTTTGATGGCGGAACTCATGAGGTTTCAAATTATGCTATGTACGATGATTATTGGCCTAAAGAAGCTGTTTCTGGCTATTATCGTGGTCTGTTTGGTATCGTTTCAAATTGCAGCATTTACAATCTCACAATCAACAATTTGAACATCAACTCACAAAAAACTTCAAGAATCATTGGAGGCTTGGCAGGCAGGGCCATTAACTCGACCATATCAAATTGTCACACTTCCGGATTGATTAGAAGCGGTAGTGTGGATTGGTGTGATCCTATAAATACCATAGGGGGTATCGTGGGATTTGCTGAAAATTGCCTAATCCAGAATTGCACGGTTCGGACAACCATAGATGCATGTACCCAAATGTACAATCAAGCGGGAGCAGCTGGTGGAATTGTAGGTACAATGATTAACGATAAGCAATCTGAAGGGATAAGTGGAATTGTCCATTGCAATTATAAGGGTACTATGGTGAATTTGCGAGGTTGTGCGGGAGGAATTGTTGGATTATGTGATGGAGCTCATGCAAACTCTGGTGTCATTAGAATCGAGAATTGCTACAGCAGGGGATCAATGACCAGGGCTATCGGAGAAGAATGGGGCGAGCTTCGTAACACTATTTTAGGTGGTATTGTTGGCAAAGTAGCCGATATGGATACATTATTCATTTTGAATTGTTACAGCAATGACACCATCACTGGAAATAGTTCAACCTCTTCCAATGTCAATTCGTATGCTGGAGGAATCATTGCAAAAGCCGATGCATCCACTACACTTTTCTTCAAGAACTGTTATCATGTAGGTTTCGTATCTTCAAAATATAAAGGCGGCATCATCGCCCAAAACACCAACATGACCATCATCAGGAACTGTTTCTTCGATAGAGCTGTTGCCCCCGACGACGGCTTCGGCCTCCCGCTCGAAAGCGACTACATGAAAACCGAAGCTTTCGTCCAACAACTCAACAACGGCAGCTCGGTGTTCAGGATGGACACCGAACCCTACGAGAACGACGGCTATCCTGTTTTCGGCACTGACGGTCTCATCTTCGTGGGTGCGGAATGGTACTACGAAATCCACGGCGATGATGGAACCATTACCTACCAGCATCTGCAATGCATGGGTGACACTACCATCAACCAGGAGCGACCTAAAATCATCGTCCGCAGCAACACGCACTACGACCGCGACACGATTTCCGAAGTGACGCACGAATATGTTTACGAGGAAAATGGTGTCGTCTATTGGTGGAACAAGACCTTGGGCAAGTTCACGGTGTTATACGATTTCGGTGCTGAGGTGGGCGACGAATGGACTATCGAAGTGGAGAACGAGACCATCACCACCCGCGTTTACGAATCAGAAATCCAATATATCGACGGCATCCCCTACAAGCGGCTCACCATCGCCGATCCTAACGATAATTTCAGCGGTAGCCTATTGAGCAACATTGGCCATCAAATCAGTTTCTTCCCCGAAAGGCTGATGACCCGTGGCAAAGGCTACCGCGTGGAAGGTCTACGAACTCCGAATTGCATAACGGCCTTGACGAACCGACGGGTGAGGCGGCATTTGTGGTCTATCCCAATCCCGCCAATGGCGTTTTATTCATTGAGACGCACGGCCGTGCGTCTCTACAAACCGCCTACCGCATCACCAACCTGATAGGACAAACCTTGCTGCAAGGCCACATTTCGGCTGAAACCCAACAGATTGACATTTCCAATTTGCCCGCCGGGATGTATTTCATCAGCGTTGACGCACAGACCATGAAATTTGTTGTAAAATGAACCATTAAAACCTAATACCATGAAAAAGATATTTGTAATCCTAACATTAGCATTCTTTGGATGGAGTGTAAAAGCACAAAACGTTTATGTTTTAGGCGATTACGTCGCTCACGAGTGGTTACAGGGTAGCGAACGTGAAAAAGTCGCTGCTATTTATAAAAATGGTGAATTGCTCTATACCGCAGGAAACGACAACACGGTAGTTTATCCAAAAACCGTTCTTTGTGACAGTTACGAAAACGTATACTGGATGTTTAATTCGGAAATATGGAAAAACGACCAACCTTTTGTCACTACAGACAACACAAACAAAAGCATCGGCAACATGTATCTAAAAAATGACACTCTTTATTATGCAGGACGTGAAACCATTGATGGTGTCTCTGTGGCAAAAATATGGAAAGGCGAAAACTTTACGCCGTACCTAACCCTTGGTGATGGGATCCATTCTAGTGCTATCCGCAACTTAGATATAGACGAAACCACTGGCGATGTTTACTATTGCGGTTGTTTACGTACTGATTCAATTTATCAGCCAGCCGTTTGGGACGAAACAGGCTTGCTTTATACTTTACCATTTACCACGAATTTTGAAGCCTCTGAAATATGTATTGACAGTGGCAACATTTATACTTTAAACATAGGACAGTCTTATCCAGTATATGGGACAGTTTATAAAAACGAGACAAGATTGTATTCGTCATTATCTGAATATGATACGAGAATCTATACTTTATATGCAAAAGATGACAATTGGTATACATACAGATTCCGCAATTATGGAGATCATGCTATCATCATGAATGGCAACGCTGTCGCTCTTGATTTTGGGTATGCAAGTTCCATTGACCACAACATGCCAATTACCAAGATGAAACGCATCGGTGATGACATATATGCTACTGGTTTCATGGAAAGAAACGAAGGTCACACGGGAACCATTTGGAAGAATTTCGAAGTATTTCAAACTATGAACAGCCATTGTACGGTTGTAGGAGACATTTGTTTTTATGAACCACCATTCCCTGCGGCACAATCTGAATGGTACTACGAGATTATGAACAACGAAGGCAGCATTACCTACCAATATCTGGAATGCGCAGGCGACACGACCATTGGCACACAACGCCCGAAAATCATCGTCCGCAGCAACACGCACTACGACCGCGACATTTGGACCGAAGTGACGCACGAATATGTCTACGAAGAGAATGGCATCGTCTATTGGTGGAACAAGGACTTGGAAGAGTTCACCACCCTATACAACCTTGCAGCCGAAACAGGCGACGAATGGGAAATCAAAGTAGGTACAGAAAGCATTATCATGCATGTGGACAGTGTGGAGTATATTGACTATGGAGGCCAAAACTACCGCACCCTTCATGTGAGCGACGAGAACGACCTTTTCAGCGGCGACATTGTATGTGGCATCGGCCACATGACCAGCTTCTTCCCCGAAAGGCTGATGACCCGTGGCAAAAGCTACCGCGTGGCCGGTTTGCGCTGTACTCCGAATTGCATAACGGCCTTGACGAACCGACGGGTGAGGCGGCATTTGTGGTCTATCCCAATCCCGCCAATGGCGTTTTATTCATTGAGACGCACGTCCGTGCGTCTCTACAAACCGCCTACCGCATCACCAACCTGATGGGTCAAATCCTATTATCCGGTCATGTAGAGACATCCCATGAAACGTCTCTACAATCCATCGACGTGTCGAACCTGACCGCGGGCATGTATTTCATCAGCGTGGGCGGACAGACGGCGAAATTTGTAGTGAAATGAATTGAGTGTGTGTTTGAATCCCCCCTGCCCCCCTTTAGAAAGGGTGACGCGCAAAGCGGTGAAAATTTCCGACCCCTGTTCTGACCAAAATCCTGACCCAAAATCTGCGTCCGGCAGGTGTCCCCCTTTGAAAAGGGGGTTAGGGGGATTCGAAGACCCAAACAGAAAAACAAAAATGAAAACCAAACAATTAATACTAACCCTCATAGTGGCCTCAAGCCTATCATCCTGCCATCACGAGGCACGATGGCTCAAAGAAGCTGAAACGCTCTTCGGGCAAGGCGTTGAACAACGTGCCGCCAAACAGAGCGAAGCCGCCGCCGAGTCGTTCAGCCAAGCCTTGCTTGCCCTTGAGCAATGCAAGCCCGACAAACCCGAAACGAAAAGGCTGAAAGGCCAAATCGAGGACAACCTTGGCTTTTGCTATTGGAAGCACGAACTCTTCAACGAAGCCCTGCCGCTGCACGAAGATGCCGCAACCTTGGCCCGCGAACTCGGCGATTCCACCCTGTTAATGAATGTCTTACGCAACAGCGGGCGGGCGGCGGCCTCATTAGGCGACATTGACGCGGCAGAACAGCATTACGACGAAGCCTTAACCCTCGCCAAAGCATTGAACGACAAAACAATGCAAAACGAAATCCTTTTGGAATCGAGCCGCGATGTGCTGTTGGTGACGGAAGACTACGAGCAAGTGATTGAGCGCGTCAGTCAAGCCTTGGCCGACGGTGCCTCTGGCGACGGCCCACTGACTTTGGGCTTGGCCTACTATTATTTGGAGCAAGACAGCCTCGCCATCGTCCACCTCACCGAAGCCACCCGAAACGAGATGGCGGGTGTCCGCATGTCGGCCTACCAAGCCCTTTGCTATCTTCATCAGATGCGGGGCGAATATGCGCAAGCCCTTGAATGTCACGAACTTTTCAACGAGAACATGATGCAGGCCGACCGCGAGCACCGCAGCGAACTGGTGCAGCGCATCAAGGCGGAATACGACCTCCAGATGCAGAAAAACAACCTGCAAGCCGAGCAAAAACTGAAAAGCCTCTATCTCTATCTCGTCCTCGGCGCGTTGTTGGTCGTTTTGTTGGTCACTTTGTTGCTTTTGCGACAAAAAACACTGAGTGCCAAGCTGAAAGCCGAAGAGATGAAGAACCAGATGGAGGTGGCTTTGAAGAAAAACAAGGTCTATGTCACGGCTTTGGCTTTGACCGAACAAATCACCGCCTCCACCTTGGACTTCGACCTGAAGGAAAGCGAGTGGGACGACTTCGTGACCCTCATCGACAAGGTTTACGGCGACTTCACCCAACGCCTTTTGACGCTCTATCCCGCCCTCACCAAGAGCGACCTGCAAATCTGCTGCCTCACCAAGCAAGGCTTCAGCAACCAAGTGATTTCAATTCTGATGAATCTGCAAACCAACAGCTACGCCCGCCGCAAGTCGCGCATCAAGCAGGAGAAGATGAACGGACAGGATGACGAGCGGAGTTTTGAGGAAATCATCAAGGAGATATAAATCGTTGGTATTCAAATGAAAAAGGAGGCCCGAAAGCCTCCTTTTCTCATTTTGTGCAATCGTAATGCTTATTTCACGACAAACTTCTGCGTGGCGGAACCAGCGCTGATGAAGTAGATGCCGCTGCTGAGGTTGCTGACGTCAACGGTGTTGATGCCGGCATGGCCCTTGAAGCTGCTGACGGTCTGGCCCATGAGGTTGCAGATGACGACATCTTCCTCTTGGTTGAGGCTGACGGTCATGCACTCGCTGACGGGGTTAGGATACACCTGAAGGTTAGTGTTGTTGTGCACGGGGCCTTCGCCGATGCCGTCATAGCCGAAGAGTTCCATCAGGTCGAAGGTGAAGCCTTGGAACAAGTTGTCCAACTGGTCGGTGTCGCCACCGCTGCCAATGAGGAAGCTGTCGGGCTGGCCGTCGGTCTGGACCACCACAACGAGTTGGTTGTTGATGAGGTCGATGGCAGCCTGAGGATAAACGAACTCAGTGTATTGGAACATGAAGTCGGCGGTGAGCTGCTTCATGGGCGTCCAAGTGGCACCGTTGTCGAACGAGGCGCGGGCGAAGAGCTTGAAGAAAGCCATGTCGCCTGAAGCGCCGCCGGTGAGGTGGTGGTCATCCAAGCTCATCCAAACGGCAACCAGCATGTCGCCACTGGGGGTCATCATAAGGACAGGCATTTCGCCGACACCGCCGTTGTAGTGGCCGTGAAGGGTCAGGTCGAAGTCGTTTTGGACAATGTTGAAGACTTCAGCCTCTTCAGGGTCGACCAAGGGTTGATCGTTATCGTCCAAAGGTGTGAGGTAGCCGATGTATTCAGGCCACATCTCGTGCGTGGCATCGCTAAAGAAGCACCAAGAGGCATAGATGTCTCTATAGATGTAGGCGGAGTCCATGATGAAGGGCTGGCCGTTGACAGGAGGATTCGGGTTGTTGGGGTCGAAACCATACTCCACACCAGTGCCTCTATAAGGCATGGCACTGTTCCAATAGGCCACACCACCGTAACCAGGGAAGTAGCTCGTTGAAGAGATGTCGCCTAAGCCACCGCCAAATTCATAGGCAATGTGCAGGACGTCGTTGTGCCAAAGGGCAGAGGTCCAGCGAGGATAGCTGTATTGAATACCTTCTTCGGGGAAAACGACATCGATACCAGGATGGTGATAGTACTCGGTGCGAGTCCAGGTGTCACCTTCGTCGGTGGAGGTCAGCACAACGCCGTCGCCACGACGGGTGTTCACCACGATGTTCAGCTCGTTGCCACCCGTGTTTTCCATGAAGTAGGCATCGGAACCGGAGCCATAGATAGCGACATAGTCACGACCGAGGTAGTCGATGGTCTTGTGCTCTTCCCAAGTGACACCACCGTCCATCGAGCGGAAGTAGAAATACGGATTGGTTTGGCCGTTGATTTCTTGGTTGAGGGCAGTGACGAGGATGTGGATGTGTCTGTGGTCGGGGCCGGTGCACATCACAGTCGGGAAGTGCGGATTGTAGTCGGCGGGCATGACATAGATAGGAGCCAAGCTACCCGAAGGCAGGTTGTCCTTGTTTTCGATGATGTAAACCTCGCAGGTGGAGGTGGTGGGGTTGCGCGACACGACGACGATACCGTTTTGGCCATAACGGGCGGCAGTACCGAAGCCGGTCTTGTGATCCTCGATGAGACCGTTTGAAGTGGTCCATTCATCGGTGTTGGGGTTGTAGATGCCGATGCCGGTGCCACGGTCGGAGTAGTCCTCCATGAAAGAGGCAATCCAAGTGAAACCGAGGCAGCCATCCGGGAAGTGCATCGTCCAGTTCTTGGCGGCCGTGTTGGTCTGCCAGTCGCAGGTGGTGTAGTCCAACTCGGCATCGGTGCGGGTCATGTTGGCCACATTGCCGACATGTTCGAAGATTTCATCGCCTGTAATGGCTTGTTCTTGGGCAACAACGTGCTTCACGTCCTTGCTCGACACTTTCTGCACTTGGGCAAAGCCGGCGAAAGCAACGCTCAATGCCAGTGCTAAGGTAAATAACTTCTTCATTTTTAGTAGATTTAGTTAATGATTAGGTTGATTGATTGTTGTTTGTGATATGTTATTTGGGAGCAAAGATATATATTTTTGTGATATTGGGTAGTTTTTTGGGATTTTTTTGTTTCCCGTGCGAAGCGCGTCATTGCGAGGAGCGTTATGCGACGAAGCAATCCTGACAACAAGTGGAAGTCCCAAAGTGGTGGTTTGGATGGCCAAGGCCTTCAGCCTCGCAATGAAGCGAAGCGACAATAAAAAAAGGAGGCCCGAAAGCCTCCTTTTTTCGTTCAAAAAGTATCACTACTTATTTCACAACAAACTTCTGGGTGTCGTTGCCAGCGCTCAAGAAGTAGATGCCGCTGTTGAGGTTGCTGATGTCGAAGGTGTTGACACCGATGCGGCCTTCCATGGTCATCACGGTTTGGCCCATGATGTTGTGGATCGTCACTTCAGCGTTCTTGTTCAGCGTTACGTTGATTTGACCAACGGCGGGGTTGGGATACACGGTGAATTGAGTGTTGCTCTCCATTTCAGGCACACCGACGCCAGCGCCCGGGAAGAGGTCGTTCAGGTCGTAGGTGAAGCCAGAATAGCAGTTGTCGAAAGCATCGCTATCGTCGCCTTGGACGAAGGTGCCCGTCTGGCCGTCGGTTTGGGAGGCCACGATGAGGGTGTTGCCAACCACAGCGGCTTGGTTATAGACGTGCTCGGTGTAGGTCATCATGAAGTTGTTGGTGATGTGAACGGGGGTGGACCAGGTTCTGCCGCGGTCGCCAGAGTAGGCGGCCATGAGCTTGAAGAAATAGTTGCCAGCTTCATCGGTTGAAGTGTTTTCGTCCATGAAGGACCAAACAGCCACCAAGTCCCAACCGCCAGTGCCAGGCACCGTGCAGAGCACAGGCATGCAGACGCAACCACCGTTGTAGCTGCCATGCAGTGTGAAGTCTTCGATGTTGAAGGTTTCGGCTTCTTCCCAGCTTTGCCAATTACCTTCATCATCAAGGGGAGACAAATAACCCATATAGGCGGGATTGTTCCAAGATTGATCGCTCCAGCGCGGCCATGCGGCATAGAGGTCGCCATCAATGTAGGCAGAGTCTATGATGAAGGGCTGGCCAGGAGTAGGAGGCATCGGGTTGGTCGGGTCGTAGCCTACGCCTTGATAGTATGAATTACCCTCTGGGCCAAGGTAAGGCAGTGTTTCGCTCCAGAAGGCGACACCACCGAGGCCAGGATAGTAGCTGCCCGAGCCAGGCGCACCATTGGTGCCATTCCATTCGTATGCGATGCAGAGTTCGCCATCAACACCCCATTGGGCAGAGACCCAACGAGGATACATGAAAGCTACAGATTCGGTGGGGAAGGTGGTGTTGGGGCCAGGGTGGTGGTAGTACACTTTTCTTTCCCAAGTTTCACCATCGTCGTAGCTGTAGAGCACCATACCATCACTCCAAGCGTTGTTGATCACGAGGGCGAGGCAGTTGTCTTCGGTGGTCTCCATCCAGTAGTAGCAGTTGGAGTTCCAGTCACCGCCGTATTCCGAGGTGAGGAAGGGGAGGATGACGTTTTGCTTGTCGTAGGTTTGACCGCCGTCTTTGGAGCGGAAATAATAAAGAGTGTTGTCGCTCGAACCACAAGCAACCATGTGGATGATTTCGCGTTGGGCACCTGAAGTCATGACGGCAGGCCATGCGGGGTCGTTGGTGTTGTCAACTTTGGCAAGGGTCGTGGCGCAGTTAGGAGTGATGTTGTCCTTGCTTTCAATGAGATACAAGCCCATTTCAGAAGCGGTGTGGGCGGCAACGATGATGCTGTTTTCCTTGTAGCGGGCGATGCTGCCGAAACCAGTTCTTTCCTTTTCGACGCGTGCACCGCAATAGGACCATTCATTGGTGTTGGCATCGTAGGTGGCGATGCCAGTACCACGGTCGCCGTAAGCGTCGTCGGTTGCAATGGTGTAGGCGAAGTTCACTTTGCCGTCGGGCCAAACGATGGTCCAAGTGCGTTGGGCGTCGTTCGACTGCCAGTCGTAGGTGGTGTAGTCCAACTCTTCTCTGTTAACGTCGAGGCGAACCATGTTGGAGTGGCTCTGAGCATTGGCGTTGGGGTTCATGACGTCCATTCTGCCAACCTTTTGCATGGTGGCGACTTTGCGCATGGCGTCTCTGTTCAGTGCGCTCTTCACTTGCGAGTAACCGGCCACGGTCACCAACAAAACAAGTGCTAAAGTAAATAACTTTTTCATTTTAAATGAGTTTAGTTAATGATTAGGTTAATTAATTGAGTTTGTTTAAAGAATATTTGGGGGCAAAGATAGTGTTTTTTTGTTATGTGGGGATGATTTTTTGAGTTTTTTTCTGTTTTGGGATTTGTTTGCCTGTCGGGTGCTGCCTATCGGGGTGCTGTCTGTCAGAGTGCTGCCACAGGGAGCTGCCTGTCGGGGTGCTGCCACGGGTCGCGACCCGCGGTTACTGTAGTTGCGCCCCTTCGGGGCTTTGCCACCACTGCCGCTTCGCGTCATTGCGAGGAGGCACGACGAAGCAATCCAGATGAGAAGCAATAAGTAACTGTTCAAAATTAAACTGAATTATTCTTTGACTTCGGGACTTCGGGACACGGGACTTCGGGGATTTGTTCGGCTCGCAGTCCCGCAGTCTCGGAGTCTCGCAGTCTATTATGTAAACTACATTTGCTCATCTACTTATGACATATTCTCGGGTACACAAAGCCGCCATTCCGAATCATAGACCGAATTGCCGACGACATCTGCCAGATAACGGGTGCTTTGGCCAATGTGGGCTTTGCAGTGGTGAAAAAAGCCTGTAGATAGCCGCCATTGCTTTTTATACATGGAAAGCAAATATCCTGCTTTCTGATACAAAGAGGCCTTCCCGTATGCATCCAAATAGGCTTTTAATTTGGTTTCGTCAATATAAGCGACACTTGTGAAATTGTTGAGCAATTCCTCTAATCCTCCTGCATATTTGATACGGTCAATGCAATCTATGACGGTGCGTTCCAAGTCGGTCACCTTAACTTTCGAGTTCATCACGGGCACCATCACGCCTTCCGTTATCTTCGGCTGGTGGCGGATATAGGTGATGCCTTCAAACTCAAAGGTTCGGAAAGTTGAAACGGAAATGACGGACATTTCATTGAACAGCTGATGACCCAAACCGTGATACTCCATTGCGGAATGATAGGCCACACACGCCGTATTGGAAATGTTTGACGCTATCTCGTATTTGTTGGCCGCACACAACCCTGTTGCCATGTCGGTTACGGCATAAAGGTTGGACTTGATGCGACATAGTGTTCCGTTGCGCAATCCTGATGCTAATAACGATTTGGCTGTGCTTTCATTGCCAGTAAGCGTTGCCACATCTTTCAATGAGAACAACTTCATGCCGTGCAGTTTACGCAGATAGTCCTTCATAGGAATGTTCTTTAAATTTTGTGCAAAAGTACGAATATTTTGGTATTATTGATAAAAATTTAAAGAAATAGTGTTTTCTTTTTTGACCATAGGACAGAGGGACTTCAGGGATTCAAACAAAAAAAGGAGACCCGAAGGCCTCCTTCTTTGCAAAAAAGTTCAAAAAGCTTATTTCACAATGAATTTCATAGTGTTCTCAAAGCCGTTGGCCTTGACGGTCACGAAGTAGATGCCGCTGGCAAGCTCAGCCGTGTTGATGCTGCGCGTGTTGATACCGGCATTGATGTTGACATTCTGCTCCTGAACCTTCTGGCCCATGATGTTGAACACGTTGATGCTCATGTCGCTGCTCTGCGAGGCGTTCACCTCGATGTTGAGCACGTCGGTGGCGGGGTTAGGATACACGCGCACGGCGGTCATTGGGTTGATGGCATCGTGGTTCTCGGGGACGCTCACAAACTCGGGATCGGCAATAATCTTGACAGCCATGATGTGGTTCTCAGTAGCGTCAGATTGGGTGGCGTTGCTGCCCCAGTACAAACCTTGCGTCATATCTTCCTGGAAGCCAAACCAGAATTCACCCGGGTTGACCGTGTTGTTCACCGACACGGTGTAGATGAACTCTGAATACTGATACATGAAGTCGTCGATGAGTTCGTCGACCACTTGGTGCCAGTAACCCTCGTCAGCATTGTAATAGCTGACAAAGATGCTTCTGTAGTACTTGTTCAACTCGTTTTCACCACGTTTGGTGTTGGGGCATGAGTAAGCCAAAGCGATGTTGCCATAGGGGTCGATGGACAAGGCAGGCATACCGGACTGACCGCTACGGAATTTGTAGAAGTAGTCTTTTTCGTTGTAGAACTTGTCATTAACGTACTCAATCATGTTACCGTTTACATCCTCGAACATGGGAAGGAAACCTGCCCATTTGGTGGAGTCGGCATGCATTTGGACATAACCGTCGCCAGTAGGCCACCACAGTCTCAGAGCGTGGTGCGGGTTGCCGTCGGGCGATTGGATGGGAGCCTCTTGGGTGTCGTTCCAGTAGTAGATACCGTCAACGGCTCTGCCACTGAAAGTGGTGTAGGTGTCACCGATTTCGTCGTGGATGTACTCATAGGTGTTCATGACCACGTGGGCGATACCGTTGTTGTCGACGGCAATAGCCACGTTTGAGGGACCAAACAGAGTGTCGGTGAAGACGGAGCATTCATCGGTTGCCCAGTCGCAGCCGTAGTAGGGGTTCTCCCAAATGACCGTTCTGTTCCAGGTCAGACCGTCGTCGGTGGATTTGTACATGACAACGTGGCTCTGGAGGTCATCGGAGTAAATCATAGCCACAGTGTGACCGTTGGAGGCGATGTTATAGGCATCAGCTGAATAGTGGTCTGCCTCTTCGCCGTCTTGGGCAAGGGGTGAGTAGGAAATGGTCCAGTTCACAGCATCTTCTGAACGGAGATAAACTTGGTGATGGTGAACCTCACTGTCGCTAACGCTGTGTTGGATGTCGCCAATCACGTGGATGATGTTGTGGTTGTCACCAGAAGTGGTTACTCTGGGCCAGGAGATGTTCTCGCCCGGGTAAGGATAGCCTTCCGGAGCATAGGGAAGTTCGCCCATGTACTGCCATTCGCCTTCACCAGCTTTTTCTCTGGTCCAGCAGCGGCAGGGTGAGTGAGAGATCATGATTTCACCGCTTTCGCCCCATTGAGCGATGGTCGGCCAACCTGTTCTCATGCTTTCGACACGCTCTTCTGGTTCTTCGCCCCATGCCTCTTCAGTGGCATTGTAGAAGTTGTAGCCAGTACCACGGTCAGAAGCCGACTGGTTGGGCTCGTGTGAGAAAGTGGCAACGACACCGACACTGCCATCGGGCAGTTGATACATACGATTGGAGCACCAGCTGTTCGACTGGAGGTCATAAGTGGTGTACATCGTCTCGGCATACTCCATGTCTTGCCATCTGTTGATGACTACGCTCTTGGCGGTTTGGGGAGCGAAATTGGCTGCTGAAGGGTTGATGGTCTCGTTACCCACAGCTACCTTCTTGGCATTGGCTTTGAATGACTGGATGTCACTCTTTGCAACACGGTCTTGTGCAAAAGCACCGAAGCCTAAAGCAAGGCTTAATGAAAGTAGAAGTACTTTTTTCATTTTCGTGTGTTTTTAAATTGGTTATTTTTTAATGGTTAACAATTCTGTTTGAGCCTGCAAATATATAGAAAGATTTTCTTTTGTGGATATTTTATCGCAATTTTTTCCGATTTTGACGAAATTATTTTGTTACAAAGGGTGTGCCATAGTATGGAATCTCATGTCTTATTTCAATCAACAATGAGCTTTTGGCTGCAATTGCGTCTCCCCGCCGCGAGGCTGACCACATAAAGACCTTTGGGCAAGGTGGAAATATCGATGTTTTGTTGTCCTGCACCGAGGCGGCCTGTATAAACGGTTTGTCCCAAGGCATTGCAGATGCTGACGAAAGCCTCGCCTTCCATTGGATTGGTGAGGCGGATGGCGTGTTGGCTGCGGTCGTAGAAAAGGTTGAAGGTCTCGTGCGCGTTTTCGTTGGTGTTCCAGTTGCTGCTGAGGTAGATGGTCCATTCTTGTGATTCGCCGTGGGGCGTAGTGACGGTGAAAGTGAGCGGGTCGCTCAGGTCGATGAATATGGAGGTCGGGAAATCGGAACTGGCGCCGATGGGGAGAACCAGCACCATATTTATTAAATAGGTATAAAGTTCCTCTTCGGGAATAAACAGGTCGATGGTGTGGTTTTCCGGATGGATGGTGCCTTCATAGTCGGTGGAGAACAGACCGTTGTTATAAGGGCCATGCGGAGCAATGAGGCGCAGCACTTCGGGATGCAACTCGTTGATGGGCTGATAATTGACGAGGCCGTAAGTCTCGCCGAGGTTGGGGCGGTGGAAGATGACTTGCTCGGCGTGGTCGGGGTCGTTGCTGCCCCAGTAGTTGCCAATGGCGGTGATGTCGCTGTAGCCGTTGTCGTAGAGGGCATATTCGATGCCGCCGTTTTCGTTGCCAAAAATGGCATTGCCGCCCCAGTCGTCTTCGGTGCCCATGTCGATGTCGTGGTAATAGATGGCGGTGATGCCCCACAGGTTGCCCGAAATTTGGTTGCGGCGCAGCTTGGCTTTGTTGTTCGTGTTCATGCCATAGATGCTGATGCCGCTGCCGCCGTTCATTGGGTTGGTCTCCGTGTTGTTGTCGACGAAATGGTTGTCGATGATGAGGGAACTTAGGTTGTAGCCCTGCTGGTTGTAGCCGTAGCGGTTGTTTTTTACGACGTTGTTTTTCAGCAGGATTTTGGTTTCGTCGGTGTTCATCAGGTCGGCGATGGCGATGCCGCCCGACATGTCGTAGCCGCCTCCTTCGATGGTGCAATTCACGATGCGGATGGTGTCAGCAGCGCCCGGTCCGAGGTTGATTTGTGGCTGGTTGATATTGGAGGTAACGTTGTTGTGGAAGGTGCAGTTTGTGATTTGCGGCGAGCCTTTTCCGTTGACGGGCGAACTAATGGCCGCGCCTTCGTTGTTCTCGAAGAGGCAGTTGTCAAAGACGGGGTTGCAGTTCATGAAGTTGACCGCCTCCGACCTGGAACTGGCCCTGAAATGCCAGAAGTCGCTGTTCACAAACGACACTTCGCTCCCGATGACTTGGAGTTCAGTCAAATAAGTAAACAGGACTTTCGTGAAATGGCACCGTTCCGTGCAGTCCTCAAGGCGGAGCGAGGCGTGGTTGGAATTGGAGTCGCCGCCAATCCAGCAGTGGAGGTCTTCCGAACCTTCGGCAATCATGGCACCTTTGATGGTTAGGGTGGCGTCAAGCATGTAGATTTGCTTTCCGTCAAGGAGCAGCAGTTTGTCGGTGGGCGAGATGGTGATGTCAGCAATGATTGTAAACACCATGGAGTTGTTGCCAACGACGCAGCCTTCGCTGGCGTTCACGAGGTCGTCAATCGTGTAGGTGGTGCCGTTGCCAGGGCTGGTCCACTGAGCCTTGGCGAGACTTGTCAGGCCCAGCAAAAAGGCGATGATGAAAGAAAGTTTTTTCATAATTGATGATTTTTAATTTTTGCAAAGATAAATACTTTATCTTTACGGCCTCAAAAGAAGGGAATTAATTTAAGTAGTGTCATGACACAACAACAAGCTTTGCAATTATTTGAGGAGAAGAAAGTTCGCACTGTGTGGGACACGGATACTGAGAAATGGTATTTTTCCATTGTGGATGTGGTTTCGGTTTTGACCGACAGTAAAGACGCATTAACTGCAAGAAAATACTGGAATAAGTTGAAACAGAGACTAAAAGAAGAAGGAAATGAAACGGTGACAAATTGTCACCAGTTCAAATTGCGTGCTACAGATGGTAAGATGAGGCTAACGGATGTCGCTGATACCGAGCAACTTTTCCGTATTATTCAATCTATCCCATCACCCAAGGCCGAACCTTTCAAGCAGTGGATGGCGCAGGTAGCTGCCCAGCGTATAGACCAGATGCAAGACCCTGAACTTAGCATCAATCAGGCAGTTGCCGATTATCGGCGTTTGGGCTATTCAGAGGCTTGGATTAACCAACGCATTAAATCCATAGAGGTTCGCAAGGCATTGACTGACGAATGGCAACGCGCTGGGGTGAAGGAAGGTGTACAATATGCCTCTTTGACTGACATCATCACAAGACAATGGAGCGGTTTCACGACGAAAGAGTACAAACAATACAAGGGCTTGCGGAAAGAAAACCTGCGCGACAACATGACCAACCTTGAAATTGCACTGAACATGTTGGCTGAGGCAACGGCAACGGAAATTTCGCAACAGGAGAACCCGAGGGGGTTTATGGAGAGTGCTGATGTTGCCAAACGTGGTGGCAAAGCAGCCCGTGGCGCTCGTGCGTCCATTGAGAAAGAACTGGGGCACTCCGTGGTTTCTCCCATCAATGCAAAGAGTTTGGCTCCACTCAAGGATACGAAAGAATTGCCCGAAAAAGAAATAGAAATTTGAAATCTATAAATAACTCAAATATGAAAAAACTATTATTACCGATTTTGTTGCTCGCCATAGCAGCGTGCTCCACACAACCCAAGGCCGACTACGTCACTGACGCGGCCAAGTATGTAGACCCCTTCATCGGGACGGGCGGCCACGGCCACACCTTCCCTGGCGCCACGGTGCCTTTCGGCATGGTGCAGTTTAGCCCCGACACCCGCATGAACGACTGGGACGGCTGCTCCGGTTACCATACCTCCGACAACACCATCCTCGGCTTCAGCACCACCCACCTCAGCGGAACGGGCTGCTCCGATTACGGAGACTTCCGCTTCATGCCCATCGTCGGCGAGGTGAAGCTCGACAAAGGTGATGAGGAAAACACTGTTTCGGGCTACCGCTCAGCATTCAAACATGAGAACGAAGATGCCAAGGCGGGCTATTATGCCGTTCTGCTTGATGATTACAATACGAAGGTCGAACTCACCACCGGCGACCGTGTCGGTATGATGCGTTGCACCTTCCCCAAGAGCGACAATGCACACATGTTTTTGGATATGGTGGAAGGTGTGAACGACGAGTTCGTGTACGAGGCGAGCCTCACGGTGGAAACGGAAAATGCCATCAGTGGTTTCCGCCGCACCCGCGACTGGGCAAACGAACAGTATCTTTATTTCTATGCCGAGTTCTCGAAACCTATCAAGAGCTGTGCCTTGTATGACAAAGGCGAGCGGGTGGAAGATGCCCGTGTCGAAAGCGACAAGTTGAAAGCCTGCTTCAATTTCGATACCGAGGAAGGCGAGCAAATCGTCATGCGCATCGCCATTTCCGCCGTCGATGTGGAAGGTGCCAAGAACAACCTGAAAGCCGAACTTGCCGAAAACGACTTCGACTTCGATGCCTTGAAGCAGAAAGCCTACGACAAATGGAACAAGGAACTGCTCCGCTACGAGGTCAGCGACCCCAACGAGCCCAATAAGACGGTGTTCTACACGGCACTTTATCATTGCATGGTTGCCCCCAACCTCTACAGCGATGCCGATGGCCGCTATCGTGCGCATGATTTGAAGATTTACAAGTCGGAGAGACCGGTCTATACGGTGTTTTCCTTGTGGGACACCTTCCGCAGCTTGCATCCACTCTTCAGCCTCATGCAGCGCGAGCGCACTTTAGACTTCATCAACACCTTTATTAATAAATATGAGACCAACCCGCACCACATGCTCCCGATTTGGGAATTGGCCGCCAACGAGACCTATTGCATGATTGGCAACCACGCCATTCCCGTCATTGCCGACGCTTATTTTGCCGGCATCCGCGACTTCGACACAGAGAAGGCTCTTGAGGCTATGGTGGCCAGCTCGAAAGATGACTTCCGTGGCATGGGTGCTTACATGAAATACGGCTACATCCCGATTGAGCTTGAAGGCGAGGCCACTTCAAAGACCCTTGAATATGCCTACGACGACTGGTGCGTTGCTCGCATGGCAGAGGATATGGGCAAAGTCGATATCGCCAAGGAGTTTTATTCTCGCGCACAGGCTTACAAGAACATCTACAACCCTGAGAACCAGTTCTTCCAAGGTCGAAGAAACGGCGGCTGGATGCGTCCCTTCGATCCCGCACAAGTGAATTTCACTTTGACCGAGGCCAATTCCTACCAATACGGTTTCTTCGTGCCGCAGGACGTGAATGGTCACATCGACCTGATGGGCGGTAGGGTAAGCTATGAGGCCAAACTTGATGCCCTTTTCAATGCCCCGTCCAACCTGACGGGTCGCGAACAACCCGACATCACGGGTCTCATCGGACAATACGCCCACGGCAACGAGCCGAGCCACAACACCGTGTATATGTATAACTTCGTCGGCAAGCCAGTGAAGACGCAAAAGTATGTGAAACAAGTGATGGATGACTTCTACACCGACCGCCGCGACGGTTACGCCGGCAACGAGGACTGCGGCCAGATGTCGGCTTGGGGCGTGTTCTCCGCGATGGGCTTCTATCCCGCCACGCCAGCTTCGGGCTACTATGTGCTGGGTTTGCCGCGCTTTGAAAGAACCAAATTGACCTTCGAGAACGGCACGCAGTTCGAGGTCGTCGCCAAGAACCTGAGCGAGCAGAACTGCTATGTGAAGTCCGCCAAGCTGAACGGAAAGCCTTTGGAGCGCAGCTTCATCACCTTTGACGAAGTTTATAAAGGTGGAACACTTGAGTTTACCATGACCGACCAGCCCAACTCCACCTGGGCCACGCAGCCTGAGAATTGCCCTGAAATTCATATCTATGGCGACCCGATTGTCATCGTCCCGACCATCAACGCCAATTCTGACACGTTCTTCGACAGCCTCATGGTCACCATGAATCATCCCATCGAGGGTGTGGAGATTTACTACACCATGGACGGTAGCGACCCAACAGAGAATGGGAAACTTTATGAGCAGCCACTTTGCCTGAAGGAGAACACCATGGTACGTGCTGCCGCAAAGGATGCTTCATCGTGGAGCCGCGTGATCGATGCACAGTATTATCTCATCGATGCCAATCGCAGCGTGAAGTTAGAGAATATGTACAACGAGCAATACTCAGCCGGTGGCACCAAAGCCCTCATCGACCATCTGCGTGGCACCGACAACTTCCGCACGGGAGCATGGCAAGGCTACTATGGCGTCGACCTCATCGCCACCATCGACTTGGGTCAGCCCAAGAAAATCAATCGCTTGGCAGGCAGCTTCTTGCAGGAGGCCTATTCTTGGATTTGGATGCCTCGCGAGGTAGAGTATTTCGTCAGCAACGACGGCAAGAACTTCCGCAGTGTCGGCAAGGTGAAAAACGATGTGCCCGTGGATGCCGACGGCGCATTCATCCAAGAGATGGCCGTGCGTCCGCGCACGAATGCCCGCTATGTGAAGATGGTGGCCAAGACCATCGGCACCTGTCCCGAAGGTCACGTTGGCGCTGGACAGAAGGCCTGGATCTTCTGTGATGAATTGGTGATAGAATGACTTGGGACTTTGGGACGCGGGACATGCTGCGACGAATCCCACGTCCCGAAGGGACGATACATTAGTAACCGTAGGTCGCGACCTACGGCGTGTAGTAGAGACCTGCGAAGTGTAGGTCGCGAGGCAGCAAAGAAACAACAATCTCTAAACAACAAAATATGAAAGAATCCATCGTAATCCTCGCCGGCGGCGGTCCGGCACCTGGCATCAACACGGTCATCAGCACCGTGGCCAAGACTTTCCTCAAAAGCGGTTATCGCGTCCTCGGCCTCAACGAAGGCTACAAAAACCTCTTCAAGCCCAATCCCGATGTAGTGGAGATGGACTTCCTCTATGCCGATGCCATCCTGAAACAAGGTGGTTCGGCCCTGAAGATGAGCCGCTACAAACCGAAGAATGAGGAGTTTAACACCGAGTTCTTCGTCAAGAACAACATCAAGCTGTTGGTCACCATCGGCGGCGACGACACCGCTTCGACGGCCAACCGCATTTCGAAGTTCTTGGCCAACAGCGGCTTCCCCATCCAAAACATCCATGTGCCCAAGACCATCGACAACGACCTTCCATTGCCTGAGGGCAGCCCGACCTTCGGCTACTATTCGGCCAAGGATGCCGCTGTGCATTTGGTGCAGACCATCTACGAAGATGCCCGCACTTCCGGCAATTGGTTCGTCATCTCCGCTATGGGTCGCGAGGCCGGTCACTTGGCTTTCGGCATGACCTCGGCTTGCCACTGCCCGATGGTTGTCATCCCTGAAATGTTCAACCATGCGGAAGTCACCTTCGACGCCATCATCAAGTTGGTGGTCAGTTCGATAGTGAAACGTAAGTTGTTGGGCGTCAACTATGGCGTGGTCATCATCAGCGAGGGCGTGTTCCACTTCATGAGCGATGAAGAAATCCATAAGTCGGGCGTGGCCTTCACTTACGATGAGCACGGCCATCCCGAACTTGGTAACGTCAGTAAGGCACACATCTTCAACCTGTTGCTGCAACAACGCCTGAAGGCATTGGGCATCAATGTGAAGAGCCGTCCCGTGGAAATCGGCTACGGCATCCGTTGCGTCGAACCGAATGGTTACGACCTGACCTATTGCTCGTTGCTCGGCTACGGCGTGAAGAAACTCTTCGACAAGGGCGTGAGCGGCGCAATGGTCACCGCCAACCCGAAGGGCGAGATTGTGCCGTTGTATCTGAAGGATGTGGAAGACGAGAACGGCAAGATCAAACCGCGCTTGGTGAACTTGAATGGCCCGAAAGCCGAACTGATTTTCAACGACGGCCTGCAATACATCATGCCAGCCGACTACGAAGCCGCAAAAGCCTATTTGCCGAATCCTGAAGAGTACGACTTCAAGAAGATTCTGAAGTGGTAATATCGCGGTAAAGTGATTTTTGAGGGTGTGTCAACCAATGGACGCACCCTCTTTTTTCTTTTTTTGGCGAGAGATTTCCCAAAAATCATAGGGACAAAATTTTGTCCATATAGAAACTATATTGTTGATTGTCAATAAAATAAAGTCGGACAATCCAAGAAAAGCATGGACAAAACCAGGAGGCTCCCCGAAAACCTCTTGACAAGCGTTTTTTCTGTATATTTTTGCAGCAACAAGCATGGTGCTTCGACGCGCTTTGCGTCATTGCGAGGAGGCACGACGAAGCAATCCATTCGCTTAATCCGCAAAATTCGCCGTTTCCTTTTGTCGGCGAATGGAACGAATGAAACGAATTTCTGGATTGCTTCACTCCGTTCGCAAGGACGCGAAGCGGCAGAAAAGTCCGAATAAAAAAAGTATTGCCTATGAAAGCAAAACAGAAATCCCTAATCCTCTTGGCCGTCGCCCTCGGCGCAATGATGGTCGCCTGCGACTCGCCCGCCAAACGCCTGCAACAGGCCCGCGCCTTATATGAAGAAGGTGCCGAACTGCGCCAGCAACGCCTTTCGGAAGAGGCCGCCGAGCGTTTCCTGCAAGCTTTGCAACTGATGCAAGGCTGCGAAAAAACCACCGAAAACCTCCGCTTGGAAGGCCAACTCAAGGACAACCTCGGAGCGATGTACAACAAACACGGCCTCTTCGAAGATGCCCTCAAAATGCACTGCGAAGCCATCGAATGTTTCCGGCAAATTGACGATTCCGTTGCCGTGATGACCACGATGCGCAACTGTGGCCGCGTGGCGAAGTCGTTGGAGCAGTTTGCCCAAGCCAAACATTACTACGACACGGCCTTCAGCATCGCCACTTTGTTGAATGACAGGCCGATGCAGAGCGACATTTATTTGGAGATGGGCCGCGACTACTACCTGCCCGTGGGCAATTATCCCGAAGCTATGACTTGCGTCCGCCGCGCCTTGGAGGGCGAGCTTGACGACAACAACACTGATATTGCCAATATGACGATGGGTGTACTTTATTATTACACTGATAACTATGCCAAAGCCAAGCCTTACCTCGAAGCCGCTTTGCGTAGCGAAAGGGCTGGACTGAAAATGTCGGTGTACCAAACGCTCTACGCTATCGCCTACAACGAGGGCGACTTGCAGAAAGCCCTTGAATACCAAGACCTTTTCACGCAAAATATGATGCAGGCCGACAAGGAACACGCCTCCGACAACCTCCAACGCTTGAAGGCAGAGTATGAACTAAAAGCCCAAAAGAGCGAGATGGAAGTTGTGATGCGCAACCGCAGCCTCAAACTCTGGCTGATCATTGCCGCAGCGGTGATTGCCCTGTTGGTCATTGTGCTGATTGTGAGGAAGAAAGTGAGCGACCACAAATTGGCCGTGGAGCAGTTTCGCAGTCAGGTGGAGCGCGACCAAAACCGCATCCACGAACTGGTGAGCGATATGGAAAACCTCATCCGCACTAACGACGACCTCCGCCGCGACCGTCAGACGCTCTCGCAAAAAGACCTGCTGATGACGAGCAAGATTATGGGGCGCAACAAGGTTTACGCCACGGCGCAAAGCCTCGGCGAGCAGGTGACCGCCGACACGATGAACTTCGCCCTCAGCGACTACGACTGGGCCGACTTCATCAGCCTCACCGACTTGGTGTACGACGGCTTCTCGCAACGGCTTTTAGAACAATATCCCAAACTCGGCAAGTGGGATGTGCGCATCTGCTGCCTCTCCAAGAACGGTTTCTCCAACCAAGTGATTTCCATTCTTTTGGACACCCAAACCGAGTCGTACTACCGCCGCAAGACCCGTATCAAGCAAATGAAGATGAACCTCACGGACGACAACCGCACCTTTGAGGAAATTGTCAATGCAGTTTAATCACAAAACATACAAAACCTGCAAAACTATGAATAACAAGTCCAAAGAAAAGCGTATGGCGGCTCGCAACCGCGTCGCCGCCGGGAAGCAGCCGGTTGGCGTGCTTCCCCCAACCAGTAAAAAAGGTTTTGAAAGTTTTGCTGGTTTTGTGACAAAAAGAAATCAATTAATTAACAATCAAATACCTACAACTATGAAAAACATTAGATTTATCGCAGTGATTGCCCTGATGATGATGGGCGGGATGACAATGAAAGCACAAGACTATCATCCTATCGTTGAAGACGGAAAACAATGGAATGTGCTATTTTCCTAT
>CACZNA010000048.1:0-19820 GCA_902782455.1 uncultured Bacteroidia bacterium | reverse complement strand
AAGGATCGTCATCAATAATCATTTGCTTCAAAGTATCAATCGAATAATTCATTACGTTTTCATTGTATTCCTTTGGACTGATGGAAAGAAACGCGGCATTGGACGGCATTTCATGATGAAGATAATAGCCTCCATACAGCGGCATGGGAAATAGCGTGGTGTCGACGTCGTCATAGTAGCCGTAAATGTAGTCTTTGTCTTTGTTATAAAGGACGTAAGCATTATTGGTATAGTCGCCTTTGGTTTTATAGACTTGTACAAAGTCACCATTGATGCAACATTTCCATTTGATGCACGAACTTATCGAAACGAGGACAAGCAGCATCGCAAAAACAACAAATCTTTTCATAACTATTTGAATTTTAAATCTTTGAATCTTGAATATTGAATTTTAAATCCACTTAATGCGGCCTGACCACCACGAGAAATGGTTTCTTCATCAACTATTGGGCATTGAAATAATCCTGTTCGGTAATCGTGTAGGTGAGGCATCCAAAACCATCATAATTCATAAGGAAAAAATGGCTTCGTTTTGTTGTCCAAACATAGTGCTCGCCCTCGAAATCGTAGGGGCCGTTCCCTTCTTCTTGTTTGTAAACCAATTGTTTGCCATCGTCAAAAGTGAAGGTCACGGTTTCGCCATAGATGTCCGAAAGCAAAATCCCTTTTGCCATTTCAAAACTTGCTGTTCCCAATCCTTGCACACTATAGAAAGTGGTGTCTTTGGCTTTTTCAAGGTTGATGCCGTCAGGATGGTCATACCAAAAACCAGGTTGGACAACGGAAATGAAGGTGACGGCATGACCGCTGTCATTAACGAGTTTGAATGAAATGTCAAACATTGGGTCGCAGGATGTCATCGCCACTGCCAATAGGCAAATAATGAAAACTGTTTTCTTCATAATTATTTGAATTTAAATAACTTACTTCCTGAAATGAAAATTATACGCATAATGCAGAAACAATGCAGGTTGCAGACGGTTATTGTGGGATGTATGACCATCACTAAAATCTATTGTCCTATTTTTCATATTGACGAGTTGCCCGCCAATGCCAAGGTCGGAATGACCGATGGAATAGCCAACGATGAACTGAGTGTAAAACCCTTCCATTGAAAAACTCTGAGAATAAATTACAGGCATCATCAAATCATATCTTTTAAGGCTAAACGCATAGCCAGCTCGGATTTCGGCGTACGGCCTTGTCTTTCCATAGCCGAAACTATATTTTGCATCGACAAAAACGGGCAAGTATTGGAAACACTCATGAAGACAATAATTGGCTCCGAGGCCAATTCCCCAATGCTCACCCGCTTGGTAGCGGAAAACAGGTCCAATCGAGCCAAAAAGGTCAATTGAATTAAAAGTGCCTTGATAAGGATAGCAGAACAAAATGCCTGCATTGGCTTCGGCTTGAAGCACAAACTGGCCTTTTTCTTGGGCGTGGAGGCCACCTAATGCAAGTAGCAATCCAAACAAAAAGAAGTTTCTTTTCATAATTAATTGAATTTTAAATCTTTGAATTTTAAATCCCTACGGCACTCGTGTCAACGATACATCATCTTTCTCAAAGTGCAGCAGCCCCAACTCCTCATTATAATACCAGTCGTAGAGCATTTCCCCAGTGTATTGGTTGTAGAGCCTGTCGTGAGTCACATGTTCGTATGTGGTGCCATTAATCGAAAAGGTTTCGTCTGTGGGGAGCAACTCGCGACAAATGTCAAGATCATTGTTCCAGTTGAAAGACAGCACTTTCTCTGGGTATATGGTGAATATCATAAAGAAAGGATAAGTTTCACTTGTCAATTTTACAGAGCGGGCATAGCAATAGACCAATGGCAAACTAAAATCCAAAGGCTCGCTTAAGTAATTGTGGTCGTTGTGATAGTCGGATAGACGAGTCTCTTCCCAAGTCACTTGAAAAGCGACTGTGTCGTTGTCCTGGTTGAGGAATTTCACTGTTTGTCCCATTTGGTAAGGAATGGCCGCTGCGTCTTCATCCGTGAGCGGTACAATGTTGTTTTCCTTTTTGCATGAGCTTATCGCTAAAAGCGCCATGCAAATGATAATCATCTTTTTCATTGTTGATAGGTTTTATTGTTGATACTAAGTTTGATTTCCGATGGATTTTCAAAATGGAACCAGCCCGAGGCTTCGTCCACGCCGTTGGTGATGTAGAGCTTGTAGTTGCCAGTGGGTTCGTTGCCCATGAAAATGCGTAATGCGGCCATTGGCTGTTTGGCCACCCTTCGTGCATACAGCACGTCGCCAGTTTGTGTGGTGAGGGTAATCCCACAGTTTTCGACGGGTTCGTTGAAATAGACATAGACGATTTCGCCCACCAACTCCGCATAGATGTTGATGTATCGCATGTCAGGCTTCATCAACGAGCCTTTCAGGTCGATTTTGTCTTTGTCGTCACCCGAAACATAATCCAGCATGGTCTTTGATTTTTCGCACGAGGCGAATATCAAGGCGATGAGCAAAACGACGATTGATGATAAATGCTTGGTTTTCATTCTCTTTTGTTTTATGACATTACTCCGTCGCCTTATCCGAAAACATGTCTTCGGTGACAGTTAAATCAAAGTGAGCCAAATAGATTACAAATTCAGGGTTTACATAAGACTGAAACTTGCCCGCTTCGTCGTAATAGTCTCTTGGCAGGTTTTGGAGCACATCGCCACCAACCATTCGATAAATGGCGACATGCCTCAACTTGTCGTTGATAAAATCGTCGGAAGGTCTTGTCTCTTTCACACTTCCTTTATAGACACCGAGCATCGTAGAGCCTTCCTTGTTAGGTTTGATTTTCTTAATGTAAACGGTGTCGTATTCTATGTCTTCAAACTCCAAAACTATCGTGGAATTTGTTTTGTTATAAACTCTCAGATAGGTCTCAAATTTCCCATCGAAGAACGGGTCTTTGCAGCCAGTCATCATAACGGTTGCCACAAGCAAAAAGGCAAGAATTAATGCGGATTTTTTCATGATGTTGAGGTTTTAAGATTTGGTTTTTGTAACTATGGTATTCTTGTGATAGAGAAATCTCCCTTGGTGAAAGACAACAGTCCAAACTCTTCGTTGTAATACCAGTCATAAAGCAACTCGCCAGTGAAATGGCTGTATAGAATTTCGTGGTGGACGTGTTCGTAGTCGATGCCATTGATAGTATAGGAACTGACGGACGGCAGATACATGTCCAAATTGAGTTCGCCTTCGTTGGATATGAAGTAGAATGAGAACTCCTTTCCAGGCTTCACGGTGAAGCACATGTGGTTTGCGTATGATTGCTCATAGAGTATTACCGTGCGGGCATAGCACTCCGTCGAATGAGGTGCTGGGTGCATTACGTCTCCACCATGGATGGCGTTGTTGTATTGTTCGTAATTGTAGGGATAGGTATCCTCGCGGGTAACTTCATAGGTCACCGTGTCGCCATCTTGGTTGAGGAATTTCACGGTTTGCCCTTCCCGATAAGGGATGGCTGCCGCGTCTTCTTCTGACAGTTTCAAGTAGATGTCTGCATGTTTGACGCATGAACTCATCAAAAGGAGCATCATGCCAATTGTCCATATCTTTTTCATTGTGCTCTGTTTTTAAGTTTGTATCTAATTCCTATGCTTAAGTTGCCTTCCATTCCGATGCCGCATTGCAAAAAGCCAGCGATGCGCTCGTTGCCAACCTCAATGCCAGCGGCAGCTTGCCATGCAAAACTGAAATGCTTGTCAGGGAGTTCCACACCAAATAGTTCAGGCTGGTGTTCTTTTAGTTTGTATCCCCAAAAGCATACGCCAGCATCAAACTTGGTATAAAGAACGAAGTGCTTTTTGTTGATGCAATTAAGTTTCAAATGTCCCATGACGGAATGGCACGACTCGTTGAGCGAACAAACCAAAGGATTGTTGGTGAGGATACCGTTATAGGTGTAGTCGATGATTCTCGGGTCGAAGCAATAAGTGCCGCCCACGCCGACTACCTGATTGAAAAAATGGGTGTAAGCACCATAAAAAGCCCCCACTTTATCTAAATGATGGCGAAAGCAAGAGCTTTCCAAATCGAACACATCCCCACTCACGGGATGGAAGCCATAGCCAATGCTAAACTCATCGCTGATGCAGCATTCCTTTTCTTGTTGCGCCATGGCTGGCAGACATAAGGCCAGAGCCAAAGCAATTACAATTGGTTTTTTCATAATTTATTGAATTTTAAACATTTAAATCTTAAATCTTGAATCTTGAATCTTTTAATCGCTTTCAATGGACACAGGAGCGCGATTGGGCGTTTCCGCATTCTCAAAATGGAACCATGCGGAGGCTTCTTCGCTACCGTTGGTGATGTAGAGCCGATAGTCGCCAGTGGGTTCGTTCTCCATGAAGATGCGTAACGTGGCTGGATACTGTTTCTGCACATTTCTGGCATACAGCACGTCTTCGTTCTCGGCGGAAAGGGTGATGAGACATGGCTCAACGGCCTCGTTGAAATAGACATAAACCGTCTTGTCCACTAACTCCGCATAAATGTTGACATACCGCATCTCGGGTTTCATCAACGAGCCTTTCAAATCGATTTTGTCCTTGTCGTCGCCAGAAACATAAGCCTGAGTGGGCTTATGTTGTTCGAAAGGATTGAACTTTTTACATGAACCGATCATCAGAAGAATGACGGCAAAAATAGCTAATGTTAAACATCTGTATTTCATGGTCTTATTCATTTTCTTTCATTTTGTTGTTGAGGCTTGCCCTCACCTTATCGACATTATAGACGCTGCAACCGAGCACATCAGCATATTCTTGCCGCGAAAGTTTGAAATGCGAGAGCAGGCAGTAGCGGAACTCCAAATCGGTCAAGTCGGGATATTGCTTATGCACAAAGGAGATGAAGCCCGGATGCACCCCTTCGAAAGCGGCCTCGAAACCCGCCCAATGGTCTTCGCCTTCAAAGAGCGAATGTTCCAAGTCCTTGAAAGCCATCGCATTGCTTCTGTCGCGCGACAGCACCTCGAAGCAGCGGATGATGTTGCATTTCTGCAAGTATTCATCTTTCAGCTTGTCGCCAAATTCTGCCTGAAGTTCGCTTTGCTGCGCGTTCTGTTTCTGTAGCTCATCGTATTGTGCTTGCATTTCGGTTTGCGCTTGCTGTTGCTGCGCGTTGCGTTTTTTCAGTTCAAGCAAGTTCGCGTTGATTTCAGCCTCAATGCGTTTCTTTTTCAAGGCGTTGAGAATCAAGACGGTGACCAAAACCAAGGCGGCAATCAAGACGATGGTGAGCACGATGATGAGCCTTTGCCGCGAGAGCATTTGGCGGTTGTGCCGATTGGCCTGCGCCTCAAAGTCGTATTTCTTCTGGATTTCTAAGACGGAGCTTTGGGTTTGGTCGGAAAGCAAGTCCAAGGCGACTTTTTCGTGCTGTTTCTCAAACTGATAGGCCTTTTCGTAGTCGCCCACGGCAAGCGCATCCTTAATCAAGAAACCATAAACGGCAGCTTGCGTTTCGGGTCGACATTCCACTTCCTCAATCGCGCTGAGCATCCGTGTTTTGTAGTATTCCAACGAGTCGCGCTCGTCCAAGGCCAAATACACCTTGGCGAGGTTGAGCAAGGCAATGGGGCGGCGTTTTTCGTCCACCAAAGGCAAGGTTTTGCGCAGGCAGTCCAAGGCGGCATCATTTTCGTCAAGCAGTTGATAGGTAACGGAATAGTTGTTCCAAACCGAGGCTTCGGTGACTTTGTCCCCAGCGGTTTGGGCCAAATTCAAGGCTTGGTCGAGATAGACAAACGCGCTGTCATATTCATCGATGACGATATTCATCATGGCCACGGCGTTGAGGCATTTGGCCTTGCGCGAAAGGCTGTCGCCCCACAGTTCGGCGGCGGCCTTGTAGTTCGAGATGGCCTCGGCCTCGTGGCCGCTGTTGTTGAGCAGGTCACCTATATAATATTGCGCGAAGGCCGCGCTCACCGAGTCGCCGACCATCCGCCCATACTCATCTGCCTTTTTGTAACAGTTCATCGCCGACTCATATTCCTTTTTGGCTTGGCGCACGCAGCCGCTGTAGAGCGCGGCGGGCGCGGCGTTTCCGTAGTCTTTTTGGCGCACGAAGTAGTCGTAAGCCTCAAAGATTTGGTCGTCTTGGCTGATGTCCTCGTAGGCCTTGTATTTGGCGCGCACCTCCGCTACCACGGCTTGCATCCGTTCCGTCTTGCTCCGAGTGTTGCAAGCGGCAAGGAGCAAAACCGTCGCGAGGAGGAGCAAAAAGCGTTTTTTCAGTTTGAACGATAGACTTTTCATTTTGTGTCCGATTTTCCATTGCAAAAATATAACTAAAAACCGTCTTTTTTACGCACCAAGCGGGCATTACAAACTTTTGTGAAATTTCATCATTGACAATCAACAAGTTGAGATATTTTTTTACAAACTTTTTCATCGAAAAAAATGTGCCTTTCCCCCTTTCGGGATAAAGAAAAAGCATGTATTTTTGCGCCTTGAATCAAAACATCAACAAAAATGGAAGTAAAAAAGCTTTATCGTTCCAACGTGGACAAGAAACTCTGCGGCGTGTGCGGAGGCATTGGCGAATACTTTGAACTCGATTCCACCATCATCCGTTTGTTGTGGATCATCTTCACCTTCTGCGGCGGCGCGGGGTTGTTTGCCTACATCTTAGCAGCACTCGTCATGCCGAAACGGTATTAAACCCATCGCTCAGAAAAACCAAACTAAAAAAGCCAGACATCACGCCTGGCTTTTTTGGTGGTGGTACCGACGGGAATCGAACCAGTGACACGAGGATTTTCAGTCCTCTGCTCTACCAACTGAGCTACGGTACCTCCGTTTTCAGGCCGCAAAAGTAAGACATTTTTTATTATCGGCAACGATTTTTCTGTGTTTTTTTGCAATTTTTTTATTTTTCAAATTATTTCTTATTGAAAATCAGATAATTATCTTTATACCGATTTTTCCAGTGCAATAAAAATTTGCTCAACGAGTTAAAAAATCGGATATTTGCAGGCTCAAATGGCAACTATGAAAGCAACACCATTGAAAAATATACTCCTGACATTTCTCGTCGTCTTCGCTGCGACGGGTGCCTTTGCCCAAGCTGACGTGGAGTCGCCCTACTCGCTGTTTGGCGTGGGACAACTCACCGGCAATGCAATGAATGTCAGGCTGAAAGGCATGGGCGGCATTAGCAATGCCATCAGCGGCCCAGGCCTCATTAATACAGGCAATCCCGCCACCTTAGCCAAAATGGATTCGTTGGCTTTTCTTTTCGACGCGGGCGTCTATTTCAAGACTTCCACGTTCAGCACATCGACCAAAGCGGAACAAGGTGCCAATGCCTCTTTCGACTATGTGGCCATGGCTTTCGGCTTCACCGACTGGTGGAAGACGGCCCTCGGCGTACAACCCTACAGCACCTCCGGCTATAAGATGGTCGTCGAAGGCTACAACGAGGGCATGGGCAGCTATCACACCGTTTTCAAAGGCTCGGGCGGCCTCAACCAAGCCTTCTGGAGCAATGCCTTCCGCATCGGCAAGCACATCAGCATTGGAGCCAACGCCTATTATGTGTTCGGCGACACGAAAAGCACCACCACGCTCTACCCCGACTCGACCTATATCCTCGGTTCGCGCCGCAGCGTCGACATGATGGCCAGCTCCTTCATGTTTGATTACGGCCTCATGTTCGACACAAAACTGGGCTCGGACATGCACCTCAACATTGGCCTCACCTACGACCAAAGTGTGCGGCTCAACGGCAAGCAGACCCTCTTCATCCGCAGCATCATGGAAACGATGGACACCGATGTGGAATACCTTATCGACACCATTCATTACACCGTGAACAGCCATGCCAAACTGACCATGCCACAGGGCGTGGGCTTCGGCATCGCTTTGCAGAAATACAACAGATGGATTCTTGGCGCCGACTTCAACTGGACGCAGTGGTCGCGCTTTGCCCGCGAAGGCTACACCGAAACCTTGAAAGACTCGTGGCGTGTGTCAGCAGGATTCGAGTTCATGCCGACCTACTCGTCGGTGTCGAACTATTTCCGCAGAGCGCACTATCGCATAGGAGCCAGCTATGAACGGGGCTTCCTCTACCTCAACGACCACTTTATTAATAAGGTAGGGATTACAGGGGGCATTTCGCTGCCGTTGCCAAGGTCGTTCTCAAAGGTCAACTTGGCCATCGAATTGGGTCAATACGGCACCAAGATGGACGGGCTTATCAAAGAGCAATACCTCAAGTTCGACATCGGTGTATCGGTGTTCGAGCGTTGGTTCATAAAACGAAAATACAAGTGATTCAAGTTTGGAACGATATTTGAACAGACAAAGACAAGTCAAACCATTAAAATAGTTCAGAGATGAAAACCAACAGATTAATGATGATTGCCGTTTTGATTGGAATGGCAATGAGCGTAAGCGCACAAAGCGAGTCGAAGTACGGAGCCGACAGCGTGGCCTGCGTCACCAACATGTCGATGTACCGCGAGTACTTCAAACAGTGGGAGGCTGCCAAGTTTGCCCCCGAATCTTTCAGCCCCGAGATGGTCACCGCATGGCGTGAGGTGTTCTTCAACTGCCCCCGTGCAAGCCAGCTGACCTACACCAACGGCGAGAAGATCATGGACTACTACATCCGCACCAACCCGACCAAGAGAGATGCCTACATCGACACGCTGAACATGCTGATGGACAAGCGCATCGAGTCGTTCCCGAACGATCCCAAGACTGGTGCCTCGCAGGTGGCCAACATTATGGGTCGCAAAGGCTTGCTCATCTACACCTACAACAAGAACCGTTATGAAGAGGCCTACAACGTGTTGAGAGAGGCTGTCGCCCTCGACCCCTCGCAGCTGCAAGGTGCCTATATCGACGCCTACTTCAAGGCCACCATAGACATGGTGAACAACGGGAAAGCCGAAAAGATGACTATCATCAACGTCTACCAAGAGCTTTCGGAAGTCGTCGATAACAACATCGAGGCATTGGCCGAAGCCGCTTCGCAAGAGGTTTCAGACCCCATCGACCTGACTGAAGAGGAACTGATTGAAGCTTGGGGCAGACCCGACAACGTGGAAGAGAATGAGGTCAACGGCGTAAGCACCAAGAACCTTTCTTATGGTACCATAGTCGTCAGTGTTTTGAACGGTCGTGTGGAGACCTTCCTCGACGCCAACAACGAGATTGGAAAGCGTTTTGCCAAGAGCACCAAGTCCATCACCATCAACAAGGGCGTTAAGAGCAACCTCGACAACCTGTTCCAGCCCTTCGCCTCCTGCGAAGACCTAATCAAGGTGTTCAGTGCCAAGATGGCCGAAACGCCCGACGATGTGGCACTGCTCAAGCGCATCACCACCATCCTTGATAAGAAGGACTGCACCGAAAACAAGCTCTTCCTCGATGCTGCCGTCCGCCTCAACGAACTGGAGCCCAGCCCCGAGGCTTCCTACAGCTTGGGTATCAAGTTCTTCAAGGACAAGAAATACAGCGATGCCGCCACCTTCTTTGAGCAGGCCACCAATACGGAAAACAACGACCGTAAGTATCGTGCCTACCGCAACTTGGGCATGTGCTACCAGAACTTGGGCAACATGTCGCGTGCTCGCGAAACCTTCAGAAGATCCGCCCAGGTTGACCCGACCAACGGCGAGCCTTACCTCCTCATCGGTATGCTCTACGCCGAAAGCGCCAAGCAGTACACCGACGAAATCGAAAGAGGTGCCGTCTATTCAGCCGCTGTCGACAAGTGCAGCAGGGCCAAAACCATCGACCCCTCATGCGCCGAAAAAGCCAACAGCCTGATTCGCGCCTACTCTGCCGCCTACCCCTCGATGGAGACCATCTTCTTCAACGACTATTCAGAAGGCCAGAGCTTCAACGTGGGCGGATGGATTGGCGAGACCACGACCATCAGAGCAAGAAAGTAATTGAAACCCATCCTGAAAATAGGAATACTAAGCAACATCACGGCCCTTGTGGCTGTGATGTTGTTTTCGTGTGCCAACCCCGATGCCGTCATCAGTGAGATGGCCAGCGACGACACTTTGTCGGGCATCATCGCCGACAGCGTGACTTTCTTCCGCAGCGACTCTGGCATAGTGAGCCTTGAGCTTCATGCCCCGCGCCTTGTGCGCATGGACGACCAGAAAAACATGATGGAATTTCCGCTCGGCTTCGAGGTCATCATGTATGACAAAGCCCACCAACCCACCACTCAGCTCACCGCCGGCTACGGCAAGAGTATCGGCGGCAAGTACATCGAAGCCCGCGACAGCGTAGTGGTGCGCCGCAACGAAGACGGACAAGTGATGTATTCCGACAAGCTGTTCTGGTATCAGGACTTGAAGATGATCTACACCCGCTCGCATGTGCGCATCGTGGGCACCGACAAGGAAGTGGAGGGCGACAGCTTGGTTGCCACCGAAGACTTCTCGGAATACACCATGTATTCAGGCAGCGCCATTCTGAACGTCGATGAGGAGGATTGAGCCATGAACGTCTGGATTGTCATCGTCGTCACCTTGTTTTTCTCCGCCCTTTGTTCGGGATTGGAGATTGCCTTCAACAGCATCAACCGACTTCAACTCGAAGTGGAGCTGACCAAAAACACCTTCTCGGCCAGCCTCATCCGCATCTTCCTCAAAGACCAGTCGCGCTTCATCACCTCACTGCTTTTGGGCAACAATATCGCGCTGATTATCTATGGCATGAGCATGTCGCGACTGCTCGAAGCTCCAGTTACGCAATGGCTCCAAGCCATCTCCATCAGGAACGACTTTACCGTGCTTTTAGTGCAAACCATCATCGCCACCTTATTAATTCTGCTCGTAGGCGAGTTCATCCCGAAAACCCTGTTTCGCATCAACCCCAACGCCATCCTGTCGTTTTTCGCCTTCCCCACCTTCGTCGTCTATTGTCTGCTCTATCCATTAATCCTTGTCTATACTGGCATCTCTGAGTTTATCATCCGCCACATCCTGCGACTCAAGGTTGACAAGGAGGAATACAAGTTCAGCGTCGTCGACCTCAACGACTACATCGCCGAATACGCCGACACCAAAGAAGCCGACGAGGACATGCAGCAGGAGATTCAGCTGTTCCAAAACGTGATGGAATTCCGCTCGGTGAAACTCCGTGAGTGTATGGGACCGCGCAACGAGATTGAGAGTGTGCGCCTCACCGACAGCATCGATGAGGTGAAACAGCGTTTCGAAGAGACCAAGCACTCAAAGCTCATCATCTGCGGCGAGGGCATCGACGACATCGTGGGTTATGTCCACCTGAACGACGTGGTGCGCGTCATTGCCGACCACAAAGACGTAGCGCTGAAAGAGATAGTCCGCGCCATCGACTTTTTCCCTGAGACCTACACCGCCGACCGCCTGCTGAAACACTTCATCGCCAAGCACCAAGGCATAGCCGCCGTGGTGGACGAGTTTGGCGGAACGGCAGGCATCGTCACGATGGAAGACGTGGTGGAAGAAATCTTCGGCGAGATTGACGACGAGTACGACGTGGAAGACGAAATGGAAAAAGTGGTCGGCAACAACACCTTCGTCTTTTCGGCCCGCCTCGAAATCGACTATCTGAACGACACCTACCATTTGGATTTGCCCGTGAGCGACGACTACGAGACCCTCGCCGGCATGATTTTGCACTATTGCGAGAACATCCCCGAACAAGGTGAAGAGCTTAAAATAGGCCGTTATCGCGTGAAAATCCTCAAGGCCTCCGACATGAAATTAGACGAAGTGGAACTAAAAATCACCGACAATTAGTTGATTTACAAACGATTTAAAAACAAAATCCCTCTTGCTTCTAAGGCTTGAAAAATAAAAATCGGGCAATTTGGCCTTTGCGTTAAAAAGTTTCCTAAATTTGCAGGCTCAAATTTGAAGTTTAATTAGTAAAAATAGTCAATAGAATTATGGCAGCAATTGAAAGAATCAGAAGACGTTCCGGATTGTTGATTGCAATCATCGGTATCGCATTGTTAGCGTTTGTGTTACAAGACCTTTTCCAAAGTCAAGGCCGTAACCGTGAGTTCAACATCGCGGTGGTCGACGGCGAAAAAATCCCCTATCAGGACTATGAAGTACAGCGGGAAAAGAACCTCGATAACAGGAGAAGTTCGAACAACAACCTTACGTCAGCCGAGACCTACAGCATCTACAACAGCACCCTTGACGAGATGATCAAGCAAAACATCATGAACAAGGAATATGAGGCTATAGGCATGAATGTCAGCAGCGACGAGCTTTACGACCAGTTCATGGGCGAGAACCCCCACCAGTGGGTCGTGCAGAGTTTCAGCAACCAAGACGGTACGTTCAACAAGGAAATGGTGGAATATTACCTCCAGAACCTGAACGACTTCCCCGCCGATGCCCGTCTGCGTTGGATGGACTTTGAGAAAGCCATCAAGGAGAACCGCTTGGAGAACAAGTTCAACAACCTCGTGAAGGCCTCCTATATGGTGCCAAATGCCCTCGCTGAGAAATATTACCAGAACAAGAACACGAAAGCCTCTGCCGACGTCATCGCCTTGCGCTACGCGAAAATAGCCGACTCGACCATCGTCGTCACCGACAAGGACAACAAGGCTTTCTACGAGGAGAACAAATACCGTTACGAGACCGACGAGCGCCGCGACATCGAGTATGTGATGTTTGAGGTCAAACCGTCGTTGGAAGACCGCCAAGATGCCCTCAAGTATGTGGAGAGCATGAAGGCCGACTTCGCCAGCACCGACAATGTAATCAACTTCGTCAACGCCAACTCTGACAAGCGCTACGACAGCACATGGATGAGCCGCAAGGATGTCCCGCAAGTCGTGGAAGCCTCGGTGTTCGACATGGGCAACAGTG
This sequence comes from uncultured Bacteroidia bacterium, assembly GCA_902782455.1. Classification (GTDB taxonomy): domain Bacteria; phylum Bacteroidota; class Bacteroidia; order Bacteroidales; family F082; genus Limimorpha. The sequence goes on along the minus strand of CACZNA010000048.1, from coordinate 6,941 downwards.
CCGGTTTTGTTTATGGTCCTTACGAAGATGAAGGTTCCTTCAACCTCGTCCGTATCATTGATTTGCAAAGCCGTCCCGACTCGCTTCGCGCCAGCCACATCCTGATCAGCTACAAGGGTGCCTTCAACAGCCAGGACACCATCACCAAGGAAGAGGCTGAAGCCAAGGCCAACGAGCTCCTCGCCCAGCTGAAGGCTCCCAAGGACAACAGTGAGCTGTTTGCTGAATTGGCCACCGCCAACTCAAGCGACCCAGGTTCGAAAGACAAAGGCGGCGACCTCGACTGGTTCACCGACGGCATGATGGTTCCTCAGTTCAATGAGTTTGTGGTGAACAATCCCGTGGGTACCCTCGGCGTGGTGGAGACTCCGTTTGGCTACCATGTCATCAAGGTGACCGACAAGACCCAACCCCAGCCCAAAGCCCGTTTGGCCTACCTGACGCACGAAATCACCGCAAGCACCAAGACTTATCAGAACACCTTCGCCGAGGCCAACAGGTTCGTCACCGAAAACAAGACCTACGACCAGTTTAACGCAGCCATCGAAGCCCAAGGCCTCACCAAGCGCACCATGCCTCGCATGAACGCTGCCACCTACCAAATCACCGGTATCGACAACCCCCGCCAAATCGTGCGCTGGGCCTTCGACAGCAAGACCAAAGTGGGTGACGTCTCCACCATCTTCGACCTCGACAACATGTTCGTCGTGGCCGCCCTCACCAACATCGTTCCCGAAGGCTACGCCCCGTTGAACATTGTGGCTGAGCAATCCAAATACCAGATTCTGAACAAGAAGAAAGGTGAAGTGGCCGTCGAAAAGATGAAAGCCTGTGGCAACGACACCAACCGCATGGTGAATGAATTGGGTGCCGAATCGACTACGGTTTCCGACATCGCCATCGAATCGCGCGTGTTTGGCAACTTCGGCGTCGAAGCCGACATCGTCGGTACGCTTCTCGGCATGAAGGAAGGCGAAGAGGTCGGTCCTGTGGCCGGCAACAGCAGTGCCTTCATCCTCAAGAATGTGAAGTTCACCAAGCCCGAAGCCACCACCGACTACAGCGACGTGTTGCGCGAAAAGACCAGCCAATTCAACAACAAAGTGTTGGGCGGTTCAATCTACAACGCCTTGAAGAACAACGCCAAGATTGAAGACAACCGTCTGACCTTCTATTGATTTTGAAAGGATTTGTAAGTTTTTCATAAGCATTTTTCCGAGTGTGCCGTTCATCGTAATGGCACACTTTTTTTTCAGGCAATAAAAACCCGATTCGTCCGTTAACATAATGAATCCAAACTATTTTGATATGAACAAAATGAGACATTTATTGGCCGCCCTTATCGTTTTCGCCGTATGCGCGGGCTGTGGAAAGAAAGTGGATGTGGCCTTTACTGCAACAAACGTTGCCATCGATCCCGAAGGTGCTACCGTGGAAGCTGCCTTGACCTCCAACGGCGAGTGGAGCGTCGACACCTATCCCGAATGGCTTACCATCAGCCCCACATCGGGCAAAGGCGATGCCACACTGACCCTTACGGCTCCCGCCAACAACGGTGAGGAAACACGTTCAGGCGAAGTGCGCGTGAAAACCAAAGACAACACGGCCACTCTTACGGTGTCGCAAGAGCCACGAGAGAAGAACTCCATCAGTGTCAGTCCCATCGATAAAAACGTCGATTTTGAAGGTGGCATGTTTGAGATTGAGGTAACTGCCAACTGCGAGTGGACGGTGACCACAGCCGTGGACTGGATAAGTTACGAGCCGACGAGTGGCATGGGTAATGGGACAGTCGTAGTTACCGTTGAACCCATGATGGGTGACTTTGCCCAGCGCGAGGCACACCTTTTCTTCAACGGTAGTGAAAGTGAACTGGTTTCGGTTCATGTGACCCAATACGCACAATTAGTTATTCCCATTAATATTAGTCCCGACTTGATGTCGTTTGATTACTTAGGCGGTGAACAAACTCTGTCTGTCGGTTGTGAGGGCAGCTGGACGGCATCGTGTGATGCCGACTGGATTACCATTGGCAGCAATTCTGGCAGTGGCAATACTGAAATGGCGGTGATTGTTGCAGAGAATACAGAAATAATGGTAGAGAGGACAGCACATGTTAGCTTTAGTTCCGAAACGGGTGCTATGGCAGTGCTTGTCGTCAAGCAGGAAGGTGCGCCCGACCCCCACTACCTTGAAGTCACACCTCAGATATTGAACTTTGAAAAGGAAGGCGGCGAGGCCGACATCCATATCAGTTGCGATGCGGATTGGGAGGTGGACATGTCATGCGACTGGGCCACATTGTCAGCCACGTCAGGCAGTAACGACGGCGTAATTACACTGACCGTTGAGCCTAATATCATCAATGAGCAAAGAGCCACCCTCCTGATAGTCAAATCGCTTGGACTGACGCAACGCGTGAACGTATCGCAAGTGGCAGGCGATGTGCAATCACAAGTGACCATTAGCCCCGACACGCTGTATGCGCCCTATACTGGCGGACTGCAACACGTATCCATCACAGCCAATACCAACTGGAGACTGGCGACCTCCGACCCTTGGATTACGCTACTGACCTCAACCGGAACAGGTGATGCCGAGCTTGACTTTGCCATCGACATTAATATGAGTGAAACGGAGCGCGTGGGCAACGTCCGCATCGTGCACGGCCTTCAAACGATGGGCAACGTCGTGGTGATTCAGGAAGGCAGACCCAATATTTTTGAAACCGACATCACCGAAATCGAAGCACATCCTGAAGGAGGTGAATACACCATCCAACTGACTGCCAACCAATCATGGACGCTGAATTGGGACGTAGAGTGGATGGACTGCTTCCCGCAAAACGGCACCGGCAGCAGCACGATTGTAGTCAATATTCGTCCTATGGAAAGTACACGACCGCGAACAGGACACATAAAGATAGTCGGTTCAACGGAAGCGCAGATTATCATTACGGTAAACCAACACAACTAACAAAAAAGGAGAGCGTTGCTCTCCTTTTTTGTTTAGTATCCGTTACTTAGAATCCCATACTAAACCAATACCAGAACTTGTTTTCCATCTCCTTCCAGGCTTGTCGCGTTGAGCTGGCAAAGTCAGAGGTGTATTGGTTGATGAGCAGTTTGGCCTCTTGGGTCTTGCCCTCGTCAAGCATAGCTTTAGCTCGTTTTTCCATGGCGGGGATTTCATCCAAGGCTTTTTGTTCGAAGCGGGTCACGTTGTCTAAAAGGGTCTTTTTGGTACGGCCCCATTGCACGGTGGCCAATTTGTTGGCCTTACGATAGTGCCAAATCCAAGCCTCTTCGCGATAACGTAGCTGACCACATTTGTCGAAGCCATCGGGCAAGGTGGTGGAGCCAGAGAAGATGGGGATGCGCGGGCTTTGTCCCGGATTGTCGCAGGCCATCCAGCAAATGGCACCGATTTCGTCGGGCACCCAGCTACGGCATTGCGTGACGAAGTTGTAGCTGCTCCAAGCCACTGCCACAGTGCGTTGGAAATTGATGGTGCCAGGAGCCAAGTAGTTGATGGTGTTCATCATCGTGCCGTTGACCCAAGGGTTGGCGACAGGACTGACCACTGTGTCGTTGACCACCGTGCCGTCCTCAAGGCGTTTCTTGCTGACCATCTTCACGTTGCGCGTCATGTCCATGTCGGTGCCCTCGTAGGTGCTCTTGAACAGGTTGATGACGTCCATCACATCCACCTTTTCATCAGGTTTCACTGAGAAAGGCAACTCAGGCATGTCGCGGTTGAGGTTGAGTGAAGGAGCCAAGTGGCTGAGGATGAAAAACTCGCGGTCGCTGTAATTCTTGCCGCCGCCATAGCTGCTACGAAAAGCCTTCCAAAAGACGAAATCGCCCTGACCGTCCCAAAGGCCGTATTTCTTTGCGACAGCCTCGCAGTTGTCGGAGCAGTAGAAATCCTTGCTGCCACGTTCCAGCTTGCCGATACGTGAGATATTGGCACTAACCCCCACTTCATCGTCGGGGATGCGTTTGGCTGCCCACACGCCACCAATTTTGTCGGGACCTTCACCAAGGATTTCCATCTGCCACACCTCGTTTTTGTCGGCAATGGTGATGCACTCGCCGCCGTCGCCGTAACCATATTCCTTGACGAGTTGACCGATGAGTTGAATGGCGTCGCGGGCGTTGTCGCAGCGCATCAGGGCCACGCGCTCCAGTTCCTCAATCATAAACATACCCTTGTTGTTGACCAAGGTGTCAGGGCCTGAGAAAGTGGTTTCGCCGATGGCAAGCTGTTTCTCGTTAAGGCAGGGATAAGCCGTGTTAAGATAAGCGTAAGTGTGTGCCACCTGCGGGATTTCGCCAGCCAGCTCTAAGTTACGGTTGTCGAAGGGGTCTTCGGTGTGCATGGTGCCTTTGTAGACCTTGTGTGTCTCAACAGGTTCGGCATTCTTTTTCTTGCCTTTGGGTGTTTCTACGATTTTGTAGTCGGCGGCAGGTTCCCAGCGCATCCAAGTGCGATAACGACCGTCGCAGGTGTGTGAAGTGATGACCGAACCGTCGGTAGAGGCGTTTTTGCCCACCATGATACTCGTGCAGTTGGCACCGACGAGCATCTCCTGTTCTTCCTGAGCCACGACATTATAGCCGATAAGCAACAGGCTTGCTAATAGTAATGATTTGAATTTGAGCATTTTGATATGTTTAATTGTTGATTATTGAATTGTTGAATTGACTTGTGACGATGGAACGTGAGACAAAGGGTTGGTAGTTGTTATGGAGTCCAAAAATAGGAAAGAAAACGGTTGGTTGGGAAAAATCGGGAATTATTTTTTGGAATAGTAGTACACACTATAAATCATTCCCAAAACAATTCCTCTGCCACGCCGTCGGCGAAAAGCATCTGCTGGTCGGTGAGGTAGAGGAATTCGCGTGTTTGCGTGAGACGGTCTTGGGCAACCAAAGATTGGGCGTGTTGTTCGCAGTAGGTGGAAAAGCGCTCGCCCATTTCGCGTTTCAGCCATTTCAGGTCGATGCCCCAATGGGTGCGCAGGCGGAGCATGACGTATTCGTCGTAGAGCTGTTCGGGAGAAAGTTGTTCTTTTTCTTGGATGGCTTGTTGGACACGCTTTGCGTCATTGCGAGGAGGTACGACGAAGCAATATAGAGAGTTGTTGGTCTGGATTGTTTCGCATTGCTCGCAATGTCGCGAAGCGGCAGATGCAGCGTCACAGTATTTTTCAACACTTGAAACATTCCACTGCCGAGAAGTGCCGTCAAACGAATGTGCTGAAGGCCCGAGGCCGAGATAAGGTGTGCCAAACCAATACGAAGCGTTGTGCTTTGAGTGCATTCCGCGACGGCAGAAGTTGGAAATTTCATAATGCAAATAGCCGTTTTCCTTGGTGCGTTGGCAAAGGATGTCGTAGTCACGCAAAGCGTCTTCCTCTTTGACGGGCAAAGCCTTGCCCAATTCGATTTGCTTGGTCAAAATGGAATTGTGTTCCAAAGTGAGCGCGTATGCCGAAAGATGGGGCAGGTCGTAAGCGAAAAAAATGTCAAGGTTTTGGTTCCATTGCTTGGCGTCGGAGGTTGGCAAGCCATAGATAAGGTCGATACTGATGTTCTCGAAACCAGCGAGTTTGGCCCAATCGAGGCATTGCTGGGCGTGATGGGCGTCGTGTTTTCGGCTCAAGTATTGCAAATCGTTGTCGAAGAAGCTCTGGATGCCGATGCTAAGCCTGTTGACCCCAAGGTGGCGCAAGCCTTTCAGGTATTCCATTGTCAGCGTGTCGGGGTTGGCCTCAAGAGTGATTTCTGGGTTTTCAACGACACGGAAAGTATCATTAATAAGATGCAACAAGCCTCCTATCTCCTCAATCGTGAGCAAAGAAGGGGTGCCGCCGCCGAAATAAATGGTTCCGACGGCTTGCCCTTTCAGATAGTCTTTCCGCAAGATGATTTCCTTTTTCAACGCCTCCAAAAACCTGTCTTTCAACTTAATGGACGGGATGGAATAAAAACCGCAATAGCCACATTTCGACTTGCAGAAGGGAATATGAACGTAGATGCCTGCCATCTTACTTATCAACGACCAGTTTCACGGTCTTTTCTCCATCATTGGTTTTGAGACGCACGAAATAAATGCCGTTTTGCAGGCGGCTGATGTCGATAGCCTCAAAGTTTTCACCGACGCGCAACACACTTTGGCCCATGATGTTGAACACCTCAACCTGAGCGAGTCCAGCACCTTCGACGTGGAGCAAATTATTGGCAGGGTTGGGATAGACTTTAGCTTCCTTGACATTTTCTTGAACGGCGTCCCAATGCACAGTTACTGATAATGGTTCAGAAGCCCTCTCACAACCGTCATCGAAAACGGCAATAACAATATACACATGGGTTTCGTCGAAGTCAACATCGAGGTCGGTGTACTCAAATAGTGGATGTTGTAATGATTCCAGCAACATTCCGTCTTTCATTATCCTATAGCCCGACAAATTTCCTGTTGATCCCAGTATGGGTTCAATCCACTTCAGAACCACTTTGGGCGTGTCGCCGAAAGTTTCGGCTTCGAGGTTGCGGACAGGGAAGCATTCAGGCTCAATGGTTTCCTCGCGAATCCAGCCCATGCGGTCGTTGCTGCCTTTGTAGGTGCCAAAAACCAGATTTTCAACGGGTTGGTTCAAGGCGTATGCAGTCACATAAACAGGGTCATCGGGAGAGAAGTTCTGGACATAGGTCAAGGTGACAATTTCCATCATGCCGTCGCCGTTGATGTCGCCAAGGTTAGCTCCATTCATATAGGAGAGGCCTTGCGGACGCAATGGGAAGCCTTCGGTCACCTCGGTGCCGTCCATCTCCCAAGCACGGATGTAGCCTTGTTCGCCATCCATCAGATTGAAGTCGGTGATGATTTCGTTTTCGCCGTCGCCGTCGATGTCGGCCACAGAGATAAAGCCTTCGATG
>CACZNA010000047.1:0-20806 GCA_902782455.1 uncultured Bacteroidia bacterium | reverse complement strand
TCTTAACTGAGCCGGTAGACGGACTCGAACCGCCGACAGGCTGATTACAAATCAGCTACTCTACCAACTGAGTTATACCGGCATGATGTGAAAGAACGATTTGCTTTGTTTTGCCGTCCTTTTCTTTCCGAAAAGGTGTGCAAAAATAGACCTTTTTCCTGAATTGACAATGCGTTTTCTCCTTTTTTTTCGAAAAAATTCATGAAAAATTTCTTATTTTATTGTAAATCAACATAATAACAAATAAAAAAATTATCCAAAAAAAAAGCCAACCCCGTGTCTTGGGGCTGGCTTTGTTCAATTAATAGGGTTGAAATGGTTCATCGGCAAAGGCTCACTTGGCGGTTTTGCCCTTGTATTTCTCGAGTTGCTTCTTCAGAGCGTCGATGCAGGCGTCGACGGATTCCTCGAACGACTTGCTTTGTTTGCTGGCGTAAAGGTCGTCGCCGCGAAGGACGAGACGAATGTCTGCAATCTTGTTCGCTGATTACTTCGCTGTACTTGGCGCAAAGCTTTTCCACTTTCTGCGTGATGAAGTCTTCAAGTTTTTGGTCAGCCTTGAAGTGAACTGAATTGATCAAAACTTTCATAATAAACTCCTTTCTTTTAATCACCCTTTCGGGTGGGCTTGTTTATGGATTTTCTTTAGTTGTTCGATTGTGGTATGGGCATAGACCTGCGTGGTGGCAAGGTCTTCGTGACCCAAGAGTTTTTGGATGGCGACGAGGCTCGCGCCTTCGTCAAGCAAATGGGTGGCAAAAGTGTGACGCAACACATGCGGACTTTTCTGCTTCAACGTGGTGACACCCTCCAGCATGTGATGCACCTTATTATATACGAAATAGGGCGACATCACCTCTCCCCTGTCGTTGAGAAGCAGACGGTCGGCATGGCTCGCAAATGCAGCCTCGCGCACGGTTTGATATTGCTCAATCAAGCGTATCATCTGATGTGATAACGGCACAAGCCGATCTTTATTGCGCTTGCCGTGAACTTTCAGCAAAAGTCCGGCACGGTCGACGTCACTGTCAACCAATCCGCGCAACTCCGCCTGACGCATCCCCGTCTGATAAAGCAACTCAAAGAGCAGCCTGTCGCGATGGGTGGCAAAGCCATCGTCATCGGCAAACGACACCTTATTAATATCAGACTCCGTGACGAACTTAGGCAACACCTTATCTTGCCTGAGCGACTTGATTCCGGTCATGGGTGTTTTCTCAATAAGGTTTTCGCGCAAACAATATTTATAAAAGGTGCGCAAGGTGGTCAGCTTGCGGTTGATGCTGCGGTTCGACAAGTTTTTCTCCTTGAGACGGACAAGATACGACTTCACCATCACAATGCTGACTTCGGTCAAGTCGGTGGTCTCGTAGTTATCTCTCATATACTCAATGAATTGCTCCATATCGCTTTGGTAGGCATCGACGGTGAGCATTGAGAAACGCTTCTCGGCTTTGAGGTATAATATGAACTTATCGACGAGCATATAAAAAACTTCGCTGTAAAATTAGGGAAAATTCCCTTTCACAGCGAAGTTTCGTCCAAAAAAATTATTTTTCCCTTGGGGCGAATTACATATTCTCTTCAGCCTGACGGAGTTTTTGCACGTAGATGGCTTTCATCAGTTGTGCACGCTTGATGACTGACGGCTTGGTGAATTGTTGGCGTGCGCGCAATTCTTTCACGACGCCGGTCTTTTCATACTTTCTCTTGTAGCGCTTCAAAGCTCTGTCGATGCTTTCGCCTTCTTTTACAGGAATAATAATCATTTTAAAACACTTCCTTCTTTTTAATGGTTGATAATTAGGTTGATTTGAGGGCGCAAAAGTACAACTTTTTCTTTTACGTTGACAATTACTTGAAAAATAATTTTCCCCTACCCTACTTTTACCTTATTTCAACTGGTCGATAATCTGTTCAATGCCGATTCCTTCGGCTTCGGCGGTGTAGTTGCGGATGATACGATGGCGCAAAATAGGCACTGCGACGCGCTGCACGTCCTCAATGTCAGGCGAATACTTGCCCTCCAAAAGTGCATTGGCCTTGGCACCGACGATAAGGTATTGCGAGGCACGTGGACCCGCACCCCAACTCAGGTAACGGTTGGCCCAATCATGCGCCTTGACCGTATTCGGACGGGTTTTGGCTACCAAATTGACGGCGTATTCATACACGTTGTCGGGCACTGGCACACGACGCACCAACTGTTGGAAATAGACAATCTCCTCAGGCGAGAGCACGGCCTTCACTTCTATCTCCTTCCCTATCGTGGTGTTCTTCACAATGTCGATTTCCTCTTCATACGAAGGATAGTCGAGCATGAGGTTGAACATGAAACGGTCCAACTGGGCTTCGGGCAAGGGATAAGTGCCTTCCTGCTCGATAGGGTTTTGCGTGGCGAGCACGAAAAATGGCTCCTGCAATTTGTAGGTCTTGCCCGAAACGGTAACGCTCTTCTCCTGCATGGCCTCAAGCAAGGCGGCCTGCGTCTTGGGCGGTGTGCGGTTGATTTCGTCGGCAAGGATGATATTGGCGAACACGGGGCCTTTGATGAACTTGAACTGCCGCGACTCGTCAAGAATCTCTGTGCCCACGATGTCGGAGGGCATCAGGTCGGGAGTGAATTGGATACGGCTGAAAGTCAAGCCCAAAGCCTTTCCTATCGTATTGACCAACAAAGTTTTGGCCAACCCAGGGACACCCACCAAAAGCACGTGGCCTTGGCAGAAAATGGAGAGGATGGTATCGTGGATAATGTCCTGCTGTCCCACGATGACCTTGGCGGTCTCGCGGCGCAGGGCTTCATATTTCTCGACCAATGCCTTGGCACCGTCGACGTCGGAATTATACAGGTTTGTCATTGTTCAAGGTTCCAATCGTAGTAAAAGTTGCAATTGTCGAAGTTTTCATCGATGCGGATGTAGGCTTTTTTGGCTTTCTCTTCCACCCACTTCCCGATGGCTTCTTGTTTCTTCTTATTAAGAGCCCAGTTTTGGATAAGACTGTAGTCGTCCTTGAGGTTGGCGCGGTGAGCCGCTATCTTCTTTTTCACCACCACAAGGCGGAAGGCGTCCTTCTTTTCGTTGGTGGTCATCGGCACGGGGTCGCTCACCTCGTCGATGCCCAAACGACTGATGACGAAAGGCAGGTTCTTGAACTCGGGAAAGTCCTCGCTCAAGCTCTGCATATCTTTCAAACTCAAGCGTTTGCCACTGGTCAAGGGATGGGTCAGGTAGCCTCCGTTTTGTTTCGTGTCGTCGTCGCTGAACTTGAGGCAGGCCTCTTCAAAGGTCATGTCACCATTGCGGATGAGGCCAGCCACCGAGTCCAAATGATTTTGCGCCTCCTCCAAGGCCTCGACCGGTACTTTGGCGGTGAGCAGGATGTGGCGGCAGTTGACGGCCTGTTCGCGGCGTTCAATCAGCTGGATGATATGGAAACCAAACTCGGTCTCCACCACATCGGAAATCTCGCCATCGTGCAAGTTGAAAGCCACATTCTCAAACTCGGTGGCCCAAACGCCTTTGCCCGTTAAACCGAGTTCGCCGCCCATACGGGCCGAGCCTGGGTCTTCGGAATAGAGCACGGCCATCGTCGAAAAACTGCTTTCGCCGTCAAGGATGCGCTTGCGGATTTGATACAGCCGGTCTTTCACTTGCAGTTTCTCGTCGAGGCTGACGGGCGGACGCTTCACAATCTGAGCAATCTCATATTCCTCGTCAACCATCGGAATGCTGTCGGCAGGAATGCTGCGGAAAAAAGTCTTCACTTCCTTTGGGGTGACGACGATGCCTTCCATGATGCTCGTTTGCACACGCCGTTGCAACAGGTCATCTTTCATTGAACGCCGCACTTCGTCCTTGATTTCGGAGATGGTCTTGTTGAAATACTCCTCAAGTTTCTCCTGCGAGCCCATGCGAGCGATAAAGTAACGCATACGCTCGTTCATCTCGGCCTCCACTTGGTCGTCGGTCACGGTGATGCTGTCCATCTCAGCTTGGTTGAGCATGAGTTTTTGAAGCAGCAGGTCTTCAAGAATCTGGCAACGGATGGCCTGCGCCGAACCCGACAAGCCATTGAGCCTGTACTGCATATATTGGTTCTCGATTTCCGATTGCAGGATGATGTTTTGTCCCACCACGGCCACCACCTTGTCGACCACCTGCGGCTGACGGTTTTGAGCCATCACCGAAAGGGTCAGAAGGGTCAATGCTGCGATGATTAGGTTTCGTTTCATATTTTCAACATTTCAATTTCAAGATTTCAGATTTACGAGTCACATTCAAACCCCTAATCCACCTTCTCCATTATCGTTGTTCCGACATATTTCGCGAAGGCGTGTTCACGTCTGGCTTTTGCGTAGGTTGCGGTCTTCATTCTTTCAATGAGTTGCTGCTTGCGCTGGGTCAGGATGACGCTGCGGATGTTATCGCGCACAAGGGCGAGGGGCGAGATGCTTTTCTCAAGCAGATATTCCTCGAAACGCACCATGTAAGTGTATTCGTCGGACTCAAGTGTCACGAATCGGTTGCGCTTGAGGAAGATTTCAGGATTGAGGATTTCCATCGGGATGGTGCGGGTCAGGTCGTCGAGGCGCATCCAGCTGTCCACGTCGAGGTAGCTTTTTTCGGCGCAATTGGCCGAGAGCGCATCAAGGTTTTGGAGCAGCAGTGTGTCGGGGTCGCTCATCAGCTCGTGAAAAGCCTTCTTTTCGTCGCAGTCTTCCTTCAAAACGACATAGACCGCCCTGACCATTGTGTTGCGCAACTGGAAGTCCTCCTTGTTTTCTTCGTAGTAGGCAGAGATTTCGTCCTCGCTGACCACAGTATCCAATTTCTGGTTGATGAGTTGGGTTTCGTAGGCATACATGACGAGCGAATTGCGGTATTCCTCCATTTGCTTCTTGAGGTCGAGCTGTTCCTTGCTCAGATTGGTCTCTGCCTGATGCAGCAGCACCTGACGCTCAATCCAAGAGTCGATGAAAGAGTTGATGCGTTGCAGGCTGTCCATGATGGAGGCATGTTCAGGCACGATGCCTTTCAAGTCAGACTCATAGAGATACTTGCCGTAGCACTCGGCCACGACAACCTCCTTCGCCTTCTGCTGAAAGAAATCGCAACCCGCCAAAAACAGCAGGAAAGTCAAGCCCGCAAACAACCGCAGTTGCCTCATTGATAGAGTTTTCTGACTTTTTCCAACACTTTCTCGTCCACCTTGACGGGATATTTCTCTTTCAGCGTCTTCACCCAGTTCTCTTCCAACTCCACTTGATAGTCAGAAGTGACGAGACCACGGGCTTCCTTCAAGGTCTTCGGCTCGGGTTTGCGCAATTCACGTATAAAGACGAGCGTCGTTGTTTCGTCGACGGTGGAAGGAATCTCGTTGCTCACGCCCACCTTCCACTCGGTTTGGTCAACAAACTGGTTGTCGCCGTGCTGATAGTAGCCTTGACGGACGTAAACATAGTTGATGGTATCGCGTTGGATGACGCTGCGAAGGCTGTCGAGCGGTGTGCCGGCATCGATGAGGGCCTTCACCTTGGGCAGTGACTCTTGTCGTGTCACCGTGACGACGGTGGCTTTGGCGCGATCGTCCCACATGTACTTGTCGGCATGACGCTCATGATAGGCCTGCAAGCCAACCGTGTCTTTCACGGCCTTGCTCCAAACCTCGCGGTCCATCAAGTCGAAGAGGAGGATGCCATCGCGATATTCCTGCACCAGAGCGGCAAACTCAGGATATTTCTCTTCAAGATGCGCGTCAGCATAGTCCATCGTCTTCTGGTTGGAGAAGGTCTCATAAAGCTGATAGGCGTATGTGGCTGGCGTCACATATTTCTGTGGGGTCATGTTTTCCTTGATATAACTCACAAACTCGCTCACCTTGGTCTCTTCGCCATTGATGCTGAAGAGCGTAGCGTTCATGTTGGCTTTGGGGGCAGGCTCGTAGGCTTTGTTGAGGATGGTGCTGTCGACGGTGCCCATAAACTCCTCAATGTTCTTGTCGTTGGCCTTGAAATTGTATTCCTTACGGATTTGTTTCAGCACCACCTCTTCCGACTTCTTGGAACGCATGTCCTTTTCGATGCGCTCGGCCAAGCCTTTGGATTCCTTCTCGAAGGAGCCGACACCCGACTTGCTCAAGAGCTTAATGATATGATAGCCATAGCTGGTACGCACGGGTTTGGCAATCTCATTGACTTCAAGCGACTTGCAGACCTCGATGAACTGCGGCACGATGCGGCTCACAGTGAAAGCGCTCAAGGCTCCGTTGCGGGCCAATGTGCCACGGTCGTCGGTGTAGTTCTTGACGGCTTCGTTCCAGTTGGCGCCATTCTGAGCCATCAGCTCGGCGTAAATGTTGTCGGCCTTCTTCTTGGTGGCAGCCACATCCTCTTCGGGCGCGTCGAATGGCAGCTGGAGGAAGATATGCGCGGCCTGGATGGAACCCATAGCATCGGTGACGCTGACCACCTTTATAATATGATAGCCGAAATCGCTGCGCACGGGCATCGAAATCTCACCTTCCTTGGTGTTGTAGGCTCCCGTCTCGAAAGGATACACCATGTCGAACACAGTGAAATAACCAAGGTCACCACGGTTGCCAGGACGGGCGGGGCTTTGCTCAGTGGCTTGCATGTCTCTGGCCGAGGGGTCGTCGGAGTAGCGCACTGCGAGGTCACCGAAGTCGGCACCTTTAGCGAGGGCTTTCTTGCGGATGTCCATTGCCTTGTTGTAAGCCTTCAGCGTATCAGACGGCAAGGCACTCTTGTCGCAACGGATGAGGATATGCGAGGCGCGAATATCCTTCAGCTTGCGTTGATAGGCCTCTTCTATCAGCTCGTCGGTGATGTCGTCGCTGCTCATGAAAGGCTTGGCGAGTTGCTTGCGGTAGCCGGCCAGCTCCTTTTGGAACTTGGCGTTGGTGTCCAATTGCAAGGCCTCGGCCTCCATCACCTTCATGCGGAAAGTGGCGAAGAGGTCGATGTACTCGTCGACTGACTTTTTCTCAATGACATCGCCTTTGAGGTTGTTTTTGGCGTAAACGTCAGTAAATTCCTTGACGGTAATGTCCTTGCCGCCAATGGTCATCAGCACCTGATTGTCGAGTTTCGACTGGGCATTGGCAAAAACTGTAGGCATCAGTAATGATGCTAACAGAAACATTTTCAAAAAGTTGACTTTTCTCATTGTTGATATTTTTACTATTTGTTCTTTCAAAGATGTCGTGAAACGGGCGGTAAAATTACACAAAAACCGCCAAACTTCACCCAACATTTTTGTATAACGATGAAATTTGGCGGATAGTATATTTCGCGAGCGAGAATCAAGACTTCAAGGCACCTTCCACTTGGAGGCCGTCTTCAAGCACTCGGAAGTCGTTCACGGTGATTGCGTCGAACACCGACTTCACTTCCTCGATTGTGCCTAAATGAACCAGGAAATAGTTGTTGTCTTGCTTCTCCAGCAAGCCTTCCGGAATCTTGTTTTTCAAGAGGTTGAGGGCAGTGTTGACGAGGGTCTCGATGCCTTTCCCGCCTGAGATTTGCACCAACAAGTCGTTGCCTCTCAATTCCTCGACAATCAAGTCGACGGAGAGGTCTTTCTTGATGATGCCCAGATTGAGCGGATAGGTGACATGTATGGTTTTCTCGTCGACGCTGGCGAAAGAGATGTTTTGGCCAGCCTTGTCTAACAGAATTTCCGATAATTCAGGGAATGAGATGGATGCTTTCATTGGAATTGAATTATTGTTGTTTTATAATTGATTGTTACATGAATTATCATGAATGTATCACGAATTTTTCATTAATTTCATTCTCTGTATCTTCCTCGTCCCAAATGGGGGATTCGGAATATAGCAGATTCATGTCTTTGTCGAGAAGGACGCATTCATTCGTTTCTTCAACATAGGCATAGCGCTCGCCTTGAAGACTGGATTGCCCAAAATTGATAAGCAATCCGACAGGCTTTTTTGTCAATCTCAAATAATTGAACAACTGTGCACGATGAGCGGGTATGATTTCCTTGACGGACTTGAGTTCAACAATGATATCGCCAACCACCAAATCCATTTTGTAGTACTTTTCCATCTTATGACCCTTGTAATAACATGGAAGAAGTTTTTCCGACTCACAGAAGATGTCTTTTTCAAGCAGTTCCAAATAAAGTGCCTCATTATACAATGGTTCCAACAATCCCCAATTCAACTCACCATGAACCTCCATTGCAGCACCAATTATCTGATACACAACGTTCTTGTATTTCTTGAAACTCAACATCGCCTAATACAAAAAACAAACAATTCATGAATAATTCATGGTATATTCATGAAAATTCGTGTATAAAAAATCAACTGCGCTTGCTGTAATTAGGTGCTTCTTGGGTGATGGTCACGTCGTGAGGATGGCTTTCGAGGATGCCTGAGTTAGTGATACGGATGAACTTGGCTTTCTTGAGGTCGTCGATGGTGCGCGAGCCAGTGTAGCCCATGCCAGAACGCAATCCGCCAACCATCTGATAAACGACTTCGGCAAGTGTGCCCTTGTACGGAACACGACCCGCGATGCCTTCGGGGACGAGTTTCTTCGCATCTTCCACATTGTCTTGGAAATAGCGGTCCTTCGAACCTTGTTGCATAGCTTCCAGTGAACCCATACCCCTGTAAGTCTTGAACTTACGGCCTTCGTAAATAATCGTGTCGCCCGGTGATTCGTCCACGCCCGCAAAGAGCGAACCCGCCATGATGGACGAAGCACCTGCGGCCAAGGCCTTCACGATGTCGCCCGTATAGCGGATGCCACCATCGGCGATAAGCGGAATGTCGGTGCCTTCCAAGGCTTTGGCCACATCCATGACTGCGGTGAGTTGCGGCACACCAATGCCCGCCACCACGCGCGTCGTGCAAATGGAGCCAGGACCAATGCCCACCTTGATGGCGTCGGCACCTGCCTCTACGAGAGCTTTGGCGGCCTCAGCGGTGGCGATATTGCCGGCCACGATGTCGATATCTGGATAGTTTTTCTTCAGGTTGCGCACCATGTCAATGACACCTTGCGAATGTCCGTGGGCCGTGTCGACGACCAAGGCATCCACGCCCGCATCCACCAAGGCGGCGGCGCGTTCGAGAGTGTTGGCGGCAATTCCCACGGCGGCGGCCA
This sequence comes from uncultured Bacteroidia bacterium, assembly GCA_902782455.1. Taxonomy (GTDB): domain Bacteria; phylum Bacteroidota; class Bacteroidia; order Bacteroidales; family F082; genus Limimorpha. Next base: position 11,646 of record CACZNA010000047.1, on the reverse strand, counting down.
CACGCAGGCGACCGCGAGAGTCCTTGCAGGCGTTGGGGCGCGCCTTCACCTTAATAATATCTTTATAAGTGATGAGGCCGACGAGATGGTTGTCCTTGTCGACCACGGGCAGTTTCTCTATTTTGTGCTCTTGCAGGATGTCGGCGGCCTTCTCGAAAGAAACCTCCGTTGTGGTGATGAGGTCCTTGCTGGTCATCACCTCGGCGATGGGACGTTCCAGGCCGCGCTCGAAACGCAGGTCACGATTGGTGACGATGCCGACCAACACATTGTTGCTGTCCACCACGGGAATGCCTCCAATGTGGTATTCGCTCATCAAGTTAAGGGCATCGCGCACGGTGGCGTCGATGTGGATGGTCACGGGGTCGCTGATCATGCCGTTTTCGGCGCGTTTCACCTTGCGCACCTCGGCAGCCTGCTTGCCGATGGTCATGTTCTTGTGCAGCACGCCAATGCCGCCCTCTTGGGCGATGGCGATGGCCATACGGCTCTCCGTGACGGTGTCCATACCGGCGGAAACCACGGGGATGTTGAGGTCGATGCGGCGCGAGAACTTGGTTTTCAGGCTCGTTTCACGCGGGAGAACATTACTGTAGGAAGGGACCAGCAGAACATCGTCGTAGGTCAGGCCTTCACCAACAAATTTTTCGTTATCAAGTGCCATTGTAGTTGGGTTTTAATTAAACGGCAAAGATACACTTTTTTTCGATAAGGTAGGAAGTGTTGGCCTAAAAAATGGCAAAAGTGGTTAAATCAGGATGTATTATCCTTCCATCTGTAAGTCCCAAAAAATGACTGACGGGGAACATTTACCCTCTATTCCCTGCGGAAAGTCGAAATTTTTGGCACATTCCGCAGCGGATAGGCGTGTTTTTTGACATGAATTTCCATAAATTATCCATTAATTATTCATTAATTATTTTGAAAATTTGTGGTTAATTCGTGATAATTCGTGTTTTCTAGAAACCAGCATTTGCTGTTTATCAACTGTTCAAATATTCTGGCGTTTGTGAGCTTAAGAAGTAATTCCAAAAGAGATATTTACCGCCAAACTTTGAATTTTTTGGCAAGTTTGGCTTAACCTTCCTCGGTGTTCTCAATAAATAAGTTGTTTATTGTTAGCACTTTAACAAAATCATCACTATGTTCACCTTGAGCCAATCCCTTGGTAGTTATGAGGACAGTCCGAATGGCTTTGGGAGTTTTGGTTTCAGACTGGAAGGTCTTGATTCGGTTTCCAAGTTTTTGGCTCTCTTCTGCATCTTGGCTGTATTCATAGCGTGAGTATTTCATCTCGCAAATATCAACAACACCATCGGCGCGGTCTATTATCATGTCAATCTGCGCCCCCGGGGTGGACTTGCGGCTACGCCAAGAATAATAAGAGGTGAGGATGGTGTCCAAGCGCAGGGATTGTATGATTTCCCAAATATGATACATACATAGGCGTTCAAATGCCAGCCCATACCAAGTGTTTTGGCCTGGTGTGTTGAGGGTGTGCCTCCAATAAGCGCGGTCGGTGATGGTTTCGGAGGCGCAGAAAGTCTGGTAGAAGATGGTGAAGAAGTCAATCAATCTGTAGATGCCGGAGTTTTTTTTGCCCCCGTCACTATGGTGGATGATGAGGTCGCAATAGACTAAATCCTTGAGCATCTTGGTCAATTCCTCGCCCGAAGACATTTTGAGGGCAGTGGCAATCTGTCCCCTTGTCAACCCTTCCTTGCTCTTTGAAAGCAGGCGGATGATGTCCATGTATCGTTCAGGGGTTTTGAACAGGGAGGTGTACAAGCGTCGGAACTCGTTCTTGAATTCCGCATTGGTGGAGAAGAACAGCATATCAATGTTCTCAGCCGCACTCTTGGCCGGGTCGAGCAGGGAGAAATAGTAGGGCACACCGCCCAATGCCAGATAAAGTTGAAGGATGGTCATCCTGTCCCACCTGTAGTGTTTGGCCTTGAAATACATCTCGGACTGGTAAAGGTTGAAGGGGCGCAGATGCATTTCATGTGTGGTTCGCTTGTGCAAGCCGCCCCGATTTTCGATGACGTTGCGAATCATCCGCGAGGTGGCACTTCCGCAGATGACCAAAAACACGTTGTCGTGCCACGATGCGATGTTATTCCAAAACCTACCCAGTTCTTTGACGAACCCGGAATACTCGAAATCGAAGCAAGAGATTTCGTCGATGAAAACCACACAACGTTTCTTGCGCTTGTTTTTCTCGATGATGGTTCCCAGAGCCTCAAAAGCCTGTTTCCAATTCTTCGGTTCGGGGCCGTCGTAGCCATATTTGGTCAGGGCCGACAAGAAGGCATCCCTTTGGTCTTCACGGTTTCCTTCCAACACGCCGCTGACAAAAAAGTCGAATTTGTCCTTGAAGAAATAACGAATAAGGGATGTTTTGCCAACGCGGCGCCTTCCATACAACGCGACGAATTCGCACTTTCCGCTTTGGTTGTAGGCCGACAGCTTCGCCAGTTCTGTATCGCGTCCAATAATCTTATCCATAGCGTTCTAATGTTTTTGCAAAGGTAGTGTTTTTCTTGAAATGTTCCGCCAAACTTGCCAAAAAAAGCAAAGTTTGGCGGAACATTTTTTTCTTTTGTCTGACAAATCGATGTTTGCCAAACGCTATTTTTCACTATAATTCACTACATTCCATTGCCGTTTGACGGGAAGCCGCTATTTTTGCGGAAAACAACAGGCAATGGATCATCTGAAGAAAAAATACCGACGAACCGAGCATTGGTCTGAAAAGATGACTATCTTTGCAATCTTTACGAACAATAAACTCACACATTATGGAAAAGAAAAGCCCTGATTTAGTAATTGTTTACGATAAGTACACAGAAAAAATGGCAAATGGAATAAGTGGCAAATTGGCTGGCACTTACACTTGTCTTGTTCAAAGCGATAAGGTTTTTGAAAGCAACAAAAACAGTTATACAAATAATAACAGAATCCTTTTCCTTGCAGAAGACTTGATAAGTCAGTATCTAAGTATGGGTGAAGTAACCAATTATGCTATTGATGGTAATTATCTTGAATTAGAAGACATCAAAAACAAGGTCTATACTTGTCTTTATTCTTTAGGAAAGTGGCGTGGTATTAAGGTTGATGTGGAAAAAACCATAAAAGCACTGCCAAAAATAGAAATCAGGGCATATTATCAGCTTAAGTATTTTGGCGATTTTCTGTTATTTCCTTTTTCGTACCGCAAAAATAGTATGAGTAAGCGTATTGAGAATTCGTTTTATGAAAGAACCGTTGGGTTCTTCCTCAAAAATGAAAACATCAAATTGATAATTCCCGATTGATGAATTTTGAAGACGGATACAAAGCTTTTTGTCGCAATACCGACAGCTATGTTGCTGCTCGGTTGGGAGAGGATTATGTTAGCAATATAGCGGAAAAAATTTCTGAATTAGAGTCTGATATAAATAGTTTTACGGGTTATGACACTAATACAGATAAACTAAAAGGCGACATCGCAGAGTTTTGGCATTCAGGTACTTTTAACATTGATGCTGCTGTAAAAGGGTCAAAATCCCAAACATTTGTAGACAGAAGTCATGATTTTGCTTCTGCTGATATTACCAGTAATTTTGGAATAAAATACGGTCTAAAGTATTATGCTGATGGAAGAAGGAGTGCAGATGCCCAATCGTTAAGTTACTTTCAGCGTTATGCTGAATATAAAAGTCAAACAGGAAGAACTGATTTGTCTTTTCTTGAGTACCTGAAAGAGAAAGGAATTGATGAAGAGAGCGTGATGTATGACCCTATTTATAGCGGTCAAGTTCGGATAATCCCTGCCGACCAGTTGAAAGATGCCGTAGAATACCTTAAATGGAAAACAGCAAAAGAAGCACTCGCCAGACCAGAACAAGTTGCTCGATACCAAGATACATTAAACAATCTATCAACCAAACTTGAATCGTCGGATGGTGTTAGTTCTATCGAATTGACTGAATCGGAGGCGAAAGATATTGCAAGATTAGCAAAAGAAGGAGGGTTTAAGGCAAGCGACTATGGTTTGACCACAGAAGAACTTGTGAAGTTTCAGTATATTATCAAGGAAGGTTTACGAGCTGGGACTTCCGCCGCCGTCATTTCTTTTGTTCTTAAAACAGCACCTGAAATATACAAGTGCATTGACAAATTGGTCAAACAAGGCGAAATTGATAAGGACGATTTAAAGAAAGTAGGTTTTGCGGCATTAAGTGGGGCTGCCACAGGCTTTGTCCGTGGGTTTGTTGCCGCTTCTTTGACAACAGCATGTAAAACTGGAGCGTTTGGTGAAGCCTTGAAGACAGTTGACCCAAGTGGCATTGCAGGGTTGACCGTGATAATGGTGGAAACTTTATCGGATTCTTTCAAAGTCGTTGCTGGAGACATGCCAGCTAATCAAATGGCTGACAATTTGATAAAGAATGTCATTGTTACTTCAGCGGGCGTTGGCCTCGGTGTCGTTTTCAAAACCTATCTTGCATTTATTCCTGGCTCTTACTTGTTGGGCAACTTTATCGGTACGGCTATTGGAAGTTTCGTGTATCAAACGACCGAAAATGCGATAATGTCATTTTGCATCAATAGTGGTTCAACATTCTTTGGCTTGGTAAAACAAGATTATACATTGCCCGATGAAGTGTTGTTGCGACTTGGATTTGACCTCGCAGAATTGGAAACTTGTGAGTTGGAAACATGTGAATTAGAAACCTGTGCATTGGAGACTTGCGAACTCGAGACATGTGAATTGGAAACCGTTTTCATGGTGAGAAGAGGAGTCGTTGGGTTCCATAGGATTGGGTATATTTAAATCAATATAAATTATGAACTATCCGCAATACACTAACATCATTCAAATTTGTTTTCTTCCTGATAATGAATTGGCTATGCCTGAACAAATGTATGAATCCGTTAACAAATTGAATAATGGTAAAATCTACAAAACTGTATTAAATAGCAATTTGTGTTGGGAAACGATTATGGATTTGTACATTTCCATTTGTGCATCAAACCACGATATCCCAGTATTACATTTGGATACACATGGGGGTAAAAATGTCGGTTTTGTAAAAGATCCAAACAATCCAGTAGATATAATTACTTGGGATAGGCTTGTCACAAAGATAACAAAGTTAAACCAAGTTAGTAATGGTCAATTGTTTCTATCATTGAATATATGTGAAGGGTTATACATTTATAATAATCTGTCTAATAATGTTTATCCACTTAGTTTGAAAACTATTGGCTCTTTCGACAATGTTCTTGCAAACGAAGGGAAAATCCGTTTTACTTCAATGTATACGGAGTATTTCACTAGTTTTGACATGAATAAAGCCGTGTCTACATTTTATAGTCAAAATCCTCCTAGAAAAGCAGGCAGTTTTGCTTTAATCTGATATAGGGTTTAGGATAGATTCGGCATCACGTATCTTCCTCAACTTCATCAACGGCGGTGCCAACAAAAAGAATGTCCAAAGCCTCGAAGACTACATCCGAAACGAGGTGTATAAGCTTTGCAGCGATGAGGAAATCAAGTTGCGGCGGTAAGCCTTTTATTCAACACGAATTTCCATTAATTATTCACGAATTGTTCAGAAATTATTTTTGAAAAATTCGTGGCATATTCGTGGCAATTCGTGTAAAAAACCTACTATCTTTTACTATAATTCACTATATTCCATGGCGCATTGCAGGCGGTGCTGTATTCTCGCGACCGTTAAGTAACTGTTCAAAATCAAACTGCAATATCTTTTGACTTCGGGACACGGGACTTCGAGACTTCGGAACAAGTAAATGCCTCATAGTCTCGCAGTCCCGAAGTCTCGCGTCCAATATGTAAACTAATTTCACTCATCTACTTAATACAATTTGTGTTACAGCAATTCAGCGACAAGTGCAACATCCGACTCGCCGAAAGAAAGCCCCTTGACCTCAAGCAACTCAAGGACTGAAGTTAGTGCTTCTACTTTGTCGAGGTGAACCGTCAGCCTGTTGCGATTCTCTTCGTCAATGGTCACCAAGCCTTTCATCTCAGCGTCACCGAGAATCTTCTCCAAAGTGCTTTCTTCATCCTTGCGTTGTTTGGTGAGAACTTTCTGTCCCCAGCGAGCAACACCCAAAAGGCCAGACAATTGGACATCGACCACAATGTCGTGTCCGGCAAGCTCCACCAAGCTCAGCTCAGCATCAGCCGCCAATATGGATTTCTTGATGTGGGCATTGATGGTGTTCTCTTTCACATGCTCTATCTTGTCGATGGTGACAGTTCCATTCAATATTTTATTGAGGAACGTCTTGAGTTCTGGATAAGCTATATTCAAGTTCATGGTTGTGCAAATTTACAGGTTCGGGCCACCATTTTATTCCACCACATCGACCTCCAGATTGAGACCTGATTCGCGGAAGTTGATTCCTTTGACTGTGAGCAAGTCCAACACCGTTTCCAGACCCTCAATATCCTTCAAATGTATGGTGAAACGAGTGGCTTGTTCCGATGTGATCATCTTGCCTATCTCGAACCCGAGTTCAAAAGTGATGTTGTTGTCTTTGATTTCGGTTGCGCGCAAATCGGCAGTAATGCCCGACAATGAAACACGAGCAGTGTTGTCGGTGCCCACACCCTCGACTTTGATGTCCATCTGGAATTTCTTGGAAATGAATTTCTCAATTTCCGAATACGCTATTTGTAAATTCATAACACTCTGATATTTAATTGGTTCATTTAAGATTGATTCGACAGTTGTTTGGTACTTTTCCAAAACAGTTAAGCGCCAAATGAATCTACAAAAATAGAGTTTTTTTCTTTGCGAATGAATTTACTCTTTTTTTCATTTGTGAATAATTCATGGAAATTCGCGTTGGACACAAGACTTAACGACGCAACTTGATTTCCTCATCACTGCAAAGCAAAACCAAGATTCATTTCGCTTTCGTTATGCTTCCCGTAGTGGCATCCTTGAAACTGCTTTCCTCAAACACTTTCTTCATGTTCTCAATCTGTTTCTTGCACGACTTAGAAATGCTAATGGTTCGATTCGCGATTTCTTCAAGATTCTTTCTGAACTCATTCTCCTGTACAGCCTTGTTTTCTTCCATCTCTTTCAAGAAGCACTCTTCCATCGCTTCATTGACAACCGCTTCAATATCAGCACCATTGAAACCATTAGTACAATTAAGCAATGAATCTGTCGGCTCAAGATTCCCCTTGCCTTTTTTCTTAAAATGCACTTTGAAGATAGCCCTTCTTTCTTCTTTGGTCGGCAGATTGACACAGAAAATCTCATCAAAGCGGCCTTTGCGCTTCAATTCGGGCGGCAGATTGTCGGCGTTGTTGGCCGTGGCAATCACATAAACGCTACTCGTTTTGTCTTGCATCCACGAAAGGAAATAACCGAACATTCGGGTCATGATGTCATTCCCGCCTATGCCAGAAAACGCTTTTTCGATTTCGTCAATCCACAATACGCAAGGTGCGGCAGCCTCGGCAATCTGGATGGCGCGGCGAAGATTGCCTTCACTTTCGCCAACATACTTTCCCATCATGCTTCCCATGTCCATTTTCAGCAATGGCGTATTGAACAAAGCCGCAGAAGCCTTGGCGCACAATGATTTGCCGCAGCCCGGCATTCCAACGATGAAAACACCTTTGGGCACGGCAACCTTTTTGCTCATGGCTTCGCCAATGTTTTTGATGACCTTTTCTTTCTTCCGCAAATACGCTTTCAGTGCATCCATACCGCCAATGCTGTCGAGGCTGGCGGGAGTGTCGACAAGTTCGAGCAAACCTGATTTCCTGACCATTTGCTTCTTGTGTTGCAAAATCATGGATTGGTCTTCGGCGGTCAGGGTGCCGTTGCTGCTCATGGCCATGTCCAACATGCGGTCAATCTCGAAGTAGGTCAGGCCTTTCAATGAAGGCATCAGCATGTCCGTGTCGCCTTCCTTGAAGTTTTCCTTGTATTCGTTGACTTCCACATGCCAGTCTATCAGTTCATTGATTTCCTCATCGCTTGGGAAGGTGATGTCAAGATAGGAAGCGTATTTGTCAAGTTCTTGGGGCAGACGGATATAGGTGGACACGATGATGACGGTCGTACTAAAAGAACGGTCGTAAAGCCTGCGTTGGGCAATCAGTTGAAGTTGGGTCTTGATTTTGGTTTTCACCGGGTCGAAATAGCCCGCGCCACCTGCTTGCTCATTCACATAGTCTTGCACATCTTTTAAAACAAGGTACTTGTCGATGGGCTTGAAGAGTTCCTCTTTCACGTAAAAATCAAGGAATTGCTCCAATGGCTCATCTTGTTTTGATTCCTTGGTCTTGAAATCGGTTTTGCCTGTCGCGGGATTCCACTCATACACATTCTTGAAGCCGACCACCTCCCCTATGAGCGCGTCGATGCGGGCAAAGTCGTGATCTTGTATGCAGATGATAGGCGTGTTCACATCTATCATCTTCCTGAAGTTGGTGATTATGCTGCTGTTCATCTTAATCCTGATTTATAATGGAATACCTTTCGCCGTGCGTTTCCAAAAAGAAAAACAACTGCTCCACAATCGAAGCATCATTCAAGTCGCATTTCAATCCCTTTTCCGAAGCAACAACTCCTTTTTGGCCGCTCTGTTTCAAGCCAAAGATGGGTCTATAAGGAGAATCCTTTTCCAGCTTCCCACCATATTTCTTGAACAATTCGACACTGCCGAATTGTTGCTCAAACGAAAGCGCTCCTATTAGAAACACTACTGACTTGTATTCGGGGAAGTTGCAAGTGGCAGTCGTGCCCATCAAAGTTTCCATCGAAATCCTTATAGCGTCCTGACTTCGCAGTTCGGTCTTTCTGCGAATAGGGTCACTTTCGGGTTGGTGTTCTTTCAAAATCTTTATCCCATACCTGCAAAGGCTGTAAAAATCATCCTCCTTTTCGATTTTGTCAAGGTCATGGGAAATCCTGTCCAAGTCTAAAACGGAAATCCGTTTATTTCCATCTCTGTAACGGTCAAGGATTTGCGTTAGCTTCGGATAGCTATGCGTAATATCAAACCATTCCTTGTTGGCCTTTTCAAACCCAAGACTTGATGATTTTTCCAAACAGGCAACGGCTTTGTCTTTATCGCCGATTGTCTTATAAAGCGAATACAGTAAAAAGAAACATTCCGCTTGCCGTTTGGTATCCAATTGGTTCTCAAAATGTTCAAAGAAGGCTATCCAATCCTTATCCGCTTTCGTTTCTCTTGCTGTTTTGTTTTCAAACAACGTCTTAACAAAGAAGAACTCGTTGGTTTTCAATAATTCATCAATGTACCCAACATTTTCCTTCACCAAGCCATCAATCAATTCCCTTGACCTGGATTGGCATTTTTCCATCTCCGCCAAATCATTGGTTTTCTCATACAATTGGGACAAAATGAAATGGTATTCCACTTCTTCCATGGCTTCAAGATGCATCTTTTTTGCCTTGAAGAAACCTATCCATTCCCCAACGCTTTTCAGTTCCCGATAAGAATCAAACCACGCTTTCGCCGTTTTGTAATCCATCTCCATCGAGTCCAAAACAAAGGAGAAGGCATGATGAAGGTTTTTTGTCAGGTTTTTGCTTTGATAGAATCTGAAGAGCGCATCGGCATCCTCAAAAGCATGTCCACCCAACTCATCCTCAAAGAACAAGCTGCTGAATTTGACGCAATCCTCGGCAGAAGGCTTTTCAATCCGGGCAAATGCATCCACCTTTTCGGCCAATTCCTTTTCGTTCTGCTGCTTCAGCCAGCGCGACAGGCTTTTTCCCTTCACTGCCTCCCATAGGTCAGGCACCGAGAAATTCTGTTTCAGCGAGTCGAGCGAGAAATGCTCCTCCCCTCCCGACTTGATCCTGATTCTGACAGGTTTTGCTTTAGGTTCAAGTTTCATAGGCCTCTGTTTTGTCCGTAAACGGCATTCAACTGATAGTTCTTCGCCTTGGCTCTAAGTTCACGTGATTTGGCCAAAACGGGCCTTGCTGCTTCTTTTGCCATCTGTGACGCTTTTTCGATGCCCACGGGAATGGCCTCTTTCACTTTTGGCGCGACCAGAGTCAGCACATATTTGAGGATGGGCTTTGAAAGTTGAATCGCCAAAGCCGCAGGTGGAAATGCAACGGCAAGCGCATCGGAAATCACATCGACAGTGGCTTCCACGTTGTCAATCACTGCATTAGTAATGGCAATCGTCCGGGCAGCCGCATGGTCGACCAACGTATCGACCATTTCTTCAGCGGGAATCTCGCCTTTTGCGGCCTTGTAAGCCACTTTTACTTGGGTCAAACTGTTGTCGACAACGGAAGCGATGGCTTTAGGCGAACTATCAGGCATATCAAAAGGCAAAACGCCAGAATCCTTGGCCAAAGCAATACCCGCTGCAAATAGTTTCTTCAAGGCCGAATCCTTGTTGCCGACAAGCGGAGCATCAAGAAACTCTTGCACACAATTGAGGGGCGCGGATTCGCCCTCGCCAGCAACTGCATTACCATCAAGAAGCGCAGTTTCCAAAGAGACATACTGGGAAAGGTTGTTCTTCAGTTTGTCGCCAAAAGCCTGAAACGCTTCCGAGTAGATGTATTCGTTCTCCATACTCATCCCTCCTTATTGGTTGGTTCGTCATCACCGAGGCTTTGCAGAACGCCACGGTCGACAGCCTTGGCAATGCCTTCGGCAATGGCGGCTTTTTCTTCGTCAGTTCTGCCTTCGGTGACTTTTGCGGTCTCGGCAAGAATCCATTTCTTGGTGGTCTCGCCCTCTTCGTGTGCGGCTTCCAACGACGATTTCTTTTCCTGCATCTCGTCAAGCAGGCCCAAAGAAGCCTTGATGCTATTCATGCAGTTTTCGCTCGCGCCCAATTCTTGAGCCACCTGTGCGATGATTTTTTCCACATCCATCTCAGGATGGGCTTCGTAGGCTTGCAGCAGTGCTGCCATTATTTCGTTGTAGGTCATATATTTAAATCGTTCTATTTCATGGATAGTGCCAAAAAACTTTTCATTCCCCACGCCACAAAAATACGCATTTCTGGAAAAACTGAATAGGATGGTTGAAATTCATTTAGTTAAAAACACAAATTACCATGAATTGGCCATGAATTTTCAAAAATTCATTTCTGGAAATTCGTGAATCATTTATGGAAATTCGTGTTGAAAAAAAGTATTCATACACGAATTACCACAAATTTGCCACGAATTTTTCAAAAATAATTCATGGCCAATTTGTGAATAATTAATGGAAATTCGTGTTGAAAAAAGCCTTACCGCCGCAACTTGATTTCCTCATCGCTGCAAAGCTTGAACACCTCGTTTCGGATGTAGTCTTCGAGGGCAAGCCTTCGCACCTCTACCGATGCGCAACAGAATGTAGTAAAATATGTAATAACTCGTTGGCGGAATTAAAGTAGCGCATATTTAATTTGGCCAATAGGTTTGTTGTTTGTTTTGTTGATGTATTGTAACACGGTAAACGCGCTTTACCGATGATTCTGGCGAACAGCCCGTCCACGTTCTTGGCGTAGTTGCGGATGAGGAGGAACTGGTCGCAAAGCTGGGAGAAGTTGGTCTCGATGCGTTTGCGCACCTTTCGGAATGTGGTTGGGAAAGGCTTGGCGTTCTTCTGGTTGGAGCG
>CACZNA010000046.1:0-34875 GCA_902782455.1 uncultured Bacteroidia bacterium | reverse complement strand
CCCATCAAGCAGGTCGTCATCAAGGCGGAATATGCCAAACGCTTCCTGAAGGAGCAGTACAACGATGAGCCGATGTTCAGCTTAGGGGTAGCTTATAGTGGGTTTTTCACGAGATAAATAAGAGATTCCCTTCGGGAATGGAGTGGAACCAATTTGCATAATGCGGCGGCTTGAGGCTTTTCAAGTCAGTAGACGTTTGAGGCCGCCGCTGTTTAACACACAAAACACACTCCATTCCCCGAAGGGGAAACTCAATAAAGCAAGAAACAACTTTAAAACTATAACCAAATGAAGCATTTATTCAAATCCGCAGCCATAGTCGCTGCATCCCTCCTGCTCGCAGTGAACTTCAGCTCCTGCAACAAAGATCCTCAAGACAACACTGAGGAAGTCAACAAGGCCCAAAAAGAGGCCATCGTGAAACAGTACCTCAACCACACGGTGTATCCAACCTACACCAGCTTGGCTGAAAAAACAGAAAAGCTAGTTGAAAACCTGGAAACCTTGAAGGCCAACAAGACCCAAGCCAACGTGAATGCCGCCACCGTCACCTTCCTTGAAGCCCGTAAATGGTGGGAAATGAGCGAGGCCTTCCTCTTTGGCGCCGCCTCCGACTTCGGCATCGACCCGCACATCGACTCGTGGCCGCTCGACGAAGACGCCTTCAACAACCTGATGGCCAGTCCCAACATGATTGCCATGCTGGCCGACGACGAAGACGGCACCGTAGCCGGAGAACAGCTCGGCAACGCCCTGCTTGGCTTCCACGGTATCGAATACATCCTCTTCCGCGACGGCGAGCCTCGCAACGTGAACGACATCAACGACGACATGATGACCTATGTGTTGGCCGTCTCGCGCGACCTGCGCAACCGTTGTTTCCAACTTGAAGTGAGTTGGAACGACAATGCTCCTAAAGCACACAAAGACCTGATGGACGAGTTGGAGCTGAACACCACACTATCAAGTGGCAACACCTACGGTGCCAACATGACCCAAAGCGGTCAGGCTGGCAGCACCTACGTCACCTTCACCAATGCCCTTGAAGCCATTGCCGACGGCTGCATCGACATCGCTGACGAGGTGGGTACATCCAAAATCGGAAAGCCCCACAGCGGCGAAGACCCGACTTATGTGGAGTCGCCCTACAGCCAGAAATCCATCACCGACTTCTACGACAACATCAACAGCGTGAAGAACGCCTACATGGGCGGCATGGAAAGCCAAAGAGACGAAGCTTTATCGTTGCACACCTATATCAAGGACAACAACAGGGAACTTGACACGAAGGCCATGAATGCCATCGAAAACGCCATGACGAAGATCCAAGCCATGAGAGCACCTTTCGTGCAGTTCTATGCCGACCCCAGCGCTGGTGAAGCCATGGAAGCCTGCCAAGACCTCTCCGATGTGATGGCTGAGGTGAAGGCTGAGTTTGCAAAGATTGACAGGAAATAATCCACAAAACCCAATTATCATGATAAATTACAAACACTTTAGCCTCATTGCTCTTGCAGGTCTCTTGGCTTTGGCCGCCTGTAAGCCCGAAGACCCCAAGCCGACCGTCATCACCGAAGAAACCTACGCCGGTGGTGAGTTAGGCACCACCTTCAACAGCTCACAATCCGCCTACGAAGACCCCACCCCTGCCGTCGAACAGGCTGGCTTGGGCACTGCCTTCAAGTACGGTGAGTACTTCTTTGAGCGCACCTATACACAAAGCAACGAGCCTTTCAATGGCTTAGGCCCTCTTTACATCCGCAGCAGCTGCATCGCTTGCCATCCCGGCTATGGCCACGGTATGCGCATGGACCGCTATCGCGCCGACGACTGGGGCAACGGCTACCTGCTCGTCTTCACCGACAAGAACGACACCTACCTCAGCTCCTACACGGGCATGCCTCAAACCAAAGCCGTCGCACCCTTCAAGGCACCCTTGGACGAGACGCAAATCCAAATCAACTGGCTCAGCTATGTGGATGAATGGGGCAACCAATTCCCTGATGGTGAGACCTATAACCTCACCTATCCCGAGGTCTACATCCCCGAAGAGGCCTACTATGTCCCACTGCAAGTGGGCGGCAACGACATCCCCTACAGCGACGTGGTGGTGCGCCTTGAGTCAACCATCGGCATCTACGGCACAGGCCTCATCGATGCTATCCCCGACGACTCGCTGAAGGCACAGTACCAAAAGGAATACAACGACGGCTATATGCAAAACGGCATCAACCCAGCCATGTGGGCGGGTGGTGACTGGGCACCTACGGGCTTGTATGGCAACACCAACCACCCAAAGAGATACACCTACGCCCTCACCCGTGGTCCCTTGCAGGATGCCCCTGGCGCCAACGCCATCTGGAATATCACCAACGTAACGCACCGCACCAAGATGGGTCATTACATGACCGCAGCATACGCTACCAAGGCTTCGCAAGATCCGGACGTACAAGCTGAATTCTACAACTACTTCCCGCAGTACAATCTCACGGGCAATGTGGAAACCGACATTTACAACTACTTGATGATGAACGACCAAATCCCCGAATCGCTGAAAGTTCCCGAGATGAAGGACGAGGACTATGTTAACTTCATGGTGTGGCATCGTGGCTTGGCCGTGCCTGCCGCCCGTAACATGGACGACCCCGAAATACAGCATGGCAAGGAACTCTTCAACAACATGGGCTGCGCCTACTGCCACCGTCCCTCATGGCAGACTGGCGACGACATGTTCACCGACCCGACTGGCTTCTTTGCCGACGGCGATGCGCGTCTGCCCCGCTATCCCAACCAAAAGATTTGGCCTTACAGTGACTACATCCAGCATAAGCTCCACATGGAGAATGACATCCGCACAGGTTGGTGCCGCACCACCCCGCTCTGGGGTCGTGGCTTGAGTGCCAGATGCACCGGTCGCAGCGACCGCTTGCACGACTGCCGCGCCCAAACCGTCATCGAGGCCATCATGTGGCACGGCAACGCCCAAAGCGATGCCCGCCGCTCGGTGGAGAAATTCCGCGAGCTGTCGAAGGAAGACCGCGATGCGGTGGTAAAATTCATTGATGCGATTTAATTAAAAAAACGATTGTAGAGACGTGGCATGCCGCGTCTCTACAATTTTTCTATTTTTGCAAACATTATGAAACAATTACGACACATCGTCTCCGTCCTCATGATAGTGCTGGTCACCGTGCTGGCCGCTGGCACCATTGTCGAAAAGCTGCACGGTGCCGACTTTGCCAACAGTCATGTCTATGGCACCTGGTGGTTTGTCGTGCTGTGGGCCGCTTTCCTTATCGTGGCCGCCATCTTGACCTTCCGAGACAACAACTGGAAAAAGCCCGTGGTGATGACCTTGTTTTTGGCAACCACATGCATCCTTCTCGGTGCCTTGCTCACCAAAACCACTGGACAGCACGGCAGAATGAAACTAGAGCCTAATAGGCCCAACAGTCAATTCTATATTGAAGAGAATGGCGAGATAACGAAAGTAGCCCTACCTTTCAGCCTGGTCTTGGACCATTTCGAGATAGAGACCTACCCCGATTCTCCAAAGCCCAAAGACTATATCAGTCATTTACAAATCCAAGATGGCAACACCTCTACGGAGACCATCATCTCGATGAACAACATCCTGAAGCGAGACGGCTACCGCTTCTACCAAAGTGACTATGACGAAAAAGGCAACTCCATTTTGGACGTCGCCCATGACCCTTGGGGCATCACCGTGACTTATGTTGGCTATGTGTTGCTTTTTGTCGGACTGATAGCAATGCTCATTGAGCGTCGTAAAAAACTTTGGGGCATCACGGTGGCGTGGCTGTCAGTGCTTGTCATCCTCATGGTGGTGCTGCATGTAAGGATGCTCACCCATCAACTGATGCCAGTGCTACGGTCGCCTTTGTTCAGCATCCACATTTCAACCATCGTCACGGCCTATGCCTTGCTGCTCGGCATTGCCATAGTGGGCATTATTGCCATCATCATGCGAATTGCCAAGCCGTCCAATTTAGAGCGTTTGGAGCGTTTGAAAGACATCAGCACAGCGATGCTCTATCCAGCAGTGGCCTTGCTCGCCATGGGCATCTTCATCGGTGCGGTGTGGGCCAACATCTCGTGGGGCAACTACTGGTCGTGGGACCCGAAAGAAGTCTGGGCACTCATCACCTTGTTCATCTACACCTTGCCGCTGATACCCAATGTGTTGAAATCGTTCCAAAAGCCTATGTTTTTCCACATTTATGGCATCTTCGCCTTTTTGAGTGTCGTCATCACCTATTTCGGCGTGAACTTGATTTTGGGCGGAGTGCATGCCTACAATTAAGAAACGCCAATATATAACAAAAGGGTTCCGCCGATAGTGGAACCCTTCAGTATATTAGCGATACAGGCGAATAAGCGGGATTCTGTTCCCCTTGCGGGGCGACTGTCATTTCTCTAGGCCTGCGGTCGCCCGCAGGCTCAAGCGCCCTACCCTGAGACGACGGACGAGCAGCCCTTTCGAGGCTCGAAGGCCTCATTGTCTCTATACTTGGACTTGCAGCCCATAAGGTTTACCTCATCGGAATGTCGCCACCCGATGCGTGAGCTCTTACCTCGCGTTTTCACCCTTACCCCGAAGGGCGGTATGTTTCTGTGGCACTTGCTGTTGCCCTTTCGGACACCTTCCTGTTAAGAAGTATGGTGCTCTGTGCTGTCCCGACTTTCCTCGCGTCGGCTTTCCCGACCCGCGACAGTCTGCCTGAATCGCGGCGGCAAAAATACGGAATTTTTTGGTTGGATATTCTGTTTTTTTCGGCAGGGGTTTACATCCTATCACCGTTTTCTGACGGCAGGGGTTCCATTACATTCCACCGCCTGCCAAATATCCTACGCCCCTACGGGGCTATGCGTGCCAAGCAAAACCTTGGTTTCCCTGCAAAATCAGTTATGATTTCTACCTCATCAAAATCCATTTTGCGACATAAAATCAGCATCTCATCCCCCATCCGCTCGTTGATTTCAAACCAAACTTGGCCGCCGGGGATTAGCTGGTTTTTGGCCAAACACAAAATCTGACGATAAAACAGTAACGGGTCGTCGTCGGGGACAAAGAGAGCCGTTTCAGGCTCCCAATCGAGGACATTGTCCTCCATTGCGGCTCGCTCGCTATCGCAAACGTAGGGAGGATTGCTCACCACCAAATCGACGGGCTGGTTGAAGAACTTAGATTGCGGATTCAAGACATCGTCTTGCACAAAAGTCACCTCAACGGCATTGTTTTTGGCGTTTTCTTTGGCCACTTGCAAAGCCGCTTCGGAAACATCGAAGGCTATGACTTTGGCATTCGCGAAATGCTTCGCCAAGGCAATGGCAATGCAGCCCGAGCCTGTCCCAATGTCCCAAATGCGCATGGGTTTTTCTTTTGGCATCGAAGTGCAAATCTTCTGCACCATTTCCTCCGTCTCAGGACGTGGAATGAGCACTGCCGGCAACACCTTTATTAATAGGTCGCCGAAACGCGCCATGCCCGTCACATACTGCACCGGCTCACCTGACAGCAAACGTTTCACGGCCTCGTCCAAGTAGTGGTATTGCCACTCGTCGATGCGCAAATCAGGTTCCATCAGTTGACGTTTTAGGTCAATGCCGAATAGGTCTTCGAGTAGGATACGCATCAGTTGCTCCGCCTCGCGCTGCGGGAACGTTTCTGCCAATGCCTCAGTGTAGTGGCGTTTCGTTTTTTGCAGATTAAATCCAAACATGGGACAAAGATACGCAAAATTAACTCCGTTGAACCAAAGATTTCCGTACTTTTGCCGAATGATTAAAGATGGGCGAACACGTGGATCCGCCTCTACGAATATGGGTTATCTAATTCTTGCCATATTATTTTCCACCGGCGTCTTCGTGGCGATGCGCCTCTTCGAGCGTTTCAAACTCGACAATCACCAAGCACTGATGTGGAACTATGTCTTCGCGGCAGGAACGGGTTTCCTGTTGTGTAAACAATTCGACACACCCGCGCAATTGGTCGCCGAGCCATGGTTTGGCCTCTCGCTCATCACGGGTTTCTGGTTCATTTTCACCTACTTGCTGATGACCGCTTCCACCCAACGCTCTGGCGTAACGATCACCTCACTTTCGAGCAAACTTTCTGTGGTGCTGCCCACCTTGGCAGGCGTGGTTTTATTCCATGAAAGGCTGAATTTCGTTGCTTCGTTGGGCATCGTTTTGGCTTTGGTGGCCTTGGTGTTGGTGGTTGGCGGCAAAGGGAAGTCTGATAAGACCAACAGAACCAATTGGTTGCTCCCCATTTTTATTTTCTTTGGCACGGGCACTGGCGACATCCTCATGAAACTCACCGAGCAACGCAACGAAGCCGACGACATGAGCTTCATGATTGCCTTCATCTACTTCATCGCTTTGCTGTTCGGCATCATCATCGTGGCCTACGACCTTATCCGAGGCAAATCGAAATGGCAGTGGAAAAGTGCAATCGGAGGCATCGGTCTGGGAGTCATCAACTTCTTCTCCACCTATTGCGTCTATCACGCCATGCGCTGCTTCGACAACGTCGTGCTCTTCCCCGTCTACAACATCGGCGTGGTCAGCCTCACGGCACTGACGGGTTGGCTGCTCTTCAAGGAAAAACTGACCTGGAAAAACTACCTCGGCCTCACCATCGCTATCGTCGCCGTCATCCTTATTACCATGAAGCCATGAACGACGACACCTATAATATGTTAGCCACCTGCGGCGAGGGACTTTACAAGGAAAAAGGCAGCAAGTTCATCGCCGAGACTTTTATCGTGATGAACGAAGAAGAGGCCAAAGCCGCCGTCGCCTCGGTCAAGAAGAAATATTTCGATGCACGGCACCATTGCTACGCCTACATGATTGGTCCCGAAAAGAAAGTTTTCCGCTCCTCCGACGATGGAGAACCCTCGGGAACCGCCGGCAAGCCCATCCTCAACCAGATTCTTTCGAAAGACGTCACCAACGTCTGCATCGTCGTGACGCGCTATTTTGGTGGCATCAAATTGGGCACTTCGGGACTCATCAACGCCTACAAAACCGCAGCCCGAGACGCGTTGGACAACAGTTCGATAGTGGAAAAAACCATAAATGAAATTTACAGTCTTGAGTTTGCTTACCCCTTGATGAACGAGGTGATGCGCATCATGAAAGAGGAAAACCTTGAGCAGCGCAACCCTCGGTTTGAGCTTGACTGCTACCTTGAGTTTTCAACAAGGAAAAATGCCGCTTCAAAAATTTTCGATAAATTCAATAATTTGTACGGGGTAAAAATTACTCACATTAACACCATGTAAACCAACATTTTGATATTCCAAAGCCCAAAAATCCTCGTAATTTTGGAAAAATAAAATTCAAAATCAATAGGTTTTCAATTTTTTTATAAACAATTAATCTTCTATTTTTGCATGGTTGAAATGGGGTGAGAAAACGACCTCTGACAATACCAAATTTCTTCAAAAAGCAATAAATCAAGAGATTTCAATGGGCGACCGCCACGTCGAAATATGGGATAAGTGCCTTTCGGTGATTAAGGACAACACCGAGCCGCAAAGCTTTGCGACTTGGTTCAAGCCGATTGTCCCGTTGTCGCTAAACAACAACGTCCTCACCATCCAAGTGCCGAGCCAATTTTACTATGAGTGGCTTGAGGACAAGTATATCGACCTGCTGAAAATGACCCTGAAACGGTTTCTCGGCCCAGAGGCCAAGCTGAACTACAGCATCGTCATGGACAGCTCGGAACGCCCCTACACGATGCTGATGCCAGGTTCAAACCGCAACAACCCAAAAAATCCCATCGGGCGACCTGCACCAGAAAAGCTGTCGGAAGGGCCCATCAACCCCTTCGTCATCCCTGGACTGCAAAAGCGGCAAATCGAGTCACAACTCAACGAGAGTTATACATTCGATAACTTCATAGAAGGCGAATGTAACCGAGTGGCACGTCAGTGTGGCCTTGAAGTGGCCCGTAAGCCTGGAGGCACAGCCTACAATCCGTTGCTCATCTACAGCGGCACAGGCTTGGGCAAGACCCACCTTTGCCACGCCATAGGCCTTGAAGCCAAACGTCTCCATCCCGACCTGACAGTGCTGTATGTGCAGGCCGAACAGCTTTACAACCAGTATTTCACCGCCACCAAGAACAACAACCGCGTCGACTTCATCCATTTCTACCAGATGATTGACGTGCTCATCATCGACGACATCCAGTTCCTTGCGGGAAAGACGGGCACACAGGAAGTTTTCTTCCAGATTTTCAACTACTTACATCAAAACAACAAGCAAATTGTCATCACCAGCGACAAGTTCCCCTCCGACCTGCAAAACATCGAGTCGCGCCTGCTTTCACGCTTCAAATGGGGCCTGACCGCCGACCTTCAGATTCCCGATGTGGAGACCCGCATCAGCATCATCAAAGAGAAGCTTACCAAAACCGGCATCAAGCTGTCGGACGAGGTTATCCAATATCTGGCCCACAACCTACGCGCCAGTGTCCGCGAATTAGAAGGCGTAATCATTTCGCTCATCGCCCAGTCATCCATCAACAAGAAGGACATCACCATCGAGATGACGCAGCAAATCATTGAGCGTTTTGTGCGCAACAGCGTCAAGGAACTATCGGTGGAGTATATCATCAACATTGTATGCGACTACTTTAAAATCAGTGCAGACCATTTGGCACTCAACACACGCAAGCACCAAGTGGTACAAGCCCGCCAAATCGCCATGTACCTTTCGAAGAAATACTCCAACGCCAGTCTCACTGCCATCGGTGAGCAATGCGGCAAGAAAGATCACGCCACGGTGCATCATGCCTGCAAAACCGTCAAAGACCGACTTGAGACCGACAAACAGTTCAAGGCGATGATGGCTGAAATTGAAAAGAAAATCGTGTTGTAATCCACAAATCGATGTTTACCAACCACTTCGGAAAGCTTTATTTGGTGCCCAACCTGCTTGGTGCCACTCGGCCAGAACATGTGTTGCCACAAGGCACACTCCAAATCGTGAAACAACTGCGGCACTTTGTCGTTGAAAACGCCCGCACTTCGCGCCGTGTGCTGAGCCGCATCGGGATGGACTGCCCCATCGACGACATCGAATTCATCGAACTCGACAAGCACAACGCCCGCAACCTCGACCTGATGGAACACCTCGGCCCTTGCCTGCAAGGTGAAGACATGGGACTGATGTCGGAGGCCGGAACGCCTTGCGTGGCCGACCCGGGTGCCTTGGTCGTGGATTTGGCACATTCCGCTGGCATTCAGGTTGTTCCTTTGGTAGGGCCAAACGCCATGATTCTCGCTTTGATGGCCTCGGGATTCAACGGACAGGCTTTCGCTTTCCACGGCTACCTGCCCATCAAAAGCCCAGAAAGACAAAACGCCATCAAGGACTTGGAACGCCGATCGTTGGCCAACAACGAAACCGAGCTATTCATCGAAACGCCCTTCCGCAACAACGCCATGCTGCAAGACCTTTGCAAAAACCTCCATCCTTCCACGCGGCTTTGCATCGCCTGCAACCTTACCTGCGATGACGAACTCATTATCAGTCAAGACATTGGCGAATGGAAAAACTTCAAGGGTGACTTGAACAAGAAGCCGGCTGTGTTTTTGGTTTATAGTGAGGCGAGAAGAAGTTTCCCACGAAAGAGGAACTGAAACACTCAAACAATCCCCATAATATCCACCAAACGCCGCACCTCAAACGTACGCTCTCCTTCAACTTTTGCCCCACTTGGATTGAAGAAAATCTGGTCAATCCCAGCAGCACGAGCTCCATCAATGTCAACAGCCATCTCATCGCCAATCATCAGGCTTTCTTCGGCAGTAGCGTGGGCTTTGCGCAAAGCGTAGTGGAAAATCTCAGGATTGGGTTTCTTCACCCCGACTTCTTCCGAAACTGTCAAAGTCTCAAAAAAAGGTTTCAAGCCTGAGCCAGCAAGTTTGGTGTCTTGCACTTCCTGGAAGCCATTGGTAATCAGATGCAAATGGTATTTCGGTTTCAGGTAGTCCAACAGTTCCATTGTGCCGGGAACGAGCCTCACAATGCGCGGCGACCAATAAACGTAATCCTCGCTCAAATGGTCGGCCAAGTCGGTGTCGTGGATGCCGTAATGCTCCAAAGGCAACACAAAACGGGTACGGTTCAAGTAGTCCTTGGTGATTTTATCCTCGCGGTAAAGTTCCCAAAGTCGCTCATTCAGCGGATGATACACCTCGTGGAACTCGTGAGCACTCGGAATACCCAAATCTTTCAGGTTGTATTTGTCGTAAATGCGCTCAAAAGCCACTTCAGCGGCAGCGTCAAAGTCCCACAAAGTACGGTCGAGGTCGAAGAAGATGTGCTTGTATTTTAATTCGGAATGCTGAATTCGGAATGTAGAATGGGGACAAAGCCCTTCGTCGTTCCGCGTTATTCTGCATTCCGCATTCTTAATTCCGCATTTAATTCGCATTTGTCGTTGCCATTCAAACAAGGCCACCGCTGCGGCATGGCTCACATTGAGCGAGCGTGTCGGTCCTGGCACGGGGATGTAAACTACCATGTCACATTGCGACAAAAGTTCATCGCTGAGGCCGTGGCTTTCGCTTCCCACGATGAACGCCACATTTTCAGGCAATTCAGTATCGTAAACACAAGTCGCATTGTCGGCTGTTTCTACTGCAACAATCGTCTTTCCTTCGGGAACCACCTCGCGCAAGTTCGTCGAATCACTGAAATACCAGCGGATGTTGTCGCGGCTTGAAGCGGCGGCGCGGCGCACCTTGGTCAAACGATGTTCCTCTTCCCTGCCCAGAAAACAAACCTCGGTGGCACCGATATTGTCGGCCAACCGAATCATTGCGCCCATGTTGTCGGGAGTCAGCAAATGGTCGGCAATAAGAATAGGACGGGGAATCTTTTCGTAAAGACCCTCTGTCCTAATCTGTTCAAACAAGGTATTCGATTTCAGATAACTCATCGAACTACAATCTTTTGCGTCATCACCTGGCCTTTGCACATGATATGCAGAACATAGATGCCTTTGGCCTGACCCGAGAAATCAATTTGTGCGGAGCGCAACAGCCGCCCTTGGAACAGTTGCTGACCCATCAGGTTGAAAACACGGTACTCCGCATTGGGCAACGGTTTGCCAGGAAGCGTTTCTATGCTTACGATGCCTTGTGTCGGGTTGGGATAAACCATGACTTCATCCTCCAGCTCCACCACATTGAGAATGCCAACTTCCACAAGAGCATACGACGGGGCGGTCAACAAGTAATCCCGTTGCGCAACCACGCTATAGAGATAGGTGCCATCGCCCCGATTCTCCGTATAGGAAGTACCTGTTTGTGTGGCCAAAACAGTGCCATTGCAACGGATAATATATTCATAACCAGCCCCTAAACTCTCCCACGAAAGCATCACTGAATTGCCATCGACGGCGGCCTGCAATTCGGGGCCATGCGGCATCTCAATGACGTCGGCAGCGGGGAATTGGATGTCGTCAATCCAACAGGCATCGTCACCATAGCTGCCCGAGCTGTCCTTCATGTAAATCCACTTGAAAGTGTGCGTCCCCGCAGTGACGTTGAAGGTCTCCTTGCTCCAATCCACCTCGCCCGACCACACGCCAAGCGTCTGACTATCCATGAAAAAGGTCAGTTTGTCCTTGTCGGCTTCGCTACTGATTTTCTTGTAAAACGAAATCTGTCCGGCTTCCGTGACCTCAACTTGAACTTGCAACGTAGTCACATTGGCGTTGCCAATGACTCCCGACCGCGCACTGTAAGTGCCCGTGTTTGAAGTGCTGTTGTCAATAAACCAATGCGATCCTCCAAGCGTCTGCCAATCGAAAACACTGAAGTCGCCCGTCTCGAAAGTCTCCTTCAACAATCCGATGTTGAGAAACTCCTTTCCTTCAAGCATATACTGCTCTGCCTCAACGATATACATCATCTCATAACTACTCCCCAATGAGATATTGGCATCGGCAGTAAAAGGAATTTGTGCCGTAGCAGTGCCTCCCGATGGAATATTCCACAGCCATTGCACCGATTCATCAAGCACGATGTCGGTCGAGCTGCTGTAGAGTTCCAAACGGGTGTTGTGTGATGCCGCTGAACCTAAATTGCGAATGCTCACAATCAAAGAACCATTTTGCCCCGGATTGACATTGGCCGTCGGACGGAAATCTGCCAAGGCAAACACGGGCGCGTGAAGCGTCATGCGGAATCGGCTGGTCCACTCATTGTTGCCGTCAGAACATGTGAGGACAAACTCGGCCTTTGTACCATTCTCAATGAGGTCTGCCACCTTGATTTGGAAACCATCCTCGATAGTAAACTCTTCAAAAGAAGCTATGTGAGGAATGAGAGCTTCGCCATCCAAAATCTCAATATTGGGCGAATCGCAGCTCAAGACAGCTTGAACATTGGAAGCACTACCGTTACCCATATTCTTGACAGTCAAATCCATAGTGAACGTTTGACCGTAATCAGCCTGTCCGTTCTCGTTGTTGATCTCAAAACGATTATAGGTGAGAAAAGCCCCCTCAGCAGGGATGATTTCAATATCTTGAACATGAGTGACCTTGTTGAATCCGACAACAATCAATTGAGCCGTGCCCACCTCCATCGGACTGTCAAAAATGAGTGTGGCCTCGCCATTAATGATAGGTGCAGAGCAAAGCACGTTGCCATCTCTATTGAGGGTGGCCAGCGCATAATCGGCATCGGCATGGAGGTGCAACTCGCCTTGTCCAAGGAAAATCACATCGTACTGGCAACTGACATTCATCGACTCAGGCGTGGCCGTGCGCAACATGAGGTTGGGGTCACCGAAAAGAATCCATGTGTTGTGGGTATCACCCTGGTCGTTAGGATACAAGTCGAGGATTTTCATGTTGCCATTGAGCGACGCCCCGCCGAAAGTATGATGGAAACGGTCGGCACTGCGCCATTCGCAAAGTATGTCAACCATTTCATCCTGTCCAGTCATGGGCGGTTGCCAAGGCTGGTTGATCCAACTGAACATGCCGCCGATGGCACCCGTGGGAACGCCCGTCGTGTTATCGGTGGCTCGCATCCAGGCCTCGGCAAAGCAATTCATGTTGAACTTTCCGTTGAGGCAAGCCGTCGACCAGATGAAAGGCCATTTATAGTCGTTCACCAAGGCATTGACGTGGCTGCTGTTATAAGAGCCTACAGACCAACCCGTTATGGAGCCGTGATTACAATAATTGCAAATGCCTGCTCCCGCATTGAAGTTCTCGGAAAGCATAGCCGCATTGGTACCCACGCCAACGCCCGTATAGTGTTGCGAAACCTCAGAATATGTGTAATGCAACAAAGTGTCACGAATATATTCAATATGTTGATAATCAGCTTCTCCACCATTATGACCCGAGCCTTGTCCTTCGGTTGAGCCAATGCCAATGCCTTTGGCAAGCCAATCGGCATCGGCGGGCATATCACGCTCGTAGTAAATGACCTTTGCCACCTGATGCTCCACATCCGCGACGCTCTCGACTGAGAAACGCCCCACAAAGACTTCAGGATAGTAGTCGTTGCCTTCAAGCTGGCCAAACCAAATGTCGGAGCAACCACCATTCATCGAGCGCGGCGTGATGTGGTCATAGTCGCCAACCAACAGCACAAAACACAGGTTTTCCGACGGATTGTTGTAATGGCTGAGGATGAACTCCTTGATCGCGTTGTAGTTATTGCCGCCGGCATCGGTGAGGCTGTAAAGCGCAGTGGGCCGCCCAGACTGGTTCTTCCAATCCACGTAGGGCTGCATGGCGGCCATGTATTGTTCGGGACAAATGACCATCGTCTCTCCCTCGTCGGGGATAAAACTGTATTTGGCGTCATCTGCACTATAGTTGACAAAACGTCGGGCATACATCGCCTCGTTCTCAGCCGACAATCGACTTGAACGCTTTCTGTTCGTCTTCGGATTTTCGCCTTTATCACTGATTTTCTGCAACTTCAAAGTCAAATCGGTGTAAACACGCAACACCTTCTCCACAGGATTATAGGCGAAAGGATAGACCAAAATGTTTTGTCCGCGCACATCGCGAAGAATGTAAGGATGGTCCAAAACGGCCTGTTGGGAAGGATAAAACTCGTCTTTGGAATAAACGTCCCCGTATGTGTAAGGCACCTCGTCAGGGTTGACTTCACGGCTAAGGTTGCCTTTAGAGGGTGCAATTTCAACGCATTGAAAATCTTTATATTGCGTCGTCACAACCGTCAGTTGCATCTCAGCTTGGTCGCCGATGGCCACGGGAATGGCGAACAGAGGCAAATCGGGAGCACCTTCTATCAACATGGAGGCCATTTTGGGCACGTCGATGACCTCAGCCATGCCTCGGGGTGTCGACACCTTAAAAGCAGTGTATCCTTCCAAACTGAACCTCAGGTTGATTTCGTCATCCGTTTGTGACAACAAAACGGCCACAGGCTCCGAAGGCTGATTCTTGCCCAAATTCACCCAATCTTGCGAAAAACCATTGATTGATAGCAAGATAGATAAAAACAGAAACAAAGTCTTTCTCATTTTTTGCATTGTATTTGGCACAAAAATACGCATTTTCAGGAAAACAAAAACGAAAAACTCTATCTTTGCGGCAACAAAACTTGAATCGACATGACAACCTTTTTCATTGCCCTTGCCGTGCTGCTGCTCGGCTATTTCATTTACGGAAAGTTCGTTGAGAAGGTCTTCGGCATCGACCCGCAACGTGCCACCCCCGCCACCACCATGGCCGACGGCGTGGATTACGTGCCGATGAAGCCTTGGCGCATCTATCTCATTCAGTTCCTCAACATTGCGGGTGTGGGGCCTATCATCGGCGCCATCATGGGAGCGCAGTTTGGCACGGCCTCCTTCCTTTGGATTGTGTTGGGAAGCATCTTTGCCGGTGCCGTCCACGACTACCTCGCAGGCATGATTTCCCTCCGCGACAAAGGCGCGAGCCTACCCGAAATCCACGGCGCTTATCTCGGCAATGGAGCCAAACAGGTGATGCGCGGCTTTACCGTTTTGTTGATGATACTCGTCGGCGTGGTCTTTGTCAACACACCTGCTACCCTACTGATGAACAGCTTCACTCCAGGCTGGAACAAGTACATCTGGGTCGTCATTATCTTGGCTTATTACCTGATAGCCACATTGTTGCCCATCGACAAACTGATTGGAAAAATCTATCCTATTTTCGGAATTCTGCTGCTTGGCATGGCCGTGGCCATCTTTGTGGCTTTCCTCATCTACAAGCCCGAAATCCCCGAACTTTGGAGCGGAATGCAAAACCGTCACCCCGACGCGCCCAACAATCCCATCTTCCCGATGATGTTCATTTCGATTGCCTGTGGTGCCATATCGGGTTTCCACGCTACGCAATCGCCTTTGATGGCGCGTTGCATGGTGAATGAGAAACAAGGCCGTCCCATTTTCTACGGTGCGATGATCACTGAAGGTATCGTCGCCCTTATATGGGCCGCTGCCGCCGCCTATTTCTTCGGCCCCGACAGCGTCGTTGATGTAACAGGCAAGAGCGGTGCAGCCATCGTGGGCATCATCGCCAACA
This sequence comes from uncultured Bacteroidia bacterium, assembly GCA_902782455.1. Classification (GTDB taxonomy): domain Bacteria; phylum Bacteroidota; class Bacteroidia; order Bacteroidales; family F082; genus Limimorpha. Next base: position 19,277 of record CACZNA010000046.1, on the reverse strand, counting down.
CTTGGTTTACGCCGATTATCGCCACCATTACCGTTTTGGGTGTCATTAGTGCAGCGGTCACCTCGGGCGACACAGCCCTGCGCTCAGCACGACTCATTATCGGCGATTTCATGAACTTCGACCAAAAGCCCATCAAGAACCGCCTGATTATCGCCGTCCCTATGTTTGCCGTCACAGCTGCCATCTTGGTCTACAGCATCTCCGATGCCAAAGGCTTCCAACTCATCTGGCGGTATTTCGCTTGGGCCAACCAAGTACTTGCCACCGTAACGCTATGGGCCATAACGGTTTACTTATGCCATAACAAAGGCAAGCTTTGGTATCTTATCACCCTCATCCCCGCCCTTTTCATGACTATGGTGACAGGTTGTTTCCTTTTCGTCGCCAAAGCCTCCGATGGTGGATTAGGGTCGCTTCTCCCCCGCTCTATTGGTTACGGCATTGGTGCGGCCATTACCGTACTGGGATTGGTGCTGTTCCTCTGCTGGAAAAAGAAGAACAAAGTGGCATAAACCAAAAAAGAGGTGCTCCCCACGCAAGGAAGCACCTCTTTTTTCAATTATAGTTTTACTTACAAACTCAGTTCATACATATAGCCGTGGTATTGCAACTCGCCATCGAGGATGGGGAAGAAGAACTCGCTGTCGTGTTCCACATTCTTGAGTTTGAGGTTCTCCATCGTGACGGTCTTGGTGCCATCTTCGTTGGTGACGACCTTCAATGTGCCACTCTTGGCTACATAGCCAGTTTGGGGTGTCATTGTCCAAAAATCGCCATCAAGGGCCACATGCACGCAGGGCAGAAAGGGCAAATAAGGTGTGCCTAAATAGCCGAGGTTATACTCGCCTTCAAGAGGTGTACCACCATGATAGCTGACGATAAAGAAGCGCTTGCGGTCAGCCGACATAAAGAGCATCGACTTCACATCGAGGCCAAGCGCACTCAGACCGTTGAGCGCAGTGATGCCCGCCAGTCCGACAGGGCTTTCGGTGTTGCCGATTTTGAACTTGTTTTCCGTGTCGAAGGTGTAGGTGGGCAGTGTGCCGTTGAAGTTCAAGGCCAAATGGACATTGGAGCCGTTGGCGTTGGTGCCCATACATTGTGACAAAATGACGGTGTAGGTGCCATTGTTTTCGGTGACGGAAAGTTCGCCGTTCATCCAAAAATAGGTGTCGCCATAACACAAGGTGTCGGCGCCCATAATGAAGGGCAGTTCGCCGAGGTTGAATTCGTGGAAGCCGACCACGGTGGGCACGGGATCTTTCGAGTTGCTGCCCATTCTGTAAGTGCCGGGGACGATGTTGCCGTTGAAGACGATGGCGATGCCTTCGTTTTCGGCTGCGGTCATCTCCTTGGATGCGAGGACGATGGCATTCTTTTGGCCATAGTTGACGGCCTTGGCTGTGACAATGTTAGCCGTGTTGTTGCCGACGGTCATTGCGCCAGTTTCCACCTCTGGGGTGACATTGCCGTTGTTGTTTCCATTGTTGTTGTCTTTGCAACTGGTGCCCATCAGTGCGAGTCCGCAGAGAAGCACCAAACTAAAAAATGCTTTCTTCATAATGATGATTTTTGATGTATTTGTTGTTTAAAATGTGAAAAAACACTACAAAAATCGTGCCGAATTGACGCACAGGCAAAACTTTTGTAAGCCAAATTCTTCTTTGAATGGATTGGGCATATCTTGTCAGCTCTTTGCGAAGTTCAGGTTGCAGCGAAGTGTATCGGATGCAAGCGGCAAGCCAAGCAAGAATGACTTGGCGATAGGCTTCGCCTTTGTATTCAATGAGTGCAGGGGCTTCAGTTCGTTGGTCGTTGAGGGTTAAACCAAGCCGATTGCGTCTATGCTCAACGGCGACACTTCTCCCTTGTTTGTCAACAATCATCAAGTCGGAACTTACTTGAGCGGATTCACAATCGAATGGGAATGGCCTTTTCTGTCGTATCACTTCATTAAGGAAAGCATACATGAAGACACGCCCCATGCCGTGCTCGTCCTCGTGACTGAGCAGGCGGGCGATTGTGGCCGTGTCAATGGTTTTGCTGTGCTTCATTCCTGAACTCAACTTTGATTTCATAGTAAAAACCACGGCAATAGATGAAATCAGTGATGGCAAAATCGGTGTGGTCGAACAGGTTGTGAAAGGCTTGTATCAGGTGCAGGTCTTTGGTCAGTTCCTGGTCGAGGCCTTCGTTCCAGTTGGGCGGAGGACACTTCATGCCAATGAAATCGTCAAAATCATTGAATACACGATCGTAGTTTCCCGTCAATTTGAGAGGAAAAGACACGCCGCTATCATACAGCTGGTTCCATCCTGAATCCTGCAAAGCATCCCAAAGATTTTGGCGATCCTCGCCTTGCACGGGGTGCAATGCCGGATAGTCATTGCTAAGATAGCAGCAGGCCTCGACCTCCACATCTTCACCAAAGCCTTTGTTGGCTTCATACACGGCGTGGGCTTTGTCGAACATTTCGCGCAAGGCTTCGCGTATCGCGTCGTTGAAGGCTATGATGTCGGGCAGCAACAAATCCTGATGTTGCAGCACACGATGATTGATGATGTTTTTCCTGGCTTCGAGCAAGCAGCGTTCATCGGTATAATCATGATTTTTGGATATTGGACCATCGTATGCAATGATGATTTGTTTTTCAAGTTCCTGCAAAGCGCAATCCTGTAGAATTTCTTTGATGTTCATAGTGTTATATATTGGTTTTCAATCAGCGCTATCCTTCCCCTCGTCAAGAAGAAGGCCAATTAGGCTTCTGTATTTGTCAATTGTCTTTTTCCACATATCATTATTACAGTAATCAATTGTTTCTTCGATAGAGGCTTCTGTCATGAAACGAGCTTGGGAATGGGTCAGTTTGAATTTTTTGCGAAGCGCGGCCTCTCCTTCTTCTTTGCCGTTTGCGTTGCTGATTGTTTCTGTAATCATGCTGAAGTCAAAATTGGCTTTCCTGTATCCATCCATGTTTTCTATCAATTCATTGATGCAGGAAGGGGTTAATCTTGCACATGTGATTTCAATAGTTCCATCTTCTGTGATGCTTACTTTTGGTTTAGAGTAAATGTTCATAGTTAACTGTTTTTGAAAAGTTTAATACGAGGTTCTGTTTGAAATATCATATCCCAGACACTTTTTGTTCTTTCCAATGCAAAGAAAAAGAAAGCCTGTGTCATAATACAGCACAGGCTCCAACTATTTTTGCAAGATCAAAAAGAAAAACAACATGCTTAAGCTACGAGAACAATTGGAACTAATCACTTTGAAGGAGCGGATTGCTGGTAATGAAAAAAAGAGCAATCGTTTGATCAACCTATTTGGGCAAAGCAAAGGCTGGGACGAGTTAACCACTGACTGGAAGCTGTCACGCTCGATGGTCCGTGGTTTGAAAGACATGGCTATTTGTGAGTTGTGTTATAAGAAAAGAGACTTTTCCGTCTTGCGCATGCATGCCTACGAGGAAGTAAAAGAAAGACTAATACATGCCGAAAGGCAACGACCAACCATTATCATTAGTGCCCCTAAATCTAACGTAGAAATGCAGTACTTGGCCACAAAACCCATAATGATTACAGCTGTCGCACAAGGAAAAATCATTGACTATTCTTATGAAGGGACAGGCAAACTTGAAACAGTACAAATAAAACACGATTCAAATTCTCCTATATTCGTTTTCGGCGACATTTTGTCGGTTGTCCTATGTGGTCAAAAAGTGACTGGATGCTATTTCCTGCAGTGTCAAAACCTCGAGAATATTTGCCTTGGTTATAATAGAATTAAAGATATGGAGTTTCGTGATTCTACAACCAAATTGAAAAACGTGGATTTGACAGGCTCTCTCGTTGAAGCTCAAATCATCATTCAGATATTATTACAGGTGGGGGTTTTCGCCAAACAAGACTTGTTTGACGAGTCTCCAGTTTTGCACATATCACAAAACTTGCCCAACGAGGTATACTCAATGGCAAAGCTTAAAGGATGGAGAGTGATTAACACAAAAAATGGATAAAAACAGTGATTAACCAATTGTTATTATACGAATTGCTTATTTTTGCATCATACAATACTAAATACTAATTGACATGAAAGACTTTGTAAAAGAAAATGAACGGATTCTTACAGAATGGAAAAGAAAGTATAATGATGACGACAACTTTGCGGACGACGGCATCATGTTTAGAGGAATGTTTTATTTCGATGGGGCGAACTGGAGGAGAGATAAAAGCGGAGAAGAAAGCGCGTTGTGGGCAAAAGCTCCAATAAGAATACTTTATTTAACAAAAGACCAAAACAAGGGTGGTGGAGACGCTTGGGATGTCAGAGGCGAGACTTATCACTATCCAGATGAGAACACCAAACCAGAGGAAAACCTGTTTTATAGGAAATATGCTTTTCATCGCAATCTTGTATATACTTTATATGGCCTATCTTTAACGACTCCCAATAAAATGATTCAGTATGATGAAATTGTTGACCAGAAGGCCTTAGAGTATTCTGATGCTTGTTGTTTTGCCAGAATTAATGTTAAGAAAATAGCAGGAAGCCGTTCCATCAGCAATAACATATTAAGAAAGTATCTCGAAAATGATCGTGATTTGATTATTAAGCAAGTGGATTGTCTTGATGCTGATATTCTGGTTTGTTGTGGATACTCTGAAGTCGAAGGTAATCTGATCATGGATTTTCTTAATTCAAATGGATATAGTTTTAACTGTGTTGAACCGGATTGGGTGTATTACGACTCAAAGCATAATAAAGTTGCCATAAACACTTGGCATTTAAGCGCCCGTATTAGTTCCGAATACTTTTATACCGAAATGATTGGAGCATATCATAAATTCCTTCATGAATGCCCCTCTTTTTTGTGTGTAACTAGAAAATGATAATTGCTTAGTCAGTTCCTCTGATTAATCAAATTCACCACCACCTTCACCATCACATCTTTTTCTTCAGGCTTGTGGCCGCAATGCGTTTGTTGCCGTCGCTGAACGAATGGTTCTTGGTGACCAAATAGAGCAACATAGCCGCTTTTTCCTCCACGCTGGGATAGAGGTCGTTGCCGCCAAAAGTCTGGTAGATTTGCCCGATGCTACTCTTGAAGGAGTCGTCTTTCTCGCTGCCAAAAAGCGAACTGCCGCCAAACTTCTCCCGTAAGGCCGCTATGGCTTGCATAGCGTTGTCGTAGGTCGCCTGAAACTTTTCCTCTTGTGTAGTTTCTTTCACACTAAGGCGTTGATAATCATAGTCGTCAAGCGTATCGAGGGCGTAAGTGTAATCCACAATGATGTCAAACAAGGCTTGGTTCTCGTCGTTGTTCAGCAATGGCTGGTTTTGGAGTGTCCTGCCGACCATTTGAACCAATTGTCGCAGTTCGCCAATTTGGTTTCTGCGAATCTTCTCGTTCACGGCATAGCCTTTCAGCAGATAGTCTTTCAACACCCTATTGGCCCATTGCCGAAACTGCACACCACGCTGGCTTTTCACGCGATAGCCAACGGAGATGATGACATCGAGATTGTACATGATGGTCTCATATTGCTGAAGACCATCATGACCCACATGTGCAAATTTTGCACATGTGCCTATTTCGTTTAATTCGCCTTCTTTATAAACATTGCGAATATGACGACCAATAACAGTCCTGTCTTTCTGAAACAATGTCGCCATTTGCGCTTGCGTTAGCCACACAGTTTCGTTCTCCATCCGGACATCGATTATAGTCTGTCCATTATCGGCTTGATATATAACGATTTGGTTTTCCATAGTTGTGATTTTAGAATGGTAAGTGTTTAAATGTTGAGTTTCAATTGTATCTCCTCCACCTGCCTTTTCAGTTCTTGAACCGTCTGTATCAATTGCTCCTCGCGGAAGCGGTTCTCACGCTGCTCGGGCATCTCCGCGCTGAGCGGCCAAATCGTAAGGCTGATACAAAGGGTTGAGCGAACTGAGCGTGAGTTTGCTCTCGTGCTCGATTTTGTTGTCCACGATCTTGAAGACGATGCCGTCGTCTTGCGTGAGGACGATGTACGGCTGGCCGCTGCGGATGTAGGTCCAGTCGAGGACGTACTCGCCCGTGACGAAGGAACCATCGGGGATGGGCAGCATCGAGTCGCCGCTGATTTGGAAGGTGCGGTATTTGCGGTCGTGCGAGAGGAAGGGCATCGTGAACGTCGGCAGCACCTTGATATATTCGGGGTCGGCGAAGCCCGTGGCATAGCCCGCCTTGGCTTTTTCGCTCACGAGTTCGATGTTCTCGTTGTTGTCGTTATTGACCGTGGTGGCTAATACGCGCAAATTGCTGCCTTTCAGGTGAACGTCGTAGCCGTGCTCCAATTGCGAAAGTTGGCTCGGGCTGATGCCGCTCAAATCGACTTTCACCAAAGTATCGATGGCAATGCCGAAATATTTCGAGAAGGCGACCAAGGCCTCAAGGTTAGGCTCCGACACGCCGTTTTCGTAGCCGCTCAGCGTGGAGCGCTTCATATTGAGCGCGAAAGCGATGTCGTCTTGTGTGCGGTGGCGGTGCTTGCGGAGGAATTTTATGTTGCTGTTGAAGTACATAGAATTGATTTTTTAACTACGGATTAAACGGATTTTACTGATGAGGTTGAGAAGTGAGATGAGTTACTCCAGTAATTTTATGGAGCGATGCTCGTTAAGGACTTGCAATTGATTGATAACCATTTGGTTTAATCGGGCGGCTCTTTCTGCTTGCGAGAGTCCAGACTTGATTAGTTCGGCGTTCATACTTTCCAAATTTACAAGTACAATCAATTGGTGCAAAGAAGCGTGGTCACGAATATTGCCTTTGCTCTCAGGATTCTGTTCTCGCCACATTTTTGCGGTCATGCCAAATAAAGCCACATTAAGGACATCCGCCTCGTCAGCATAAATGAAAGAACGTGCCTTTGCCGAAATATTTTCGGGTATAAGATGCTCCTTGATGGCATCAGTATGAATGTGATAATTGATTTTTGTCAGTTCTCTATTCAAATTCCAGCCAAGAGAAAGCCGCCCGTTTTCATCGGATTTCAGCCTTTGGTAGTCTTTGATGATGTAAAGTTTGAATTCGGGAGAAATCCAAGACGCGAACTCGAAAGCAATATCTTGATGGGCTAAAGTCGATGCATAACGTCCTTGTTTTGAGACTATTCCGATGGCTTGGGTTGCTTCTATCCATCGTTTTGGAGTCAGCACAAAACTATTCATTCCGGCTTCGTTTTCAATTGCCTCGAATTCGAGGCAATTGAAAACCGGATTGTGAAACTGTTCCCAAAGGCCAAGGAAACGAACCGTATTCCTGTTTCGCATCCAGTTTTGGATGACATACCCTGGGTTTTCCGAGGTCTTGTAGCGGGCAATATCGGTTAATGAAACGAAATCGCCATTTTTCCCTCCAAATCTGACTTCTATTTCGTAACCTTCAGCATTGATAGTCGTTCTTTTCATAGTGTCTTGTTTTTAAGTGATTGATATACACACATATTTGGGGTTGAGATAAAAATAATTCTGTTCTTTTTGTTCCGTCTTGCGATAAATGATTAAATTTACGGCGAAAAATTTGATTAAAAACTCGTCAAAAGTACAACTTTTTTGGAACATGCAAGCATTTTGGGCAAAAAAAGGAGGAATTTTTATGGAAAGGACGATTTTGCACTTGGATTTGGACACGTTTTTCGTGTCGGTGGAGCGGTTGGTGAACCCGTCGTTGGAGGGCAAGCCTGTCATCGTGGGTGGTATGTCCGACCGTGGCGTGGTCTCCACTTGCAGTTACGAGGCACGACGTTTCGGGGTGCATTCGGCTATGCCGATGCGGATGGCGCGGCAACTGTGCGGGCAGGCCGTTTTCATCCGTGGCGATATGGAACTCTACAGCCGCTATTCCCGCCTCGTGACCGACATCATCGCCGACAGCGCGCCCGTCTATGAGAAAATGTCCATCGACGAGCATTATTTAGACCTCACGGGTATGGACCGCTTCCACGACTGCCAACTGTGGTCGCACGAACTGCGGCAAAAAATCATCCACGAAACGGGCCTGCCGATTTCGTTTGGCTTGTCGGAAAACAAGACTGTGGCGAAAATCGCGACGGGACAGGCCAAGCCCAACGGCGAACTCGAAGTGCCCACACCTTATATTAATACGTTCCTCGACCCGCTCTCGGTGCAGAAAATCCCGATGGTGGGCGAAAAGACCTACCATTTGCTCCGCTCGATGGGCGTGGAGAAAATCGGCACCCTGCGCCGACTGCCACCTTTGGCGATGGAACGCGCAATGGGCAAACACGGCCTCGACATCTGGAAGAAAGCCAACGGCCACGACAGCACGCCCGTGTGCCCTTACCAAGAGCGGAAGTCCATCAGCAAGGAAAGGACGTTTGAGCAAGACACGATTGACGTGGCTGCCATCCGGCAATGCCTGGCGCGAATGGTGGAAAGCCTCGGCTTCGACCTGCGCTCGCAAGGCAAACTGGCGGGCTGCGTGACGGTGAAAATCCGTTACTCCAACTTCGACACGCACGATATGCAGCAGCGCATCCCTTACACCGCCTTCGACCACGTTTTGCGCGAAACGGTGAACGGCATCTTCGACCGCCTCTACAACCGCCGGATGATGATTCGGCTTGTGGGCGTGCGCTTCAGCGAATTGGTGAGCGGTGCGCCGCAACTCGCTTTGTTTGACGACAATGCAGAACTGACGAACCTCTATTCCGCGATGGACAGAATCAAAACGCGGTTCGGGGAGGAGATTATCCATCGGGCGGCGGGGTGATGGTTTTGGACGCCGCAACTTCAAGTCGTTTCTGAAATTAGCAACTGCGAGTTAGTTGAATTCGTCTTCTGTAGGACTGCTTAAACTTTGCTGCCTGTCTCTTTCGTAAATGGCAATCTCGTCTTTGACAACTTTTTCCAGTTCTTGTTTCGGAAGTATCAACTGGTATTCGGCCACGCTTATCGGCTTTCCCATGTCTTCCAACGCCAGTTCCACATCCACATGGTCTTTCTCCGCACAAAGGATGATGCCGATGGAACGGTTCTCGTCCTCGCCCCGCTCTATCCTGTCGAGAAGGGAAAGATAGTAATTCATCTTGCCAGCGTATTCGGGCTTGAAGGCTCCAATCTTCAAATCGATGGCCACCAAACAGCGTAGCCCGCGATGGAAGAAAAGCATGTCGACCTTGCTTTCCTTGCCGTTGTACTCCAATACATGCTGGTTTCCGATGAAGGTAAAGCCTTTGCCAAGTTCCAACAGAAACAGTTTGATCTTTTCGACCAAACGGCGTTCAAGTTCGAGTTCAGCAATGGACTCCGTAACCCCGAGAAAGCCAAGATTGTAATTGTCCCTGAATACCTCATTGGCATAATTGGCCTGAAGAACGGGAAGCGTTGTCGAAAAATTGTTGTCGGGAAGAACGGGCGTTTGGTTTTCGTGCATTTTGAGTTTGATGGCGTTCATCAGCAAATCACGATCCCATCCTTTTGCGATGACTTCGTTTGCATAATACAGCACTTGCTCGTCTGTCAAATTGTGTTTTTTGCTAAGCATCAATAAATTATGCGACCATGGCAAAACTGCTACGGCCTGTAGCAGTTTTTCATCCTTATCCAAATAACGGACATAGAATTTTTTCATGTTCCACAATTGTCGGGGCGAAAGACCCATTGAGGGATACAATTGCTTTAAATCGACGGAAAGCCTTTCAACAACGCGGTTTCCATAACCACTATCCAGTTTCTTCTCATAAAGCAGTTTACCGATTTCCCAATAAGCGGTGTTGGCAATGCAATTCACGCTTTTTGCCGCATTTGTACGGGCTTTGTCAATTACAGCAACAGCCTGTCGCAGAATTGAGTTGTATTCGGATTCTTCAATGTGAATGATTTCGGTACTCATAATGGCGGCAAAGTTAGCAAAAGTTTTTGGTTGGTGAATTGCTCACTCAATGAGTTTTGCAAGAAATATGCCTCGTGAATAGGCAACCGTTACCTTGTTTACACCAAAGACCTGCGCAAAGACGGCGATGTCCTTTTGGTGTTAGTTTTTATGGGGATGTTCTTTTGAGAGGCGATATGGAGCACACGGTATAGGAATTGGAAATAATGAAGAGAAAAATGTTCGTGAAAACGCGAGCATATTGGAATAATGTGTATTTTTGCCCCGATAATACACAAATAGTAACCTATAAAACGAAATGAATATGCAATAAAAGCGCAGATTTGCGTGAAATGAAACAACATAAACAGCATTAAAACTGTACCTTCTCCTATAAAATTTGGCGATTTTAAGAAAGAAGAAAGTGAATGCATCCAATAGTTTAGTCAAAATGCTTGCGCGTAGCGTGAGATTGACTTATTTCTTGTGGATGCAGGTTACGCCAAATACCTATAGGAGCGGGAAACGAGATAGTTTCACGCTTTTTTTGTGCTTGTTTAGAAACAGAAATGAATCAATCAAATAAGTAATAACAATTAAAATCACAAGAAAATGAAAAAACTACTTTTAATGACAGTAATGTCTTTGTTGATGTGCATAGGTGTATATGCACAAGATTACGAATGGAAAAATCCGCCTAAATTTACGGAAAAAGTAATCGGAAATATATCTATGGAACATTATGGAGGTTTTGTTGCTGAATTTGATGGCATAGGTGGTATTAGACGACAAGATTGTAGAGAATATTTATCGGATAATGATATGTATGTGTCTCTTTTGAAAAAAGCGAGAGATGAATATGGAAAGACTCATCCAAAACTAGCACTTAGAAATTTCTCTTCATCCTATAAAGATTCAAAAGAAATCCTTAGTGATAAAATGAGACATTATAAAAGAACATATTATTCAAGTGCAAAAGTCGTTATTCCTGATGTTACAGTAGGAACAAACGAACAACTTCCTGAAATAGTATATAAAGCATTGCGTAATGTTCCCCAAGGTTCGAGATTGGCTATTGATCAAATATTAGTAACTAAAGATATGAACGAAGAAACGGTCAAAGATCAATTACTAGATTTGCTGTTAGACAAAGGATATAGAGTAGTTGCAAAAGAATATCTTCAAAAGCTCTACCAAGAGCAACAAGATCAACTAAATAGCGGTCTATATAACCCAGATACTACGGTGGAAGGAAGTAAGTTTTCTGCCGTAGGTTATTTTATCAATGTAAAAGTCACAGAAACTTCAATACGAGTGCAAGTGGTCAACGTAAGCACTGGTGAATACGAAGGAAATGCAACAGTAAACTTTTAAAATCAATTGAATATGAAAAGATTATTTGCTTTAGTAGTAGGCTTGTTGCTTTGCAGCGCAATGGCAATGGCTCAGGAAAATTTCAACACAGCCCAAAAACCACCAAAACAAAAAGAGGTTGTGTTAAGTAGAAGCAACCGCACAAGAAACGGTTGTGATTCTTATCAGTATGCGTACAATGTCGCATTGCGGGAGGCGAAACAAACTTATTCGGGCAAGAATGTTGGCATCCGCAGTCTTACGAAAGGAGAAGCTACATTCGATTCCAATGGTTCTGTGGTTTATTATTACACCTACACTGTAGTGGAACTGCCAGATGCCGTGATGCAGAAAATCTATGAGGCAATCGGCAAAGCCACTCGCGAAATCGATGAGGGCAATCGTTTTGCTTTAGACAGACTCAACATTCTTGACGACCAGACCGACAGACAGTTGGCGAAAAGCAACATCGTCGATTATCTTATCGGCAGAGGATACAAAGTAGTTGCAAAAGAGTATCTTCAAAAGCTTAAAGATGAAATTGACGGTCAAGGAAGCGGCTTGTACAATCCAAGCACAACCGTAAAGCCTAAAAACTTTTCTGCCGTGGGTTATTTCCTTAGCGTTAGAGTTGATTATAGTTACGTCCAAGTGGAAGTCGTCAATGTCAGCACTGGCGAATATGAAGGGAATGTTACGGTGAATTTGTAAGGTCAACAGATTACGTTGAATGTCAAAGGCTTCGTCGGATTGGCGAGGCCTTTCTGTCCTTTGCTTAACAGATAGATGTTCAAAATTGTGAGATTCCGACAAAAGTGTATGTTTGACGCAAAAAATTTTGATTTTCACCACAAATTGAGGCGAAAATTAAAAACTTTATACTTTGATTATATTCACAACGACAAACATTACAACAACAAAGTTTGTGTTCAGTTAAATCTCTCCCGACCACAACATTTTGAAGAAATCGAGAACATAGACACATTCAATGTCACCAATTCGGCGGTTAAACTTGTCGAGCGAAACCACCATACGACGACTGTCAGGATGTTCTTCTCCAAACGCTTTCAATCCTTTGGTGTGGCGCGACTGTATCTCTTCGGTCGATTTGATTTCTATGGCCACTCGTGCATCTCCAATCACAGCGTCCACCTCAATTCCCGTATAAGTGCGCCAATACGACAAGGTTTCTTCCGAATGGGTGTAATGTAGCCAAGCATAAATCTCTTGAATGACCAAGTGCTCGAAAGCGTGTCCGTAATCGACGCTGCCTCTGCTCATTTCCTTGCGGTGCAATAAATGATTGGCCACGCCGATGTCGAAATAATAGAACTTTGGCGCTTGCATCAGCCGTCTTTTCATCACTTTCCGGAAAGCGGGGATCCGATACCCCATCAAGGAGTCTTCAAGGATGTCGAAATAGGCATTGACCGTTGTGGCGTGTACTCCGCAATCCTGTGCGATATTGTTATAGTTGACAATCTCTCCATCGGTCAGTGCCGCCACTTCGAGGAATCGGTGGAACGCATTGAGATTGCGCACAAGTGCCTCTTCTTTGATTTCCTCTTTCAGGTAAACGTCTATGTATCCCGCCAAAAGGCGACTGGGATTCTTGGCAAGATAATGCGGAGGAATCGTCCCATAGGCAACAGCGCGGTCGATGTCGAAATCCGGTATCTCCGCGCTCACAAAAGGATAAAGATACACAGGGAAAGCCCTGCCTCCCAAGGTGTTGTGTCCCTTGCGTTTCAGTTTTCTTGCACTTGACCCGCACAAGATAAAAACAAGTCCTGCCTCGACAATGAGGCGATGAACCTCGTTCAGTAGTTCGGGCGCTTCAGGTATTTCATCAATGATGACCAAAGAGCCTTCTTCCTTGTCCTTCAAGGTCTCGTAGAGGAGTGTTGGCCGTCGCTGATACCGCTCTTTTACACTGTTGTCGAGCAGGTCAATGTAAATCGATTCGGGGAATTGCTGCCGCAGTATGGTCGATTTTCCCGTTTGTCTGGCTCCAAATAGGAAAATACTGCTATCAATTTCGTTCTTTATACTTAAAAACCTGTTTATCATACTGTTGTTGTTTTATATATCCAATATTTTCCTTAAAAATCGAGGATGCTATCCAATATTTTCAATCAAAATCGTGCGCAAAGATAGATTGTTTTTCTGAATTGGCAAAATAAATCGGAAAAAAGAGACTTTCGATGGCTCCAATTCCAATTCATCTCAAAAACTTTGATTAAATTTACGGCGAAATTTTTGACGAAAAACTAATCAAAGTGTTGTGCTGATTGCGGTTCATTCATATAACAGTCTGTGCTACGGGACGATGCCGATTGCGGACTTGGTCACGAAGGCCGCCGCGATGGGCTATGCCGTCCTGCCTTTGACCGACATCAACACGACGATGGGCGTGGCCGATTTCGTGGTGGAATGTCGGCGGAAGGGCGTGCGGCCCGTTGTGGGCGTGGAGGTGCGCAACGGCAACGAACTGCTGTATGTGGCCTTGGCCAAAAACAACAAAGGCTTCGCCGAACTGAACCGCTTCTTGACGCAACACAACCTCACAAAACAACCTTTTCCCGAAACCGCGCCCGATTGGGAACAGGTTTTCGTGATTTATCCCTTCGGAAAAAGGAAACCAAACTTACTGAAAGAGAACGAATTTCTCGGTGTGCGCTTCTCCCAACTGACCAAATTGTACAACTGCGAATCCTTTGGGAAGTTGGTCGCGATGCAGCCCGTCACCTTCGCCGAAGAGGGTGATTTTCAACTGCATCAAAGCCTGCGCGCTATTGACGAAAACGTCCTGATTTCGCGCCTCGAACCATCCGCTTGTGCCGCTCCCGACGAAATTCTCTTGCCCGCCGAAAGGCTGAAAACCACTTTTGCGCTCTATCCGCAACTCATTGAAAATGCGGAGCGTATCTTGGACGAGTGCGAGATCGACCTGGACAACAGCGTGAAAAACAAGCGCACTTTCACCGACAATGTCTATGACGACCGCGAACTGCTGCGCAAGTTGGCTTTTGACGGGATGGCGTACCGCTACGGCCTGCACGACAAAACCGCCTACCGCCGCATCGAGAAGGAGTTGGACATCATCGAGCGGATGGGCTTTTGCGCCTATTTCCTCATCGCTTGGGAGATTGTGAAATTCGCTATGTCGCAGGGATTTTACCACGTCGGGCGAGGCAGCGGCGCGAACAGCGTGGTGGCTTATTGCCTGAAAATCACCGATGTGGACCCGATAGAGTTGGACTTGTATTTTGAGCGTTTCCTCAACCCCAAGCGGAGCAGTCCACCCGACTTCGACCTCGATTTCTCGTGGCGCGACCGCGACAAGGTCGTCGAACACATCTTTGAGAAATACGGTCGGGAGCACGTGGCTTTGCTCGGTGCGACGGTCACTTTCCAAAGCAATTCGCTTTGTCGCGAATTGGGCAAGGTGTTCGGCTTGCCCAAGGGCGAGATTGACCAGATGGAGCGCAATCCCGAGGCTTTCGCCCGCCAAAGCGTTATCGGGCAGCAGATTTTGGCCATTTCGGAGCGACTCAAAGACTTCCCGTGCCAGCGTTCCATCCACGCGGGCGGCGTGTTGATTACCGAAGACCCAATCACGGACTTTGCCGCCCTCGACCTGCCGCCCAAAGGCTTCCCGACCACGCAATATGATATGTATTCCGCTGAAAAACTGGGCTTTGAGAAAATCGACATTTTGAGTCAGCGCGGCATTGCCCACATCCGCGAGGCAGTGGAAATGGTGGAGCAAAATCGGGGCTTGCATATTGACATTCACCAGATTAACGCGCTGAAACAAGACGAGTTAATCAAGCGGCAATTGCTCAAAGCGGAAACCTGCGGCTGTTTCTACATCGAGAGTCCTGGAATGCGCGGTCTGTTGCGCAAGTTGCGTTGTTCTGATTATAAAACTTTGGTCGCGGCCAGTTCCATCATTCGACCAGGTGTGGCCCATTCGGGGATGATGCGCGAGTATGTCAATCGGTTCCATCATCCTGATACTGTGGATTATAAGCATCCTGTCTTGAAAGAACTTCTGGCCGAAACCTATGGCGTGATGATTTATCAGGAGGATGTGCTCAAGGTAGGGCATTATTTTGCGGGCTTGGACTTGGCCGAAGCCGATGTATTGCGCCGTATGATGGGCCACAAGATGCGCGACAAGTTTGAATTTGAGAAAGTTAAAAACAAATTTTTCGGCAATTGCAAGGCCAAGGGTTATCCTGATGCCTTGGTGAGCGAACTTTGGCGACAAATCGAGTCGTTTTCGGGGTATTCCTTCTCCAAGGCGCACTCGGCTTCCTACGCGGTTGAAAGTTACCAAAGCCTCTACCTGAAAAGCCACTATCCACTTGAGTTTCAAGTGGCTGTGATCAACAATTTCGGCGGATTTTACCAAACTTGGTTCTATTTCAACGAGGCGCGGCGTATGGGCGCGAAAATCCATCTGCCTTGCGTCAATCGCAGCGAATATCTTACCACTTTGAACGGTCGGACGGTTTTACAATTTGTTGAGCGTTTCATCGCCGAGCGCAAGGCTCACGGGCCATTCGCCGATTTGGACGACTTCGTTTCGAGGGTGCCTTTTTCGTTGGAGCAACTCGTTTTGCTCATTCGCGGCGGCGCATTCGACTTCACGCGAAAGCCCAAGGCCGAACTGCTGTGGCAGGCGCATCTCCACAAAAGCGACGGAAAAAAGGAGCAGCCCGAAACGCTGTTCAAACTTGAAAACCAGCATTTTGAGTTCCCCGATTTCACGGCCAACGTCTTGCAAAACGCCTACGACGAGATTGAACTTTACGGCTTCCCCATCTCTATGACTTGGTTCGATATGCTGAAAACCAAGTTCCGGGGCGAGTTGATGGCTTCGCAGATGCTGAATTTCGTTGGAAGTCGCTATCGGATGTTGGGCAAGTTGGTGACAATCAAATATGTGCGCACCAGCAAAGGCGAAACGATGGCCCTCGCCACCTTTGTCGATGCCACGGGCGAGGCCTTTGACACGGTTCATTTCCCGCAAACGTTGAAACAGTGGCCGTTCCAAGGCGACGGCGTGTACCTGCTTTTGGGCAAAGTGACGGAAGAATTCGGGCAGGCTTCTTTGCAGGTGGAGAAGATGGAGAGGATGGGGTATAGAGCGTTGGAATAATTAAATCTGCTCAAACCGTGCTTGGAACCATAAATTTTAATGCTTCCAAGCTGGCTATAAACGGAAAAATGTTTCTATAAAAACATTGCTTATTCATTGTATTTATTGGGATAAGCAACTGTTTTACTCTTTAAATAAATCTTCCGCCGTTATCACATTCTGGACGCTAAACTGATATATGTTCTTTTTCACGCCAAAAGGCGTTATCAGGGTTTGGTGGATGGACTTGTGTGTCTTTTGCGCTTGGACGAACCGGCCGAGTTTGTGCCGCAGGTCGTCATCATCGTCTTTTTCAATGGCGTATTCCTTGGTCGAGAACTTCATTTCGCAAAGGTTGGTCACTTGGTCGGAGCGGTCAATCACCATATCGATTTGTGCGCCAGCTCCGTAAACGGGGTCTTTTTCCACGCGCCAAGAGTACAAGCGAGTGGAAACGCCGCTGATGCCCAAGGCCTGTTTGATTTGCCTGATATGCTCAAAGCAAACCCGCTCGAAGGCCAACCCTTCCCAAGTGTTGCGGATGGGCGTATTGGCGTTCACGCTCCAAAAAGCCTCGTCGGTGCCTTCGTTTTCGTGCATAAACTTGTAATAGAACAAGGTGAAATTGTCGATGAGCTGGAAGATGGCCTTGCTCCGCTTGATGCCTTGGTAGTTGTACTTGCGGATGAAGCCGCAGTTTTCCAAGTCGTCAAGCACCTTTGACAGTTGCCCGTTATTAATGATGTGGCCTTCCGTTATCAGTTCTTCGCGCGTCATACCCATTCGCTTGGTGCCGAGCGTGGAAACCACGTTCAGGTAAGGTTCTGGGTTCTTGAACAGGGAATCATACAGCTCACGATACTCGAAATGCAGCCTTCCCTTGGGCGAAAAGAACAGGTTGTCAATGTTTTGCGCCACGCTTCGGCCTTGTTCGAGCAGCGACCAATAGAACGGCACTCCGCCCATCACCATACAACATTCCAACAGTTCGAAACGGCTCATTCTCAGATGGCGGCTTTGGGCGTATTGCTCACATTCGTTGAGCGTAAACGGCTGAAGATGAATGCGATGTGTTACACGATTGTGAAGCCCGCCGTGGTTGCGAAACACATTGTTGATAATCCACGAAGTGGCCGAGCCGCAGATGATGAGGAGAATGTCTTTCCGCGCAGAGGCATACCCGTTCCAGAAGTGCTCCAAGGCCGAGACGAAGTTGGAGCGCGGCGCGTCCATCCACGGCAGCTCGTCGATGAAAACCACCTTTTTCTTGCCCCGTTTTTTGTCCAACAGTTCCGAAAGCAGGAAGAAAGCGTCGAACCAGTCAGTGGGCACGCGGCATTTTTTCATCCCGCTTTTGAGGAGCGACAGCCTGAATTCCTTCAGTTGCTCTTGCGTTTTTTGGTTGGCCAAGCCCGAATGTTGGAAGGCGAATTTGTAGCCGAAAGTCTCTCTTATCAGGAATGTTTTTCCAACGCGCCTTCTGCCTGTTACGGCGACAAATTCGGAATATTCGGATTCGTAAGCCCTCGTCAATTCGTTTCTTTCTGTTTTTCTGCCAGTTATCATCTCTGAATAGGTTTGTTTTCAGACTGCAAATTTACAAAAAATCTGCTCATACCGTGCTTGGAACGATGTTTTTTTATGCTTCTGAGCACGTTATAAACGGATTTTTCTTTTTGCAGATACATTTTTTCATTCATAGATTAGGTAATGAAAACAAAATTTGTTTATTTTTGCAACGATAAATTAATCAATATAATTACAAAATGAATAAATTAGTTCTAAAGCCCAAACACAAGCATTTCATTATCAATGTTTTTTGCTTGGTCATTGGTATCACTTCCGCTACATTGCTGTTCCAGTGGGTGCTACACGAGTTTTCCTACGACCGTTTTATCGAGGACGGCGACCGGATTTATCGCTTGGTTTCGGTGGATAAGGCCACTGGCACAAGATACACCGGTGGAGTCTGCCAGTTGCGCTATGACTTGCCTGATGCCGTGCCGCAGGTGGAGGAATGTGTGAGCGTGATTTCGCACTATGCCAACCAGAATCCCAACACGGTCAGGGATATGGAACGCAACGAATCCTTTGAGGTGACGGCTTTGACGACCAGCGACAATTTCTTCAACGTGTTTACCTATCCCGTTGTGGAAGGCGAACCGCATCACATTCTCCAGCCCAACGAAGCGGCCATTTCCAAAGAGATGGCGAAAAAACTTTTTGACGGCTCGGCCATAGGGCAGCCTTTGGTCTGTTCCTATATGCACGTAGAAACCGTTTATACCGTTGCCTTGGTGGTGGATGTGCCTTCCAACACGCATCTGCCTTTCGAGGTGGTGATGCCGATGGACAGCCGTCAACTCAATCTTTACCGCAACATCACTGAAAACCAGACGATTTACGTCAAATTGAGGGAAAATGCGCTGTTCAGCAAGGCGGAGATGAAACGCTTAGCCAACATCCAAACGGAGAAGTACGATAAGCAGCAATGGTTGGAATTCCAGCCTTTGCGCGACATCCACCTGCACACCGATTACAACGATTCAGAAAGTGTGGGTAACGGCAATGCATCGTATGTATTGATTATCATCTTTGGCATCCTGCTCATCGTGGCGGTCACCATCGTGAATTGCGCCACGCTCGATGTGTCGTATTCGGTGCAGCAAACCAAAAACAGGGTCGTCAAGCGGGTGTTTGGGTGCAGCGAGTTCAGGATTTTTTCGGGCAACATATTGGAGACCTTGCTTATTACCCTTGTGGCGATGGGGCTTTCCTTATTGGCGGTGTGGGGGTTGCTGCCCGCGTTCCAGTCGTGGATAGGCGTGCCCGTGCAATTGCGTTTCGACAAATGGCTGCTCTTTTTCTGCCTTGCGCTTTTGGCGCTGTTGCCCT
>CACZNA010000045.1:0-21069 GCA_902782455.1 uncultured Bacteroidia bacterium | reverse complement strand
GTTAGGCTTCTTGGGGGTCGTCGTGTAAACACGCACGCACACACCGCGACGTTGCGGACTGGCATCCAATGCAGGCGACTTGCTCTTGTCGATCAATTTCTGGCGCCCTTTGCGCACTAATTGTTGAATAGTCGGCATTTTTGATTTGTTAGTTAATTAGTTAGTTATTTAATCCGTTGTAATGGAATTAGTTACAAACTCACACCAAACTGGCCGAGGGCGCACTTTTCAAGATGTAGTCAGGGAAACATGGTAAGCCACTGACGGCTTAGAAGTCTATAAAACCCACTCCGTGACAATTTTTACGCTTGATTTTGGTGTCACTTCGTGTAGAAACCTATTACGTTTAACTTATCAGGTTCCTTAACTATATCATTTTCAAGGGCAAGCCCTCATTCAATTCAGCGGGTGCAAAAGTACAACAATTTTCTGAACTGGCAATCATTTTTCTCATTTTTTTCAACAACTCATGTCAACAATTCACTACATCACTGATTGTCAAATGATTAAATATTGAAAAATATCACATTTTTACAATAAAAAACGTCTTTTTTGACTTTTTTCAGCCAAAAAAGACGCCATTTTCAGGATAAAAACCCGCATTAATACTTCACGAAACGGTCTTCACCATTGCTCAAACCGAGCAATTCGCTGCGTCCGAAGAGGAGGAATACCTTATGGTTCCAAATGAGTTCCCAAAGGATGCGGCTCACTTGCACCTGCTCCTCGGGGGCCAGCTCTTCACTGGTGATGATTACGCCCTCGGTCTTTTTTACCTTGTTTTCCTGAAAGGCGATCTGGATAAGCTGGTAGCAAAGGTTGACGAAGGTGATGCCGGTGGTGTGGTCGCGGCTGTCCATAATCATGTTGATTCTGTCTCTCATTTCCTCTGCGTTGTAGAGGAGGTGTACGGGATTTGCGTCGTAATTCATATCTGTTCTGTTTTGATTGATGGTGCAAATATAGGGAATTTCTCATAACGCGCAACTTTTTTTTCTTACCTTTATTAATATAGCACCGCCAATTTCGTACCTTTGCACCCGCAAACAGAAGCAAAATGGTTATCGAGTTAATCATCCATTGGGCACTTGGAGTAGTGGCGTTTTTCTCGCTTTGGGCGATTTTGCTCAAAGTTATTAAGCGAATTAGCGAGAAAAAAGAAAAGCGAAAAACAGAAAACCAAGACCAGAACTTTTGAATTTTAAATCTTTAAATATTAAATCATCATTAAATACTTGAACATGAAATACGACATCATCGTTATCGGCAGCGGCCCCGGGGGCTATGTGGCTGCCATCAGAGCATCACAACTTGGAAAGAAAGTGGCCGTGGTCGAGAAGGCCGAAGTGGGCGGCATCTGCCTCAACTGGGGCTGCATCCCGACAAAGGCTTTGCTGAAAAGCGCACAGGTCTACACCTATATTAATCACGCCGAGAACTACGGCATCAAGGTGGAAGGCGAAGTGAAACCCGACATGGAAGCCGTGGTGGCCCGTAGCCGTGGCGTGGCCGACACCATGAGCAAGGGCGTGCAATACCTCTTCAAGAAAAACAACGTGGAAGTCATTGCCGGCTACGGCAAGCTGACCGCCGACAAGCAAGTGGAAGTGACCGATGCCGAAGGCAACGTCACCATTTACAAAGCCGACGACATTATTTTGGCTACGGGTTCCCGCGTGCGCGAACTGCCCGCATTGCCTATCGACGGCAAGAAAATCATCGGCTACCGTCAGGCCTTGGTCTTGGACAAACTGCCCGAAAGCATGGTGGTGGTTGGTTCAGGCGCCATCGGCTCGGAGTTCGCTTTCTTCTTCACCTCAATGGGAGTGAAAGTGACCTTGGTGGAATTCCTACCCAATGTGGTCCCGAATGAAGACGAGGAAGTTTCCAAGCAAGTGGAGCGCGCCTTCAAGAAACTGAAGATGACCGTGATGACCGAGGCCTCGGTGACGCATGTCGATACAACGGGGGAAAAATGTGTGTGCACCATCGCCACCAAGAAAGGCGAAAAGACCGTGGAGGCCGACATTGTTCTCAGCGCCGTGGGCGTACAGACCAACATCGACAACCTCGGCCTTGAAGAAGTCGGCATCAGCACCGAACGCGGAAAGATTAATGTCGATGAATGGTATCGTACCAATGTGCCAGGCGTGTATGCCATCGGCGACATCGTACACGGTCCAGCGTTGGCACACAAGGCCGACCACGAAGCCATCATCTGCGTGGAGAAGCTTTGCGGCCTCAACCCCAAGCCGCTCAACTACGCCAACATCCCTGGCTGCACCTACACCACGCCCGAAATCGCCTCCGTCGGCTTGAGCGAGGCCAAGGCCATCGCTGCGGGCTATGAGGTGAAGATTGGCAAGTTCCCCTTCACTGCCTCGGGCAAGGCTACGGCTGCCGGCAACCGCGACGGGTTCATCAAGGTCGTCTTCGATGCAAAGACCGGCGACTGGCTTGGCTGCCACATGGTCGGCGACAATGTGACTGAAATGGTGGCCTCGGCTGTGCTATGCCGCGAGCTGGGCGCCAAGGGCGAGGATATTATTCATGCTGTGTTCCCCCACCCCACCATGTCGGAAGGCATAATGGAGGCGGCGGCGGCAGCGTTTAACGAATGTGTGCACCTTTAATTAATGCGGAATACGGAATGATGAATGCGGAATATCGCGATGCGACGCTGGGCTTTGCACCTATTCCGCATTCCGAATTCATAATTCCGATTTTAGATTACCATGGAAATCATAGAGACAAAAATCAAAGACTTGTTGGTCATCAAACCGGATGTTTTTTCGGACGAGCGTGGCTATTTCTTTGAGAGTTACAATAAGGAGCGTTTCGCTGAGCATGGCTTGGAGATGAATTTCGTGCAAGACAACGAGTCGCAGTCGATGAAGGGTGTGTTGCGTGGTTTGCATTTCCAAAAACCTCCTTTCGCACAAGGCAAATTGGTGCGCGTGGTGAAAGGTGCCGTGATGGATGTGGCCGTCGACATAAGAAAAGGCTCACCCACCTACGGACAATGGGAGTCGGTCATCCTGACTGAAGCAAACAAATTCATGTACTGGATTCCTGAAGGTTTCGCACACGGATTCGTCTGTTTGGAGGACCATTCGGTGTTCACTTACAAGTGCACTAATGTATACAACAAAGCCTCAGAAGGCAGCATCCGTTGGAACGACCCCGACTTGAACATCAAATGGGACATCGAGAACCCGATTCTTTCTGAAAAAGACAAGGTTTCGCCGATGTTCAAGGACTTTGTCACGCCGTTTTGATTCACTAGTGAGCTATAAGCCATAAGCTGTAAGCTAAGTTGCTGCCGAGCTAACAGCTAACGGCTAAAAGCTAAAAGCCAATCTTGAAATAATAAAATTTTGAAATTTGAAATTTGCGATATGAGAACAAGAAACATTCTCTTGGCCTGCGGCATGGCTATTATATTAATAGGTGTGACCGCAGCCATCACCTTATTGCCAGCCCAATCCAATGAGGAGCAGTTGGAAGAATACGAGGGCACGGAACGTGAATACCTCGCTTTCGACCGCATCGACCATATCGCGCACGACATCGAACTGCCTGAAACAATGGAGTTTTGCGGCGAGGAAGTGCCGTTGCACCTGTTCTATGTCCGCGAGCGGTTGGAAAGGGAACTATTGATCAACACATATAGGCACTCCACCACCTTATTGCAGTTGAAGCGCACTACGCGATGGTTCCCCGTCATGGAACCCATCATGGAGCAATACGGTCTGCCTGAGGATTTCAAGTATTTGGCCATGATTGAGAGCGAACTGACCAATGCCGTTTCGCCTTCAAAAGCAGTCGGTTTTTGGCAATTTTTAGAAGGCACTGGAAAGGAATACAACCTCGAAATCAACAGAGAGGTGGATATGCGCTACAATGTTGAAAAAGAAACCGTTGCGGCCTGCAAGTATTTGAAGGATTCCTACCGAAAGTTCGGCAGTTGGATCTCAGCGGCAGCAGCTTTCAACTGCGGCAATGGACGCATTTCAAGGACGATGGACGACCAGCGTGTGGATTCCTATTTCGACATGTTGCTGCCCGAGGAGACGCAACGCTATGTTTACCGTATTCTTGCCTTGAAACTCATCACCGAAAACCCCGAAAAATACGGCTTCCAAATCGGGGACAACGGCTGGTACCGTCCCTACGAATACAAGACCGTCACCGTCACTGAGTCGATTCACAATTTGATGGATTTCGCCTTCGAGCAAGGGACGAATTACAAAATGCTGAAGTATTTCAACCCTTGGCTACGCTCGAACTCATTGACAGTTTCGGCGGGAAAAAGTTACGATATAAAAATCCCGACGGGGAAATATGCGGAGACACACAAACCAATGAGGAACGTTGATGAATGAGTTTTCTGAAGATAAAGAACTACAGATTTTAGGGGCGAGGGAGAACAACCTGAAAAACATCGACCTCTCAATGCCTCGGAATGCCCTCGTGGTGGTCACGGGGATCAGCGGAAGCGGCAAGTCGTCGTTGGCCTTCGACACGATTTATGCCGAGGGGCAACGCCGCTATATGGAGA
The DNA here is from genome assembly GCA_902782455.1 of uncultured Bacteroidia bacterium. Taxonomy (GTDB): domain Bacteria; phylum Bacteroidota; class Bacteroidia; order Bacteroidales; family F082; genus Limimorpha. The sequence goes on along the minus strand of CACZNA010000045.1, from coordinate 16,508 downwards.
GTTTCTCAGCCTACGCGCGACAGTTCATCGGCAACATGGAACGCCCTGATGTCGATAAGATTACAGGCTTGAGCCCCGTGATTTCCATCGAGCAGAAATCGGTGAACAAAAACCCGCGCTCGACGGTGGGCACCATCACTGAAATCTATGACTTTTTGCGTCTTTTGTATGCCCGCATCGGCGAGGCCTATTCCTACAACACTGGTGAAAAGATGGTGCGCTACACCGAAGAGCAAATCACTGACCTGATTCTCAAGGAGTTCGATGGCAAGCGAATCAACATTTTAGCCCCGACCGTGAGAGGCAGAAAAGGCCATTACCGCGAGTTGTTCGAGCACATCCGCCAAGCGGGATTCACCCGTGTGCGCGTGGACGGCGAGATGCGCGAAATCGAGTTCGGGATGATGGTGGACCGCTACAAGACCCACGACATCGAAATCGTCATCGACCGCATCGAGGTACACGAGGACGGCCTCAGCCGCATCAAGAAATCGGTGCAGACGGCCTTCCGCTACGGCAAGGGATTGTTGATGGTTTTGGACAACGACAGCGGGCAACTGCGCTACTTCAGCCGCTTGTTGATGTGCCCCTCCACAGGCCTCTCCTACGAAGACCCCGAGCCCAACACCTTCTCGTTCAATTCGCCTTACGGTGCTTGCCCCAAGTGCAATGGCTTGGGCGAAATCGCCGTCGTCGATAAGGAAAAACTGATTCCCAATCCGAATCTGAGCCTCCGCAAGGGCGGTCTTGCCCCGGCGGGCGAATACAAGGCCGGCAGCTGGATTTTCAAGCAGTTGGAGGCCATCGGGCTGAAATACGGCTACACCTTGGACACGCCACTGAAGGACTTCACCGACGAGGCCTTGGACGTGATTCTCTATGGCACCAACGAGACCTTCGAGGTGAAGCGCGAGACCCTCGGCGTCACCTCGACCTTCAAAATCAACTTCGAGGGCATCATCAACTTCATCGAGGAGCAGAACAACGAGGAGGCTTCGGCGGCCATCGCACGGTGGGCAGGCTCGTTCATGAACCATGTGAGTTGTCCCGTTTGCGGCGGCACGAGGCTCAAAAAGGAGTCGCAATGGTTCCGCATCGACGGGAAAAACATCGCCGAGGTGGCCAACATGGACACGCTCAGCCTCGGAAAGTGGATTGACGAACTTCCTGCAAAACTCACTGAAAGACAAAACGATATAGCCAAGGAAATCTTGCGCGAAATCCACAAGCGCGTGCATTTCCTCTTGGACATCGGCATCGATTACCTGAACATGAACCGTCCGGCGGCATCGCTTTCGGGCGGCGAGGCGCAACGCATCCGCTTGGCCACCCAAATCGGGTCGCAACTGACGGGCGTGTTGTATATCTTGGACGAGCCGAGCATCGGCCTGCACCAGCGCGACAACCAACGCCTCATCGAGTCGCTGAAGGAATTGCGCGACATCGGCAACTCGGTCATCGTCGTCGAGCACGACAAGGACACCATGCTCAACGCGGATTACCTCGTGGATATTGGTCCGGGCGCGGGTCGGCACGGCGGCGAGGTGGTCTTTGCCGGCACACCTGCCGAAATCAAGAACGGCCACTCCATCACCTGCGACTACCTCAACGGCCTGCGCCAAATCGAGGTGCCGAAAACGCGCCGCAAGCCCTTGGAAGGCGACTACCTTATCATAAAAGGTGCAAAAGGCCACAACCTGAAAAGCGTGGACTTGCGGTTGCCCTTAGGCGTGATGGTCTGCGTGACGGGCGTGAGCGGATCGGGCAAGAGCACCTTAATCAATGAGACCCTCTCGCCTATTTTGAGCCAAAAGTTCTACCGCTCCGTAAAAGAGCCGCTACCCTACGACAGCATCGAAGGCTTGGAGAAAATCGACAAAATCATCCAAATCGACCAAGCCCCGATTGGACGAACACCGCGCTCGAACCCAGCCACTTACACCAAGGTTTTCGACGACATCCGCAAACTCTACGGCGAGTTGCCCGAGTCGAAAATACGCAACTACAAGGCGGGGCGTTTCTCCTTCAACGTGAAAGGCGGTCGCTGCGAGGCCTGCAAAGGCGCAGGCGTGCGCGTCATCGAGATGAACTTCCTGCCCGACGTGACGGTGCTGTGCGAGGAATGTCAGGGCAAACGCTACAACCGCGAGACGCTTGAGGTGCGCTACAAAGGCAAGAGTATCAACGACGTGCTGAACATGACCATCAACGAGGCGGTGGAGTTTTTCGAGAACATTCCCAACATCATACAGAAAATCAGGACGTTGAAGGATGTCGGTTTGGGCTATCTCACCCTCGGCCAAGCCTCCACCACCATCAGCGGCGGCGAGGCGCAGCGCGTGAAATTGGCCACCGAACTCGCCAAGCGCGACACGGGAAAGACGCTCTACGTCCTCGACGAACCCACCACAGGCCTGCATTTCGAGGACATCAAGGTGCTGATGAACGTGCTGAACAAGTTGGTCGAAAAAGGCAACACCGTCCTCATCATTGAGCACAACATGGACGTCATCAAGATGGCCGACTGGATCATCGACATGGGACCCGAAGGCGGCGAGCGCGGCGGGCGCATCGTGTGCGAAGGCACGCCGGAGGAAGTGGCGCAGTGCGCCGAAAGTTACACAGGACGATATTTGAAGGATGAACTGAATCCCGTTTTATAATTGTTCCTTGAGAAACGCTATCAGTTTCTGCGTGGCGCGGCCTCGGTGACTGATAGCGTTTTTCACTTCGTGGCCCAGTTCGGCAAAGGTCTGGTCGTAGCCGTCGGGCTGGAAGATTGGATCATAGCCGAAACCTTCTGTACCACGTTGCGTTTCAGTGATTTGTCCATCGCATCGACCTTCAAAGAGATAGAATTTCCCGTTGAGGTTCAAGGCAATAGCAGTACGGAACGCCGCCTTACGGTTAGTTTGGCCTTTCATCGCAGTTAGCATCTTGTCCACATTGTCCTGATAGCTACAATGCTCACCTGCATATCGCGCCGAAAACACCCCAGGAGCGCCACCCAAGGCTTCCACTTCAAGGCCCGTATCGTCGGCGAAGCAGTCCACGTGGAACTTGTTCGTCACGAAGTCCGCCTTGATTTTTGCGTTGCCTTCGATGGTGTCGGCATCCTCAATGATTTCCTCATGGCAGCCAATATCGTCGAGGCTCAGCACCTCATAGAGGCCTTCCATGATTTCGCGCATCTCGCGCAGTTTGTTTTTGTTATTTGTCGCAAATACTATCTGTTTCATTCTTTAATCTTTTTGTCGTTTCACGCCATTGCGTGGAAAAACGACGAAACAATCCAAACAATTAGGTTTTAACGCTTCGCTTGCAATGAGGCAAAGCGTGTACTTAGTTTAAACTCCAATCAATAGGCGTGATGCCATGATCCTCCAAATATCTGTTCGTTTGCGAGAAATGGTGGCAACCGAAGAAGCCACGGCTTGCGGAAAGTGGAGACGGGTGTACCGATTTCAAAATCAAGTGTTTAAACGGGTCAATCAAGGCTTGCTTGGCGATGGCGTAGTTGCCCCAAAGGATGAAGACAAGGTGTTCCCGTTGTTCCGACAAGGCGCGGATGGCCGCATCGGTGAACTGTTCCCAGCCGTGATGTGAGTGCGAGGCCGCTTGTCCAGCCCTCACCGTCAGTGAAGCGTTGAGCAGCAACACACCCTCTCGCGCCCACTTCTCAAGATTTCCGGAACGCGGAATGGCCATGCCGACATCGTCATGCAATTCCTTGAAAATGTTTTGCAAGCTCGGAGGAAATGGAACGCCATCGGGCACCGAAAATGAAAGGCCATGCGCTTGTCCATAGCCATGATACGGGTCTTGGCCGAGAATTACCACCTTCACTTTATCAAAAGGGGTAAGATTGAACGCGTTGAAAATCAATGGCCCAGGAGGAAAAACGGTATATTGCCGTTTCTCATTGACGAGGAACGACTTGAGGTCGGAGAAATACGGTGCCTCAAACTGCGGTTGCAGCACTTGGTACCAACTTTCATCGATGTCGGGTTTTCGGATTTGCATGACTCAAAAAATTTCCGCAAAGATAGGGTAATAATTCCAATAAAATTCCGTTAATTTGCAAACCAAATTTCATTCAAATGAAGAGAAGAGTTGCCATCGCATTGCTAATCGCCTTTGTATCAGGCATTATCATGACATCTTGCGGATCAAACAAGAGCTGTCCGGCCTACGGCGAATCGCAAAAATACGTAAAAGAGACGCGCTATTAACGCATCTATGTTTCGGGAGCCATGAATGCTCACTTGAGGTCCGTGTTGCGTATCGCTATGCTCACGCTTTTCGGAGCGTATGCTTTGTTATTGGATGCGCAAGAGATTGACATTCAATCTGATGACGGCAAGCCTCTTGAGGAGCGAATCGTTTACAGCCACCAAAACACAACCCATTTGGCTATTCATTCGCAGGGGTTTGGTGCTGGTTTCGAGATAGGGCGCATCAGAACCATCAATCGCACAACCCACTGGGAGGCAGAAGTCATCTCACTTCACGCCTTGAAAGAAATCAAAACCGTAAACGTATCGACTTATTACACAAAGCCTTATATTTACGGAAAACTCAACAGTGCCTATGTCCTCCGTTTCGGATATGGTGAAGAGCGACGCATCTATGGCAAGCCGTATTGGGGCGGCGTGGAAACCCGTTGGACTTTCGCCAGTGGAGCATCATTGGCCTTGCTGAAACCCTATTATTACTACGTTGTTGTATATGCGCCAACCAGCACAGGTTACGAAGAAATCGTTGAAGAACAGACCTTTGACCAAAAAGACCAATGGGTTGACATTGTCGGCAAAGCTTCTTTTACGAAGGGACTCAATCAGACCAAACTCTCGCCTGGCGTTTATGCTTCTTTAGGGCTCAGTTTCGAGTTTGGCCGATCGCGCACCCATGTGCAAGCCGTCAACGTGAAAGCTATCGCCGAGGGTTTCCCTTTAGGCGCTCCTATCATGGACGGACAGCGCAACCCTTGGCTCTATCTCACATTGCATCTCTCCTACAGCTGGGGGTCGCGTTTCAACAAGTACTGACTTGCGGCCCAATGCTTTTTATTCCTATTTTTGCCAAAACTTTCCATCCATGAAAAAAATATTCATTGTCATCAGCTGTATCTTTCTAACTGTGTGCGGATTGGCACAAAACATCCACATCCTTCCCACCCCACAACAAGTGAAAACCCATGAAGGCCAATTCATTTGGGACAACGATGTAGTTTTAGCTTACGATGCCTCCGACACCGAAATCAGCCAGATTGTGACCATGTTGCGGAAAGACCTTGACCAAATCAACGGCAAACCGCTGCAATTTGCGAGAGGCACCGTCAAGGGCAAGCACTTCATCGAACTCATCAAGACCGACCACCTCGGCGTGAGCGAAAACGAGGACCAGGCCTACCGCCTGACCATCAACCGCAACTTTGTGAGAATGGAAGCCACAACCAACACGGGACTTTTCTACGCCACGCAAAGCCTCAAGCAACTCTACCGATACGCCTTCCTGCAAAGCAAGGGAAACGAAATCGCCCTCCCCTGCGTGGCCATCACCGACTGGCCCAACTTCAAGATTCGCGCTTGGCAAGACGACATCAGCCGAGGCCCCATCGTCAGTATGGACTATTTGAAACGCCTCATCCCGCAAATGGCTGAGTGCAAGCTCAATGCGTTCTCGCTCTACACCGAGCACACCTTCAAAACTAAATGCCACCCCGACATTGCTCCCACCGATGCCTTCACCGCCGAGGAAATCAAGGAATTGGAGGAGTTTTGCAGGCCGTATCACATCCAAATCATTGGCAATCAGCAATGTTTTGGACATTTCGAGGAGATTTTGTGCAACCCGTTTTACAGCCATTTGGCCGACACGAAATGGAACCTCAACCCCGCCAAGGAGGAAACCTATCAATTCCTCGAAGACCATCTCCGCGAGGTAGCAAATGCCTACAAGTCACCCTATTTCAACATCAACTGTGACGAAACCGAGAGCCTTGGACAAGGCTACGCCAAGGCACACGTCGATTCCATTGGGTCGGAAAAGGTTTATTACCAACACATTAATCGCGTCAATCGGATGCTTCGCCCCTATCGCAAGCGCGTGATGATGTGGGGCGACATTGCCGACCAGCACCCCGAAATCCTTGAGAATTTGGATGACGACATTTTCCTCATCGCGTGGAGTTATGTGGACAAAAACGATTTCGACGACTTCCTGAAACCTTACAAAGAATCGGGGCGGAGCTTTTTCGTCGCGCCCGGCGTGAGCCTTTCGGAACGGGTTTGGCCCAAGCATTACGAGTTCAGAAAGAACATCAGCAACCTTTGCCGCGACGGTTACAAAAACGGTGCTTTGGGCGTTATCAACACCTGCTGGGATGATTTTGGCGAATCACTGATTAACAGCGCGTTATATGGATTGGCTTGGGGTGCGGAGATGAGTTGGAACCCGCTGAAGAAAACGGAGGCAAAAAAGGTGGAAATCGAGAAATCGCAACGTGATACGGAACTGAACTTCTGCATCCATTTCTTCGGCTGCACTTCCACCGAACCACTGAACGACCTTCACGCACTTTCGCAACTGACACAATACGATGAAATCGGGAAATTTGCGGCATTGGAAGAGAGCGTGATGGCTTTCTACCCAGTACTCGTTGAAGATACCGTATTGAAAATCAACGAAAAAGCCTTTGACGACTTGGTTGCTTTGGAACAAAAGCTGGAAAACGACAAAAAAATGGTCAAGCGCAATGCCAGCATCTTCGACAACGCCCTTTACGCCATCCATCGCATGAGATGGTGCGCCGAAAGGAACATTGGCCGTTGGCAACTCTACCAAACATACGTTGACCCAACCGAAGCCAATATCCTCAACAGCAAGAGAACGATTACCCAGCTGATAGACAGATTGCACACCCTAAAAATGGAGTATATCAAAATTTGGAACATTGAAAGCCGTCCTTATTGGCTTGATGTCAACATGAAAAAATACGACGACATTGCGCGAGAACTCCTACAGATTGAATATCTTCCTTTTATCGAGCTAATCAACACTGAAGGCCATGCTACCATTGACTTGTTCACCCTACTTGACGCCAATGACGAAAAGCTAATCCACTATACAGTTGACGGGAAAGAAGCTACAAAGAGTGATCCAGCTTATGAAAATCCTATTCAACTTGAGCGTCCTTGCCTCGTCAAGGCGGCTTGCTTCAACGAGGTGGGCGAAGCTGTCAGGGCTGAACGCTATTTCTGCTACCACAAGGCTATGAGCCGACTGAAGCAGTTGAACAGTCCGGCGGGCAACTACCGTCCCGAATATTCCGGCGGCGGCGATGGTGCGCTTTTGGATGGCACCCTTGGCAGCGACGACTACAAAGACGGCCATTGGCAAGGCTTCTACGGCACCGATGCCGACATTGAAATCGACTTGGGCAAATGGACGAAAGTGGAAGCTCTAAACATCGGCTTCTTGGTGAACGCCCACGACTGGATTTTGCGCCCCGACACGATACAAGTTTACGGTTCCTACAACGGGAAAGACTACACTCTGCGCGGCACTTTCCCCCTTACCACCGAAGTAACCAGCGAGGGCAATTTCACCTTCCGCGAGCGTTTTGAAATCCCGATTTCCACTCGTCTGCTTCGCATCGTTGTGAAGAACCCCGGAAAACTGCCAGAAGGTTTGCCCGGCGCGGGATTTGATTCTTGGATTTTTATGGATGAAATAATAATCGATTAATGATCAAATGTTTACAAAACAAACCATATTATTATTCCTTCTCATACTGAGTCTTTTACTGCTATCAAGTTGCCGAGATTCAGAGCAAGCCAAAGACAAGGATGCAAATGAATGCCAGAATGAAGGTACATTATTGGCTTGCAATACATCCGACACAACACTCCAAATATCATCTTTTGCCCAAAACGGGAAACAAGTATTCGTATTACCTTCACATTGGTCTTTGGATTCAATAATACTGTCCCGAAAAAAGGGATCCCTTAAAAACGAAGAAAGTCCCGTATTCTCGAACGACACAAACATTATTGCGGCACATTCGCATCTCCCCTCGCTTTTCATCAATATGGATGAAAGCGAAAAAGACAGCATTTTCAAACGCAAAAGCTATGTTGCAGAAGCATCCATCGCTTTGTTCCTGCAAAACGGAACATCAGAATATGAAGGTGAAATCTCCATCAAAACCAGAGGCAATAGTTCTTGGTATAACAAAGAAAAAAAGCCCTTTACCATCAAATTGCCGGGTGCTGCCCGCATTTTGAATTTGGAAAAAGGAAAGTCTTTCACTTTGGTGACCAACATTACAGATAACAGTTTCATATGCAACGCCCTGGCTTTCGACATGGCCAAAGCCATGGGTTTACTTGCCCCCACCTTCACTTATGTCTCGCTATACCTCAATGGCGATTACAAAGGAATCTACCAAATGTCCAACAAAATCGATGTGAACAGACGAAGCGTAAACATCGTCGATTTGGAAAAGGAAAACAAATTTGTTAATAATCGACGCCTTAGCGAGTATCCCCGCTTTTCCATTGGTGAGCCACGGATGAAAGGACACATGAAAGGTGTCAACATCAAAAACCCCGAAGACTTCACAGGAGGATACCTTATAGACAATAGCGGACAGAATTGGCAATACTATAGTAGTATCAGCGGTTTTGTATCTGATGCAGGAGATCCCATCCGAATCAAATCCCCAAAATATGCCTCATTTGAACAAGTGAACTACATCTCAAACTTCTACAACGAAATGGAGGCTGCTGTGATGTCGTCTTCAGGTTACCACGAAACAACAGGGAAATATTACACTGAATATCTCGACATCGCATCATTTGCACGGTATTTCCTTTTGCAAGAAATCACCCTGAATCCCGATGGCGGTGTTTTCTCTTTCCTCATGTATAAAGATGCTGGAGACACTTCAAAAATGCATGCCGGACCCGCATGGGATTTCGATAGAGGATTGAGAAAATACGATTCCAACATAGTGCCATTCAACATATTACTTACAAGCACAAAAACACAGAGTCTTGAGAAAGCGCCTTATTCGGGAGGTTTGTTTTATTGGCTATGGCAACATAACGATTTTAGGGAAGAGACTATACGAACCTTTATCGACGAAATGTACGAATACATTATCGACAGCTGCGAATGGCAAAATCAGGCCGACAGCCTCATTTCCCTATTGTATCAAGATGCCGAATTCGACCGAATGAGGTATCATGATTCACGTAAAAATTACACTGAGGAATACCGACACAAGGCAGTAAAAACGAAAGAATTCCTAATAGATAGAGGCAATTTCCTATACTGGCTTTGGACGACCGATAGTGCAGACATAGTCAAAATCCAATTAATAGGCACCATCAATCCGCATAATACAACTCTCGAAAGAGAATACACTCTATATGGAAACAAGACAGACGGTGTTATCCTGCCTCAATTTGAATGGGAAGCACAATACAACAAAGATCCTGAATTCCTCGGGTATTACATTTCAGGAACAGATTCTTTGCTTCAAGAAAACCAGCCCATATTCGAGAATTTATGTGTAGAAGCTCGTTGGGACTATCCCAATTGGTTCGAAATCCAGTATCGTCGTTTCAGCAAAAAAATCCGAAAGATTTTCAAGTTCAATTTATAGAGCAATCCAAAAAAGATTAATATCTCCTTGTATGGCTATAATTCATCTCATACTCAAAGTGCTGCGTAGCAATATTGTCACCAGAAAGCTCAACACGAAGCACACTTTTTTCCTTAATCAAACTCTTGAAAGTAATCCGTTCTGAGCGTTGCTCACATTCAGGCAAATCGACTAATTCCCTATACTCTTCGGCCAAGACTCGTTCACCTCTTCTACTTTTTGTAACCAACGCCACATGAATCCGTAACCCTGTAATCTTACTTGGGCCAAGATTTTGCAAAGCCATCTCCAATACACACGAAGTCTTCTCAAAAAGCAAGGCTGGCTGGGATTCAAACCACACATCCTTAACAATCAACACAGGAGCGGCATCGCAGGGCAAGACTTCAATTCGGGCCAAAGCGACATTATCGGGAACTTGCCCAATCTTAAAATCAATCTCAGTTGTTTCCGCATAATAGTATTTCTTTCCAGTGAACATAAAACCTGCCGCGTCATTATGAGGCTCACAATTCACCCCGACGGCCATGTGGTTTGGTGCCATCAACAGCACAAAATCAATGTTCATTTCATGCAAAATTGCTGCCAACAACACCGATTTATCCTCACAATCTCCGCAGCCATCTACAAGAGTCTCAATAGGATAGCGGACATACTCATCCTTCCCTTTCGATGTGGAATCATACGAATAAGGCAATGACTGAACATAAGAGAGCGCGACCTCAACCTTATCAGTTTCCAATCTTGCCATGGCTTCCAACTTCCTCGCCAAATCCCTAACAACCGGCTTGCCTTGTTCGGAAAAAACAAAACTTTTACGATTGTCAGCGATTTGTTTCCCCTCCATCTCATAACGATAGAAGTAATGGTCACGTTCCTTCTGATAATAATCGTACAATTTTTCCGCAACTTTGGTTTCACACACCCTTGCCGTATCTTTGTACATCCAAACTCGATGAATCAAATATTCACCTTCATCCAACGCAACCCATTGGGAATAAGTCAGATTGGAAACCAGCAATAGCAATACAACCAGCCAAATGTTGCGCATAATAGAATCATTTTTACTCTATTAACGCAAAGATCGTGCTAATTGTTGCCTATGGCTAATACTATGGCCAATGGCTTGCCCTTACCGTGGGTCAGTCATTGGCCATAAGCAATAAGCCATAGTTATTTTCCCCAATAATGGAAAGCCTTCACCTCTTTCAGCAACTCCTGAACAGCGGCTTCCAACTGCTCATCCTCACCCTTCGCCAGCTTTTCAGGCGTGTTGCGCACTTTTACGTCAGGTTCCAATTGCGTGTTTTCCAACCAATTGCCTTGCTCGGTGCGGTAACCGATGACGGGCAGGCCAAAATACAATGACGGGTCTTGCAAGGTCTCCCAAGTCACACTTGACATAGTGCCGGGCACAGGCATTCCGACGAGGCGACCCATCTTCTTGTATTTATAAACCCAAGGCGTACCGTGCGCATTGCTGTAGTTGGCCTCGCCGATAATCATCACTGAGGGCTTGTTGTAGCGTCGCGAAGGCATCACGCAGGCCACGCTGTCGTTGATGACCTGTTCTAAGTATTTCTCGCCGCTGAAAAGGATTTCGATGTCTTCGTGCAGGCGACCGCCGCCGTTGAAGCGCGTGTCGATGACAATGCCGTCGCAAAGGTTGTACTTGCCGAGGATTTGTGAATACACATCACGGTAGCTGGCATCACCCATGCTGCGGATGTGGACATAGCCGAGGCGACCTTTGGAAAGCTTCTTCACTGTTTCTTCGTTATGCTTCACCCAACGGTCGTAAAGCAGTTCGTTCATCGCGCCGTGACTGATGGGCTTCACGGTCTCGTCCCAAGTCTTGCCACCATCGGAAATGGTCACAAGGATGGTCTTGCCCACCTTGTTGTTGAGCAAAGGATAATAGTCCATGCCTTTTGTAATCTCCACGCCATCAATCTTATCGATAATGGAACCCGCTTTTACCTTAGAGCTTTTCTTGTCGAAGGGGCCACCTTCCACCACCTCGTCGATTTTCAGGCCGTCGCCTTTGTAGTCGAGGTCTAAGAGAACGCCAAACTCAGCCGTGGCATCGCCCTTGCTTGAGGGACGGTAGCCCGAACCCGTGTGCGACACATTCAATTCGCCCAAAATCTCACTCAGCATTTCGCTGAAGTCGTAATTGTTGTTGATATGCGCGAGGAAAGGCTGATAGGCTTCTTTCATCATTTCGAGGTCAACGCCGTGATGGTCTTTCATGAAAAACCGCTTCTCCGTCTGCAAAAACACATGGTTGAACATGTATTCGCGCTCGGCGGCGAGGTCGAGTTCCATGGTGGCGTCGTATTTAATCGAGGTCGACTTGCCGCCCTTGTCCACCTTTTGCAGGTTGCCGCCAGAAAGCAGGAAAATGTTGTCGCCGTTCACGGCCAAACGCGCTCCGCCTTGTCCCATCTTCTTCAACACCTTCATCGACTTTTCGCGCACGTCGAGTTCCCAAAGGTCGTAACCCTTCTCAAACGAAGTCATGAAATAGAACTTCTCGCCATCCTTCGACAAGGCCATGCCGCTCAGATTCGACGACATCGGTGTCAATCGCATGACGCGGTCTTGCAGGTGCTCCAAATCGACTTCTATCTTCTTGTCTTCCTTTGGTTTATCCTCTTTCTCATCCTTTTTGTCGTCTTTCTTGCCCTTTTTCTTGTCGTTCTTTTCGTCTGCTTTTGCCTCGTCTTTCTTGTCTTCTTTCTTGCCTTTTTCGGTCTCTTTCAACAGGGCGTATTCCTCCTTGCTGAGGCGGAATTTGTCGTACGCTTCCTGGTTCAAGAAAGCGATGAATGCATCCCTTTGGCTGCCCCATGAGGCATGGGAACGCATACCATATCTATCTGAATTGTAGATAATTGCATTACCATCCAACACCCACTGAGGGTCATCGTCGAAATAGGCACTCTCGGTGATGTTGTAAATCTTCATATCGCCATTGGCCGACACGATACCGACATCGGAATAAGGATCACGCATGTGGGTAATCAAGGACACCGCAAACCATTTTCCGTCGGGAGACCATTCATAGCCTATGCTTCCGTAATGTTGCGTTCCATCAGTGATTTGGCGCACTTCTTTGGTTGCTATGTTATAGACTTTCAGAATATTGCGATTTTCTACAAAAGCAATTTCCTTGCCGTCGGGCGAATAGTCGGGATTGCTACGCTCAATTCCATCGTTGGGGAACAGCGGCTTCTCGTCAATCAAGGTGGCGTATGCGAAGTTGAAATCTTCCTTGCGCTCGATTGTGGCTTGGTAAATATTCCAATATCCGTCACGCTCCGAGGCATAAACCACGGTGCGACCGTCCTTCGAGAATGAAGGGCTGCGCTCGGCCTGCGGCGTATGCGTGATTTGCTTGGTGGTGGCGTATTCATCCACGCCAGTCACGAAGACCTCACCACGCGAAACGAAGGCAATCAGTTTGCCGTCGCTACTCAGGGCGAAGTTGCCCGCGCTTCTGAAGTCTTGCTTCACCAACTGTTCCGTTTCTTGGTCGTTCACAATCTCAATGCTCACCTTTTGCGGCTCATTGCCAATGCGTTGCGTGTAGATTTCGCCCATGTAGCCATAGCACAACAGGCCATCATTGCTCACCGAAAGGAAACGCACAGGATGCGTCGTGAAATGCGACACCTGCTCCACCTTTTCCAAGTCGTTGGCGGGAGCCTTGTAAACATTGAAACTCCCATTATTGCGCTCGCTCAGAAACACAACATCCTTATAACCAGGCAAATAACAAGGGTCACAATCCTCGCCCACATTGGTGGTCAGGATGGTATGAGTCTTTTTATTAGCGTTGTAATACACGATGTCGCGGGCCACGGATGAGGTGTGGTGCTTGCGCCATACGTTCTCGCTGCCTTTGCGGTCGTAGTATAGGAACGACTTGCCGTCCTTGTCGAACGACATGCCCGACACCGGCACAGCCACCACCTGCTCGGGGCGACCGCCTTCCACTTTCACCTTGTATAATTCAGTAATCCAACCAGCGGCAAACTGGACATTCTTTGCCGACTTCTGAATCTGCGCAGTAAAATAAATCTCCTTTCCATCGGGAGAAAAAGCGCGAGGTGATTCGCCGATAGAATTTGTCGTAACACGCTGTGCCACACCACCTTCCGACGAAACCACATAGATATCAAAACTGCCGTTACGGTCAGAGGCAAAAGCAATGGATTTGCCATCCGGCGACCAAACAGGCATGGTTTCATGCGAAGGGTTAGTGGTGATTTGCAGGGCTTTTCCCCCATTCACATTCACCACATAGATGTCACCTTTATAACAAAAGGCGATTTTGTCGCCCTGAGGCGAAATGACGTTGTAGCGCATCCACAAAGGCTGAGCCGAGAGATTGAGAGCGGCCATCAAAATGGCGCAGAGAAATAGTCTTTTCATGGCGTTTATTCTCCCAAGAGGTGTTTGAACAGGAAATTATCAATCTTGTTAAACAGGTGCATCCGGCACTCTCCGTCACCGTATTCGTAGCCGCCATAGATGCCGTGGTTCTTGTTGGGATAAATCATCAGATCGAACTGTTTGCCGTTGGAAATCATGGCCTTGATGAGTTCCATCGCGTTCTGGTAGTGGACATTATCGTCGCCGCTACCGTGGCAGAGCAGGTAGTTACCCTTGATGAACTTGGTATTGTGTACTGGTGAGTTAAGGTCATAGCCATCGGGGTTCTCCTGCGGCGTGCGCATGAAACGCTCAGTATAGACATTGTCGTAATAACGCCAGTTGGTCACAGGAGCCACCGACACAGCCGTGCTGATGACATCCGCGCCCTTGGTGATGCCGTTGGCGGCCATGAAGCCTCCGTAACTCCAGCCGTAGATGCCAATTCTGCTTGCATCAACGTAGGGCTGCTTGGCCATGTACTTGGCGAGGGTAATCATGTCCTCGGTCTCGTACTTGCCGAGTTGCAGGTAAGTCATCTTCTTGAACACCTCGCCCTGCGCGCCGCTACCACGATTGTTGATGGACACGCTGATAATGCCATGTTGGGCAAGCAGTTGCATCCACCAATAGTCGCTGTCGGCCCAGGAATTGTTCACGGTTTGGTGGCCAGGACCGCCGTAGACGTAAATCAGCACGGGGTATTTCTTGGCGGGGTTGAAATCGGGAGGCAGAATTTGCCAAGCATCCACATCCACTTGGGTGCCATCGGGCAATGTGAAGGCAGGGTCGCTGATTTTCAAGAGTTTCTTCTCACCGAGATTGAAGGTCTTCAGCTTCTCGGCAAACTCGTGGTTGTCCTCCAAAACGCGCACCAGTTTGCCTTTGTTGGTGTAAAGTTCAAACTGACGCGGCTGAGTGATGGAGCTATTAATATTAATAAGGTAGCTGAAGTCGTTGCTGAAACGCGCCTGGTTGGTACCCTCGCGACCAATCACCTCGCGCATCTGACCTTTCAAATTGACAGCGTAAATCTGACGCTCAACAGGCGATTTCTTGGCGGCTTGGAAAAACACTTCCTTGCCATTGAAGCCGTAGACCTCGGTCACGTCCCAAGGGCCGTCTGTGAGTTGCTTCACCAAAGTGCCATCAAGCAGATAGAGGTAGATATGGTTGTAGCCGCTCTTCTCAGAGGTCATCAGGAAGCTGTTACCATCGTCGAGGAAGTGCCAGTTGTCGGTGATGTCGATGTAATAGTCATTGGTCTCATCGTAAAACACACGGCTCTTGCCCGTGGTGGCGTTGGCGGCCAGAATCTCCAAGTGGTTCTGATGGCGGTTGAGGCGTTGGATGGCTAAGACATTTGCATCCTTCGTCCAAGCGATGCGGGGCAGATAAATGTCGGTCTCTTTGCCCGTATCCATCTTCACCGTCTTGCCAGTTTCGAGGTCATAGACATAAATGCCAACGATGGAATTGTCCTCGCCCGCCTTGGGGTATTTGAAACTGTACCAGTCGGGATAAAGTCCTTCAAACTCTTCCATCTGGAACTCGCGCACCTTGCTTTCGTCGAACTTCATGTAGGCGATTTTCTTGCTGTCAGGCGACCAATAGAAGCCTTGCGAGAAGCTGAATTCCTCCTCATAAACCCAGTCGGGCGCACCATTAATAATATGGTTGTAGAGGCCATCGTTGGTGAATTGCTTCTCCGAACCCGTCACCAAGTCTTTGACAAACAAATTGTTGTCGCGCATAAAGGCCACTTTGGTTGCATCAGGCGAGAACGTGGCGAGACGCTGTTTGCCATTCTCCGAAAGCGGCTGCAAGGTCTTGGTCTTGAAGTCATATATATAATAGGTGGCGTGGTAAGAGTGACGATAGATGCTCTCCATATCAGTGATACACAGCATCTTGTCCTCATTGGCACTCAGCTCGTAGTTTTGCAGACCGATGGGCATGTCCTCGCCTTCCAAAACGAGGTCGCTGATGCCGAACAGGGTATTCACGAGTTTTCCTGTCTTGTAGTTGTAGATGTTGAGTTGGCCTTTCTCGAAGGAGGCGTATGACTTGCCATCCTTCATGGAATTCATGCCGCGGACACTCTTGGCATAGAAGGTCGAGCGCATGTAAAGGTCTTCCAATTCGAAATTCTTTTTCTCCTGGGCCGAGGCCGAAATTGTTCCAAAAACAAGGAACATGCTGATTAATAGATATTTAATTTTCATAGCAAATAGATTTAATTGCACAAAGATAGAATTTTTTCAAAAAAAAGAAGAAAAAAAGTTGTCGGTTTCCCAAAAAGCCGTATTTTTGCACCCGCATTTGGGACGGTAGCTCAGTTGGTTTAGAGCGCATGCTTGACAGGCATGAGGTCACAAGTTCGATCCTTGTTCGC
>CACZNA010000044.1:0-21125 GCA_902782455.1 uncultured Bacteroidia bacterium | reverse complement strand
CCTGCGGGATGTCTCGTCCCCTCACCTTGTGAAGGGATTAAGCCAGTGATCTACTGTGCTTCAATCAGGCAGCGAGAGCGTAGTTGTTTTCGCCAATTACTTTTTTGCAGTCAAGATTAACGAGCGTCACTGCGAGGCTCGACATGCTTACATGACAATTCATCTTGCTGTCAAAACCGGTCACCCCCAAATCAGTTGATAGTTTGAAGTTGACAGTTGAAAGTTTTCATTTGTAGGGGCTGACCCATGTGTCAGCCCAAATGCCTGACCCATACGTCTGCCTTGAAAACCGACAGTTAAGGTTGTCATCCTCAAAGAACGGGCGGCAAAATTACAGCTATTTTCGATATGCCGCAAGGGGCAGGCAAAAATTATTTCAACGGACTGCCAAACCGCACCACATCCTCCTTAGTGATGTCGCTCCCGCAAAGAATCACAAGGCGTTCCACGATGTTGCGCAACTCGCGGATGTTGCCCGTCCACTGGAAATGCTTCAGTTCCTCCATTGCCTCTGGTTCGAAAACCGGGGCAGGCTTGCCCATGTCGGCGGCGATAGCCTCAACGAAATTCTCCACCAACACAGGGATGTCGTCCTTGCGCTCGCGCAGCGGTGGCACCTGAATGACAATCACGCTCAAGCGGTGATACAAGTCCTCTCGGAAGTTGCCCTTCTCGATTTCGGCACTCAGGTTCTTGTTGGTGGCGGCCAGAATGCGCACATTCACAGGGATTTCCTTCTCGCTGCCCACACGGGTAATCTTGTTCTCCTGCAAGGCACGGAGCACCTTGGCCTGCGCCGAAAGGCTCATGTCGCCGATTTCGTCCAAAAAGAGGGTGCCACCGTCGGCCAGTTCAAAGTCGCCCTTGCGCTGTTTGATGGCGGAAGTGAAAGCTCCTTTCTCGTGACCAAACAACTGGCTTTCAATCAATTCAGAAGGAATGGCCGCGCAATTCACCTCAATAAACGGGCCTTGGCTGCGCGGGCTGAGTTCGTGCAACTGACGTGCCACGAGTTCCTTACCCGTGCCGTTCTCTCCCGTGATAAGCACTCGGGCATTGGTGGGAGCCACTTTCTCAATCATATCCTTCACCTCCAGCATCGGTGCCGACTCGCCAATCATCTGGCTTTGTATTCTCACAGCCTTCTTCAAAACCTTGTTTTCGGTGGTCAAGTTCTTCTTGTCCAATGCGTTGCGTAGGGTGATGAGCAGTCGGTTCAAGTCGGGCGGCTTGGGGATAAAGTCGAAGGCACCTTTCTTGATAGCCTCAACCGCCGTTTCAATCGTACCGTGGCCTGAGAGCATAATGACCGGCACGTCCGACTCCTTGCGGATGGCTTCAAGCACTTCTATACCATCCATTTCTGGCATCTTGATGTCGCAAAAAACGGCATCAAAGTCATGTTCCTTAATGAGTTGCAGGGCATCCATGCCCGTTGCGGCATCGTCCACTTGATAATTCTCGTTTTCGAGAATCTCGCGCAACACGCGGCGTATGGGAGCCTCGTCGTCGATGATGAGAATTTTGGTCATCTTGTTTAATTTTGTGCAAAGATAGCGACTTTTGCCGCAAAATTTCTAATTTTGCCCTCAAAATAAATTCAAATGAAAAGATTTTCCTTGATTTTCAGTCTTTTCTTGCTGGTGCAAGGCATGACTTTCGCACAACAAGACACGCTTCCCGCGCCTACTTCCTATAGCGTCAACAAGGTGTCGTTCAATATGGTACGGGTCGAGAAAGGCGGCTTTTGGATGGGTGCCCAACACAAGGACACCGCCGAGTTCAACTACGACCGACATTCGCAAACCGACGAGTTGCCCGTACATCATGTGACGATTCGGGAGGATTACTACATCGGGCAGACCGAGGTGACACAGAAACTTTGGAAAGCCGTAATGGGCTATAATCCAAGCAAGTACAAATGTCCGAAACGCCCTGTGACCAATGTGAATTATTTTGAGGTTCAGGAGTTTTTGCGGCTTTTGGACAGCATCACGGGGATGAAGTTCCGCCTGCCCACCGAGGAGGAATGGGAATATGCGGCGCGGGGCGGAAAACACTCGCGTGGTTATGTCTACAGCGGTGCCAAAGAAGTGGAACGTGTGGCTTGGTTCAACGAGAATGCCAACAAGACCAAAAAAGTCAAGAAACGCACACCCAACGAGTTAGGCATCTACGACATGTCGGGCAACGTGTGGGAATGGTGCTCGTCGAAGTACAAATATTATGACAAAGAGCGCAACGTCTCGTTGGGCAAGGATGGCCAAATGTATTGCATACGGGGCGGTGCCTGGCAACTGCCCAAGTCGTCGTGCCGAGTGGCGTGGCGTGGCAAACGCCTGCCTGATTTGAAGAATTCTTTCGGAGGCTTCCGCCTGGCGCTTGATGCGCGGTATGTCAAGGAGAAAGAGGTTGAACCAGAGCCTGAGATGATGAAAAAGCCAGCCGAAAACACTTCGGCGGAGTGATTTTCAGTGTTTATTGGGAAAAATCTATTTTTGCGAGGTAAAACAAATGGATATGGGCAACAAAAACGTACAGAATATTCCATCAAGTACTGATGACTTTGAAAGGCAATTCGCATACGTGGATTCCATCATCAACAGTCATCGTACGACTGCGATAGCCACCGTGAACATGGAATCGCTCCTGACGGCATGGGAGGTAGGACAATACATATCCAACCAGTTGAAATCTTCCCATTGGGGTAGCAAAGTGGTCAGTGAACTGGCCGATTACCTGAAACGGCAAAATCCCAAACGCAGAGGGTTCGGTAAACGCAATCTCTATAATATGGTGAAATTCTTCGACACGTACAATTCCATTGAATTTGCCAGAATTACCCAGAAATCAAAGATTAACGAATTTGTGCAATTGGAAACTGCACAAATTGTGAGTTCTAAAGAATCCAATGAAATTGTGCAGTTGGCAACTGCACAAAAACCGATTCCTCTGGAAGTGATGCAAAGGTCGCTGGAAGAGTATTGCTCATTTTTGGGTGATGACATAACAAAGAATTAGACGATAATACAATCTATTGATTGATGGGATATTGCGCAGTTTTCGACAATCGAGGTTTGCTAAATGAAAGCCGTATTTTCTTGAGTTTGTAGTTAATCACCGCCTTGTATCGTTTCAGCAAATCGCCGCCAATGATGCCATCGATTTGCGGAAGACCGAGTTTGGCGTACATCTCGTGAATGTTCTCCAAATCCAAGGCAACGGCTTCATAATCTGTTATTTCCAAATCGCCTAACGAGAAAGCATCAATCCTGAATGTGGCACTTTCCAAGTCGGAGCTGCCCACGCCAGCGGTCATGCCTTCCTTTTTCTCGAAAGTCAGGTCGTCGATGAATGTGGAAATGGTCTTGGGGTCGAAAACGGAGCGTGAGGCACCCGTGTCGATGAGGAAATGGGCTTCCTTGCCATGAATCGAGCCTTCGACCATGACATGGAAGCCTTCTCCCTCGATGTCAAGCAGTTGCAACGGGACTTCAATATAACGGCGCATCATCAGAAGTTCGGCTTGATGGCGTATTTCTTGTAGAAGTCCTTGATAATCTTCACGGCATCGTCGGCGTTGTCGACAATTTGGAAAATCTCAAAATCCTCTTCCGTGATCATCTTATTGGTGAGCAAAGTACCTCTGAACCAATCGATAAGGCCTTTCCAATACTCGCTTCCGACGAGTACGACGGGGAATTCCACCATTTTGTTGGTCTGGATGAGGGTGAGTGCTTCCGAGAGTTCGTCCAAGGTGCCGAAGCCGCCGGGCATGGCGATGTAGCCCTGCGCATAACGCATGAAGATGGTCTTGCGGACAAAGAAATAGTCGAAACAAATGTTCTTGTCGTGGTCGATGTAGGGATTGAAATGCTGCTCGAATGGCAGGTTGATGTTCAGTCCTACGCTGGTGGCTCCACCTTGACTGGCGCCTTTGTTGCCGGCTTCCATGATGCCAGGACCACCACCCGTGATGGTGCCAAAGCCATAGTCGGCGAGTTTTTCGGCAATCTCGACGGCCATTTCATAGTATTTGTCGCCGGGTTGGGTGCGTGCCGACCCGAAAATGGCCACGCATGGCCCTGATCTCGACAGTCTTTCCATGCCTTCCACAAACTCGGCCATAATCTTGAACACCGACCATGAGTCGTGGCTCTTTATTTCACTCCACGATTTGGGATGGAAACTCTCGTGGATAATCCTTTCGTCTTGTTTTGAAATGGACATAACAATATTTTTTTGTTGTTGAATTGAAAAATTGCTTATTTTTGCAGCCTCAAACGCGAATGTAGCTCAGTTGGTAGAGCATCAGCTTCCCAAGCTGAGGGTCGCGGGTTCGAACCCCGTTATTCGCTCATGGGACTTGAGTATTCAAGGGGAGCGCAGCTGCAAGGCCGCGCTTTTTATTTTATTGGTTTTGAGGGTTTTCATCATGGCAACAAGCATATTTTTGTTTTTGATTGAAGTACAAAAATAGGAAAATCTTTGAAAAAAACCGACTACATGTCGAAAAAAGCGAAAAAAGTCGTATTTTTGCAGCCTGAAAACAATGGGAGCTTAGCTCAGTTGGTTCAGAGCATCGCCCTTACAAGGCGGGGGTCGTTGGTTCGAGTCCAACAGTTCCCACAAAACGCAAGCCGCTGTTGAGCGGCTTTTTTCTTGCACGTTTCAAAAATAGTCCATACTTTTGCCTGCACAAAAATTTATCTGGTATGGAACTTTTACTCATCCGCAACTACAAATGCAACGGCTACACGATTGGCCACCTTTACTATAATGACAAGATGATTTGCGACACCTTGGAAGATGCCGACCGTGGTCTGTCCCAAGAACTTTCCGTTGAGGAGAACCTGCATCGCAAGTTAAAATCGATAACGGCCATCCCGACAGGCACTTACACGATAAGCATGACCACCTATTCAAACGCTTTTGGCCCAAGGCCGTTTTATAAGGAAATCTGCAACGGGCGTATGCCGCGTCTGCTTGACGTGAAAGCCTTCGAAGGCGTGTTGATCCATTGCGGCAACACCGTGAAGGACACCGATGGTTGCATTTTGGTAGGCGAAAACAAAATCAAGGGGCAGGTCATCAACTCCCGCGACACTTTCAAGAAACTCTATGCCTTGATGAAAGCGGCCCACGACCTTGGCGAGACTATCACCATTACCATTAAAGACAAGGAGAAATAGGAAACAAGGAGTTACAAAACTACAACTCCTTGTTTGTCAATTTTCCGCTGCCATATTTACGTTCCCATTTTCTCCCAAAGGATACATTAGCACTACATGAGGCGTATTATCATTTTCGAACGCCTCATTTTCCTTGAAGTTCTCCACCTGTTTCATCACTTCACGGAACACCTCGGGAGAGTATTGCGGGGGATAGCCGTTCTTGATGAGACAAATCTTGATGTCATACTTCAAGTCGTTACGGACGTTGGTGTTGTTGATCCAATCGGCGAATGATGACTTGGCATCAATGATTTCGCGTATCTTGTTTGCCAGACTCTTGCACTTCTCGTTCACCACGATGCCATCAATCTCCTTGTCTTCACCAAACTCAAAGTTATTTTTGTCTCTCAAATGGATGAGGATGTCGTAGAAGGCTTTTTCCTCAAAGGTAAGCCCCAGTTTGCGGAAACTCTGGCGGTCTTCTTGCATTTGCCTGAGTATTTCAAGAGCCTGCTCGGTAGCTTTCTTGATGATGCTTTCCGCTGTCTCTTCCTGTGTCTCCGTTGCCTCACGCTCGGAAAGGAACTTGCGCCTTTCGTGGTATTGCCTGATGGTGTTTTCCAACATCTCCTGGAATCTCTTTGAAGCCAGTTGGTTGGTCTTGCCGTATTCGGTAATCTGCTTGCGAAGCAACTTGACAAGCGACTCCAACCTTGATGCAGGCATCTTGATCTCTTCAAGCCGCTCGGTAAACTCAGGACTGAAGATGTCCATCTCGTCACCTTCTTCCAGTACGCTTTCCACATTGTTGTATCTCAAAGCCTCTTCCACCATCTTCGCTACGCGGCGGTTCATGGTGTCGGTGTCGGGGGCATCAGTGCCGTTCATCTTGTAAATCATACCGGCAATAGCCATGAAGCATTGAGCCAATGCCGACTCTTCTTCACCCAACTCACCCGAGGGCTGGCACAGGTCGTAGGCCTTGCGCATACGTCTCACTTCACCAAGGAAGTAGGTCTTAAAACTCACCTTCTTCACCTTCTTCCCGTCTATGCTTACTGAGTTCAGCATCTCAGGATTGGCAAAAACGTATTCCGCTGCCTTAGCCAAAAGGGTGTAGCGCATAGTCGGGTCGGTGTCAACCTTCAGGAAGGGTGACAGGTCGTAATCAGCAAACAAGTTCTTTATGATGGCAAGATGTTCGCGGAAGATGACCGTGGCCTGCTCAATGTCGTCGGCAGTGGGTGCCAACGAGGTCCCTCCTCCTCCGCTACTGTATATCTTCATGGCTTCCATCATATAGTCGCGGATGCCGATGTAGTCCACTATCAGGCCAAAATCCTTGCCAGGATACTTACGGTTCACGCGGCTGATGGTCTGGATGAGCGAGTGCTTCTGCAATGGCTTGTCATTATACATATAGGTGAGACAGTCCACATCGAAACCCGTAATCCACATATCCACCACGATGACAATGCGGAAGTTGGAATACTCCTGCTTAAAGGCCGCGTCCAACTTGTCTGACCTTTGGTCATTCTTCACGCCACCCAAGTAGTTGTACATCCCTGGCTCGTCGTTGCTCCCCACACTGGCTACCATTGCAATAGTCGGCATGTCTTCCAAATCCAACAACTTGTCGGCAGGAACTTCCAAGTTCTCAGGAGCCTTACGCTCTTCAAACCATTCTGGATAGTGATCCCGAAACTTCAGCAGCAGGTTATATGCTATCTCACGTTTGGCGCAGACTATCATCGCCTTCTGTACCCTATTGGGGTCGTTGGCCACCGCTGCTGTGTAATGGTCGTGTATGTCCACAGCAAGTTTGTCGAGCCTATCAGATTCGCCTAACAGCACTTCCAATGAACTCATGGCTTTCTTGCTCTTGGCAATATCCTGCTTGGTTGAACCCTCTTCGGCGCATCTTGAATAATATGCCTCTATTTCTTTCACCTTCTCATTGTTGAGCAGCACCTTGGCAATACGGGGATGATATTTGATGGGGACGGTAATTTCGTCGGCGACGGCCTGATCCATCGTGTAACGATCAATCTCTTCGCCGAAGGTTTGATAGGTTTCGCTGATAGGCGTACCCGTGAAACCCACAAAGGTGGCATTGGGTAAAGCCTCGCGAAGCACCTTGGCGTATGGTTTCGAAACCATGGCTTTCATGTTCTCGTCGGCATCTTCGCTAAACTGGATACGACGCGAGCCTTCAATTTGGGTACGGTGCGCCTCATCGCTGAAGCAGATGATGTTGGCCCTTTCGTTGATGAGGCCTACTGGGTCGTCCTTTCTGTCACAAAACTTTTGGATGGTGCAGATATAGAAGCCTCCACTTTCTCGGGCACCCAATTCTTCGCGGAGTTTCTTGCGACTTGGCACAATGGCCACTTCTCCCAAGCCGAGGAACTCTGTGCTCTTGGTGAACAGCTTGGCTCCTTGCTTTTGCAGGTCGTCTCTGTCCACAATCATCAGGATGGTAGGCGAACCTAACTCGTTGGCACAGCGCATTGCAAGCTGCCGGGCCAGAAATGCCATCGTGTAGGTCTTGCCGCAGCCTGTGGCTCCAAAGTAGGTGCCACCCTTGCCGCTCTTGCTTTGTACAGACTTGATGACGCTCTCACGGAGCAGGCGTGTGGCAAAAAACTGGGGATAACGGCACACTATCTCCTTCTCTTCGTGGTCATAGTTTTCGTCTTGGAAATAAACGTAATCGCGGAAAATTTCAAGGAAGCGTTGCGGGCGATACACGCCTTTCACTATCGTTTCCAATTCATCGAAAGGCATGGTTGAAACCTTGTCACCGTCTTCAATGCGCCGCCATGCATAGAAGTGTTCGTAGGGCGTGCGGACGGTTCCCAAACGGGTTTTCACCCCATCGCTGATGCAAGCCAGCGGGCAGTAATGCAGCAGGTGCGGGATGTCGCGCCAATAGCGGATGTTGATTTGTTCCCAAGCTTTTTCTACAGGTGCCTTTTCATCGGCAGGATTTTTCAACTCCATGACGCAGACGGGTATACCATTGATGAATAGCAGCACGTCGGGGCGGCGGGTCTTGGTCTCGCCGTTGTTGACGTATTCCACCGAGAACTGGTTTACCACACGGTAGATGTTATTATCCTGATTTTCGGAGTCATCGAGTATGCCAAAGTCTATGAGCGGAACCATTCGGGCCTCGCCGTTTTTAGGCGTGAATTGCATCCCATCCACCATCCATTTGTACACCTTGTGCAGCGTGGCAAAGTCTGAATCGGCACCCACCAATCTGACGTTATCGGCAATCTGACAAATATCCTCATCATCCAAATCAGGATTGGTCTTTTTGAGGAACTGAATCAGGTCGTCCATATAAAGCACTTCCTTGCGGCTCGTGCGAGGGATGCTGTCGCCATAAAGGTATTGCCAGTCTTCCTTTTCAAGCAGCGAGATAAAGGTTTCCTCAAACTCCCATTCGCAGTAGCGTCCGTTATAGTTGTTTAGCGTTGACATTGTATTATTCTATTTTCTGCTTTCAATAAACTCTTTTTTGAATTTCTCAAATTTGGCATCATTCAATCTCTTTGGCGGCTTAACCATTTGAAAATCATCTATATCGCAAATCGCTGCAACTAAGTATTTCCTATATTCGGTCAAATACCCCATTTGATAACATTGGGTCAAAAAAGCATCAACATGTTCATCATCAGAATGCAATTGATCTTTATTGTCAAAATATACATGGTCGGTAATATAAAATACAATTGGCATAAAAAGTCTAGGATTTCCGGGCATTCCATCATATGTAAATTTATATTGGAAATGGACACTAAAACACTCGTCTTTTTGGATAGGAATTGTATCAGGAAGATACATCTTTCCTATAGGGAATGGAATAACACTTTTTGCATTTAGTATTGTGGGATTATACCTAAGTTTAATGGTTCTTGTGACTGTATTATGCTCAATAACACTATAATCAGATGATATATCTTTATCAAAGAAACCAAGTCGTTCATAATTAACTTCTATTGTCAGTTGAAGATTGTTTACACTTTTGCTTGACTTATTTACTAACATGGGATATCCATACCCATCCAATTTAACCATTCTTTCATAAGGACATATTAGATTTTCAAAACGAACTATGTTGTCCACGTTTTTTATTATTTTTTTATCATTTGTCCAATATTCCATACTTATTTTTGATAGACGATTATCTTTATATGATTTAACAGCATAAAGAGCTGCAATAAAACCCACAATGACAGCCAATGTTTGGAGAGTGAAGATCCTTTTCAGCCACTCAATTACTGATGCTTTTGATATTCGTTTGGTTTTCATAGCTATTTAGTTTTGTTCTAATGATCCTTTTATTAGTATCGGGCAAAGATTATTCAGTTGCTCTTTCAATTGCGCTGCCATGCGTTGCCGCTCGATGTAGCAACGGAAAATTTTCACCACATTCTTTTGGGTGTCTAAAGAAGGTAAAGGCATCAGCATATCGTAGAAACGATCCAAATCTAAATTGGAACGAATGCTTGCGTCACTTGCAAACCATCCATACCGGTCTATTTCTTTCCTCGAAAACCAAAGTAAAATATAGTGACTTAATGCCAACTCGCTATTGACTTTCAAAACAGTATATGCAGGGGAGACTATTATTGGAGTCGTCCCTTGATTCAATGCAATTCTAATACACTCATCTCTACCAGTCTGCATACCACTGAACGCAAATTCATTCTCATGTACAACCTTATATTTCGACAAATCCACTCCGTTTATATCTGCAACAGAATCCATGAATTCTTTATCTATATTGATTCCCTTGACAGACTTGATTTCCGAGTTAGTATTCCTGCAATCCACTTCTTTCAACAAATCTCCAACTCTTACCTTATCACACGTCACTTTCAACTGGTCCAAGTATCCATCACATACCAGCTTCAACTCATCCACTTTGCTTTGATAGGCAGCGAGGTTGTTTTGAAGCGACAGATAAACATCCACATATTTGCGCTGCTGCTCGATGGAAGGAAGAGTGATGTCAATGTCGCAGAAATCTTCCCAAGGTAAACCCTGACGAATCGAACCATCCGTATGGAACCAAAAATAGCGGTCTTTTTCTTTCGATTTCAAGAGGATGAAGAAATACTCTTTCAATAAGATTTCTTCTTTGGTCAGTTTGAAAATAGTGTAAGCCGGACTAACGATTTTGTTCTTTCCACTATGATTCAGTGCAATTGGCAACACTTCATCACGCCCCACATGCATTAAATTGCAAGCAAAATAATTTGGCGGAACTACTTTATAACTTGAAGTGTCATCGCCTACCTGTCTTGCTGGTTCAAAAAACTCTTTATCGATATTTATTCCAGACACTTCTTCGGGTGGAAAATTTGGTAAATTACATTTGGAGCTATAAAGCTCAACAAAGTCTCCTATCTTATACCTGCTCAATTCCATACCCAATCCCTTTAAAAGCCTCTTCGAGCATCCGTTGTGATTTCTTTTCGCGCTGTAGCAGTTCGCGTATTTCTTTCTGAATGCGGGTCATCTCTTTGTGATAGTCTATCTCCAAGTCGTGGTCAACGAACTCGATATACTTGCTCGGCACTAATGTCCAGCCGTTCTTCTCTATTTCTTCTATCCCCACGCTTCTGTAAAACTCTGGAGCGGCAAAGTTCTTTCCGTCAGTCCCTTCTGCCTGCCACAGATGGTAGAGGTCTGCCACATGCTGAATCTGCTCCGTGATGAGGCGCACTTTCTTCTTCTGCTCGCCTTTCACGGCATTCCCTGTCCAGGGGCGCAAGTCCATGAAAAGTATCTCATGTTCGCGGTTGCGAAGATTGCGCCCATGATACTTGCCGCCTTTCTTGTTCTGGTTCAGCACCCAAAGGGTGACACTGATGTCGGTGGTGATAAACAATTCCCTTGGAAGGATGATAATGGCTTCCACCTTGTCGTTTTGTATCAGTTTCTTCCTGATTTCAATGGTGTCGGTGTCGCCCAAGGCTCCGTTGGCCAACAGGAAACCCGCCACACCCGTCAACGGTTTCAGGTGATGCAACATGTGGAGAATCCAAGCGTAGTTGGCATTGCTCGCGGGAGGTATGCCGTAGCCCTTCCAACGGGCATCGCGGCTCAGGTTGTCGTCCCACCAACTCTTCAGGTTGAAGGGAGGATTCGCCATGATGTAGTCGAAATACAAGCCTTTGTGTTTGTCGCCGGTAAACGACGAATCGCTTTCGCTGCCTAAGTTATGGCTGATACCACGCAAGGCCAGATTCATCTTCGCCAAACGGTAGGTGGCGGCTTCTTTCTCCTGTCCGTACACATTGATGCTGCTGATGTCGCCCTTTCTGGCTTTCACCAACTCGGTGCTTTGGATGAACATACCGCCCGAACCGCAGCATGGGTCATAGAGTTTTCCGTCGAAAGGCTCGATGACGGTGGCAATCAGTTGCACCACATCATGCGGGGTGTAGTACTCGCCTTCCTCCTTGCTGGCATTCACGGCAAACTCCTTCAGGAAGTATTCATACACCCTGCCGATAAGGTCCTTCTCCTCGCCGAAGGTCTTGTGGCTAATCTTGTTGACTTCATCTACAATCTTCTTCATGTCGTTGCCACCGAGGTTGCGTTGGGTGAAGGTGCCTTTTACGAAGCAGCCTTTCAATTGCGGGTCGGTTTCGGCGATGCTTTTTAGGGCGGTGTCGAGGGCGACATTGAGTTTTGGTGCCTCAGTATTGATGATGGTAGACCAACGCGCCTCTTTGGGCAGGTTGAAGGTGCCGTCGGTAAACGTGGGGTCGTCGAAGAATGCTGCCTGTATGGTCTCGTCGTCAGGATTCAACCCATCATCAATCAGCTTCTGACGCAGGTTCACCAAGCCGTCCTCGTACTTCTCTCCGATGAAACGCAGGAATACCAGTGTCAGCATCATGTCGCGCTTCTCGAAGAACGATCCCGAGTTTTTCGCGTTTCTCAATATATCCCTGCACTTGAAGAGGATATTGTCAAGGTTTAGGGTTTCTTCTTTGGGTAGCTTGGGCATGACAGTTATCGTTAGTAGATTTAACATAACCAATCCGGTTTCCTTTACGCTTCCTGCTCGCTTTATAGTATTTCTTATACTTCAATCTATTCTTAACCTTTATGCGTTTTATATTTACTAAAACTCGAGGACGTACAACTATTCCTCCAGGGCCATCTGACTCGCCTTTTACAAAACTTGGGGTTATTGAATAGAAATCTCCACCAACAATTTCAATATAAGCGTTGGCAGAATTTGACGAGTATACCTTTGTTTTCATAATATAACATGTTTAATAAACTTTTTTATTCAATTTCTTGGGGAGGGGTGGCTGTTTGCGTTTTATTGAGCAGCAATGACAACACTTCTGCTTTTTTCCCTAATACGGTAATTCGTGTCTCTTCAGAGCAGTCTTTTACATCTATTTTATTAAGATCCTCAAATTGTAATCTAAAAGCCTCTTTCCACTTATCAGACATAGTGTTTATGCTGTTTAAATTTGATTGAACTTCACTAAGCCTTATAAGAATATTATCAGCGTTATCACTCGGGTAAAAAAGACAAGTGAGCGAATGAATTAAACAAAACGTTTTCAAGGGCAAATCATCATCAATCAAGTTGTCAGCTATGATATAGAGAGCATTCCCTACATAGTTTGAATTTCTATCTAATAGAACGATGTTGTCCTCATACACTTGAAGCCTAATCTGAAGTTCTTCCAGCTCTTTCTTTTTGGAATCCGCATCGGAAACGTATTTCCTGATTTCAATGAAATTAAGTACTTGCGATCCAACCATTAAGGTTGCACAAATTCCTATAAGAGATACAAGGTAAGAGACCCAATTCTCAACTTGTAGACTAGGTGAAGTTGTAAATTTTGTCGACACAAAAACAACTAAAGCCGCAGCACCAATAATACATGCAAGGATAAAGGTTACATAAACCCATGAAGGGTGTCGCCATTTTGTTGTTGTCTGATTGTTACTCATATCCGTAGTATTTTATTATTAGTATTTTATTATTTTAGTTGATTCTTTATTCAAAAGTTTATAAAAAGTGCGATGATGTTTACGGCGACAAAGTTAGTTTATTTTTCAAAAAAACAGTGGCACATGGAAGGAAAAATGTCGGAGATTTTTGAGATAAACAACCCAGCCCCAAAGGGGCGATAGATTTTAAGTGTGTTTAAAACGCAGAAAAACACCCTCGTATAAAAGAAAACCGTTCCGAAATCACAAAAGATTCGGAACGGTTGGGCAATAAAAGTCCGCAATCATTATCTATTCACAACAATCTTCCTACTCACCATGCGTCCATCCTCGGTCAAGCCTTGGAGGATGTACACTCCAGTGCTCAGCTCATCGGGGTTGATGGTTTTCATCATCTGGCCTTGCATGTTGTATATGTTCACCAAGGTGATGATTTCGTCGCTTGTGTTCTCGCCGATGCTCGTCACCTCAATCATAACATAATTCTCTCCATCAGGCGTGAGGGCAAAGTCCGACTCGCAATCCTCATACACGGCTGTCAGCTGGTACTTGTACAGACCCAAGGCGGCCTCGTCGTAATAGGACGTGGCATCGCCTGGCACTTCGATGACGATGACATCCTTGACATCCATCTCTGAGCGATACAGGTTATAGTGCAACGGCATGGTCTCGGGGGCTTCCCAAGTGAGCATCACGCCGAAGCTCTGCGTCTCGTCGTCGTAAACGTATGAACCATCGAAGTTCGTAGGCGGGAAGCAATCGGGTTCAGGGATGATAGGCTCAATGGGGCCCATCGTACCATCAGGACCAATGTTCTGGCCGTAGACACCGCCATTGGCCGAGTTCACCCAAGCCACAATGTTCTGTCCGAGGTGGAATCCCGTGCTGTTTTCGCACATGGCTTTGGGATAGACACCAGAACTCAATATCTTGTCCCACAGTTGGTTACCATCCATATCAAAAGCAATGGCTTCTACGTTTGAGTAGTAGCCGTCTCCTACGTTGTAAATGATGCAGAAGCCGCTGCCGTCTTCGAAAGCGTCAACTATAATATCGGAATAGCTGTCACCAAAATAGTCGGCAACAAGAATGCCTTCTCCCCAAACCTTTTCACCTGTCGAGGTGATACGGTTCATATAGATTCTGCTCTGCGCTTGAGTTGAGGCATCGGTCTGCTCGTATGCGATAATGAGGTCGTGACTGATGGGGTCTACTGTGCCGTATGCACTAAGGTAGAAGTTGTTCGCGTCTGGTTCGTGAACCGCAGTGCCATCCAAACTGCTGATGGTGGAATTGCCGTACTGGTCGAAATGGAATACGTAAGTGTTGAAAGCACCCATAATGCCAGCATGCCACATATAGGCATAGCCACCATTGGCGCCATCCGGCACTACGTAATGGCAATAGCTTCCACCCATGGTGTAAGGTCCCATCAACTGTTGTTCGGGAGCAATCTGCGCACCGTCAACGGTGAAACCGATGACCCAGATTTCCTTTTCATAATAATAGGTGTAAGCCCAGTGGTTTTTTTCGTAAACGACCAAAACGCTGTTGTCGAAACCAGGGACCATCAGGCCGAAATCGTGATTCCAATCGCCGTCGCCTATGGTGATGACGGGTCCCAACGTGCCATCAGCACTGACATATTGCAGGTAGCTGTACGTATAATCGGTTCCCAAAACCCAAACGCCGCCGTCGGTGCCAGCCATCACTTCGGAGCGGTCGCCACCTTGACCATCAAAAAGCATGATGCCATCTTCGCCCCACGGCATTGTGCCGTCGGCATTGATTCTCACTGCAAAATGATGCGCGGAAGCAGTGCGAAACACCGACACCACGCCGCCATCATTGGTGGCTGCCATAGCGTAGCCCGGCGACCACGTTGCCAAATCCGGGTTGGTCATGGGAATGCCCTCTGCGCCCCATTGCGGATTACCTTCAAAGTCGAGGCGTTGGAGGATAGGCGCCCAACCATTGGAACGCATTTGCGCCCATTGCACGTAGGTGTCGCCCGACACCTCGTCGGTGGCAAGGTAAACCTCGCCAGCATCGTCAGAAGAGTTGGCGATAAATGTGTTGTTCACAGGGTCGTCGACCCATTGGGCTTGCAGCGCAAATGAGGCTGTCAGAGCCAATAAAAAGAATAGTTTTTTCATTGTCATTACTTTTTAATTGTTGTCCATATATTTTAAGCAGATGAGCATATTTAGTTTACATATTGGACGCGAGACTAGAATACACAAGACGCGAGACAATTTGTTTTGTCCCGTGTCCTGAAGTTATGTGTCCCGCGTCAAAAAGCATGTAGTTTAATTTTAAACAGTTACTTACTCTGTATCAACCAAAAAGACAGCCACCTGTCGAACACCATTGGCACCAATGACCAAAGTCTGCTCAATGTCAGTTGTGCGACTCGGCCCCGTGACGAAAGTCAACTGCGAAGGCATTTTGTTGCCATGATGTTTCCTGACGAAACGGAAGGCCTCTTTCAGTCCACCAGCAATCTGGTCGGTGGTGGCAAACACCAAGAGAATGTCAGGCAAGGCGTATGCTTTTCGGGTGCGCGACAGCTTGTCACTCAGCAAGATACTACCCGTTTGGGCCACAAGGCACTCACAGTCGGTGAGACTCACCAATTTCTGCTTCGGTTCTCGCTCGATGCTTTCGGTGTAGGCGATGCCATGACGGGTCAGCAGGGCTTGCATAGCAGGACTGGTACACCACAACGGTTCCCATCCGTTTTCGGGAGCTAACTGGCGGATGCAGTCGGCAAACTCGTTTTCGTCTTCCAAATAGATGAAAATGCCCCCGATTTCCTTGAAATTCTGCGCAAAAGTAATCGCGGTGCCGTCCTCTTCGCTTATAGGAACCCACGTCTCGCTGCGTTGGTCGATGTCCTTGAACATGGCCTCCGGCTTCTCAATGAGGGCATTGCGCACCTTGGCCAAAATCTGCTCCTTGAAGGTGATGTCTTCGTTGTCGGTTCTCGTTACCCAAGCCATACCTTATGCGTTTTGAGGTTCGTTTTGAGTTTCAGTTTCAAGCTGTTTTTGGGCTTGACTCTCAGTCTCTTTCAAGGCTGCATTCCTCAACTTCTCGTCCTCGGAGTTGCCCCACGGACGCTTGCCAAAGATGCGTTCCAAGTCCTCGCCGAAAATCACCTCTTCCTCGATGAGTTTGTTGGCCAACTGCGACAGGCCATCACGATGGTCGGTGAGAATGCTGACGGCTTCCTGATAGGCCTTTTCAATGATTTTGCTCACCTGCTTGTCGATGGTCTCGGCGGTCTTTTCGCTGTAAGGCTTGGTCAGGCTGTAGTCCTGCTGTCCCGTTGAGTCATAGTAACTTAGGTTGCCAATCTCATCGTCCAAACCGTAGTAGGTCACCATGGCAAAAGCCTGTTTGGTCACCTTTTCGAGGTCGGACAAGGCACCTGTGGAAATCTGGCCAAAAACGACCTGCTCGGCGGCACGACCACCAAGAGTGGCGATCATCTCGTGATACATCTGCTCCTTTGTGGTGATTTGACGCTCCTCGGGCAAATACCAAGCCGCACCGAGCGAATTGCCGCGCGGCACAATGGTCACCTTGACCAAAGGATGGGCATATTGCAGGAGCCAACTCGTTGTGGCATGGCCAGCCTCATGGAAGGCGATGACCTTCTTCTCCTCAAGCGAAATAATCTTATTCTTCTTCTCCAAGCCACCGATGATGCGGTCGACGGCATCGAGAAAGTCTTGTTTATCAATCTCTTCCTTGCCTTTACGGGCGGCCATCAGTGCAGCCTCGTTGCAAACATTGGCGATGTCGGCACCTGAGAAGCCCGGGGTCTGCTTGGCGAGAAATTCCTTATCCACATCTGCGGCGAGTTTCAGACCACGCATGTGTACCTCAAAGATTTCCTTACGACCCACAATATCAGGAAGTTCCACATAAATTTGACGATCGAAACGGCCTGCACGGAGCAGTGCCTTGTCAAGAATATCGGCACGGTTGGTGGCGGCCAGCACAATGACACCCGAATTGGTGCCAAAGCCGTCCATCTCGGTCAGCAGTTGGTTCAACGTGCTCTCGCGCTCGTCGTTGCCACCCGTAAGGGCGCTCTTGCCACGGGCGCGACCAATGGCATCAATTTCATCGATGAAGATGATGCACGGAGCCTTGGCCTTGGCATTGTTGAACAAGTCACGGACGCGCGAGGCACCCACGCCCACAAACATCTCCACAAAATCGGAACCCGACAGGCTGAAGAAAGGCACATTGGCCTCACCTGCCACCGACTTGGCCAGCAAGGTCTTACCTGTTCCGGGAGGGCCGACAAGCAGCACACCCTTTGGAATTTTACCGCCGAGTTTGGTGTATTTTTCGGGATTCTTCAGAAAATCAACGACTTCCATAATCTCCACCTTGGCTTCTTCCAAGCCAGCCACGTCCTTAAAGGTCACGTTGACATTACTGCTATTCTTGTCATAAAGTTGCGCCCTCGACTTGCCGATATTGAAAATCGAGCCTGCGCCACCGCCCAAGCCACTTCCCATCGAGCGCATGATGACCATCCAAAACACGATGAGAAGCAACAGCGGCACAATCCATGACAAAATGTCGGACATCCAGTTGTTGCGCCTCACATTGCTGATATAAACGGGATTCTCGATGCCCTCTTGCGACTCTTCCACCAGCTCTTCAAAACGGTCCAAAGAGCCTATCCTATAAGTATAGTTGGGTCGCACGGTGGTGCCATTCACAGTTTGCGCTTCGGGAAAGTTTTTCTGCAAGCCTCTCTCATTCAGGTAAATCTCGGCATCTTCCTTATTGATTAGCTCAATCTTTGAAACCTCTTGATTTTGAAGCAATTCCACAAGTCTTCCTTGGTCAATGTCCTCTTGGGTAACGGCGTTTTCCTTGCCAAAAAACTGCAAACCGATCAACACTATGAACAAAATGGCATAAAGCCACATCAGGTTGAAACGTCTTTTTCCTTTGGGATTACGGTTGGGCTGCATGGGGTTGTTCGGTTGCTGATCACCCATGTTGTTTTTGTTGTCGCTCATTCTAAAAAATTGAATTTAAATAAATTAGTCTTCGTTTTGCCTTACGATTCGCTCGGCATCGGCCCAAAGCTCCTCCAATTTGTAATAGCTGCGCGCCGACTCGAGGAACACATGGACGACGACATCCACGAAGTCTATCAAAATCCATTCCGTATTGTCACGGCCTTCCACATGGTAGGGTTTGGCATGGTTTTTTTCAAAAACCAACTCTTCCACGCGCTCTGCGATGGCATCGACTTGCGTCTTCGATGCTGCATGACAGATGACGAAATAATCCGTCACGGCGGTGGTGATTTCACGCAAATCCAAGGTGACGATTTCCTTGCCTTTCACGGCTTCCATGGCCTCAATGGTGGCGGCCACAATCTCTTCTACATTATCGTTTTGATGTCTGACTCTCATATTTTATTGACTTGGGGTATTTTATTGACTTCGGGACGCGGGACTTCGAGACTTTGGGGCTTCGAGACATCTCGCGTCAATTTTAATCTGCAAAATTACGCTTTTTTGCTTAATGGAGGCCGATTTGACAAAAAATCACTATTTTTGGGCCTCAAAAGCATCATAATATGGACGATTTCAACGCAATCTTCAAGCCTATCACCACCTTTATTTTCGACTTTGACGGCGTGATGACCGACGGCACCGTCTTTTGCGACTTCGAAGGGCATCCCTTGCGCGCCACCAACGTGAAAGACGGCTACGCCCTGCAATTGGCCTCCAAACTCGGCTATCATGTTGCTGTCATTTCGGGTGCCGTCTGCCCCTCGACGATCGTACGCATGAATAGCCTCGGCGTGACGGACGTATTCACTGGCATTCCAAACAAAGTACTGAAACTCAACGAATATATGCAAGAAAACGGCTTGAAACCCGAAGAAATCATCTTCATGGGCGACGACATCCCCGACCTCCGCGTGATGCAATGCGTAGGATTGCCCGCCTGCCCCGCCGACGCTGTGCCTGAAGTGAAGGAAATCAGCAAGTTCATCAGCGAGAGGCCTGGCGGCAAAGGCGCCGTCCGCGACGTCATCGAAAGGGTTTTGAAAGTGCAGGGCAAATGGATGACTGCTGAGGCTTATGCGTGGTAAAACAATAAGTAGATGAGCAGATTTAGTTTACGTATTAGACTGCGAGACATTGACTTGTGACTATGACTTGTGACCTTTCAGGGCTGTTAGCTGTTAGCCATTAGCCATTAGCTTAGGGGCTACCAAGCTAATAGTTTACCGATAAAAGCTAAAAGCCAATCAAAGCGGTCATGGTAAAAAAGTCCCGAAGTCTCGTGTCCCGAAGTCTCGTGTCCCGAAGTCCCGAAGTCCCGCGTCCCGAAGTCAAAAGAAATTCCAACAGATTTCGTTAGGCTAAACTCACACATCTCAAAGTTTCAGGCAACCAATAGGCACCACAAAGATGCCATCAGGACGACGGTAAGCATATTGCCCAATAGCAGTGAGCACCATCTTGAAACTCGGCTCAGGCATCCGTGTGGTATCGATTTTGCCAGCCAAAGAGTTTAGTGTCTTCACACCTTCATTAATCAGACTCTCGCCTCCCAACTTCACTTCGATCAAACCATAATGCCCATTGCGGAGATGTACCACGGCATCACATTCCAATTTGTTGCTGTCGCGGTAATGATATACTTTGCCGTCTAAAGCCTCGGCATACACTCGCAAGTCGCGGACAGCCAATGTCTCAAACAGCAAGCCGAAAGTATTCAGGTCGTTGATTAAATCCTTCGGCCCGATTCCTAACGCTGCCACAGCGATGCTCGGGTCAACAAAATAGCGGGTTTCGGAAGTCCGAATTGCCGCTTTGCTGCGCAGGTTGGGATTCCATGCTGGCATATCTTCCTCCATGAAGATTTTCTTCAAAACATCAACATAACTCGCAATAGTGTCTTCGCTCATGCTCGACTGTGCATTGGCCACAAGGTCAGCATAAATCGTTGAAATGGGCACCTGTCCTCCTTGTAGACGCGCCAAACTACGAATAATGCGCAACATGAAATCAGCATCGCGCTGCACATCATCAACACGCGAAATGTCGCTGTGCAAAACACCATCGAGATAAGCAGAAGCAATTCGCAAAGCGGCTTTTTGCTTTAGCATCAAAGCTCCAGGCCACCCACCACGGCAGGTCAGGTAAGCCATTGCCTCTAAATCATGTGCACCTTGATAGGCCTCGGGCACGGCTCCTTCAAAAAGGCTCCCCAAACTGACCTCACCGCTGCTCTCGCCCGATTCCCAAAGCGACATAGGGCGCATCAGTAACCACGCGAAACGCCCTGTACCCGAATGGAAAATCAGGTCGCGTTGCTTTTTCTGGGGAACGGCAGAACCAGTGAAAATAAATTGTCCTTGATGCTGCTCACGATGATCAATCTCGAAACGAGCAGCATCCCACAACTGTGGCGCCAACTCCCACTCGTCAATCAAGCGAGGTGTGGCACCATGCAACAACGCCTTGATATTCACCTCTGCCAAATGCAAATTTTGCACTTTGAAATCGGGGTCATCCATATAAAGGACACTGTTGGCATGTTGCTCGGAGGTCGTTGTCTTTCCGCACCACTTCGGGCCTTCCACCAAAACAGCACCAACTGCCTCTAACAAATCTTCCAAAATTTGGTCACAAATTCGGGGTCTATATCCACTCATTTTTCAGACTTTTATTTCGACCGCAAAGATACTAAAAATCTGATAAATACAAATAATTTTCTGTTTTTCATTCACCAAGTTGAGGATTTTCCATTCACCAAGTTGAGGATTCTAATTGCACCACAATCCTACAACATAAAGCGACGGCAAGCAACGCCTACGCAATGTAAGCGTCACAAGCCGTCGCGTGTCAAACGAAAGGATTACCAATTACGCTTCCTTGCGCTTCTTGCCCA
>CACZNA010000043.1:0-21501 GCA_902782455.1 uncultured Bacteroidia bacterium | reverse complement strand
CGATTTCATTGAAACTTACTCGCAATACAAGTCATCTGTGCGCAATTCGGTTTATCGCATTTGCGACCCATACACATTGTTTTATTTCAAGTTCTTGGACGGGAAAAATACCAAAGACGAACATTGGTGGACAAACAACATGCATTCCCATTCGGTGGAGTCGTGGCAGGGATTCAGTTTTGAAACCATCTGCATGACACATCTTGAACAGATCAAGCAAAGGTTGGGTATCGGTGGAATATCAACCACGACAGGCACATGGAGAGCACAGGGTGATGAAACTGAAAAGGGAACACAAATCGATTTGGTGATTGACCGTTCAGACAGGGTTATTAATCTATGTGAAATGAAATTCTCGGAGGCACCATATACCATCACCAAGGATTATGAGGAAAAGTTGCGCAATCGTTTGGCCATCTTCAAAGCGAAGACCAAGACCCGAAAAAGCCTTGCTACAACTATGGTGACTACCTACGGCGTTTTGCGCGGCATTCATTCCGGCATTGTGCAAAACGAGGTTGTTATGGATGATTTGTTCCGACAATAACGCTCAAAAGTGTCCATATCTCAACAAAAATTCGATTTATGGACACTTTTGCGACTTTCCTTGGTTCCCGAATAATCCCAATATTAAACCCGTTCTTCTGATCAATCACCTATTAAAAAAAAAGTTATGAGGTAAATGTACTTTATCTGAA
This sequence comes from uncultured Bacteroidia bacterium, assembly GCA_902782455.1. Lineage (GTDB taxonomy): Bacteria > Bacteroidota > Bacteroidia > Bacteroidales > F082 > Limimorpha. The sequence goes on along the minus strand of CACZNA010000043.1, from coordinate 20,803 downwards.
AAAATGTTTGAGATAAAGTACAAAAAGTTCGCACTTTTTTTGTTTTTGGTATGGATTTTTCAATACCTTTGCATCGTGATAAAAAGCATTTGGCATGAAAACTTCCAAGATAATAGCCCGTGAGGCGGAAATGGCGGAATTGAAACGGTGTTACGAAAGTAACCGCTCGGAGTTCGTGATTGTGTATGGCCGAAGACGTGTGGGCAAGACTTTCCTTGTGGATACGTTTTTTGACAAGAATTATGATTTTACATACGTTGGTGGACACAAGTTGTCGAAGGTCAAGCAACTTCGTGGATTTGCGAAGGCTTTGAAAAAAGCGGCGGGACTCAAACTCCAGCCCAAATTCTCTTCTTGGGAAGACGCCTTCGATGCGTTGGAGGAATATATTGAATCCCTCCCCGATGAGAAACGAAAAGTGATCTTTATAGATGAGATGCCGTGGATTGACACGCCACAGTCGGAGTTTGTGGAAGCATTGGAGTCGTTTTGGAATGGTTGGGGCGCACGCAGAAAGGATGTCATGTTTGTTGCCAGCGGCTCTGCTTCTTCTTGGATGATGGATAAATTGGTGGATAATCCGGGAGGCCTTCATGCGAGAATCACCAACAACATCTATATTCGTCCTTTTACGTTGAAGGAAACAGAGGAATATCTGTTCAGCCGAGGCATCAGATGGAGTAGATACCAGATTCTTCAGTTGTATATGGTAATGGGCGGTATTCCTTTCTATTTGAGTCTGTTGGATTCAGGGCAAACGCTCATTGGAAATATCGACCGCCTGTTTTTCCGTAAGAATTCGGAACTTCGAACCGAGTTTGATGAACTGTATAACGCCGTTTTCAATAAAGCCGACAAATACCTTGAGATAGTGTCTCTTTTGAACGGAAACCACGATGGGATGACCTATACAGAACTTCAGGAATCCAGTTCGCTTGAAGGTGACCGATTGACTATCGTGTTAAGAAATTTGGAGCGTTGCGATTTTATCGTTTCGTATCAGCAGTACGGTAACAAGTCGAGGGGGACGCTTTATAGGCTGGTGGATTTTTATACCCTTTTCTACTACAAATTCATTGATGCTTTGGATAGCAAAGATGAGCAATGGTGGACACATAATTACAATTCCCATTCCGTGGAGTCATGGCAAGGATATGCTTTTGAATTGGTCTGCCTTACACACTTGCCGCAAATCAGGAAAAGCCTTGGGATTTCCGGTATCTCCACATCGGCTTCTTCGTGGCGTTATACTCCGCCCAAGAACGAGAAAGGAAAAAGGGCACAGATAGACCTTGTCATCGAAAGAGGCGACCGAACCATCAACCTTTGCGAAATGAAGTTTTGCGCAGGCTCTTATACTATCAAGAAAAACTATGCAACAGAGATTCGTAGCAGAATGCAACTATTCAGGGACAAAGAAAAGACGGCTTATGCGTTGAATTGCACTTTCGTCACCACTTTCGGTGTTGCAGAAGGCGTTAACAAAGATGTAGTGGACTCGGAGGTGACTGCGGAGGATTTGTTCAGTTGAGTACCTTCGCCCCAAGTTCCCGAATAATCCAAACAGCAAACGGCAAAGAAGTCAAGAAAGTGCAGAGGTCGGCGACGGCTTGGGCGGCTTCGAGGCCTGTGATGCCAAACAGCCACGGCATGATGAAGACCGCAGGGAGAAAATACAAACCTTGTCGGCACATCGAGAGCAAGGTGGCTTGCCATGTGTAGCCGATGTTTTGGAACAGCATGTTGGTCATGGTGCAAAGGCCCATCAAGGGGAAAGCGATGCACTGCCAGCGTAAGGCCTGACTGCCCACGCGGATGAGCTCGGGGTCTTCGCCACGGAACCATGAAATGATGTCGGGGGCGAAAATGTAGACCACCGATGCCAAGACAATCAGAAAAGCCGTGGAAAGCGTGATGCAAAACATATAACTCTCCTTGACACGCGCATAGAGTTTGGCGCCAAAGTTATAGCCGCACACGGGCTGAAAGCCTTGCCCGAACCCGATGACGATGGCGAAGCAGAACATAGTGATGCGCGACACGATAGTGAAAGCCGCCACAGTGGAGGCTTCGTTACCCGGAAGAGCATAATGCACCGCCATGCGGTTGAGGCTGATGGTGGCCACCACCGAAAGGGCTTGTCGCGCCAAGGAAGGCAAGCCGCCCCGCGTGATTTCCTTGTAATAGAATAAGGTTGGGGTGAAGTTCTTGAACTTGATATGCACATTACCCGGTCGCGAAGTGCCCCAAAGCAAGACACACCAACCAAAACATTGGCTCACCGCCGTAGCCAACGATGCCCCACTGACACCCAAGTCAAGCACGAAAATGAAAATCGGATCGAGAAGGATGTTGAGGATGGCACCTGAGGCAATGCCGATCATTCCGAAACGGGCGTTGCCTTGCAGTCGCAGTTGGTTGTTGAGCGTTAGCGACGACATCATGAAAGGTGTGGCTATCAGAATGAAACGGAGGTAGTCGTTGGCGTAGGGCAAGATGCTGTCGGTGGCACCCATCGCCCGCGACAAAGGCGAAATGAACACAAGGCAAACCACACCCGCCAAAGTGCCGATAATCAACGGGGTGAAAAAGCCCGTGGCCGCCATTTTTCCGGCGTTTTCGCCATGTTTGGCTCCCAAGGCTCGTGAAATATAGTTGCCCGAGCCATGCCCGAAAAAGAATCCACAAGCATTGATGAAAGCCATATATGCGAAGGAGACGCCCACGCCTGCCACCGCCTCCGTGCTGAGATGACCCACGAAAAACGAGTCCACCATATTATAGATGGTGGTCACGAGCATACTGATGATGGTGGGCACGGCCATCTTGAGAATCAGCCGCTTGACGGGCTGTTCGGTCATCATCCGATAACGCTCGTTGAGTTTCCTTTCGTCGTTGATGTTGGACATGGTGAAGGTTGAAATCGAATGCAAAAATAGCCAATAATCAAGACGCTTTGTCACCTCTTGCGGATAAATTCACTATCTTCGCGGCGTTAAATCATAATCCTATGAAAATCGTCAGCTACAACGTGAATGGCATCCGTGCGGCCATCAACAAAGGCCTGCTGCAATGGATCAACGACTACCAACCCGACGTGCTCTGCTTTCAGGAGTTGAAGGCCACGCCCGACCAAATCCCTTTGATGGACTTTGAGATGATGGGCTACCATCACTATTGGTTTCCCGCGCAGAAGAAAGGCTACAGCGGCGTGGGACTCATCACGAAACAAGAACCCGACCATGTCGTCTATGGCATGAACGAGCCGCTTTACGACAACGAAGGCCGTTTCCTCCGCGCCGACTTTGGTGATTTGTCGGTGGTGAGCGTTTATCATCCTTCGGGAACCACGGGCGACGAGCGCCAAGCCTTCAAGATGGTGTGGTTGGACTTCTTCCGCCAATATGTCAACGAGTTAAGGAAGGAAAGGCCGCAGTTGGTGCTTTCGGGCGACTACAACATCTGCCACGAGGACATCGACATCAACAACCCAAGAAAACACGACACTTCGTCGGGATTCTTGCCCGAAGAACGCCAATGGATGACGGACTTTTTGAGCGATGGTTACGTCGACAGTTTCCGTCAGCTCGTGAAGGAGCCCAACCAATACAGCTGGTGGAGTTTCCGTGCCGGTGCCCGTGCCAAGAACCTTGGCTGGCGCATCGACTATCACATGGTGACCGACAACCTCCGCGACCGCATTGCCGACGTGGGCATTCTGCCCCAAGTGATGCACTCCGACCACTGCCCCATCGTGCTCGATTTGAAATGATTTTCAACAGAAGTCTTGCAATTCCGAAAAATTCCGTACTTTTGTGGCGGAATTTTAATCCCCCCCTGCCCCCCTTAAAAGGGGAACGAGGCCTTATAGTTCAAGGGATAGAACGGAAGTTTCCTAAACTTTAAATCTAGGTTCGAGTCCTAGTGGGGCTACCATCCTAACCAACTGAAATAACGTTGGTTAGGGTTTTTATTATCGAGTCATGGCAAAGAACAAGTTTTACGTCGTTTGGCAAGGGTGCCATCCTGGGATTTACGAGAGTTGGGAGGCCTGCAACAGGGAGATTTCGGGCTTCAATGGGGCAAAGTACAAAAGCTTTCCCAACCGCTTGACCGCCGAAACCGCTTTCAAGGAAGGGCCTGAGAAATATTGGGGAAAGGACGTGGCGCCCCTTATCGACCTTTCAACGGCAAAGGAGCAACCCTTGAGTCCAGCCATTGCCGTGGATGCGGCCTGTGCGGGCAATCCAGGAAAGATGGAGTATCAGGGCGTGTTTGTTGACTTTGCCACCCAACCCGTGACAAGAAAGCAATTGTTCAGCAGCCCCGTTTTTGAGAACGGCACCAACAATATCGGCGAGTTTTTGGCCATCGTCCATGCGCTTGCTTTGGAGAAGAAAAACGGTTGGAATTGGCCTATTTACAGCGACTCGGTCAATGCGCAACTTTGGGTGAAGCAGAAAAAATGCAAGACCAAATTGCAGCGCAACGCCAAGAACGACTACCTTTTCCAACTGATTGAACGCGCCGAGAATTGGTTGAACGCCAATACTGTGGAAGTGAAAGTTTTGAAATGGAAAACGGAAATATGGGGTGAAATTCCCGCCGATTTTGGCAGGAAATAAAAACTTTCTTACTTTTACCGCCTGAAATCGTAGGTTAAACAAGATAGAAGATGCTCAAATACGACTCGTATTACTTCCAATGTCCGCATTGCCAAGCTTGGCTCGAAGGTCGCAACCTGAAGGCCGAGATGGTCAATCAGTCTATCTTGTATTCTGACGGTAAAGTACTGAACGACAACCTTATCACCACACCACAGAAGATGCTGATGTGCCCTTCGTGCAGCCATGTCTTTTGGATTGAAAAGCCTGTCGAGCCGCTCATCACCTTCGAGAAACCCGAGGCTGAAATCTATTCGTGGAACACGTGGCGATTCTTTGGCATCAGCTTCTCCGACAACAAGGGCAAGCTGGCCCTCATCAACCATTACAAGACCTTCCTGAAGAAAAGCCACTACGACCCCAAGAAGGAGATTTACCTGCGGCGTTTCCTGTGGTGGGCCTACAACGACCTGCACCGCAACCATCAGCATGTGCGCCTGAAATACCTGCTCAATGGGTTCATGAGTTTCGGTGTGTGGCACGAAAACCGCAAGATGATCCTCGGTGGCGAGAAGCTTTTCATCAAGAATATCAAGGACTTCAACGACAATCTGAAACGCCTTTTGGCTTTGTTGGAAAAACATCCCGAAGAGCAGATTGATCTTGAGGTGCCTGAGATTTACCGTGAGTTGCGCCAGTTCGACAAGGCCAAGGAACTGCTCGACCAAGTGGGCAGCCGCACCCATTTCACCAACGAAATGCTGCGTCACTCCAAATGGAAAGATTCACGGGTCTTCATGGTTTCAGGCTAAACTATCACTCAGACGATTTATCTTTTGAGGGCAAAACCTCAGAATCTTTTCGTTGGTGGACAATATCCATAGCGAGATAAATGGCCTTGCGCAACGGGTCGGGCGAGGCTTGGTTGGTGTTGGCAATGTCGAATCCCGGACCGTGCAATGGCGCTGTGCAAACCGCCGACAGTCCAGCCCAATAGCAAGCGCCTCCGTTGACCGACAGCAACTTGAACGGCAAGACACCCTGCTCGTATGTCATGGCCAAAACCGCATCGTATTTCTTCCAGGCCCCATTGACAAAAATGCGACCAGGCGAGAACGGCCCAAAGGCATAAACGCCCCGTTTCTGGGCTTCCTTGATTGCAGGCGTCACACAATCGTTATCCGTGACGTTGCCCAACTCGCCCGCATGAGGATTGAGACCCATCACGGCAATCTTGGGCGCATTGAGGCCGAAATCGGTCTTCAAAGCCTTCGACAGAACCTCCAACTTGCGAACCACAAGCGCAGTATCTATCTTTTCGACAGCCTCCCGCAAAGGAACGTCATCGGTGACCAAACCGACACGCATGAAGTCGCTTACCAACACCCGAAGTATATCAGGATTGTTGAAAACAGCGGCAAAAACTTGAGCTTGTTTCGTATCCACAGCAAGGCTCGACGGCGTTGTCACAAGTGCGTCAAGGTGCTCGTTGCGCAAGTCCTCAATGCCCATCTTCAACGACAACTTCGACATTTCGACAGAGACCTGCGTGGGTTGCCCAGGCTCAATCTTCAACTCGCCATCAACAATGTTGATGATGTTGAATTTCTGCGCCCAAGCTTGTCGCACGTCGCGAGTGAGCGAGTAGTTGAAATCCTCGATTTCGAAGTTCTTTTTGTAGTACGACAACACCTTCGACTGACCGTAGAGCACGGGCGTCAGCAGGGTTAAGATGCGTGCATCGGCAAAGGCTTTAAGGATGGTCTCATACGAGATGCCGTTAATGTCGCCGTGGGTCAAGCCCAAGCGTGGGGTCTGTGAGGATTGAGGTTTGTCTTGCATAGTTGCCATTTTTATCGGACTGAAATTCAACGTGAAATCAGCCCTCAAAATTAGACAATAAAATTAAACAAACAACACTTCAAGCCTTTTTTTGCAAAAAAAGGATGTTTTTGAAGCCTTTCATGATCTTTTCGGTGGCTCCAACCTGCTGTTCCAAATAGGTTTTGCACCTCGCTGACGCCTTGTTGAAAAACGCCTCATCGTTCATCAAACGGCTGAAAATTTCCTCCAATCCGGCAGCATCGTTGACAGAAAACGCGCCTTGCATGGCCACCAAATCCACAGCTTCCTTGAAACTGCCGTATTTCGGCCCAAACACCACGGGACAGCCAAAAGTGACAGGTTCCTGAATGTTGTGGATATTGACGCCGAAGCCACCACCGATGTAGACAAACCGCGCATATTGGTAGAGCTGCGAAAGGATCCCAATCGTGTCAACAATCAGTATTTTCGTTGGTTGATTGGCATTGATACTCGTATAACGCTGCGCCTCGGGGAACATGGCCTCGATTTGTGCGACATGACTTTCCGAGACATCGTGCGGCGCAATGACAAGACAATAATCGACGGGAAGTTTCGGCACAAAAGCCTCAAGCAGTTTCTCGTCGGGCGGCCATGTGCTTCCAGCGATGATACATTTCCGACCGCCGACAAACTTTTCGACTTCGGGGAAAGGTCGGGCTTGTTTTGCAATGGCTGCCACACGGTCGAAACGGGTGTCGCCGCACACGGTATAGTTGTCGAAGCCATTCTCTTTCAGCAAGGTAGCGGTCGTCTCATCCTGCACAAAGAAATGCGTCACATTGAGCAACTGCTTGCGGAACCAATTGCCATACGACTTGAAGAAATACGACTTTTCATTGAATATCAACGAGATATAGAACAACGGAATGTCCGCTTTTTTCAAGGCTCTCATATAGTTGAACCAAAACTCGTACTTGATGAAGAAAGCAGCCACAAAATGATGCCGACGCAACCACTTTTTGGCATGGAAGGAGGTGTCGGAAGGCAGATACAGCACCTCGTCGGCCAAGGGATAGTCCTTGCGCACCTCGTAGCCCGAAGGCGAGAAAAACGACAGCAAAATCTTGAATTGCGGATACTCCTTCTTGATGGCTTCGATGACAGGTCTCCCCTGCTCAAACTCGCCCAACGAGGCTGCATGAAACCAAATCCATTCGCCGTCGGTCACAGGCACGTTGCCCTTGTGCCTGCCCAAAAGTTTATCTATGATTTTCAGCTCTTTGCGTTGCTTTCGCCGGCCTTCCACCCATTGCTTGGCCTTGGCATTGCCGAAAAAGGCCGCCACGCGCACACCCAAAGCATAAAGCAAGACCCCAAGAGTAAAAAGCATCGCCAAATCTTAATTGTAATAGTATTCGTCAGGTTGCCGCTGATAGGTGGGAATATTCCAGCTGACGCGGACGCCGTAATACAGGTAATTGTAACGCTTGTTGGGGTCGGTGTAGCCCACCGGAACGCCATCGAACACACGGAAATCATATTCGCGCAAATCGCGGGTGCGGGCGTATGTGGCCTCAAACGATATTGACACGTTGGCGATGCGGCTGTTGCCGAGATAGAGGTAACCCGTCTCCAGATGCAGTGCCGGACCGCCCCGCATCCTATCGTAGCCATAGGCATACTCCTCAAATACGGGATAGGGCGTATTGTTTGTGTTGAGGTCGTAGTCAATCTTGATGCGGTTGCGCAGGTAGCCCACGCCGGCTTGGACAAAGATACCGCTATTGGGATTGGGCCAAATGGGGAACAGCTTGCCCGCCTCCAATTGGAAATGCAAACCGCGCTGATAGATGGCGAAAGTGGTGTAAAGCCCCGCCGAACCCGTCATCTCGCCGTACTCAGTGGTGATGCTCTCGCCGAAAATATCGATGCGGTCGCCTTTCAGTTGGTTGCCGAAGATGAAGTTGCCATTGGCTGTAAATATCCAATTCGAGGCAGTTTTGAAGACGAAACTGCCGCCGATGGTATTGCTCACGCCATAGTCCGTCTTTAAATCCAACGCCGGAATATGAAAAGCGTAGGTGGCTTGGAACATGGCCACAGGAATAGGCTCCTTCATAATGTCTTTTGGCAACTGGGCTTGCAGCGCCAAACCTGTCAGCAACAATAATGAGATAAAGAGTTTACGCATGATGTTCGTTTTTCTTCATTAACGCAAAACTGTGGTTTTTCGTATTGCGAGCGCAAAATTACGAAAAAAGGCCGCCTCACAGCGAAGCGACCCTAAAAAATCTGAATCCGTTGTCTTTTACTGCTTGACGACCTTTCGGACGATGGTCATGTCGCCCTTCAAGATGCGTAGCATGTAGACACCGTTTTCAAGCCCATCAATTTGTACGGCATCGTCTTCCACCTTCAGGCTGCGGATGAGCTTGCCTTCCATATTGTAAACGTCGATTTGAATCATGCCGACACAATCGACTTTGACCTTGTCGGTGGTCGGATTGGGATAAATGCTCACCAGTCCGTCACTTTCCGTCAAGCCGTTGAAATAGTTGGCGCAAGCGGCCTCAGAAAGGTCGGAAACACCCTTCTCGAACACCGACTGCACGGCGTAGCAATGCTCAGCATCGATGGCCATTTCGGTGTCTTTGTAATTGGGTTCCGTCAGGTTTTCGGCAATCAGTTCGCCATCACGGTAAAGGTTGTAAGAGATGGCCCCATCAACCGTATTCCATTCCGTGGTGATATAACCTTTATGCACATCGGAGATGAGGATTTCGGGAACGATGTTAGTGACCTCGAACCAAAAGTCCGTCATCAAGCCCACGCAATCTTCATATACGGGTTCCACCAAAATATGGTGTTCTCCTCCTTCTTCCAACGGGATGCTGAAACCATTGGTTTCTACAAAAGTTGAAGAATCAATGAAATCACCCCTGACAATGTAGGTATCGGCATCGCCATTCCAAGTCACCGTGACCACATTGCCGATAAAGGAATAATCATAGCCATCAACGGCACAAACTTCCGTTGACAAACATACAGGCTCAGAATCACAGCCATAGAGAGAATGTGTTATCACACAGATTGTATTTTCGCCCACAATCGGGTCGAATGAGAATCCTGTAGCACCACCTTGAGGCTCAATCAGCGTGGTATCGCCATTATAAATCACTTCGTAATTATGAACATAGGGGTCGTCACAACTCCAAGTGAAATGCAAACCACTGTAATCCATGGCAACAAACGACAAATCCTGAACGGGATCAACTATACAAATGTCAAAGCCAGCCAAGAACCTATAGCATCCGTCCTCGACAGGACCCACCATAACGTCAAATATCCCCGAAGGAAGCTCTACTGAATAAGAGGGATCTTCTACTGTCGCAACAAGCACCTGATTGATGTACACATCATACTGGCTCACGTATTCAAGAGCATCCCAAGTCAAATCAACAACGTGGTCATTCAGGGCATAATTGAGATTCTCCACCCTTCCAAGGATACATATATTCGTTTGATTATCCTTGTCACAATCCTCAAAAACAGATTTGACAATGACATCGTGATAGCCCACTGTTGTGTTAAAATAGTAAACCAACTCGTTGGTAGACCCAAGTAGTTCGTCATCCACATAGACTTGATACTCAACAAGTCCTGTTGGATTTTCTGGGGCTTCCCAAGTGAGGATGATTTGAATATTTTCATCATTGGTAAGTAGAGCGTGTCGCAAGTTCTGCACAGGGCCGCACTTAGACACATCCACCTCGGTGCAGACATACTCGCTTTGGCAGCCGTCGTAGGCGGCATAAACACAATAATTGTAAACACCCTCATCAACATTGACATCAGTGTAGGTAAGGCCCTCAACCAAGTCAAGGAGTTCGGTCTCGCGGTAGATTTCATACCATGCAGGCGTACCGTTTTGAGGCGCTTCCCATGTGAGGACCACATCCAAGCCATTCAGTTCATAATCCAAATTCCGGATTGGCTCGCAGAAACCTGGACCACTGCTGCCAATGTTGCAATCTATAGTGAACACTTTGTTGCCGCTAAACCCGCCTTGGTTCTCAAAGATGACCGTACCATCCTCGTAAGTGACCTCAAAGCTGCACTGCGAAGCTCCTTGGTCGCTGTGCCATCGAAGCATGAATCTGGAGCCCGAACTCAGACTGCGGATATAAGTCGCGTAACTGCCTTCGTCGATGGTCAATTGCTCCGAAGTCATTCCGTCGGAATAATTCACAGTGATATAGTTGCCCTGCCAGCCATTGCCATTGGAATCGTGCAACGAGAAGATGATGTTGCAAGCGTTTTTGTAGCTAAAAGTCAACTCTGTTTGCCGTCCGTTGAAGTCCACAAGGTCGAGGGTGAAAGGAATGACGAAATCCTCTGGAGCATCGGCAGCAAGTGTGACATTGAAATCGGCATAACCCATCATATCGGCACCAATTGCGCTGAAACTCTTTTCTGTATCATTCACCGCAACAAACTCATACTCTGACGACAAGGTACCCATCACCATTTCGGCCAATTGGTTGCCCGTATTGTCAACAAAAATGCGCAAATCGGCAGTCTCGCCCGGTTCGAGGAGGCCGTTGCCGTTGTCGTCGTTCAACACAACGGATGTACCAAATTCCAAGCGAGAATCGTAAACCGTAACAGCCAAGCCATAAGTTCCCGACAGTTCGCCATCCACATACACTTCCAAATTGAAACGGATGTCCTGCTTGGCTATCACATTGTCGCTGACCGTGAAAGCGAAAGCATCTTCCACCATCATGGTTTCGTCGGGCGCGAAATCTGGACAAGTGGCTGTGTTTTGGGTAATGGTAACGTTTTCATCCCAAGTCGTCAAAACCAAGGAAACATTGCTCACAGGTTCCGAACTTATATTCACCATAGCAACACCCATCGTGACTGACTCGCCCGGATTCAAAACGTTGTTATTGTTGCCTTCAGGGTCATGGATTTGATAACTGAGGTTGTACTGGATGGAACCCACTTGAATGGCTTCCACAGCGGCCAGCACATTAATGCGGCCAAAGCCGTAGGTGTTGCTCTTGCCTTGGGCCAAAGGCACCGCCGTTTCTTCAAGGATTCGACAGATGTCGGCAGGCATCAGATTGGGGTCTTTGCTCAGCATCAAAGCGATGCAACCTGCTGCGCAAGGCGTGGCCATCGAAGTGCCACTCATGAGAGTATAGCCATTATTGGTTTGATAGTTCAACGATTTGATGTTCACGCCAGGGGCGCACACATCGGGGCGGATGAGACCTATTCCGGGTTGGTAGGGATAATCGCCAAACTCGGTATTCGTCCAGGTGACGGGGCCTCGTGAACTGAAATTGGCGGCATTGTCGTTCCCATCAACCGCACCGATGCAAATTGAGCAACTCAGGTCACCAGGATTCTCGCCTTGCACGGCATCCATGTAAGGCGGAGGACAACTGCCAGGCACGCGCACGTTGTTCGGAATGGGATATTGCCATTGGGTGTTGCCTTCGTTGCCGGCAGCAATGGCACCCGCAATGCCCAAATCCAAGGAAGCCACGCAAGTACGGCGCAGCAAAGTCCTTTCCGGAACAGTGGAACTGGCCACGCCGAGCGACATGCTGAACACATCGCAGCCGTGCTCCACAGCCCATTCCATGCCGGCGGCAATCACTTCGGCACCGCCATTGCCGTTGGAATTGATGCACTTGACGCACATCAGCGTGGCATCAGGAGCCATTCCCGTCTGAGAGCCTGCCTTGCCATTGCCCAACACCGTGCCGGCGCAGTGCGAGCCGTGGCCGTGGTCGTCCATTGGGTTGTTGTCGTTGTTGTACACATCGTAGCCGTGGAGCGGGAACTCATCGCCGCCGTCCCAGAGGTGGTCGACCACATCCAAGTGGTTGTAGTTGACGCCCGTATCCACAACGGCCACCACAACGCCTTGGCCCGTGTAGCCCAAGGCCCATACTTGGTTGGCACCCACTTGGAGGACATTCTGCGTGATTTCGCGCGTAGCGGAAGCCGGACGAGGTGTTTCGTCCTCTGGTAACCAGCAACGCTCGATGGCGTAGCCGATGATTTCAATGTCGTTGCGGCGGGCGAGGTCTTGAATGGCAGACTTGGTGGCCAAGCACGTCAAAGAGTTCGACATCCACAAGGTGGTTGGCTCGGTCACCATGCCGTTGCGTTCCATTTCGGCCAGCGAGCGTTTCAGGTCGTACTGCGAGGCAGCCGCAAATTCCTTCAACTCATGCGTAAGGAAGTCGCGACGCTCGGCGCGGGATACGAAGTAGTCGGCGCGGCTGCACAACTGTGCTCGGTCGTATTGCGCCTTCATAATAACGATGACCTTCATCTGCTCGTCGTCGCCACGACGGGCCATTTCCTCGGCCAGCAGCGGGTCGATGGTGCTTTGGGCAAAGCCGAAAAGCGCACCCAAAGCTAACAAAAGAGTTAATAATGTTTTTTTCATAGCAGTAAAGTTTGACTAATTGAAACTGCAAATGTAAGAATGTTTTCGGATTGTCGTATCTTTGTGGCCCATTTTTACATCTATGTTGGAAAACAAATACACTGAATCCGTCCTTCCCAACGGAATCAGGCTGATACATAAGGAAAAAAAGGGCGAAATCGCCCACTTGGTGCTGATGGTTGAAACTGGCACCCGCGACGAACTGGCGCACGAGAACGGCCTTGCCCATTTCGTGGAACACACTATCTTCAAAGGGACGGTGCGGCGCAAGGCTTACCATATTTTGAGTTGCCTCGACAACGTGGGCGGCGACCTTAACGCCTTCACTACCAAGGAGGAAACCTGCATTCAAGCCACTTTCCTCAAGCAACACTACCAGCGCAGCCTCGACCTCTTTGCCGACATCGCCTTCCACTCTACCTTCCCCGAAAACGAATTGGCCAAGGAGAAGGAAGTCATCTTGGACGAAATCAATTCCTATCTCGATTCGCCTTCGGATGAGATTTACGACCTTTTTGAGGAAATGGTCTTCAAGGGGCATCCACTGTCGCGCAACATTTTGGGAACCAATGACTTGGTGAAAGGCTTCAAGCGGCAGGACATCCTCGACTTCATGGCCCACAACTACAGCACCGACCAAATGATTTTGGCCTCCATCGGCGACATCAGTTTTCATGAGTTTGAGCGTTTGACGATGAAATATTTCGGCGACCAACCCGCACACCTTATTAATAAAAAACGCGAAGTATTCAAGAATTACCAACCCGAAAGACGCATAGCGAAACGCAACAACCACTTAAGCCACTGCATTATAGGAGGCTTGGCGCCCGAGTTTGGTAGTCCGCTGCGAATGCCTATCGTGATGCTCAACAACGTTCTTGGCGGTCCAGCGATGAGTTCGCGACTTGGACTGAACATCCGCGAGAAATACGGCTTCGCCTATAGCATCGAGTCGCAATACACGGCCTATGGCGACACTGGCCTCATCAATGTCTACATGGGTGTCGACCCCGATTCGTTGGAAAAGGCGATTGGACTGGTTTACAAAGAAATTGACAAGCTTTGCCAGCAAAAGTTGGGTACCATGCAGCTGCAACATGCCAAGCAACAACTCATCGGACAGGTTGCCTTGAGCTACGAGAGCGGGATGAACGAGCTGCTCAGTGCGACACGTTCCCTCCTCATGGGCGAACCGATTGAATACATGGACGACATCATTCGCAATGTGGAAGAAGTTTCTGCGGGCGACCTTCTAGAGGTAGCAAATCAGGTGTTCGACAAAAAACAACTGAGCCAAATTGTTTTTGAAGGTTCTGATAATTGATATTTAAAGCGGAATTTTTCTATTTTAAACGACATAAAATCGTTTTTAATTGATTTTATTCAAAATTTGTCTGTTTTTCTATTCATTGAAGAACAGAGGTTTATCTTCTGTGACGAAAAATAGTTGAAAAAAGTGCTTGACAAAATATTTACAGGTTGTATATTTGTGCCATCGAAACGACCTAAACAGCAATTAAAGCGGAAATATTTAGATTAAAAAAGTTACAAAAAGCGGAAAAAGGCCACAGAATTAATGACAACATGAAACAAAAACTAACGGAATCACTAACCTAAAAAAACCCAATGACATGAAAACAAAGTTTTACCTTATCCTCACTGGCCTGCTGATGGCCGCCTGCATCACGAGTTACGGACAGGAAATCGTCAGCACTTTCGAGCACCCTATTGACCAGGTGTTTTCATACAATGACCTTCAGATTTGCTCCGACGGATCTGTGTTGTCGGGCATCTACTGCTACAGCCCTACGAATGGACAATGCACAGGCATACATGTCTGCAAAGTTTCCAGCGAAGGCCAATTGATTGATTCGGTGACCTTCCCTCCCGCGTGGGAATTGCTCGGCATACCAGGAATGCCTGACGTTTTCCTCCTCCCCGATTACCGAATCGACAACGAAAGCGGCGACCTGAGCATTGAAATGACTTTCATTGATGCCGACCTCAACATCATTGACCACATCACGACACTGCTGGCCAACGCGTCTGAGCTTGGCGCATTCATGAAGGACATCATGCTCGTCTCACCTAATGGCGACCTCATCGTCACTTACTGGACGGAAGACGTGTTCCACATCGCCCGCATCGGACTCGACGGCACCGTGGAAGCCGCCACAGCAACAACGCAAATACTTCCACAGAACCCCACCGGTCAACCTCTTGCAGACAGCGCTTTGTTTTACACAAAAATGGGTGTTTTCAGCGAGTTGCCAGAAAGCTTCTATAAATTAGGGGGCTATATTCCAGAAAATGACAATGATGCTTGGCCTCTCATCGCTTATATCTTCGATGAGAACCTCATTCTGACAGACACTATCGTGTATAGCTATTTGAACGAAAACAGCAGTTGCGAACTTGCCGGATATATGGACCACATGACCCCTGTCGCGAAATGCACGCCAAAAGAGACTTACCTTTTGGCTGCGCAAATCCGGAACACCGACGACACCTACAGCACATCATTAATCAGATATGACAAAAACCATAACCCGATGGCGGCGGTCAATCTCGTATCACCAAGCAATTCCCTCAAAGCAGGCACGCCCATCTGTACGGAAATAATTGACGAGAACACCATTTACCACACCTACAATATTTACCCCTACAATTATTTTTCTCCTGTAGTATGTCTGGCTCGTTTGGACAAGGACTTGAACGTAGTTTGGAACATCAATCTTCCACTTGTGCCGAATGCCATGAGCTACGGGACCACGCTTAAAGTACTCGCCAACGGCAATATAGCTGTGAGTGTCGCATCTGGCACTTTATTCTCTACGCTCTACATTTACATCATCCACGACAACGACCCGACCGATATGCCCGAAATGACAAATAAGGATTGTCCCTTCACCCTCTACCCCAACCCCGTGAAAGACCAACTGACCCTCCGCTTCGACAACGGCACTGAGCCTGAGAGCGTTGAAATCTTCGACCTGCAAGGCCGCTTGGTCGGCATCAAGGCCAACGGCATGAAAAGCTTCGACATGGATGCGATGCCAGCAGGTGTTTTCATGCTGCGCGTCACGATGAAAGACGGGACAACCTACCACGAAAAGATATTGAAAGAATAAAATAAAGGCTTTTTTTTCATAATGATTTGGTTTTAGTTGAGTTGTAGAGACGGTGCATGGCACCGTCTCTACTATTTTGTCCGCCCAAATCAGTTTGTCTTGAACTTATACTGCACCGCTTTCAGTTCGGCGTTGGCCTTCGTAATCTTGTTCTTCAGGTTTTCCTTATAATTCAATACTTTGGCTGCGATTTGCGCATCGCCCAAGGCGAGCATTTCGGCAGCGAGGATGGCGGCGTTCAAGGCACCATTCACGCCCACCGTGGCCACGGGAATTCCAGGAGGCATTTGGATGATGGACAACATGGCGTCTAAGCCGTCAAGCATACCTTTCACCGGCACGCCGATGACAGGCAAGGTGGTGTTTGCGGCTATCACGCCCGGCAAGGCGGCGGCCATGCCTGCGGCGGCGATAATCACTTTGATGCCGCGACCTTGGGCTTCGCGGGCAAATTGTTCAACCTCGTGCGGCGTGCGGTGCGCGCTGAGGGCGTTCATCTCAAACGGGATTTCCATCTCATCAAAGAACTGTGCGGCTTTTTCAAGAACGGGAAGGTCGGAAGTGCTTCCCATAATAATGCTTACTATTGGGGTCATAATTTTCTGATTTTTTTCAAAAACCGTCAAAACTTGCAAAACCCTTTTGTTGCTTGGGAAAGTCGCCAACCGGCTTTTTCCCTGCGGCGAGGCGGTTGCCGAGCCGCATCCTTTCATAATTGAAGTTTTGCATTGTTTTGAGAGTTTTGTGATTAATTACTCTGCAAAAGTAGTTTTTTTCCCAATGCGGTTGACCCAATAAAAGCATTTTGTATATTTGTGTCGCCTTACCCACAAAGGCAAGCAAACACTAATCCTTTGAAAATGAAAACGGTAAAAGTTTTAGACAAGGAATTTGGGCTATATATCCCCCAAGAAAAAATCGAGGCTGAAATCCAAAATGTGGCCGACCAAATCAGCCGCGATATGGAAGGCATGAATCCGCTGTTTCTCGTGGTGCTCAATGGGGCCTTCATGTTCGCCTCCGAATTGTTCAAGCGCGTGACCATCCCATGCGAAATCAGTTTCGTGAAACTATCGTCATACGCTGGTACCGAAACCACCAATGTCATCCGCGAACTCATTGGCTTGGACCATCCTCTGGACGGTCGCCATGTGGTCATCGTGGAGGACATCGTCGACACGGGTCACACCATGCGCTACACCATCAAGAAACTCCGCGACTTGAGAGCCGCCGACGTGCGCATTGCCACGCTGTTCTTCAAGCCCAACTCGTTCCAATACGACTATCCCATCGACTACAAAGGCATGGACATTGGCAACGACTTCATCGTGGGCTACGGCCTTGATTATGACCAACAAGGGAGAAATTTACCAGATATTTATAAAATAATTGAATAAGAATGTGGAATTATGAATGCGGAATGCGGAATAGCGCAAAGCGGAGCCAGGCTTTGCCCCTCATTCCGAATTCCGAATTCAGCATTCCGAATTAAAACAATAACATCATGCTAAACATCATACTATTCGGCCCTCCCGGGGCTGGCAAGGGAACCCAATCGCAGTTCTTGCGCGAAAAATACAACTTGACCTATATCTCGACGGGTGAAATCCTGCGCGAGGAAATCGCCGCCGAGAGCGAACTTGGCCTCCAAGTGAAGGAAATCATTGGCCAAGGCGGTCTTGTCTCCGACGAAATCGTGGCGAAAATCATCGAAAAGAAACTCTCTGACCACATGGATTCTGCCGGTTTCCTCTTCGACGGCTATCCGCGCACTGTGCACCAAGCCGAAATCCTTGAGGAAATGATGGAGAAATTCGATATGTCGCTGACGGGCGTTTTGAGCCTCGAAGTGCCAGAAGAACTGCTCATTGAGCGTATGTTGGAACGCGGCAAGACCAGCGGTCGCGCCGATGACAACCTCGACTCCATCAAGCACCGCTTTGAGGAATACTACGAGAAGACGCATCCCGTGACGGATTTCTATTTGGAGAGAGGTAACCTGCATCCGGTGAACGGCGTGGGCGAGATTCCGGAGATTTTCGAGCACCTTTGCACGGTGATTGAGTCATTGTGAATTTCACGCTTATAATATTTTTCACGCAGAATCCGCAGAAATCCCAGAACCTGCCGGACGCTAATTTGTTGCCGCTTTGCGCTTCCCATAATTGACTTCGTCGAATCTGCGATTTCTGCGTATTCTGCGTGAGATAATTAGTGTTCCCAGCGGATGTCGCGTTTGAGGACAGCAGGCGGATTTCCGCCAATCACTTGATAATCACCTGAAAAGTTCGATTTTACCATCGTTCCAGCCGCAACCACCGTATTGTCAGGCACTTCGACACCTTTCAGTAATACGCACTTGCAGCCTATCCAAACATGATTGCCCACGATGATGTTCTTGTCGGGATTGATGCGCTCGTTTTTCTTATTATATAATGGATGCTCGTCGGTGTCCATCACGAGGATGTCCCAACTCAGGAGGCAATCGCGCCCGAAACGGATTTCCTTGGCGCAGACGATGGTGCTTTCCGCCGTCATGTTGAAGTCGGCACCGAGGCTCAGATGACCACGCACCGAAATCTTCGAGCCATGCCCAATGCTGGCTTTGCCCCCGAAACTGACCGTGCCGCACACCTGCCAGATGCCGCGTGAGCGTTTTCTGTCGTAATGCCCCACATCGCCGAAGCCGATTTTTACCATTGCCGTTTCCACGTTTTCAGGCAGTTCCACCTTGCCGTGAAGTTCGCGCAAATAGGTACGGTGCGACACCACGACGGGTAATTTCAAGGCCGTTTTCAGCGGAAAATAATGCAAGTTAAAACGCAGGGTCTTCGGAATCGAGCGGATGATATTGAAGAAATCGAAAGCGGTCATGGCGATTAATTATGGCGCAAAGATAACAATTTACTTCATTGAACCAAAAAAAAAAGCAAAAGGTCATATATCCATATTTGCAAAAAGTTGTATCTTTGCAACTGCTAATATCTGAGCGTTTAATAACTAAATATGAATATAATTGATAATATATTATCATTTGACTCGATTTCACCGGAAGGCAAGGCGAAAGCATTGGCAGAACGGACAAAGAAACGTCGGTTGGAGATGAACTTGACCCAGGAAGGGCTATCGGCGCGTTCTGGATTGCCTTTGGCGACTTATCGTCGTTTTGAACGGACGGGAAAAATTTCCTTGGATGGCCTGCTTCATATTGCCTACGCTTTGGATGCCTTGAACGACTTCGACCAAGTGCTTGCTGCACACAAATATGGCACTTTAGACGAGGCACTTGACGCCAACCCAAAAAACAGAAAGAGAGGTAAACGCAATGAATGAAAGAATTGTAGAAGTAACCTTAGGCTCCCGAAAAGTCGGAAGATTGGCTTTGAACAACGAAAGCCGTTTGATGTTTGAATACGACACTGAATGGATTCGGAACGGCTTCCCCATTTCGCCATTTCACCTGCCTTTGGAGTCAAAGCTGTTCACAGCAGATGCGAAACCTTTTGACGGCAATTTCGGGGTATTTGACGACAGCCTTCCCGACGGTTGGAGTGCCCTTGTGCTCGACCGTTATTTGAGAGCACACGGCAAGTCGTTGGCGTCCTTGAACTTATTGGAACAATTCATGTTTGTCGGAAACCGTGGACGAGGTGCCTTGGAATACCATCCCGACCTCAGCACTATTGACGAACAAGCCATCGTCGACCTAAACCACATGGCGAAAGAGTCGCAACAGGTGTTGAATACAGACTATTCCGACGAGTTGGACAAGGCTTGGCGGCGTGGAGGCTCCTCGGGCGGCACAAGGCCCAAAGTGTTCGTTCATTATGAAGGAGCGGAGTGGTTGGTGAAATTCCGCGACCGCACCGACCCACCCGATGTTGGCAAAATCGAATACAAGACCTCGTTGCTTGCCCGCGAATGTGGCATCGAGATGGCCGAGACCCGCCTTTTCGAAGGGAAATATTTCGGCACCAAGCGTTTCGACCGAACCGAAAACGGTGGCAAATTGCATGTCATCAGTCTCTCTGCCCTGATGAACCTCGACTATCATCTGCCCACCGCCGACTATGGGCATTTGTTTTGGGCTTGCAGCCAATTAACGCATTCCGTCAAGGAGCTATGGAGAGTGTTTCGCCTGATGGCGTTCAACCTCATCATCGGCAACTGTGACGACCATGTGAAGAACTTTGCCTTCATCCGCCGCAACGATGCATGGCATTTAGCTCCTGCCTACGATGTGCTTCCCTGTGAAGGCTTAGGCGGGTTCCACAGCCTTTCCATAAACGGCAACTACAAAAACCCAGGCAAAGAAGATGCCGTACAGCTTGCCGCAAAGTTCGGGTTGAATCAAGATAAAGCCGAAGAAGTGTTTGAAGAAATCCGAAACATTTGTAACAAACAAGCACTATAGGCATGACTTTTGCGGTTTTTTAAAGTGAATTTCACACAGTTTAACCCTAAAAAAATCACCTCCCATGAAGAAAATTTACATCCTTGCGCTTTTGGCGGCACTCTCATTCCAAAGCGCCGTGGCGCAAAACGAACAGCCCAATCCTTACCAAGTGGCTAAAGAAGATGGCTACGGCTACCGCTCGCTTATCAAACTGCTTGATATGGACAGCACCTTTATCGGCTCGAAGTTTGAACATTCCTATCACGACCTGTTAGCCATCTTGTATTCCCGCGTTGGGCGATACAAGGAGGCAAGGCGCGAAGCCGAGGCTTGTGGAACACAATTTCTCGACAATATGAGATTCAAGAATAGTTTTAAGGATGTGAAAGCCATC
>CACZNA010000042.1:0-21779 GCA_902782455.1 uncultured Bacteroidia bacterium | reverse complement strand
CCCAGGCAACTATCTGATAGGCATCACCAATACCACTTCGCAAGATGTGAAATATGGTAGCGCAGGTTATGGCATCGAAAACATCGACCTTGGCGCACCCGGCACAAGCATCTATTCCACAACGCCTAACAGCAACTATGGCAACTCCACTGGAACCTCGATGGCCACTCCGCAAGTCTCCGGAACCATTGCGCTGATGTATGCCGCCCTGCCCGAGGAAATGATGCAGGCCTGCAAAAACGACCCCGCAAGTTTCTGTCTTTCAGTGAGACAATCCCTTTTTGACGGTGCCGACCATCTGCCTTCTCTCGACGGTTTGGTAGCGGAGGGAAGAAGACTAAACGCATACGGGGCAATAGAAAACTTATTAAACGGCGTAACCACGCCCACTTTGACTGGTGAGGTCAAGATTGACGGCGAACCTGTTTTTGGACAAACCTTGACTGCCGTAACGGTTTTAGGTTCAATCCCATCCATCCCCGATTTGGGCGAATTGGCTTACCAATGGAAACGCGACACAACAGTCATTGAAGGTGCTGTTTTCCAGACTTATACTTTGACCGAGGACGACATTGACGAGAACATTTGCGTGCAAGTCACTGCCGGAAATTGTGTGGGAACCGTGATTTCACCTTTTGTCGGCCCGGTCCGAAAGGCAGAACAGGCCATGCCCGAATCCCCGCAAATGGAGAGCAACACCGACACGAGCATCACTCTTGTTATTGAAGAAGGTTGCGAATACAATATCAACGGCGGCGAATGGCAAGATTCCACGTTTTTTGAAGGCCTCACGCCGAATACATCTTACACCTTCACGCAACGCAAAAAAGAGACAAGGTCGTATTACGCCTCTCCCACAAGTCCCGAAGCGGTGTTTTGCACGAGGCCATACGACCAACTTTGCGAAAACCATAGGAGCCTCTTCAAGATCTATCCCAACCCGGCCAAAGGATATGTAATCATTGAAGGCACAGGCACTATGACCGTCACTAACGCCCTCGGCCAAACCATTATGACCAAGGAAATCAAGAACAAAGAAAAATTGGAACTGCCACAAGGGTTGTATTTTGTGACATTGGGTGGCGAAACGCGGAAAATTGTGGTGGAATAACCGCATTTTCGTGAAAAATACGCATCATTTTGCATATCTCCTTTCCAGTACAGACGAAATACTATAAGAGCAGCGTATAGAAATTATCTGGGTTGACGGTCATGATTTCCGTGTTGGGATAGGCTTTCAGGAAAGTTTGGCTTGTTTTGGCCTTTTTCTTCGGATTCCATTTAAATTCGTATGCAGTGAAATGTCCATCGGCTTCCTCTATGTAATCGATTTCCTGTTGCTGTGTGGTTCTCCAAAAATAACGGTTGACAAATTGACGGTCGTATGCCCTTTTCTTGACCAATTCGCTGATCATCCAGTTTTCCCACAATGCCCCTGTGTCGTCGCGAAGCGCAAGGTCGTTGAAATTGTTAATGAGGGCGTTGCGGACACCGTTGTCGTAGAAATAGATTTTACGCGCGGTCTTTAACTCATTGCGGAGATTGCGGCTCAATGAACCAAGCCTGAAAATGACTTGGGCTTGTTCCAACAAGACGATGTATTTCTCCACAGTGTTTTTGTCCAAGTCAACTTGTTGCCCCAATTCGTTCAGCGACACCTCGCTTCCCACCTGAAAAGCCAACGATTGTAATAACTTGACCAATTTGTCAGACTTTTTGACGCGCTCCCATTCGAGGATGTCTTTGTACAAGTAACTGTCTGTGATTTGTTTAAGGACTTCTTTTTCGTCGCCAGGGTGCGTGACGACATCAGGGTAGTAGCCATAGACCAAACGAAGCGGCAAATGTTTAATTTCCTCGAAAGCATTAGTGTGCTCGGCCATTTCGGCGAAAGAGAGCGGAAACAAGGTGTATTCCCATTTTCGTCCCGTCAAAGGCTCATTGACACGATTGGCAAGTTCGAAAGATGAACTTCCGGTAAGGATGAGTTGCACATTCGACAGATTATCGGTTATCAACTTCATTTTCAGGCCGATATTCTCTATTCGTTGAGCTTCATCCACAATTATGATTGTTTTTGACCCTATCAAACTGCGAAATTTCTCCACCGACACTTCCTGCAATAAAGTTCTTGTGGCGAGTTCATCGCCATTGAGCCATAAAACGTCTTTTGTTCCATTCGTCAGTTCGTGCAGCAATGTGGTTTTCCCCACCTGTCGAGCCCCAATAAGCACGATGGCTTTTCCATTGAAAAAGCGGTCTTTGATGACTTTGTGAAGTTTTCGTTCTATCATAATTTGCCTTTTTACCGTGCAAAAATACTAAATTTGGTGATTCAATTCACCAAATATTATAATTTTTGGTGATTTTATTCACCAAAATCAATGTTTTTTTATGGGCCTTTTTTCTGTCTGAAATAAATCAAGAAAGTATTTTTGCTATCAAATAAAAGATTTGTAATTTTGCAATACAAGAATCTAAAACGAACCGTTATGAAAAAAGCATTACTTTTCGCAGTATCAATCTGTTGCATGATTTCAGCATTGGCGCAGAATGTCAACAACTATACCCAAAAACTGGATAGTGTGTGCTATGGCTTTGCCGTCGAGCGATTGCAATATGATGAAAGGCTTAATTGCACTCAAATCAAGTACGTGTATGATGATTACGGGCAAGAAGAAGTGTTTTCGACACATAATTTCGCTTACGATAATGAAAATCGTGTTGTAAGGGATGAATATATAGAAATGACAGGTGTTTACAATCTCTATGAGAACACTTACAATGAGCAAGGTTTGATTACCCAACGGATTCGTACCATGAAAAACTATGATGAACTCATGGGGTTCTATAAATACACCTACGATTATGACAACGAAGGCAACTTATTGATGACCAAAGGTTTTAATATGAACGAGAATAATGAATGGATTGAGAGTTACAAGAATGAATACCTTTATAGAGAGGATGGTTTGTTGGTCGCTATGAAGCATTACCTCTATTATAGCTCGGGCGATTCTTGGCTGTATGAAGTTACGGACTATTATTACAACGAGGAAGATTTGTGTATAGAGGTGGCCAAACACCGTGGGGAAACAGATACGATAGCCAAAACTCTATACACCTATGACGAAACGGGACATAAGAGTTCTGAAATCAAGATGTTAGAAGAATCTGATGCATTGACTTTTAAAGAAAAAACAGAGTGGGAATACGACATGGACGGCAATTGTATAAAAACTACTTGTTTTAGTTATTACAACTCCACTGAAACTTGGCTTTTCATTGCCTCGTATGAATATAATTACAATTATGAAAGTGCTACTATTGATATAGCGGGTCTTTTGACTTATTGGAACAATTCCAATTTCGACAATTCATTTGAACCTGATTTCAAAATTATGAATTGTCAAGCAACCGATTTGGAAGATGTTTCGAACACGACGACCTTCCATTATTCAGAAAACACCGGCATCAGAGAAAACCCGGAAAAGCAAGTTGGCATTTGGCCTAATCCCGTGTTGGACATGTTAAACATTGGAGTAGAAGACTTGCAACAAGTGGAAATTTTTACTTTGGACGGCAAGTTGGTGTTGTTTTCCAATAGCAAGAATTCCCTCTGCGTAAGTAGCTTGGCTGAAGGATGTTACCTGCTGAAAGTCACTCAAGCTGACGGGAACACTTGTTTTCAAAGGTTTGTGAAGGAATAAACTTGTAGGGCTGTCACATCGTGGCAGCCGCATTATGCGAATTGCAGCATGCGGCTGCCCTGATAGGACAGCCCTACACCAGTTTTATAATTTTAGATAATTTAAAACATTTTTTTCAATCCTCTTGACAAGGTCTTCCGAATCAGGTGCCTTTTCAAATTTGTGTCCCGTGACCTTCTCGTAAAGTTCAATGTAACGCTCCGAAACGCTGTTCACATATTCGGGCGTCATTTCGGGCACTTGCTGGCCTTCTTTGCCTTGGAATCCGTTGGCCATCAGCCACTCGCGGACGAATTCCTTCGAGAGTTGCACCTGCTGCTCGCCTTTGGCGAAGCGTTCCTCGTACTGGTCGGCGATGAAGTAACGGGATGAGTCGGGCGTGTGGATTTCGTCCATCAGCACGATTTGGTCGCCAATCTTGCCAAATTCGTATTTCGTATCGACGAGAATCAAGCCCTGCTTGGCCGCGATTTCGGTGCCACGCTGGAAGAGTTTTCTCGTAATGTCCTCAATTTGAGTGTAATCCTTCTCGCTGATGAGACCCTTGGCGATGATTTCCTCGCGTGAGATGTCCTCGTCGTGGCCTTCCTCGGCCTTGGTGGTCGGGGTGATGATAGGCTCGGCAAAACGTTGGTGCTCTTTCATCCCATCGGGGATTTGGACGCCGCAGATGGTGTGCTGACCGCTCTTGTAGGTGCGCCACGAACTGCCGGTGAGGTAGCCACGGATAATCATCTCGATCGGGAAGGGCTTGCACAAACGCCCCACGGTGACCATCGGGTCGGGCGTGGCAAGTTTCCAGTTGGGGACGATGTCGGCGGTGGCATCTAAGAACATAGCGGCTATCTGGTTGAGCACCTGACCCTTATAAGGTATGCCTTTGGGTAGGATGACATCGAAAGCCGAGATGCGGTCGGTGGCGACCATCACCATATACTCGTCGTTGATGAAGTAACAATCGCGGACTTTGCCGTGATAGACCTTGGTTTGGCCAGGGAAATGGTAATCTGTTTTTGTTAAAGCGTTCATTTTATGTTTAATTGTTGATTGTTTAATCGTTTAATTGTTGGTTGGGGCCTTCGACAGGCTCAGGCACCCTCTGTTTCCATATGGCTTACGGTCCCTGAGCTTGTCGAAGGGCCGTCTTCTTGCATTGAGTTTTCCTCGTGATGTTTCTTATAAGCATTAATAATGTCCGTCACCAACTTGTGCCGCACCACATCCTTGTCGTCCAAATAGATGAACTCGATGCCGCACACATCCTTCAAAACCTCCATCGCTTGCGGCAATCCCGAAGGCGTTTTGGGCGGCAGGTCGATTTGGGTGATGTCGCCAGTGACGATGAACTTGGCCGAGCGTCCCATGCGGGTGAGGAACATCTTCAGTTGGCTTCGTGTGGCGTTTTGCGCTTCATCCAAAATGACAAAAGCGTGGTCCAAGGTGCGCCCGCGCATGAAGGCCAAAGGCGCGATTTCAATCGTATGGTCTTCGAGATAACCCTCTAATTTCGTGGATGGTATCATATCGCGCAAGGCATCATAAAGGGGTTGCAAATACGGATCGAGCTTGTCTTTCAGGTCGCCGGGGAGGAAACCGAGATGCTCGTCAGCTTCGACGGCGGGTCGGGTCAGAATAATTCTCCTTACTTGCTTGGCTTTCAGTGCCCTAACGGCCAAAGCCACGGCAGTGTAGGTCTTTCCAGTTCCGGCTGGGCCGATGGCGAAGACCAAATCCTTCTGTTCCGAAGCCGTCACCATCCTTTTTTGGTTGGCCGTAATCGCCTTGATGGGCACGCCGCTACGCCCAAAAACCAGCACATCACTCTCCGACATCTTCTGTTGCAACTCAGTGTCAGTGCTTGCCATCATCACGTCTTCCACGGTTTGTGCCGTAAGTTTCCCGAAACGCTCCAATTGCACCATCAAAGTTTCGTAGCGGTTGGTGAAATACTCGATTTCTTCGTCGTCGCCTATCACCTTCAAAAAGTCGCCACGCGCGATGAGTTTCAACTTGGGAAACATGCTTTTCACTAATTCCAAATACTTGTCGTTTGGGCCGTGAAGTTCCTTAGGGTCAACGTTTTCGATTTGTAGGATTTGTTCTGCCATCTCTCATTTCATTTGACATGAGACACAGGACTTCGAAACATGAACCATGTCAATTCCACAGTCTCACGTCACGCAGTCTCGCGTCTTTTTATGGCGCAAAGATAGTCTATTTTTCGATAGTTTGCAGTGGTAGAAATTTTCCAAAAAAAACGAGAACTTTTAAAGGCAGTTTTCGATGAAATGCATTACTTTTGCAACCTGTAAAAAACGAGACAGGAAAAAACGCTTCAACTATGGCAATCATCACACTCACAAGCGATTGGGGACACTCTGACTACTATGCCGCAGCTGTCAAGGGTGTGATTTTGTCGCAGTTGCCCAACGCCACCATCGTTGACATCACGCATGAGATTACGCCGTTCAACACCATCGACGCGGGTTTCGTGGTGAAAAATTGTTTCCGAAATTTCCCTGCTGGAACCATACATATCATTGCTGTCGACACGATTGAGTCAGATGAAATTCCACATGTCGTGGTAAAGGCTGAAGGCCAATATTTCATCGCTGCCGACAATGGCGTGTTTCGTCAGATTTTCGATGAATATGAGGATGCCGTCGAAATCAATGTGATGCAAGACTCCGACTCGTTCAATTTCCCCGCCCGCGACCGTTTTGCCAAGGTCGCCGTGATGATTGCCCAAGGTGTGCCGTTGTCTGAAATCGGGCCAAAACGCGAGACCTTGCGTGGTGCCGAGTTCTGTGCCGTGGTGCGCGACGACGCTATCGAAGGCATCGTAATCCACATCGATTCCTACGGCAACCTCATCACCAATATCACGCGCGAGGACTTTGTGAAAGCCCGCCGTGGCCGCGACTTCACCATCATGGTCAAGGGAAGGCTTTACACCATCAACAAGATTTCGGACAGCTACATGGACGTGCGCGACACCACCGACCTCGTAGCCATCTTCGGCTCACACGGCAACCTTGAAATCGCTATGCGAGAGGCACCCATCGCTTCGTTGTGCGGCATCGAGTTCAGGTCGACAATTCGAGTCGTGTTTCACGATAAAGTAGAGTCCGTCATTGCTCCGATGGGCTCATTGTTCTGATTTCCAAAGTTTTTGCTGTGCAATTTGGAACAGTTTCCAAAAAATCATACCAATCAGGCCTCCCAACATAGCACCAGCGACAATGTCGCCAGGGTAGTGATAGCCAATGTAAATGCGGCTGTAGCTTGATATGAAAGCCCACGAAAACAACATGATGGCTGGCCAAGGACGATAATTCCACAAAACATGAGTGAGAAAAGCAGCAATGGCGAAGGTATTGGCAGCATGAGAGGAAACAAAACCATATTTTCCGCCTGCCAGACCCTTGGGAAGATAGATTAAATCTTGGAAATCAGCATTATAACAAGGTCTTAATCGGTGAAACAAAGGTTTGCAGACATGCGCTGAAAGTTGGTCGGAGCAAAGCACCACAAAGCCCAAAGCGAGGAAAACCCACCAGCAACATTTGCCGTATTGTTTTACCACCCAATATATCAATAATAGGTACAGTGGAATCCATGCCCACATGTGCGTGATGGCAATCATCAAGCCATCAAGCCAACCAACGTGTAGGCTGTTGAGGAAGAGGAAGAGTTCGGAGTCGATGGTGGAGAGGGAATTCATGACAGATGGATGTAATGTGTTGGTTTCCGTTGCAAAGATAGTTATTTTGCTGTAAATCGTTTACCTATTCAAAATTTCCCTATTTTTGCAGTCACATTTGCAACCAATCTTGCATCGATAATTTATGGAAATGAAGACAAATGAAAATGGCAAACTGAAGCAACTTTTGTCTTCCACATTGACAAAGGAATTCGTTCGTTTTGCCATTGTGGGAGTGGTTGCTACGGGGATTCATTATGGAGTCTATCTTCTTCTTTTGCGATGGATGAAAGTGAATGTGGCGTATTCATGTGGTTACGTTTTTAGTTTATGTTGCAATTTGTTACTGACCTCTTTTTTTACTTTTCGCGAAAGAATCACTTGGAAGAAAACAGTTGGTTTTTTGGCCAGTCATGGGGTGAATTATGTGTTGCATATTCTTTTCTTGAACCTGTTTTTATATTTAGGAATACCCGAACAATGGGCTCCTATTCCTGTATATTGCATCGTAATACCGATTAATTTTATCTTGGTCAGAACCGCCTTTAAGAAATTATAAAGAACATGAAAACTATAACCATATTGGTCCCTTGCTATAATGAAGCACAGTCTTTGACTATGTTGCATGAAGAAATTGGTCGTGTTATTTCCTCATTACAAGATTACATGTGGGAGATTCTGTTTGTGAATGATGGTAGCCGCGACAACACAATGGAGGTGATAAAAGGATTGAGGGAAAAGGATGGTCGCATTTCTTACGTTGACTTGAGCCGCAATTTCGGCAAGGAGAACGCCATGTTGGCAGGCTTCGATTATGCCAAGGGAGATGCTGTTATCATTATGGATGCCGATTTGCAGCATCCTCCAGCGGTGATTCCTGAAATGATAAAAAAATGGGAAGAAGGGTACGATGACGTATATGCCCAACGCAAATCCAGAGGTAAAGAATCGTGGTTGCGCAAGGGACTGACAAAGTTGTATTATAGATTGCTCCAAAATAGTTCACGTATTGATATACTTCCCAATGTTGGAGATTTCCGTTTGCTTGACCGAAAATGCGTGGACGCGCTCTGTCAAATGCGCGAGTCAGGACGTTATACCAAAGGTATGTATTGTTTTATCGGATTCAAAAAAATAGGAGTTAAATTCGAAACCCAAGACAGGGTTTCAGGAGAATCCAGTATGAGTTACAAGAAACTGATGAATCTTGCCTTGGAAGGTATTACATCATATACGACAGCACCATTGCGTTGGGCGACTTTTATCGGGTTATTGGTTTCGCTTTTTGCATTCATGTATATGGTGTTTGTTTTAATAAAAGCATTTCTATATGGTGATCCAGTTGCTGGTTATCCTACATTACTTACGGTGATTCTATTCATAGGTGGTGTCCAACTGCTAACTATTGGCATTATTGGCGAGTATCTTGCCAAAGTTTTTGTTGAAGTGAAAAACAGGCCTGTGTATTTTATTAAAGAATATAAAGGAGGTGAATATGCATAATAACAATTTTTTATGGCTTGAATATGTAGCTATCGCAATAATAGTAATTGCATTTTTTGTCATCAGTTATTGTGGCTTTTTTATGGGAGACGACATTTATATGAATTATGGCGTTTCCACCTTGTCTGATGTGTTTGAACATACTAAGATATTCTATCTTACTTGTAGTGGACGTTTATTCTCAGTAGCGTCTCAATACATATTTAGTGGGATGCTGGGGAGCAACAGAATATGGTTTGTTATTGTGAACACATTGTTTTTCGTGTTGTGGATTATGGTTTGTGGAAAGCTAATCAATGGTAACAGGAAAAGCTATGTTTATCGTGTTTTGTTGTTTGCCCTTTTGTTTTGGTTTCTTTGCCCAGCCCCAAACGCAACCTTATTTTGGACAGCTGCATCAACAACCTATTTGTGGGCAAACACCTTGGCTTTTATTTTCCTGTTGTTCTTCCAAAAATATAAAGATGACAACTTCAGTATTGTTGGAAAGCTAGGATTGTTTTTAATGTCTTTGTGTGCTGCCACGGAATATATTACTTGTGCTTCTATTTGTGGTGCATTTGTGGTATACTATGGATTTCATATCAAAAGATTTAAAGGGAATACCGTTCCATTTGTGACTGGATTTGCCATAGGTTCTTTGTTATGTTTGTTTGCTCCTGGTAGTTTTGGAAGGGCTAGTATGGGGTCTGGAATCTCCATTTTCGGTAATATAGAGTATTTATTACATCATCCCATTCAAGAAATAGTAAAATATAAAGCATTATGGTTGTTGCTGATAGTTTTTGTTTGGGGCTGGATAAGTAACAAAACTATTGTTAAAGCATGGGTAAAAAACAACTCTATAGTTTTAATGTCCTTAGGATGGAGCATCGTTGCTTTCAGTGTAGTTTTTAGACCAGCAAGTCGCGCTTTATTTTTCCCTGAATCTTTATCCCTTGTCTTATTTTTGAGATTCCTGTTTGACAATTATGGCATTCTCAAGATTCGGTCTATCGAAGAGTTTCCAAGTCACAACCTATCCATCGTCAGAATTGTTATGATTATACTATTGTTTGGCTTGTTTATGGTTGATTCTGTATTTGCTGTAGCTGAAACCAAAAGACAATGTGATAATAACGATGCACTACTGAAAGATATAGTAGAATCAGAAGGAATTGTTGCGTTAGATCGAATGATTTCGTCTCATCGCATGGCATTTACTTCTTATTTTTATCATGATTGGTTAGCTGAGCCTTTGGCCGATAAATATGGCTTGGATTCCGTACATGTTTATCCGTACTATTGTTTAGAAAAGTATTATAAAGATTCTCCATTAGAAAACATTTATGTTGAAATAAATGACAATAATAGATTTGCAAAAGAAATTCGCATAATAGCGAGAATTGAAAATGGAAAGTCACAAGCGTCAAGCAACCCTGCTGTTTTTACCATAGACTATTCACGACCTCGAAAGTGGTATAAATCATGGTTGGATAAATGGCGCAATTATCAGTATGACCGGACTGTAACAGTTGAAGTGGATAAGCCAGAATGCTGTTTTGAAGGTTATTGTTATTATATCATTTGGCTTAAACGGGAAAATGCCAAAAACCTGAAAAGCGTCAGATACGAGTTCGAATAAGGGCCTTTCTATATTATGCAAAGTGTTAATAACATAAAAAGAAGATTAGTATGCTTAAATCAAACAGTTTTTTATGGCTTGAATATGTAGCAGTTTTGATGATTGTAATTGCCTTTTTTATCATTAGTTATTGTGGCTTTTTTATGGGAGACGACATTTTTATGAATTATGGCGTTTCCACCCTATTGGACGTTTTTGAACATTCTAAGATGTTCTACTATACCTATGGAGGACGTTTGTTTTCCGTAGTGTCCCAATACTTGTTCAGTGGGGTGTTAGGCAACAACAGAATATGGTTTGTTATTGTAAATACATTGTTTTTTGTATTGTGGATAATAGTTTGTGGAAAGCTGATCAGTGACAGCAAAGAAAAGTTCGTATTCTGTGTTTTATTGTTTGCCTTGTTGTTTTGGTTTCTATGTCCTGCTCCAAATCAAACCTTATTTTGGACTGCCGCATCAACAACCTATTTATGGGCAAACACTTTGACTTTTATTTTCCTATGGGTTTTCCATAAGTATGAAGATGACAACTTTAGTGCCGTTGGAAAAGTGGGATTGTTTATAATGTCATTTTTCGCCGCTACAGAATTCATAACTTGTGCCTCTATTTGTGGTGCATTCGTGGTGTATTATGCATTTCACATCAAAAGATTTAAAAGGAATGCCGTTCCTCTTGTGGTTGGATTCGCCATAGGATCCATGGTGCTGTTGTTTGCTCCTGGCAATTTTGAAAGAGCTTGGGGGAGGGAGACGATCTCTATTCATGCTTATCTACAATCTACTATCCATTATTTGTTACAGAACTCTGTTCAAGAAATAGTAACATATAAAGTATTATGGATATTTCTGGTTGTTTTTGTTTTAGGGTGGATTAATAACAAAGTGGTAGTTACAACATGGGTGAAAAACAATTCTGTTTTGTTGCTGTCTTTGGGATGGAGCGTTATTGCTTATAGTGTTGTCTTTAAACCCGGCTCATATCGCGCTTTGTTTTTTACTGAGTCCTTGTCTCTTGTCCTGTTTTTGAGATTCTTGTTTGACAATTATGTCACCATCAAGACTCGGTTTATTGATAAGTTTCCAAGCCGCAGTTTATCCATTGTTAGAAATACTTTAATAATTCTATTGTTTGTTTCATTCATAGTGGATTCAATGTTTGCGGTAGCTGAGACTAAGACCCAGAAGAAAAACAATGATATTATGCTGAAAGAAATAGTTGAATCAGGTGGAATTGTTGCGTTGAATCCAATTAATTCCAATCATCGCATGGCAATTGTTCCAGGTTATTGGGATTGGGAAGCAGAGCCTTTAGCTGACAAATATGGTTTGGACTCCGTACATGTTTATCCATACTATTGCTTAGATAAGTATTATAATCAAGTCTCTCCGTTAGAAGACGTCTATGTCGAAATCAATGACAACAATAGATTTAAAAAAGAAGTTCGTTTGATAGTGAGAATTGAAAATGAAAACTTGCAAGAATCAAGTAATCCAGTTGTTTTCACAATAGACTATACTCGACCTCGAAAATGGTACAAATCATGGTTGGATAAACGACGCAATTATCAGTATGACCGAACTGTGACTGTTGAAGTGGATAAGCCTGATTGCTGTTTTGAAGGTTATTGTTATTATATCATTTGGCTTAAACGGGAAAATGCCAAAAACCTGAAAAGTGTTAAATATGAGTTCTAATTAGTTTTTCTTTTAATAAATGCAGACCTAATACGTATGTTTATGCCGGCTAAACTCATAATAAAAACAGAACAAATATGATTGAATCAAAGAAACTATTATGGCTTGAATATATCGCCATTTTGATTATCATAACTGCTTTTTTTATCATTTGCTATTGTGGTTTTTTTATGGGAGACGACCTTTATATGAATTATGGCGTTTCCACCCTTTTGGACGTTTTTGAACATTCTAAGATGTTCTACTTTACTTATGGAGGACGTTTGTTTTCTGTAGCATCCCAGTATTTATTTTGTGGGGTATTGGGGAACAATAGAATATGGTTCGACATTGTAAACACGTTGTTTTTTGCATTGTGGATAATGGTTTGTGGAAAGCTGATCAGTGATAGGAAAGAAAAATTCGTTTTCTGTGTTTTGTTGTTTGCTTTGTTATTCTGGTTTCTTTGTCCGATCCCATGTGAAACCCTGTTTTGGACAGCTGCATCAACAACCTATTTATGGGCAAACACTTTGACTTTTATTTTTCTGTGGCTTTTCCAAAAACACAAAGCTGATAACTTTAGTGTTGTTGGAAAACTGGGATTGTTTTTTATGTCCATCTTTGCCGCTACAGAATTCATCACTTGTGCCTCTATTTGTGGTGCATTTGTAGTGTATTATGCATTTCATATCAAAGAGTTTAAAGGGAATGTTGTTCCATTTGTGATTGGATTTGCGATAGGATCCATAGTTCTGTTATTCGCTCCTGGCAATTTCGAAAGACTAACAAATGAAACTGGAATAGATCGTCATTTATTTGACTTGCACTATTTATTACATAATCTCGTTCCAGAAATCGTAAAGTACAAGACATTATGGATGTTTCTGGCCGTTTTTGTTTGGGGTTGGATAAAAAACAAAATGGTAGTTAAAGCATGGGCGAAAAACAACTCCATTTTATTGCTGTCATTAGGATGGAGCATTATCGCTTTCAATTTGGTTTTCAGCTGTCCTTGGGATCGTGCTTTGTTTTTCACTGAGGCCTTGTCTCTTGTTTTATTATTGAGATTCTTGTTTGACAATTATGGTATCATCAAGATTCGTTTTATTGATGAATTTTTGAGACCATACTTATCTGTAGTCAAAAGTGTTATAATGATTCTATTGTTTGCCTTGTTTTTAGTGGACTCAGCACTTGCTGTAGTTGCAGCCAAAAAACAGAGTAACAATAACGATGTATTACTGAAAAAAATGGTGGATTCAGGAGGGATTACTGTTTTGGATCGAATGATTCCTTCTCACCGTATGACATATACTTCAAATTTTGATTCAGGGACATGGTATCTTTTGGCTGACAAATACGGCTTGGATTCCGTTCATGTCTATCCGCACTATTGTTTAGATAAATATTATAATCAAGATCCTCCGTTAGAAAACGTTTATATAGATGCAAATGCCAATAGATTCAAAAAAGATGTTCGAATGATAGTGAGGGTTAAAAATGACAATTTGCAAGAGTCAACTAATCAGGTTGTTTTTACTATAGACTACTATACTCGCCCTCGAACGTGGTACGAGTCATTATTGGATAAATGGAGAAACTATCATTATAGTTTAACTGAAGTTGTTGAAAAGAAAACACCCAATGTTTGCTTCGAAGATTATTGTTATTATGTCATTTGGCTTCGTCGAGTGGATGCAAAAAATCTGAAAAGTGTCAAATACGAATTCAAGTAAGCCTACTACCAACCTTCATTTTCATCCCCTTTATTCAAAGTCAACCAAATCAGGTCCTTCAGCTCGTTGATGCCTTTGCCGATGACAGAACTGATGAACACGTGCGGCACTTTCTTGGGCAGATGTCGCTTGATTTCCTTGATGCGGTCGTCATCTACGAGGTCGCATTTGGTGATTGCTAAGATGCGGTCTTTATCCAATAGTTCGGGGTTGTATTTTTTCAACTCGTTGAGCAGGATGTCGTATTCCTTTTTTACGTCTTCTGTGTTGGCTGGCACCATGAACAATAAGGTTGAGTTGCGTTCGATGTGGCGCAAGAAACGAATTCCCAGCCCTTTGCCTTCGGCTGCTCCTTCGATGATGCCAGGGATGTCGGCCATGACAAAGCTGCGATGGTCGCGATAGCTGACAATGCCAAGATTGGGAACCAATGTTGTGAAAGGATAGTCAGCGATTTCAGGCTTCGCCGCTGAAACGACCGACAACAAAGTGGATTTGCCCGCGTTGGGGAAACCGACCAAACCGACATCGGCCAACAACTTCAACTCCAAAGTAATCCAGTCTTCCTGTGCAGGTTCGCCAGGTTGGGCAAACTTGGGTGCTTGCAATGTGGCGGTTTTGAAAAACGCATTCCCCTTGCCGCCGCGACCACCTTTGAGCAGCACGATTTCCTGCTTGTCTTCAGTAATTTCAGCTATTTGGGTGTGGTCATCGGCATGAAAAGCGACCGTACCCAACGGCACGTCAATGTAAATATCATCGCCTGCCGCGCCTGTCAGCTGGTTTTTGCCTCCAGGCACACCATCGCCAGCAAAGAGGTGCTTGGTGTAGCGAAGATGAAGCAACGTCCACAGTTGGGCGTTGCCACGCATGATGACATCGCCGCCACGACCACCATCGCCGCCATCGGGACCGCCTTTGGGAATGTATTTCTCACGGCGAAAATGCAATGAACCAGCACCGCCCTTGCCAGAGCGACAGAATATCTTGACGTAATCCACGAAGTTTGAAGTCATAGCTAATCAATTAAAATTCATCAATATACTCAACCCCTTCGACATTTTCGTAACTGTCGCAGTCGAAGTTAAGGTCGAGGCCAGGAATGTTAGGTTTGGGGAAGTCACCCTGACTGATGCCAAGGTTCTTGTCGGCGTACACCTTTTTCATATACATAGCCCAAATCGGCAAAGCCGTATGTGAGCCTTGTCCCAATTGCGTCGAGCGGAAGTGGACGCTACGGTCTTCTGCACCCACCCACACCCCGGTAGTCAAGTCGGGAGTGATGCCCATGAAATAGCCGTCGCTTTGTTTCTGTGTCGTGCCCGTCTTGCCCGCAATAGGATTGTTGAAACCATAGTACGACCGCAAGCGGATACCCGTACCACTTTGCACCACACCCTTCATCAACTCCACCATCTTATAGGCCGTCAGCTCACTCATGGCCTCCGACTCCTCGGAACTGAAACGTTGGATGACATTGCCGTTTTTGTCCTCGATGCGCGTGATGAATATGGGCTTGATATAGACACCTTGGTTGGCGAAAGTGCTCATTGCCCCAACCATCTCTATCAGCTTTAAATCACAGACACCCAGGCAGATAGCAGGAACCGCATCAATCGGCGACTCCACGCCCATGCGCCTTGCCATGCCAATGACAGCATTGGGGCCAAACTGGTTCATCAGGTAGGCCGAAATCCAGTTGTTGGACTGGGCAAGCGCATATTTCAAGGTGATTTCTTCGCCGATGTTACCTCCGGAATTGCCTGGCGACCAAAACTTTCCGTCCTCAAGCTGGATGTTGTATTGGATGTTAGGAATTTTCGTGCAGGGTGTGTACTCGCCTTCCTGCATGGCCAACGAATATAGGAACGGCTTGAAAGTGGAACCCACCTGGCGTCTTGCCTGCGTGACATGGTCATATTTGAAGAAACGGTAGTCCAAGCCGCCGACGTAGGCCTTCACATGACCCGTGTGCGACTCAATCGAAATCAGGCTGGCCTGCAAGAACCACTTGTAATAACGGATGGAATCCATTGGACTCATCACCGTATCGATGGGGCCGTCCCACGAGAAAACCGTCATGCGCACTGGCCGGTCGAACTCGGCCTTGATGCTATCCAAGCTCTTGCCCTCGTTTTTCAGGATGCGATAACGGTCGGAGCGCTTCATCGAAGTCTCCAAAATATGGTCGATTTCGTCAGCAGTAACATTGGAGAAGGGTGCGTTCTTCTGGCCTTTCCAATGCTTGTAAAACATGGGTTGGAGCTCACCGCCCATAAACTCGCGAACGGCTTCTTCGGCATAACGCTGCATACGAGAGTCGATGGTGGTATAGATGCGCAGGCCGTCACGATAAATGTTGTAAGGCTTGCCATCGGCACGAGTGGTATTGTTGGCCCATTCGGTCAGTACGCCACGAAGGAACTCACGGAAATAGGTGGCCTGACCGCTGTTGTGGTCCATCACGCCAAAGTGCGTCATATCGATGGGAATCAAGGAGATGGAGTCGCACTCGGCTTGGGTGATGTAACCGTTATCGGCCATCTTTTGCAACACAAGGTTACGACGGCTCAAAGCGCGCTCAGGATTGCGAACCGGACTAAAACGCGTTGGAGCATTCACCACGCCAGCCATCAGCGCACATTCTTCAATATTAAGCTCTTTCGGTGTCTTGTCGAAGAAGGTCTTGGCCGCCGAGCGTATGCCGTATGCGTTATGGCCAAACGACACGGTGTTGAGATACATGGCCACAATCTCCTCCTTCGAATAGTTGTACTCCAACTTGGTAGCGGTAATCCATTCCTGGAATTTGCGCAATACAAGTTTCGGGGTGCTCAAGTTTTCCCCACGAGGAAACAAGTTCTTGGCCAACTGTTGGGTAATCGTGCTACCGCCGCCTTTCTTGCGACCCGTCAACACGCCAAAAGCCACACGAACCAAAGCACGCTCGTCGATGCCTGAATGCTCTGTAAAACGCTCATCTTCAATACTTATCAAGGCTTCAGGCATATAATGCGACAACTCGGCATAACGGACGTTGCTGCGGTTTTCCACATAATAGGTGCCTAAAACTTTTCCATCGGCTGAGATTATCTCCGTGGCAAGGTTGGTCTTGGGATTCTCCAATTCCTCAAAGGTTGGCATGGTGCCGAATATGCCGACAGCCACAAAGATGAAGAACAATACGACCAACACCAGCAGCACTCCGAAAAGAATCCAAAGGTTACGGATGGCGTGTGATTTGACGTTTGCAGGTTTCTTTTTCTTGTTATTACTCATAACTTATTGTCTTTCAACGAATATTCCAATATCGGCCACACCCTTCAACACAGGTTCGCGCATGGCTTGTTCAATCTCAAAATGATAGATGCCGGAAATCGGGAAATGCAGGTTCTCGTTAAGCGGGATATGCAGGTCGCGCATACTTCCGCTACCCTTGCCAATCCAGCGGCCTTCGGGTGTGGCAAGCGTACATTCAATCGTGTCGTGGGTAATGCTGCCGTTGGGGAAAGTGGTGTGGAGAAACACGAAGAGGTTGCTATAGCGGTAGTTTTCCAAATGGCGCAACTCCATGCCAAAGACGTATCCATTGATAGTGTCATCGATGGGAACATCAAAAGCGACACGATGCTCAACGGGCCATTCGGCCTCGGGAATGACCATGCGCTTATTGAACGAGTGACTGGTGCAGCTGGTCAATATAGCGACACAAATGGTTAATATATAAAGTTTTATGTTTTTCATCACATCACCTCATTAATCGCTCATCTTCTTCAAATCGGCCTCTCCGTAACCTTCGTTAGTGTTGGTATGGGTTTCTTTCGTGACTGCGTAATCCTCCATTTTCTCAGGCTTCTCCCCTTTCTTGTTCAGTGCAATGATTTCATTGACTTGCTTGATAGGAAGCGCCATGATGTTGCCTCGGTCGGTCTTGTAGGAATACCACATGATGCCTTTGAACACGTCGTTTTTCTGGTGTACGGCATCTCCGGCCTTGAATTTCAGCACGATGTTGGTATCGGGGAATTCCTTCAATGCTTCCACGTAGGCCTCATATTCATAGTTGAGGCAACATTTCAGCTTGCCGCACATGCCAGCCAGTTTTTGCGGATTGGGCGACAGCTGCTGCACACGGGCCACACCCGTGGTCACCGATTGGAAATTGCTAATCCATGAGGCACAACACAACTCGCGGCCACACGAACCAAGGCCACCCAATTTGGCCGACTCCTGACGCACACCAATCTGGCGCATCTCAACGCGCACATGAAATTCCTCAGCCAGCTTCTTGATAAGCTCGCGAAAGTCGACGCGACCATCGGCGGTATAATAGAAAATGGCCTTCGTCTTGTCACCTTGATACTCTACGTCGTTGAGTTTCATCTCCAATCCGAGGTTGTCGGCGATGGTACGAGTGCGGGCCAAAGTGCTGTTTTCCAACTTGATGGCAGAGAGCCATTTTTCCACATCGTTGGTCTTGGCGCGACGATAGATTTTCTTCATCTCCTCACGCGGCGTACGAAAACGCTTGCGCTTCATCTGACGTTCCACCATGTCGCCCAACAAGGTGACGATTCCGATGTCGTGTCCAATGGCAGCTTCAACGGCCACCATCTCGCCAACCTCAAGGTCGAGGTCTTCGGGATAGAGGAAAAAGTCCTTGCGGTCGTTCTTGAAACGCACCTCGGCAAGACATACTTTGCCTTCCACCTCTTGGTTCTCATAATCCTTCATCCAGTCGAAGTCGTTGAGCTTGCAACGGCTGCAACACAGCACTTTCTGCCCCGGATTATACTCTTCTGTCAGCTTTCCGCCACGGTTAAACACCTGTTGGTCTTGGAGAATATCTTCGTTTTTATTCTGATTGTCAGTCATTTGTCAAATTCGATTAAAACATTAATTGTAAACGGCAAAATTACGAAAAAATTTCAATACCTTTGCAGGCTGTTACATTGAGTCAGAAAGTTTAACACATAAAATCATCAAAATCATGAAAAAAGGTATTATTGCAATCATTGCCATCGTAGTGTTGGCCTTCCTCTGGGGTATGCGCATCTACAATGGATTGGTCTCGAAACAAGAGATTGTGGAACAAGCAGTTGGCAACGTCCAAACGGCATATCAGCAACGTGCCGACCTCATCCCTAACCTTGTCGCCACGGTGAAGAATTACGCTGAATATGAGGCGGGTACACTCACAGCAGTCGTTGAGGCACGTGCCAAGGCCACTTCAGTCACCCTTGATGCCAACAACCTCACCGAAGAGAATTTGAAGGCTTTCCAAGCCGCTCAAGACGAAATGTCGGGCGCGCTGTCGAGACTGTTGGTTACGATTGAAAAGTATCCCGACTTGAAAGCCAACCAAAACTACCTCGACCTGCAAAGCAAGTTGGAGAGCTGCGAAAACTCCATCGCCAATGCCCGCAGAAAGTTCAATGAGACTGCCAAGACTTACAACACCTACTTGCGTCGTTTCCCCAACAACATCATTTCCAGCATGTTTG
This sequence comes from uncultured Bacteroidia bacterium, assembly GCA_902782455.1. GTDB lineage: Bacteria > Bacteroidota > Bacteroidia > Bacteroidales > F082 > Limimorpha. The sequence continues at coordinate 2,320 of CACZNA010000042.1, read as the reverse complement.
GCTTCGACAAGATGCCTTACTTTGAGGCTTCGGAGGCTGCCCAAAACGCACCAAACGTAGGCGATTTGTTCGGAAAATAAACGCACGAAAGCGGACGCTGAACCGTTGTACGACAAAGATGAATTGCAGGCTTCTCATAGCATTCTTGTCGTTGCTGCTCACGACGCAATCTGTTGTGGCCCAAGAGCAAGACACCGTGCAACGCAAGAAAACCCGCGTCCACATCGAGCATTACGACAAAGCCACCTATTCAAAGAGCCAAGGCGACATGCAACGGCTCATAGGACATGTAAAAATACGCCACGATTCGGCGTATTTTTTCTGTGATAGTGCCTATTTTTACGAGAAAAACAACAGCTTCGACGCTTACCAAAACGTCCACATCATCGTCAACGACAGCGTGGAAATCTTTAGCGACCTGCTGAACTACAACGGCGACACCCGTTTTGCCGAGTTTTTTGACAACGTGAAACTGATGGATGACTCCACGACGCTTTACACCGAGTATCTGACCTACGACCGCAACCTGCATTTGGCCTGCTATCCCGACAGCGCGACCACCTACAGAGGCGACAAGACCCTCATCAGCTGCATCGGTTACTACCGCGACGACATTAAGGAGTTTTCGTTTTTCGAAAAAGTGGAAGTCACCAGCCCAAAATACCAAATGTACACCGACACTTTGTTCTATAACACGAGCATTGAGAAGATGTGGTTTTGGGGACCGACGACCATCATTAACAAGGAGAACGTTTTGGATGGCGAGCATGGCTATTACCTTGTGGATGAAGACCTTGTGTTTCTCGACAAGAGACCTTTCATGCACAATGAGACCCAATTCATGCGTTCCGATTCGATTCTTTACGACCGGAACATTGGCTTAGCCAAGGCCTACAACCGCGTGGACATGATCGACACCTCGAATAAGGTCATCATGCGCGGCGATTACGCAGAACTTTGGGAGCACAAAGACTTCTCCTTTGCCACCGACAGCGCATACGCCATTTATTACGACAGCGGCGACTCGCTTTATATCCACAGCGACACATTGTTTTTCCACTTCGACAAGGAGAAGGAAGAGCTGAAGAAACTCATCGCCAGGCGCAACGTAAGGTTCTACAAATCAGACATGCAAGGCAGATGCGACACCATGACCTACCTCATGTCCGACTCCACTATCCGTATGCGCGTCGCTCCCGTCCTTTGGACTGAAGACAGTCAAATGACGGGCGACCTAATCGACATCAAAACCAATGGTGAAAGCATCGACTTTGTGCTACAAAAAGGCAACGGATTCATCGTCACGCAAGACTCGATTGAGGGCTTCAACCAAATCAAGGGCACCGACATCACCTCGTTTTTCAAGAACGGAAACATCCACCGAGTCAACATAGACGGCACTGCCGCCGAGTCACTTTATTGGATTCGCGACGACGACGGTGGCACCATTGGCATCGATGTGGCCAAGTCAGAAACCATGGTCATTGAGATGCAGGACAACAGCATTTCGAAAATCAAGTCGTACAAAGGCATCAGCGAGACCATGTATCCTGAAAACGACCTGAACGAATCGTCGCGTTATTTGCAAGGCTTCAAGTGGTATGACGAGGCTCGTCCCCGCGACAAGGACGACATTTTCCGCCGCATTGAAGCCGAAATGCCGCAGGCTGCACCCGAAGTCGCGCCCGAAGAAACCCCGACTGAAACTTCTGCTGAAGCGGAGCCTGAAGCCAAAGAGGAGCAACAGCCCAAGCGACATCGGGAAAGAAAGAAGTTGGAATAATGTTTCAAATCCAGAAAAGTTTGTAATTTTGCGGAAATTTAAGAACTATGGCAACCACCCAAACAAAGAAAATCAACTGGCTTTTCCCCGACCCAAATGTGGAAGTGACCGAAGAAGATATTGTGGCCGAAATCAGAAGGGCTGAAAGATCGGGGAGCATGACTTTAGAAGAGTTCAACCAAAAGCATTTGCAATGGTGGGCAGAAAATATATAGGAAACAAATCTCCTACGAAACCGCGACTGCTTATCCAACAGCGTTTTTTCGACAACCTTCATACCATAGAAATGTATGGAGCAACCTTGTTTGGTGAAAAAGTTGCCGAGCAGTTTCACAATGGACTGATGTCGCGCATTACCGCTTTGCCTTCATTCCCCCAAGCCAATCCAAAATTCAGATTTGTACCAAGTACTGAGAAAAAGGAATACAGAGTTATTATTTACACCCGTTGGCGGAATTAGAAAAGAGGGAAAAGAGAGCGGAATAAATGGATAAAAAGTTGCACATATTATTGATTTTCAGTAATTTTGTGGTTGAA
>CACZNA010000041.1:0-34345 GCA_902782455.1 uncultured Bacteroidia bacterium | reverse complement strand
AAGCAGGTCGAGCATCTGAACATGGCTGATTATGGCTTGGTCAACAACGACATCGAAGGCGTGAAAGGCTTGATGACGAGCGTGTTCCAAAGCGGCGAGTTGAACCTCCAGACGGGTCTTTATCAGAAGGGCAGTGTGTTGAACTACTTGTATTTTGGTGTGACCTCGGGTGTGTATCCGCCCTTGATTTTCTTGGGCATCGGTGCCATGACCGACTTCTCGTCGCTCATTGCCAACCCGAAACTGATGATTCTCGGTGCTGCCGCTCAGTTGGGTGTGTTCATCACCTTCATCGGTGCCTTGTATCTCGGCTTCAACCTGCGTGAAGCTGGCGCTATCGGTATCATCGGTGGTGCCGACGGTCCTACCGCCATCTTCCTGTCCTCGCGTCTGGCCAACGGCATGAACGGCACGCGCAACCTCATCGGACCTATCGCCATCGCAGCCTATTCCTATATGGCTTTGGTGCCCGTGATTCAGCCGCCTATCATCCGCCTGCTGACCACCAAGGAAGAACGCCTCATCAAGATGGGTGCCCCGCGCATGGTGAACAAGACCGAAAAGATCATGTTCCCCATCGTCGGCCTCATCCTGACCACCTTCATCAGCCCCACGGCTCTGCCGCTATTGGGTATGCTGTTCTTCGGTAATATCATCAAGGAGTCGGGCGTGGTGAAGCGTTTGCAGAACACCGCCTCCAATCCGTTGATTGACATCGTGACCATCGTCTTGGGTCTCACTGTGGGTGCCTCAACGCAGGCCTCCGTGTTCTTGACCTCGAGCTCCATCAAGATCTTCATCCTCGGTGCTGCTTCATTCTGCGTGGCCACCGCTGGCGGTCTGCTCGGTGCCAAGTTGATGAACCTCTTCTTGAAGGAGAAGATCAACCCGATGATCGGTGCTGCTGGCGTTTCGGCTGTGCCGGATAGCGCCCGCGTCGTCGAAGTGGAAGGTCAGAAGTACGACCCGTCGAACCACCTGCTCATGCACGCCATGGCCCCGAACGTTTCGGGCGTTATCGGCTCGGCAGTGGCAGCCGGTGTGATGATGTCGTTCCTGATGATGTAATTACACCTTATTATATTATGCAAAAGAGGGTGTGTCTGTTTTGGACACATCCTCTGTTTTTTCGAATCGAAAAAAAATTAGGCAGCGAAATGAAAAAAGCTGTATTTTTGCCGCCACATACAAATTAAAATCATCACGATGAAAAAATCAATCATTCTTTTAGCTCTCTTTGCTTTGACGATGGGTACGGCCAAAGCTCAGTGGTTCGACTTCGCGTACAGCCGTAATAATGCAAGCATCGGCCTCAACCTCGGTGTTGTGGGCTATCACTTAGGCCAAGGTCAAATCGACAAGACCTATGCAGGTTTAGGAATTGGAGCAAACCTCACATTGTCAGGTGTTTATCTTGATTTTATCTATCAAAGTCCTGAACATCGTTGGAGCAACAAGGTTTCTCCAGTCGTGTATCATGACCACACCGCCTTGACCATTAATTTGGGTTACAAGGTTCCTGTCACGCATTGGCTGTTCATCACTCCCATGATTGGCTACAGCAACGAGACCACGGGATTGACGGATTGCAGCACGATCAATGTGGATTACGAGAGACGTTCCATCTACCACGATTACAAGCGTCAAACCATCAACAACCATTTCAACTATGGCGTTGGCCTTTCGTTGAAGCTCTTTAATTATATCGAAATCGGTGGCGTTTGCACTTCACATGCCGTTTATGGCAGCATTGCGCTGAGTTCGAATAATAAAGGTAAATGATTTATCGAATATTGAACTTAATCAACTAATTATTAACCATTTAAATTTCAATTATTATGAAGAAATTTAGCTTATTGTTCGTTTGCGCTGCCTGCTTCCTTTTGGCCAGCTGCAATGTTTACCGTCACAATGTGAAGGAAGCCCAGGCCTATGTTCAGTATCATGCTGCCGACTTTGACCTTTCAGGTCAAGTGACAGGCGAGGCTACTGTCGTCCGCGTCATTGGTATTGACTGGGAGCACCTCTTTGGTGACAAAGAGTCGGCCACCACTCCTGATTTTGGCACCATGATCCCCGTCATCGGCACCAGAATTGAGAGCGGAGCCAATTACGCTCTCTTCAACATGATGAAGAAGAACCCCGGCTACGATGTGGTTATCTATCCTCAAGTGGAAGCCCATCGTCACGCCCCGATTCTCGGCACTGACATCTATTCAAAGACCACCTATAAGGTGACGGCTCGCTTGGGCAAACTGAAGAAGTAATTTGCTTCACCGTCCAATCGGACTATTTGATAACGGAGGCTGCTCGTTTCGGGCGGCCTTCTTTTTTGTGCAAATTGGGACAACAAATGGATTGGTTTGTGGAAAAACCGTATTTTTGCCGCCTATTATTGTCAAATTCAGAATGATATGAAGAAAATCTGTCTTTTAATCATAGCTTTAGCCGCTTCTTTCATGCTTCAAGCCCAAAACGAACTTATTCGTTCTCCACGTCCGAAAGTCGGTGTGGTGCTTGGTGGCGGCGGTGCCAAAGGCGCATCGCATATCGGAGTGCTGAAATATATTGAGGAGATGGGCATCCCCGTCGATTATGTGGCGGGCACCAGCATGGGCTCCATTCTCGGCGGCCTTTATGCCATGGGCTACTCGCCCGACGAGATGCAGAGACTCATCGCCAGCATCAATTGGGGCGAGTATATCGGCAACCAACTCGACCGCTCGACTATGTCGATGGAAAGCCGCAAACGCAGTAGCACTATGTTGGTCAACATTCCGTTCAGCCTTGAGAGCCTCCTCGACAATGACCCCAATTCCAAGTTCATCAATAGCCTGCCGAGTGCTTACGTCAACAACAGTTCGTTGGTCAACCTCTTCAACGACTTGTGCATTGGTTATCAGGAGGAAATGGACTTCAACGACATGCCCATTCCTTTTGCTTGCGTGGCCACTAATATTGTCACGGGTGAAGAAGTCGTGTTGCGCAACGGCATTGTGCCTACTGCAATGCGGGCCAGCATGGCCATCCCAGGCGTGTTTTCGCCCGTCGCCATTGGCGATATGCTGCTTGTCGATGGCGGCTTGGTCAACAACTTTCCCGCCGACGTGCTTCGCGAGATGGGTGCCGACATTATCATCGGCGTTGAAGTTACCAGCGAGAAGAAAATCACCCGCGACGACATCCAATCGCTGCCCCAACTGCTCGGACGCTTGGTCACCAACAGCACCAGCGGCAAGCGCGAGGAGAACCGCAAACTCTGCAATGTGCACATCGTCCCCGACATACAAGGTTTTGGTATGCTCAGCTTCACGCAAGAGGCCATCGACACGTTGGTGGGCAGAGGCTACAAAAAGGCGCAGCAATACCACGACCAATTGTTGGCCATCAAGCAATACATTGAAACAGAGGCTGGTCATCCTGTCAAAAAGGAACTTCATGCGCCTAAGGCATACAATCTGTTGGCAGACAATGTGTTGATTCATTCCATCAATTTCGACAACGTGAGTGATAGCGATAGCCGTTGGCTGGTACGCAAGAGTGGCCTCCAATTGGGGAAACGCTATTCGAAGGACGACATCGAACATGCCGTCAATATTTTCCGTGGCACTGGCTGCTACGACGAAATCACCTACAATATCAAGGAATGCGACTCCATCCATGACAAAAACGAACTCTCCGATTCATACGACCTGAACATTCGTGTTACTCCCGCAAAGCCACATGTGGTGGGCTTGGGTTTGCGCTATGACACCGAGGCTGGTGCCGCCTTATTGCTCAACTTTGGCATGAACGAGAAGAAGTTTGGCGGCTCGAAACTCAATTTCGGCGTAAAACTGAGTTACAATCCCAAGATTAATCTTACCTATACCTATTCCCAACCGTCGTTAGCCAATTTCAGCCTCGCCTACGATTATAGGAACGAGCATTTCAGAATATTGAATGCCGACGGCAAGTCCATAAACTTCCATTATAGGCAGCAAAAAGTCAGTGGCTACATCTCGCAGTTCCATTTGCTCAACTTTAGCACTGCCGTTGGCGTGTCGTATGTCAGCACTACCTACGACCCGACCGGAATCGATAGTGAATCTTTTTGGGATTCTGTCATTTTTGCACAAAACAGGCTGCTCTCGCCTTTCGTCAACTTTGAATACGACAACCTCGATGAAACCTATTTTGCCAAACACGGCATCTCGTCGCACCTGAGCAGCCATTTCTATTATGATTCACACCATGATGAATTCTCGACAGGCAGGTATTTAGACATCTGCTATGATTTCCAATCCTACATCACGCCGAACAATGGCAGGTTTACCATCATTCCCCAGATTTATGGACGCTATTTATATGAAGGTGGTGGTTCGTATTTCAACCTATACAACATTTGTGGAGGCGATACACCTGGGATGCATTTTGATAACCAAATGCCTTTCATTGGCAGAACCACTGTGGTGTCATTAGATTACAATTCCAGCATATTGCGCTGCGACCTGCGATACAATTTCTACGGAAAGCACTATCTGACCGCCATGTACAATATGGCCGTGTTTTGGGACGATTTAAAATCTGGCGTAAACTATATGCTGAAATCCGTTCGTCAAGGAACGGGGTTGAAATATTCCTACAATAGTCTGCTGGGTCCCATCTCACTGACAGCCCAGTGGTCGAATCTTTACTACTCTCACTTTGGGGTTTACTTTTCGTTTGGATACACCTTCTGAAAACAAAAGGGGCTCACAATCGTGAACCCCTTTTTGCTTTAGCCTTAGGCTTTCCTCGCGGCAATCAGCAATTCCAGCATCTTGATGGCTGACTCGCTGACGGGCGTTCCGGGACCAAAGATGGCCACAGCTCCGGCATCGTAGAGGAACTGGTAGTCCTGGGCGGGAATTACGCCACCTACGGTGACCATGATGTCGGGACGACCGAGTTTTTCCAACTCTTCAATGACTTGCGGCACGAGGGTCTTGTGACCAGCGGCTAATGAACTCACGCCCATGATGTGAACATCGTTCTCGACGGCTTGCTTGGCAGCCTCGGCGGGAGTCTGGAACAACGGTCCCATGTCGACGTCGAAACCGATGTCGGCATAACCAGTAGCCACCACTTTGGCGCCACGGTCGTGACCGTCCTGACCCATCTTGGCGACCATGATACGCGGACGGCGGCCTTCCATCTTGGCAAACTCGTCGGCCATCTTGCAGGCCTCCTCAAATCTTGCATCGTTTTTCGTTTCCATAGAATATACTCCTGAAATTGAACGGATTACTGCCTTATAACGGCCTGCGACTTTCTCACAAGCCATCGAAATCTCACCCAATGAGGCACGGCACTTGGCGGCTTCGATAGCCAATGCCAAAAGGTTGCCTTCGTGTGTCTCAGCGCACTTGGTGATGGCATCGAGGCAACGCTGCACGTCGGCCTCGTTGCGGTTGGCGCGGAGTTCCTTCAAGCGCTTGATCTGCGACTCACGAACAGCGGTGTTGTCGATTTCCAAGGTCTCGATCGGGTCTTCGTGGTCGAGGCGGTACTTGTTGATGCCAACGATGGTCTCGCGACCCGAGTCGATTTGTGCCTGCTTGCGGGCCGAAGCCTCTTCGATACGCATCTTCGGAAGACCTGTCTCGATGGCTTTGGCCATGCCGCCCATAGCTTCCACCTCTTGGATGTGGTTCCATGCACGGTGGGCAATCTCATGAGTGAGCGACTCCACATAATAGGAGCCAGCCCACGGGTCAACCACGCGGCAAACGTTGGTTTCTTCTTGGATGTAAATTTGGGTGTTACGCGCGATACGGGCACTGAAATCGGTGGGCAGGGCGATGGCTTCGTCCAAGGCGTTGGTGTGCAGCGACTGGGTGTGACCCAAGGCGGCACCCATAGCTTCGATACAGGTTCGGGCCACGTTGTTGAACGGGTCTTGCTCGGTGAGCGACCAGCCCGAGGTTTGCGTGTGGGTACGCAAGGCCAACGACTTGGTGCTCTTCGGGTTGAAGGTGCTCACAATCTTGGCCCACAGCATACGGGCGGCACGCATCTTGGCAATCTCCATGAAGTGATTCATGCCCGAGCACCAGAAGAACGACAAGCGCGGCGCAAAGGCATCGACATCCAAACCGGCCTTGACACCCGTGCGGAGGTAATCCCAGCCGTCGGCCAAGGTATAAGCCATCTCGATGTCGGAGGTGGCACCGGCTTCCTGCATGTGGTAGCCCGAAATGGAGATGCTGTTGAACTTCGGCATGTTCTGCGAGGTGAACTCGAAAATGTCGGCAATGATGCGCATCGAGAACTCAGGCGGATAGATATAGGTGTTACGCACCATGAACTCCTTCAGGATGTCGTTCTGGATGGTGCCTTGCAGCTCTTCGTACTTGGCACCCTGCTCCAAGGCAGCGACGATATAGAAGGCCAAAATCGGCAACACAGCGCCGTTCATGGTCATGGAAACGGACATTTTGTTCAACGGAATCTGGTCAAACAGCACCTTCATGTCTTCGACGGAGCAGATGGACACACCTGCTTTACCCACGTCGCCCATGACGCGCTCGTGGTCGGCATCGTAGCCACGGTGGGTGGCCAAGTCGAAGGCTACGGACAGACCCTTCTGACCAGCCGCGATGTTACGGCGGTAGAAGGCGTTGGATTCCTCAGCGGTGGAGAAACCAGCGTACTGACGGATGGTCCAAGGACGCATCACATACATCGTCGAGTAAGGTCCACGGAGGAAGGGCGCAATGCCAGCGGCGTAGTTGAGGTGTTCCATGCCTTCGAGGTCTTTCTCGGTGTAGGCAGGCTTCACCATGATATGTTCGTGGGTCTCCCAGTTTTCGCCATTCGGCAAAATGAGGCCACTATGCTTAGGTATAGCGTTGATATTGATGTCTTTATAATTCGGTTTCATCGTATTATTCCTTTCCTTATTTTAATTCGGAATTCGGAATGCTGAATTCGGAATATCGCGATGCGACGCTGGGCTTCGCCCTTATTCCGCATTCCGCATTCTTAATTCCGCATTCATTTTGTTATACCTAATTGCATTTGGAACTCTTTTAAGGTCTCAAGCACATTGCTCTTGACGTGGATGAAATACTTCAAGCCAGCCTCTTTTAGGATGTCGGCGGTGCCTTCGGGGTTGCCGGCCAGCACCACTATGGTTTCGTTCTTCAACTCCTCGTAAACCTTGAGGGCGTTGCCTTCGCCATATTCCTCGTCGGAGGAGCAGATGACCACGATTTCGGGTTTCTCCTTGCGAGCGGCGGCGATGCCTTCGTCCAAGGTCTTGAAGCCCGGATTGTCGACGACTTGGAAGCCGGCGCAGGCGAAGAAGTTGGAGGCGAAATTGGCGCGGGCCTTGCGCATGGCGAGGTTGCCGTAAGTGAACATCCAAGCCACAGGGCGTTTGTGATCCTTGGCATAAACGTCGGTGGTATAGCGCAGTTGCTCAAACTGTTGCGCGGCGCGGAAGGTGACGATGGTCTCGACCTCGGCCTTCTCGTCGCGGCGGTCGTCAGCTTCGAACACCCAAGCCTCTGGCGTGAACTTCATCGTTTCGGTGAAGTTCGGGAACTGGTTGGTGCCGAGGATGGTCTCGCGGCGGGTGGCCACGTTGCTGAACTTCTTGGCGGCGCTTTCCTTGATGAGGCCTTGAATCATGCCCTTGCGGACGGCTTCAAGATAGCCGCCTTCGTCCTGGATTTTGTTGAACAAATCCCAAGCGGCTGTGGCAAGGCTCTCGGTGAGGTTCTCAATGTAATAGGAACCTGCGGCGGGGTCGGCGACTTTGTCGAAATGCGACTCTTCCTTGAGGATGAGTTGCTGGTTGCGGGCGATACGGTCGGCAAAGTCGGTGGGGATTTCAAACGGCGTGTCGAACGGCATCACAGTGAACGAATCGACGCCACCGAGGACGGCTGACATCGTGCCCGTGGTGGTGCGCAACATATTCACATACGCATCGTAAAGGCTCATACCTAATTCAGCATTGTTGGCGTGGATGTGCATCTTTGCGTTCTCTTCCTTGCCGCCGTATGCCTTCACGATGTTGGCCCAAAGCAGACGGTAAGCGCGCATCTTGGCCATTTCCATGAAGTAGTTCTGTCCGACTGCCACATTAAAGCGCATCTTTGGAGCAATCTCATCGATGGTGAGACCTTTCTCGGTGAGTTTGTCTAAATATTCGGCACCCACGGCAAGGCTGAAGGCCATCTCCTGAACGATGGTGGCTCCAGCATTAGTGAAAACGTGGCTGTTGATACCAATAGTCTGGAAATCAGGCATATCGGCTTTCACCACAATGTATGCCAGTTCCATATCGGCACCCTCATTGATGTACCACACGCCGCGACGGATGTAGCGCGTCAGCGGGTCGTAGTTCAACGAACCCTTGATGTCCGGAATCTTCGACAGCATCTCAAGTATCGGCAAATGGTACTTGTTGTTGAAGAAGTTGATTTCCACCGCCTTTTGGTCGATGCCGTTGAGCAGTGTCGAGATGGCAATGGTGTCGTAAACCTTGTCGTACTCCAACTTGAAGCCAATGCTGTTCGCGCCACGACTGATGGCATTGAGGGCAGTTTTGTTGGCTTCATGCACGTCCTTCACGATGATGTCCTGACGGACGAGCCATTCGTTGCCCTCGGGCTTGTTGCCACGGACGTATGGGAACTCGTTGGGTTGCTGACCTGTCCATGGAATGTCGGCGAGGTTCTCGGCACGATAGTAGGGCCTCACATTGAAGCCTTCGGCTGTGCGCCAAACCAGTTTTTTGTTGTAGTCTGCCCCTTTGAGGTCCTTCTCAATGACGGCTTCCCATTCCTGGGTGCTCACTGGAGGAAATTCCTCAAAGAGTCTCTTTTTTTCTTCCATTTGTTGTTTATTTAATTGATATTCTGTTTGTTAAATATTGTTTTCTTGCAAAAGTCGGTATAGAATCCATTGCAAAGTTAGGAAATAAAGCGATTGGAATGGTAGGAAAATGCGCTATCGGTGAAATTTTCCTTGATTTGAACGTTTTTTGAAACTGATTCTCGTCATTTTATCGATTATATACGATAAAACAAAACCCGCAAGAGGTTTTCCTGCGGGTTCGTCGTGTTCTTTTGAGGTGTTTGGACTATTACCTTTTGAATTCCATTGATGTGGAGATTACATGTGAAGAAGAAGGATCTTCTGCGGATGCTTCCAATAATAACTTTCTGTTAGTCAGTTCTTTTATGGTGTAAATGATTGTTTGGCTTTCATCCGCATGATTTAATCCAGTGATAGTTACTTGATTGTCTTTCACAACATAAGTTGCTGGATTGGAAGAAGCATTGGCGTTAGGGTCTGGATTTTCTGCTGACTCACCGGTTAGAGTTCCGTCAGCACCGAAAATCCAAAACGCTCCGACCATGCCAGGTATGGTTCCAGTTTCGCCGTCCATGGTCACGGTTGCGGTTACACATTCCCATTTGCCGATGATGAGTTGTTCATTGGTCTTGTTGCATGAAGTTAAAGTAGTCAACGATAACACAAAGAGCAGCATTGCAAATACTTTTTTTGTCTTTTTCATTTTTAATCCCTAAATACGTGACGGGCGCAACTTTTAATTCTCCTTCCCAATGCCTCAAAGGACAATTGTCTACAAAAGAAGCGTGGCACTGATATACCAATCTATGAATGAAGGTCGTAGGAAAAACCCAAAAGAAAAGAAAGGATAAAAGCCCACGCTAAACAGCGTGAACCATTACACAATCCTTGTTCTTTTGATGAAAATTTCCTACGTTTTCATTCACAAGAAAAGCATAACGCTTCTTAGTTCGAAAAATAACGGCGGAAAATTCCGCCAAAGAACCGCTGCAAAAATACGCCTTTTTTGGAAAAGTAAACAGAATTGCGGGAAAAAATGTATCTTTGCGGTCAGAAACTATTTGGTTTGAAATGGATAAACAACAAGTACAGCAAATTGTTGCAGCATATTTTGCCAACCAGCCTGTGCTGAAGGCGTGGCTTTTCGGGTCTTTTGCCCGAGGCGAGGAAACACCCTTGAGCGATGTCGATATTCTCGTTGTTCTCGATCGCTCACAACCTATTGGGCTGAAGTTTTTCGGCATGTGGAACGACCTTGAGAAACTACTCGACCGTGATGTGGATCTTGTTGAAGAAGGAATGCTTTTGCCTTTTGCCGTCGAAAGTGCCAACCAAGATAAAATTCTAATCTATGAGAGAGCCGCTTAAAGTCAGAAGCCGATTAGAACATATTCTCGGTGCTATTGAATACTACAGGACTAACCGCTGAAGAAATCGAGGAAATTTGAAATCACTATATTATGAAAAAACTCTACTTAATCACAGCATTAAGCCTCGTGCTTTGCGCTTCATGCGCGAAAAAGGAAACTGACCCTGAAGTCGTTGCCATGCGCGGATTGGTGAACCGCGTGGTGCCTGAGTATTCACAAGGCATTGTCCTTGAACGACTTGCTGACACCATCGACCGCTTTGAAATTGAAACACAGGGCAAGAACCTCGTCATTCGTGGCAACAACGCTAACAGCATGGCCGTTGGCCTGAACCATTACCTGAAATATTATTGCAAGGCGCAATATTCATGGTTCATCGAAGAGCCTTTGCAGATACCCGCCGCGATGCCCAAGGTGACTGAAAAAGTCAGCCTGAGTGCCCGTGTGCTTGACCGTTTCTTTCTGAATTACTGCACTTTCGGTTACACTTTGCCTTGGTGGAATTGGTCACAATGGGAGCACTTCATCGACTGGATGGCGCTTAATGGCATCAATCTGCCTTTGGCCATCACGGGACAAGAATCCGTTTGGTACGAGGTGTGGAGCGATTTCGGCCTCACCGACGAGGAAATCCGCAGTTACTTCACCGGTCCGGCGCACCTGCCTTGGCATCGAATGCAGAACATTGACCGCTGGGGAGGGCCTTTGCCCGTGTCGTGGCTCGAAAACCAAAAGGAACTGCAAAAGCAAATCGTGGCCCGCGAGCGCGAACTCAATATGAAACCTGTGTTGCCGGGCTTTGCAGGACATGTACCACCTTGCATCACAAGGATTTATCCCGATGCGCCTTTGGCTTCCTTGGGCGACTGGGCTGGCTTCGACAGCATTTGCTGGTGTAAGTTCCTCGACCCCGAATGCGAGTTGTATCCCATGATACAAAAGAAGTTCATCGAGAAGGAAATTGAATTTTACGGCACTGACCATATCTATGGCATAGACATTTTCAACGAGATGATTCCGCCGAGCTGGGAGCCTGAATACCTTGGTCGGGTGAGCCGCCAGGTATATGAGTCGTTGGAGGCTGCCGACCCCGAAGCCACTTGGCTCGAAATGACTTGGCTCTTCTGGAACGAGCGCCAGTATTGGGAAATTGATAACCGCATTGAGGCTTACATCACCTCATTTGACAAGGAAAAACGCCTCTTGTTAGACTACTACTGCGAACGTCAGCCGATTTGGGAGCGCACGAATTCTTATTATGGAGTGCCTTACATTTGGTGCTATCTTGGCAACTTTGGCGGCAACTCCATGCTGGCAGGAAACCTTGACACTGTGAACGTTAGGATTGAGCGCGCTTTCACCAAAGGTGGCGACAATTTCGTCGGCATCGGATCCACTTTGGAGGGTTTCGACTGCAACCCATTCATGTATGAATATGTTTTCGAGAAAGCTTGGGACAACCCGCTCACCAAGGACGTGGACGCTTGGGTGGAACGTCTCGCCGACCAACGCGCAGGTAAAGAAGACCAAAATATGCGCGCTGCCTGGAAACTGTTGGCCGACAGCATATATAATAAAGTGTCGTCGCCGGGCCAGACCGTGCGCATCAACCAAAGGCCGACTATGGACGACATTAAGGAATATCGCCAATATTATGTCGCTCCGACCTACAAATATAGCAACATCACTTTGCTGGATGTCTTGGACGACCTGCTCGCTGCCGATGTCAACACCCGCACACGTCACTTCGACGTGGTGAACATCACACGGCAGCTATTAGGTAACTACTTCAGCGACCTTTACGCCGATTACGTGAAAGCCTATACAGAAGGCGATTACGAGAAGCTGCACCAAATCGAGCAAACCATGACCACCATCCTCGACGACACCGACGCGATTTTGGCCACCGAAAGTGCTTTCTTAGTCGGACGCTGGATTCGCGACGCGCGCGCCATCGGCACGACCAAGGAAGACAAGGACTACTTCGAGAGCAACGCCCGCAACATCATCACCACTTGGGGCGAGGAGGATGCCTTGCTCAACGAATACGCCAGCCGCGGTTGGGCGGGCCTCACCGCGACCTATTACGCCTACCGCTGGAAGGAGTTCTTCAAGGATGTGGATGCCGCCATCGAAGCGGGTCAGCCCTTTGATGAAAGAGCCTACCACGACCGCATCTGCAAATACGAAGGCCAATGGTGGCGTGAGCGACTTGGCAATTTTAGTGCTGAGCCTCAAGGTGATGGAGTGGCTTTGGCAAAAGGTATTGCCGAGAAATATCGTGCTGAATTGGAGGCGAGATATAGGAAATAAAGGAGTCCCGAAGGGACGACAGCGATATAGGCAGGTGGTGTAAACCCCTGCCCGAAGGGACGACAAATCAATAAGCAGGCGACGTTAGTCCCTGCTCTAAACAAACACCTATGAACATCACAGAACAAGATAAAACCTTCATGCGCGAGGCCATCCGTTTGGCCGACGAAAGCGTGAAAAACGGTGGCGGTCCCTTCGGGGCCGTCATCGTGAGGGATGGCGAAATCGTGGCAGGTAGCGCCAACAGCGTGACCCGCGACAACGACCCTACCGCCCACGCTGAGGTGAATACCATCCGCCAAGCCTGCCGCAAACTCGGCACTTTTGACCTCTCGGATTGTATCATCTACACCTCGTGTGAGCCTTGCCCGATGTGCCTCGGTGCCATCTATTGGGCGCGGATTGGACGTATATATTACGGCAACACCAAAAAGGATGCCGCCGCCATCGATTTTGCCGATGACTTCATTTACAAGGAGTTGGAGCAACACATCGGAGAGCGTTCAGTGCCGTTCATCCCTTTGCTGCGCGATGAGGCCATTAAGACCTTCCGCACATGGGAGGCGAAACAGGACAAAACGAAGTATTGAAAGTAGCTTGTCGTTATTTTCCCTTTGCCCACGCCACAAAGGGTGGGTTGGGATATTCCATTTTGCTGTATTCCAAAGGCTTCCCGTCGCTAATGCGGAGCACCTTGCCGCCTGAGGCGCATAGGATGGCTTCGGCAGCGGCAGTGTCCCATTCCTTCGTTTTGCTGTAGCACACATACACATCGGCAGTGCCCTCGGCTAATCGGGCAAACTTGAGGCTGCTGCCCTGCGTGTCAATCACCAAGTCGGGGTGGGAGGGGCGCAATACCTTATTAATATAATCGTCTACTTCCTGAGTGCGATGCGAGCGGCTGACTAAAACCGTAAATGGACACGAGACGTGAGATTGTGGGACGCGAGGCAAAAGACACGCAGAAGTCCCGTGTCCCGTGTCTTTATATACCTTGTCGTTATCGTTATACCATAAAGTCTCAGTCACCGGCGCATAAATGACTCCCAACACTGGCCGTTTGTTATCAATCAGTGCAATATTGACGGTGAATTCGCCGTTGCGTTTCACAAATTCCGCCGTACCGTCCAAAGGATCGACGAGCCAATATCGCTCAAATGTGGAACGGTCGGGGGACAAGTCCTCTTCGCTGACGAAAGGCAATCCTGTAGGTGCCAGAGTCTCTTTGATGATGTGGCTCGCTCGCAAATCGGCCTGCGTAACGGGCGAGTCGTCGTCTTTGGTGTAGACTTCAAAAGGTGTGGCATACACTTCCATGATGGCTTTTCCGGCCTTGAGTGCTGCTTTTTTTGCAATGGTTAGTAGATTTTCCATAATGCAAAAATAGGTGTTTTTATAATTCTGATAACCAATTAAATAAGAAAAACTTTCAAAAAAATTTCTTTTGTCCGCTTTTATTCTGCTAATTTTGCACCCGAAAATAGGGGATTTTAACCCCCCAAAAACTAAATAATCAAGACTATGGCAAAGAATTTAGTGATTGTGGAGTCACCCACCAAGGGCAAAACCATCGCTGGTTTCCTTGGAAAAGAATACACGGTCATGGCGACCCAAGGACACGTTCGCGACCTGAACAAAAACACATTGAGTGTCGACATCGACAAGGATTTTGAACCAGAATATGAGATTCCGGACGACCGAAAAGGTATCGTGGCCGAATTGCGGAAACTGTCGAAATCTGCTGACACAGTGTGGCTTGCATCCGATGAGGACCGCGAAGGAGAGTCCATCTCGTGGCATCTGTATGAGGTGCTTGACTTGAAGAAAAAGGATACGAAACGTATCGTTTTCCACGAAATCACTAAAACGGCCATTCAACATGCCATTGAGAATCCGCGCAGCATCAATATGGGCCTCGTCAATGCACAGCAGGCGCGACGTGTGCTCGACCGCTTGGTGGGTTATGAGCTGTCGCCACTGCTTTGGAAGAAGGTGAAGCCGGCTCTTTCGGCAGGCCGTGTGCAGTCGGTGGCCGTGCGTCTCATCGTTGAACGCGAGGAAGAAATCAAGAACTTTGTGCAAAGCAGTGCTTTCCGCGTGACGGCAGAGTTCTCTTTTGTCAAGGATGGGCAGGAATACAACCTTCTTGCCGAGTTGCCACATCGTTTTGATACTGAGGAAGAAACGAAAAAGTTCTTGGAGTCGTGCATCAATGCCACCTACAAGGTTGACAGCATTGAGAAGAAACCCAGTGTGCGCTATCCTGCACCGCCTTTCACCACTTCCACTTTGCAACAGGAGGCTGCCCGCAAACTTGGCTTCTCGGTGGCCAATACCATGCGCATCGCGCAGCAGCTTTACGAATCCGGTAAGATTACTTATATGCGTACCGACTCGGTCAACCTGTCTTCGCTTGCCCTCGGCATGGCCAAAAAGGAAATCATCGAAAACTATGGTGAGGGTTACGTCAAGACGCGACAATACCACACCAAATCGAAGGGCGCACAAGAGGCTCACGAAGCCATCCGCCCGACCTACCTCGACCAACATACGGTGAAAGGTACTGCCGACGAGCGCAAGCTGTATGAGTTGATTTGGAAGCGCACCATCGCCTCACAAATGGCTGATGCACAGGTGGAACGTACCAATGTCAACATCGGCGTTTCGACCAACGGAAAGCAGTTTGTCGCCACGGGCGAAGTCGTCCTTTTCGACGGTTTCCTGAAGGTGTATCGTGAGAGTTATGATGATATGCCCACGGAGGATGCCGCTGCCTTGCTGCCACCTGTCGAAGTGGGTATGCCATTGGACATGGAGAAGATGGAAGCCCAGCAACGTTTCACACGCGCTCCGTTCCGTTACAACGAGGCCAGTCTCGTCAAGAAGATGGAGGAACTTGGCATCGGACGTCCTTCCACCTATGCTCCTACCATCTCAACCATCCAAAAACGCGAATATGTGACCAAGGGCGACATCAAGGGCAATACGCTTGAATTCCAGATCATCACATTGAAAAACAATAAGATAACTGAAAAGAAAGGCAAGGAAACCTTTGGCGCAGAAAAAGGAAAACTTATCCCTACCGATGTCGGCGTGTTGGTCAATAAGTTTTTGTTGCAGTATTTTGAGAACATCATCGACTACAACTTTACCGCCAACGTGGAGAAGGAATTCGACCAGATTGAGGAAGGCCAGCGCGAGTGGAACGCCATGATTCGGGACTTCTATAGCGTTTTCCACAAGCAAGTGGTCTCCACCACTGAAAATTCGGGTAAGTTCAGCGGCGAGAAGTTGTTGGGCGTAGACCCTGCAACGGGCAAGAATGTCTATGTGAAAGTCGGTCGCTTTGGCCCAGTGGCACAGATTGGCGATACCGAAGCCGAAGAGAAGCCTCGTTTTGCCGGACTGAAGAAAGACATGAGCATCGAAACAGTCACGCTTGAGGAAGTGCTGAAGCTCTTTGAGTTCCCGCGCTCGTTGGGCGAATACGAAGGCAAGGAGATGACCGTGGCCATCGGTAAGTTCGGCCCCTACGTGAGGCATGACGGCAAGTTTTACAGCCTCGCCAAGACCGACAATCCTGCCCTCGTGGAATATGACCGCGCCGTGGAAATCATCAATGAGAAACGCGAGAAAGACCTCAACAACATCATCCGCACCTTCGACGAAGACCCCGATTTGCGGGTGCTTGATGGCCGTTTTGGGCCTTACATCAGCTACAAGAAAACCAACTACAAAATCCCAAAGGGCACCGACCTGCATACATTGGGCTATGCCGATTGTCTCGCCATCATCGAAGACCCGAAGAACGCGCCTAAGAAGAAGTCGGCGAAGAAGAAATAATAGGGAATCAGAGAGGTTTTGCTTCGGCCAATGCTGCCACCATGTAGGTTTTTCCGTTGGTCTCGCAGTAGCATTTGTAGCGTGTGCGTTGCTTTTCGCCTTTTTGGAACACCATGCCGTTTTTCAAGACAAACCTTGCGCCTGCGGGCAGGTTTTCCACTGTGCTTATTCCCAAAGTTTTGTTGTCGTATTGCTGCAACACCCTTTGCAACCTGACATCGGCGGTGCTGCTCGCCTTGATGTGCTGGAGATGATGGTGCAATGCGTCCAAAACGTCTTGAGGGAAGATGGTCGTGGTCATAAATGTTTGTAGCAGCCTGGTAAAGTTGTTTTGCCATTCCGTTCCATGAGGTTGCACACGGTGTGAGCCATATTGTTGATATACATCGTAATGCGCTACTTCATGGACGTAGGTGATGAGCATTTGATAAGGATTCAAGTCCAGGTTGAGGGTGATGGTACACAGACTTTTTTGGGTGCGGGGCGGACGGAAATCGCCCAATTTGGAGCTGCGTGGCCGCTTGAAGTGCAGGATGAAACGCCGCTGCTCATAGATTTGGCCGACCATGGCTACCGCCGATTCGGGGAAATGGCGTTTCAGCATTTCAAGTTCTTCAGCCTTCATCGTCGTGCAAAAGTTCGTATTCAATGGTTTCCTGTGGCACGTAGCTCCACTTGGTGCAGGTGTTGCAATGGCGCGGTGTCCTGACGCGACCTGGCACTTCCTTGGTCTTGCAGGAGGCTGCCGACAAAACCAAACATAGTAATAACAGAATGAACAATTTACTTTTCATTTTCTTTCCATTTGGTTTTGTAGGTTTTGTGACATATTTTTCATTTCGACAACCAATTTTCGGGGTTTTGTCTGACTTGTTCCTTCAGCAGTTCAAAGTGCAACTCGGTCTTGCCTTCGGTCTTGCTCGTGTGCACTATGCCGAGGTTTTGCTTGGTCTTTACCTTGTCGCCGCGCTTCACGGTGACGTTCTCCAAATTGGAGTAGACAGTGAAATACTCGCCGTGGCGGACGATGACTACAGTGTTGGCACCGGTTAATTTGGTAACGCTGGCCACTTCGCCATCGAACACGGCGCGGGCTTGGGCACCTTCGGTGGTGGCGATGTCGATTCCGTTGTTGGTCACGGTGACTTTGCTCGACACCACGGAGGCGTGTTTGCCGTAGGCTGAAGAGATGATGCCGCGTTCCACGGGCCAAGGTAGTTTGCCCTTGTTGCCGACGAAGTCGGACGAGAGTGCTTTTTCGGCGGGTGTCAGGGCCATTCCTTTTTCCTTGGGTGCAGGTGCGGTGGTCTTGCCTTTTTCTTTGGCTTGCTTTTCGGCTTCCTTGCGTTTGCGTTCGGCTTCGGCGTTGGCCTTGCGGATTTCCTCGGCGATGATGTCGTCGATGGCCTTTTGCAACTTCTTGGCCTGCTTCTGCTTGTTAGTGATGTCTTGCTGAATGCTGCCTTCCTTTTTCTTCAGCTTGGCCACCTGCTGGTTGAGGTCTTCTTTCTCGGTTTTGAGGGCGTCTTGCTGAGCCTTCTCGTCTTTCAGTAGGGCGGCTTGTTCTTCGCGGGCTTGTTGGTTGGCTTCCACTTCGCCGGTGATGCGTTGCTCGGTGGCGGTGATTTGATCCATCTTGATTTTTCGGGCATCGTTGAACTGTCGGATGTAGCGAAGGCGGCTGAAGGCTTGGTTGAAGTCTTTGGAAGCGAAAACAAAGCCCAAACGGTCGTAATGGCTGCGGTTGCGGTAGGCAAAAGTAATCATCTTCGCGTATTCCTTGCGCAGCGACTTCAAATCGGAGTTCAGGGTTTTGATGTTGTTTCGTCCGGCGTTGATTTCCTTGTCAAGAATGGCGATTTGTTCGTTGTAGGCTTTGATAAGGTTCTCGCGTTGCTTGATTTTCTTGTCCAACAGCGAGACCTCATTGAGGGTCATCTCCTTGTCTTTTGTGGTCTTTTTCAGCAATTGATTGGCGGTCGAAATCTCCTTCTGTAAAGAGGTGATTTCGCTCTGCAATTGTTGCTTCGATTTGCCTTTCGTCTTTTGGGCGTATGTTGGAGAAACGAATGCCAATAGTAACAAAATCAATATGATACCTGGTTTCTTCATTGTTTCATTGGCAGTTGGATGCGCTCCATCTTGTTGGTAATTTTCAGCGGAAAGGTGGTGGGTTGGTCCAATTTGATGTTGGAGTATTTTAGCTTAACTTTAAATTCTCCTGTATAGTAATCGTATTGATTCCACCCAACCGTTTGGTTTTCAACGGGTGGAATGCCTTCGATATTGTCCAAAAGCACAAATTGCGCAAACGGTAGTCTCAAACCAAATAAAGGTCCGATTTGCTGATCGAGGCTGTCTACATGCTCGGCCAAATAGGTCTTTTCCATGCGATTAAGAATCCAAACGGAATCATTGCTGATTTTGGCACGAAGCACTTCCACACCCATCGTGGCGGTCACGCTGACCCAGACAAGGCTATCTTTCCTCATCCTGAGTTGCCCTGATAAGTCATTGAAAGACTGTCCGTTGATTTCGGCTTGGATGGCCATGTTGGCGGTGAGCCATTCAAAAGATTGCGGCGGTGCAGGTGCCACGATTTTCTTGCGCGAGGCGCAGGAAGAAGCCGTGAGCAGCAGGGCAAACAACACGATGAAAAGTCGGTTTCTCATCATTTCTTCAGTTTATCCATAATCGCCTCATAATGCTTGGTGTAGGTTTCGTCAGGCTCCTTTAGCAGTTTCAGGGCTTTTTTCATTTGCTTTTCGGCTTCCCTGTAGTCCCCTTTCATATAGAGTACCCAAGCGTGGGTGTCGAGATAAGTCGGGTTGTCGGGCTCGGCGGCGATGGCTTTTGTTGACATTTCCAAGGCCTTGTCCAAGTCTTGGCCTTTCACGGCAAGATAATAGGCGTAGTTGTTGAGAACCAGCACATTGTCGGGGTCGTTTCGCAAGGTGCGCTCGTAGGCATCGAAGGCTTTCTCCTCGTCGCCTTGCTCGTGGTAGAGGTCGCCAAGAAAAGCGTCGAAGTTGGATAACTGAATCTTGTCGGTGGTGTAGCGGCGGCCTTTTTCCAAATAGTTGATGGCCTCGTCGTTGATTTTCAGGACGGCGCTCGCCACACCCGCATACCAATAGAAAACGGGCTGCATCGGGTAGTATTTCAAAGCTTTGATGGCGTGTTCGCGAACATTCTCGTTTTCGTTCAGTCTTGACTCGCTGATGACAAGGTTTTGCCATCCGTAGAAGTCGGTGCTGTCAATGTCCAACACTTGTTGGTATATCTCCTTGGATTTCACGGCGTTTTGTTCCACTATATAATATGAGCCGAGGATAAGGTAGCCCAATTTGTTGTCGGGATGGGTTTCGATGAAGGCCTCGCCGCATTGCCGCGCCTGCTCGTCGATTTCGTTGGATTTTTCGTTTTTCCCCATCCAATAGTCCCAGATGTTGGCTTTCGTGGCAATGTCGAGGTTTTTGTTTCGGATTGTGGCCAGAAGTTCGTTGAAAGCCTTTCCCTTGTCGCCGTTTTTCTCGTAAAACTCCAACAATGAGACGTTTATGTAAGGGTCGTTGGGGTTCACT
Source organism: uncultured Bacteroidia bacterium (assembly GCA_902782455.1). GTDB lineage: Bacteria > Bacteroidota > Bacteroidia > Bacteroidales > F082 > Limimorpha. The sequence continues at coordinate 14,385 of CACZNA010000041.1, read as the reverse complement.
TCCTTGATTTTCTCGTAGGTTTTCAAGGCTTCTTTGTCCTTGCCCATTGCGGAATATTCTTGTGCGAGCAAGGAATAATAGCGCACGTTTTCAGGGTTTTCCGAGATGAGTTTTTCGAGTTCTGCAATCAGTTTTTTGCTGTTGTTTTGGCGTTTGAGCACGTTGAGGCGTTGCTCGGTGATGATTTCGTTTGGCCCAATCTGCTGTTCCAATTGGTTCATCTTTTCCAAGGCCTTGTCGTAATTCTCAGTAATCAGATAGGCATCGATGAGCTCGCTGAGCATGTCGAGGTCGTCGGGATATTTCTGGACGAGTCTTTCATACAGGCTGATGAAATCGTCATATTGCTCCAAATTGCGGTAGAATTGGCCGAGGCGCAATTGGTACCACTTGTTCTCAGGGTCGAGGTTGGCGGCCTGCTGTATCATCTTGAAAGCCTCTTCCATGCGGCCAATGTTGTAGTATTGTTCGCTCAACTCGAACATCGAGGCGGCATCGTCGGGCATGTAGCGCAAAGCTTGCTCGAAGTTACGGATGGCGCCCTCGGTGTCCTCGCGGTACTTGCTTTGGAGGCCGTTGGAGAAATAGGTGGCGTTTTTGCGCTTGTCGGGCTTGCCGTTATACTCCGATTCCATCGTTTGGGCAAAGCACCACATCGAGCAACCCAAAACCAGAAACAATAAAACTTTATATCTCATAACTGATAACTATAAACTTTCAACTTTCAACTCTCAACTCTCAACTATTAACTCTCAACTCTTCCCCGTATGTCCAAAACCTCCCGCGCCGCGTTCAGTTTCCGTTAAAACTTCCACTTGAACAGGTTCAACTTGTTCGCATTTGGCAATAACCATCTGCGCGATGCGGTCGCCGCTGTTGATAATGAAAGGCTTGTCGGACAAATTAATAAGGATGACGCAAATCTGCCCGCGATAGTCGGCATCGATGGTGCCGGGCGAGTTCAAGACGGTGATGCCGCTTTTGAGCGCGAGACCGCTGCGGGGCCGCACTTGGCCTTCGTAACCTTCGGGGATTTCCATATAGAGACCCGTTGGCACGAGGCCGCGCTGCATAGGTTCGAGGGTTATCGGGCCTTCGGGCAGGAAGGCGCGGAGGTCCATTCCGGCTGAGTTTTTGGTCTCGTAGGCGGGCAAAGGGTTATTTGAGGTGTTTACGATTTTTAGTTGCATATCGGTGAATTTGACGGGTTTTGCGGATTATTACTTTAACGCTAAAACACGGTTATTATTTTATACACCTTGTCGCCTCTTCTGACCAGCGACTTCACGGGAATGGAACAATACTCGCCCTTGACGGTCTGCTCGACGGAGCCCAAATCGACGCGGATTTCGCTGAGTGTGTCTTCATAAACGCCTGTCGTCGGGCCGATAATCATGATTTGTTCGCCAAGTTTGAGGTCGTGGCTGTCCATGCGGATTTCGGCCACGCTCAACTTGCTGTAGTAGTTGGTAATCAGGCCAATATACTCTTTGCTTTGGGTGGCGTGTGAGCCATATTGTTTCGACCACTCGAAGGTTCTCCGACCCAAATAATAACCGTCCCAGAAGCCACGGTTGTAAACGCTGCGCAGGCGTTCCATCCACGCATCAATCTTGTCTTGGGTGAAAGTGCCTTCCTGGATGGCTTTCACGGCCTCGCTGTAGACCGCCACAGTCACTTTGGTGTATTCCGGCGAGCGGCCACGCCCTTCGATTTTCAAGACTTCCACTCCTGCGTCCAAAACTCTGTCCAAGAAAGGCAAGGTGCAGAGGTCTTTCGGCGACATAATGTATTCATTGTCAAGGGTCAACTCGTATCCTTCCTCACGCTCGCGCACATCGTAGCCACGCCTGCATAGTTGCAAACAAGCACCTCGGTTGGAGGAAGAATTGAACAGGTCTTGGCTGAGGTTGCACTTGCCCGAAATGGCCATGCACAAAGCCCCGTGGCAAAACACCTCGATGCGCACCAATTCTCCCTTCGGTCCACGAATCTGCTGTTTTTCAATCTGTTCCGTGATATAATGAACTTGGTCGATGTTCAACTCGCGGGCGGTCACCATCACATCCGCGAACTGCGAATAGTAACGCACGGCTTCCAAATTGGTGATGTTGCATTGCGTGGACATGTGTACCTCAACGCCAATTTGCCGGGCATATTGGATGACGCTTTGGTCGGAGGCGATGATAGCCGAAATGCCATTAGCCTTAATTGCGTCGAGCAACTGGCGCATCTCCTCCATTTCCTCGTCGTAAATCACCGTATTCACTGTGACATAGCTCTTTACGCCGTTTTCGTTGCAGGTTTCTGCCAATTGGCGCAGGTCGTCAAGGGTGAAGTTTTTCGCTGAGCGCGAGCGCATATTGAGTTTTCCGATGCCGAAATAAACGCTTCCCGCACCGGCTTGTATGGCGGCTGCCAAGGCTTCATACGAGCCAACGGGAGCCATGATTTCGATGTTGTTTTTCATCTATTTAACTAATAATTTCTTACAGTTTGCACCGCCCAATCATTCACCAAACCAGAATCAATGGATTTGGTAAGGACGTAGATTTCGTTGCCGTTGGAATTGGCAAATACGAAGAACGGCTCAACGGTGTAAATGTTGGGTTGCGCATCAAGAGTAGGTATCATGTAATCTTCCAATCTGATTTTATTCAGATAGGCAAGATTGGCGGCATCAAGCACATAAACGTAGGGCAAGATGGGTCTGATTCCGAAGTTGGCGTAATCTGTTTGGGACAGGGCAAAGAATCTTCCCGATGCTTCGGAATGATCAAGGCATTCGATATGTGAGACAGATTGAAGTTTCCCTACATTAATGATGTCTTCACTTTGGATTTCGGAGAGTTTCATCACATCTCCTCCATAAGTGACAAGTCGATCCCCATTCTCTGTAATCCACAAATTATTATAATTGTAACCACCTGTGTTGTAGATATGTGATGCTGTGTCGTTTTGGATGTCGTATTTTTCAATCCTATTCGGACTAATGCTATAATCAGCACCATAAATGTATTTTCCGGAAGGATGCATTTTGGCGTGAGTCCCGGAACGAATCAAGTACCCAGTATGCTGCACCTCTGTTTGATTCGAGGTTGCCATGTTGATGCAATGAATATGGCACCATTGGTCTCGCCGTGGAAAAGCGTATGCCCAACCGTTGTTGCCCAAAACGATGTCGAAAGCATCACATGAAATTTCGTTTGTGGAAATCACCGTTTTTGTTTGCAAATCAACACAAGAGACATGGGCATCGTGTCCGACAACAGCTTTGGTGCCATCAGCAGACACCGATACACAGTTGGGATAATAGGGGAGTTGGACAACGTCAATAGCCTTGGTATCAGGATGATAGATGTTGAGTGTGGCATCAGCTGCCACGTAGACCATGAAATCCATTGCCTTTGAATATTCCGCATCAATCACCTCGTTGGGCAACATTTGTTTCTTCTCAATCATCAGTAATACTGTATGGGTTTGTCCGCCTATCGTCACATTGAGGAAGGGATTGTTTTCATCCATCAAGTTTTCCCTGTCGATATGGATGGAAACTTCCTTTTGCTCCCCAATTAGCACGGTAATAGCTGATTCTGATAGATTTACTGCGTTAGAAGATGGGGCGATGGATGCGTCAAAGTCCACATTGCCGTCGTTTTTGATGGTAAAGGTGACATCGTCATGCCCATAGGGAAAGTAAACTGTGTCGGGAAAACTAAACAGCAGTTGGTCGATGGGTTGGTAGACTAAAGTTGCAAAAGCCACTGTAGCTGCTGGATCATAATATTCCAACTCTGCATACAATTCGTTTATGTATGGTTCGAATAGCACACTGTCCAAATGTGCAGTCAGTTCCAACCGGACTGTGTCACCTTTTCTGATTACTCCTGAAGTGGGATGTACGTCAAGCCACTCATAAGTGTAAGGACTATAAATGTAATACTCTGGATCTTCGGTAAACATAAAACTGTCTCTCAAGGTCATAAGCAACGTTTTGGTCTCATTGCCATTGAAAAACACAGTATCGGGCATAAGCACCAATGGTGAAAGCCATGTCGGTTCAGGCTCATCGGGTTCTGGTGTAGGGTCGACTGGGGTTTTCTTACAACCTATCATAACAGGAAAAACCATACAAATCGACAAAAAGATGACTACTAAAATTCTGAAGAACAACGCATAAGATTTTTTTTCCATAGGATTAAAAATTGATGTTTGAGATGACAAGATTCGAACTTGCGGCCTCTTCGTCCCGAACGAAGCGCGCTACCGGGCTGCGCTACATCCCGAACCGTTTTGCGCTGCAAAATTACACATTTTTTCAATATGGTGCACAAAATGTTTTCCAGTTTTTCAATCAACTCAAGATGAAAATGCTCCAAGATGCTCCAAAAAGATTTTCAAACCTATGAGAATCAGTATGATACCACCAAATATGCCAGCCGATTTCTCATATTTCGAGCCGAACACATTTCCGATTTTCACGCCCAAGACCGAGAATATGAAGGTAGTTACACCTATTATTATTACTGCCAACCAAATATTGACCTGAATGCAAGCAAACGAAACACCCACCGCCAAAGCATCAAGGCTGGTGGCAACAGCCAAAAGAAGCATGGTCTTGAAATCGAGGGAGTTGCTGCTTTCGTCTTCTTCCTTTTCGCCCCAAACGGCTTCTCGAATCATGTTGGCACCTATCAAAATGAGCAAACCGAAAGCAATCCAATGCGCGTATGCATCAACAAAGCCCTCAAATTGCTCGCCCAAAAAATACCCGACGACGGGCATCAAGGCCTGAAAGAAGCCAAACCAAAGGCCACAAGTCAAGGCCATGCGCAAGGAGAATTTTCTGGTAGTCAAGCCTTTGCAGACCGACACCGAAAAAGCATCCATGGAAAGCCCCACGGCTATCAGCAACAATTCGAGGAGGTTCATTTCGCTTGGATTAACTACATTGAATGATTCGCAATTGTGGCGCAAAAATAGATTATTTTTGGCTACAATCGATAAAAACCATACTTTTGCAACCAATAAACCGATTTCAATATGAAAAAGACCTTGTTATTAATGCTCGCCTTGCTATTGGCAGTGGGCGGCATGGCTCAAGAAAAGAAAGCCAAGAAAGAAAAAATCTACAACGAGAAAGGCGAAATCATCAAGAAAGGCTGGAACTTCGGACCGCTGCCCGTGTTGGGTTTCGACAGCGACTTGGGCTTCCAGTACGGTGCCTGCGTCGACTTCTTCAACTTCGGCGATGGCACACGCTATCCGCGATACAACTACAAGTTCAATGTGGAGGTTTCGCGCTACACGAAAGGCTCGGGCGTGTTCCGTTTCTATGCCGACATGCCTTATTTGATTAAAGACACCAAACTCTTTTTTGACCTTACTTACAATTATTCCAAGAAATTCGAGTTTTTCGGCTTCAACGGCTTTGAGGCCAGCACTTTTGACCCATATTTGGTTGATACCAAGAGCGGCTACCATTTCATCAAACGCAACACGCTCCGTTTTGTCGGCTCCATGCAACGCCCTCTGTTCTTTGTCCCCAATCTCAACTGGGTGGCTGGTTTGGCTTATTACAATGTTGCGACTGACAGAATCAACCTCGAAGGCTATGAGGGCCAAGTGACGCTCTACGAGAACTATGTGAACACAGGCATCATCAAGGAAAACGAGAAAAACGGCGGCAACATCGCCCAACTGCGCCTCGGCCTCAACTATGACAGCCGCGACCACAATAGCGACCCGTCGAAGGGTATTTATGCCGAATACACCCTCACCGGCTCTTCCGACTTTATCGATGGAAACGGCTATAACAGCTTGATACAGACCTTCATGTGGCGGCATTATGTTCCACTTTATAAGGACAAACTGACTTTTGCCTATCGCTTGGGTGTGCAGCACAAGATTGCAGGCAACGTGCCTTGGTACATGATCAACAACATCAATACACCCTTCTTCCAGAAGATGTACACGGAAGGTTTGGGCGGCGTGGTCACCATGCGCGGTGTGAATCGCAACGGCGTTCTCGGCGACGGCTTCGTGTTGGGCAATGCCGAACTGCGTTGGCATTTCCTTGATTTCAAGTTCATCAACCAAAACTGGCAACTGGCTTTGTCGCCCTTTTTCGATGCGGGCATGATTATCCAGCCTTTCCGCGAAAAGGAACTGAAAGAGGCTGACATTGAGAATGTTGAATTGTATAGTGGCGACAAGGAAAGCATCCATACCAGCGCGGGTCTTGGCTTCAAAATCATCATGAACCGCAACATGATTCTCGGCGTGGACGCAGGTCGCGCCCTTGACCCACGCGACGGCGAAAAGGTCAAGATTTTCGTTGGGTTCAATTACATTTTCTGAGGTGACTCCCCTCTGATTCTGTTGCATGAAAGCCGCATGGCAGATAGTGTCGTTTTTCATCCTGTTGTCTTGCCTCGGCTGTGGCAAAACAACAGGGCGACATTCAACTGAAGCCTTGCAAAATGCTCAAATCGAGTATGATAGCGGAGTCGTCTGTCTTCAAAATGACAGTTTGATGGAAGCACTTCCGCATTTCTTTGCCGTGGCCAACCGTTTGGAAAGGCTGCCCGAGGACATGACGGAGGACGAGATGCTACTCACCTCGAAGGCATATTTCCAGATGGCGGATGTTTTCAGGCAAAAAATGGAACATAACGCTGAAATTGACGCGCTGCGACAGGCTTTGCGTTATCAGACTGCCATCTCCGACACCGTTTGGATTATCCGCTCAAGCCTGCAATTGGCCAATGCTTTGGAAGTCATCCAAGAAAATGATTCCGCCTCGTTTTATCTTAACCGCGTGATGCCGTTGATAGACACCGTTTCAGGCGATGCGGAGGATTATATCAGTTCCCAATTCCTGTTGTCGTGTCTGTATTACGACAAGGGAGAAATCGACTCTTGTGTGATGGTGCAGAAACAAATTATCAACTTTAAGGCACGGCGCGGTATGGACACCAAAAACGATTCGATAGGCATTGGAATCAACCTGTTTTTCGCCAATTTCCATGCAGCGGCGAAGCCGTATCTACTGAAGGTGATGGTGGCCGATTTCGATGATGTGAAACGCGGCGCCGTCATGTCGCTGTTGGGGCAGATTTACGAAGAGGAGAACCAACCCGACAGCGCGGCGATGTTCCATGTTTTCAGCCCTACCTATGTGCAAGCCGAATCGGAGCGGGTGAATGATGGGATGTTGGCCGTAAAGCAATACGAGCAGTTCAAGGCGGAACGCGATGCGCAATTGCAGGCTTTGCGGGAGGAAAAAGCCTTGCGGAAACGGATGGCCGCCTTGCTTTGGAGCGGGTTGGCTTTGGTGATGTTGGCCATCGTTGTTGCGGCAATCGTCAAGCGGAGAAGGAAGCGCAATGCTTCTTTCGCGGCGGGTTGGACGCAGTTTGAGCAGTCGGACATTTTCGTGCGCATCCGTCAACGGTTGGCTACCGATGCTCCCAAGATTTCCTCGAAGAATGTGGAGGATTTTTCCCATTTGGCCTTGAGCCAAGCCGACTTTGCGGCCTTGAAAGATGCCGTGGACGTTGCGTTTGGCGGTTTCGCCACCCGTTTGGCGACACGCTACCCCGACCTCAGTCCCGCCGACCTCAACGCCTGCTGCCTTGCCCTGACGGGCTTAAGCCATGCCGAGATGGCCGTGCTGCAAGGCGTGAAATACAACTCGTTCACCAACCGCATCACGAAAATCAAGAAAACTCTCGGTACCGAAGAGAGCCTTTCGGCTTGCCTGAAAAACATGCTGAAAGAGGGCTGAAACGCCCAATTTTCGGGAAAAAGTGTCTTTTGTGCGGCAAAAACGCGCAAAATGTGTGTGAAATGTGTGTGTGATTTTTGCAAATGGCGTTGTTTTTTGCTATAGTTTTGGGTGCAAATTCAAAAACGAAACGCCATGAACAAATTTTTCAGACTTTCAGTTGCCTTTGCGCTTGCGATGCTTTTCGGGGTCAAGGCCATTGCTCAGGAGTGGGAACATTCCATAGCATACTCGATGGATGACGATGAGTGTTTCGAACTTTATGATGCCATTGAAATGACAAATGGCAATGTTGCATTAAGTTCAATCTTTTACTATAAAAGCGGTGCTGGAGATTTCTATTCGGCTCACCCAGCTGTGACTTTGTTGTCAGCCAATGGGCAGGAAATGGCGCGAAAAGATTATTTCCGTCCATGTTACTGCACCACATCCTATGCGCCATATCTTTTTGAAAACAATGGCTGTCTTTTCGCTCTGATGACCTATAGTCCCGACCATGATTCCACTTATTTCAACTATTTCAAAAACTATGACAATCCGCCTGCGGATGCTGTTTTAGGCTTATACAAACTGGATTCGGATCTTGACATTGAAGAAAGCTTTGAACATAGTTATGTGATTGACACCTTTGAATGTCGTTCTGAACAATGGGAAAACAATCCGAATGAGCACAGCGGAAATTTGTTTTTGTTTTCAGCCTTTGAGGATGATGGTGATATTGTGGGGGCCTATTTCAAGATGGTCAGCCATGATTATTTCAATCCACGAGGACACGACACATTGTTTCTTTTCCGCATGAATTTCAACGGCGAAATCATTCAGCGGAAAGGTTATGAGTGGCATACCCAAGGCGGAATGATGCAATGGAGTTATCGGCGCAATCATTTCGTGAAAACCGATTCGCACTATATCTTCTTTGCCGGATCAAATCAGTCGGGACATCAAGGCACTGCATTCTATTATGACAAAGATTTCAATTTGATCAGGACACGATACATGGATCATGTTGGACAACCCGCGAGCAATTCCATAACAAACATTTCAGTCAAGCGTAGCCATCACAACACGACATATTTGGTGACTTCCTCGGTTTCAAATGCCAATTCATCCATGCGGGATGTCAGATTATACGAGTTGGACGATGACATCGCCAATCAATCCAACATCATTCCTTTTGTTCAACACATCGAGAGAAAAACCGACAATTACGACTTGCCAGCCATATTGCAGTCGGTTGATTTGGCTGAAAACAATACGTTGTTTTTCGCTTACACCTTAAATGTCGGTTTTTATGACAACAAAGATTCTTGGATGATGGTTGAACGACTTGATACCAATTTGGATACAATAACGACCTGCTATTATGACATCGAACCTGACAAACGGATTAACAGCCATGCTCAATGCGTCACGGCGGCAATGGACGGTGGCGTGTTGCTGGTTTCAAGATCAAAGAATCTTGATGACACAAACCAACGTTGGACTACGATAACCAAGTTTCCTGCCGGGGCTTTTGAGGGCATTGAGGAAACCCACGACAACGGTTTGAGGGTGGCGATTGCCTATCCCAATCCGGGGAAAGATGTGCTGAATATCAGGACGGGACTGAAGGATGCGTGGGTAGAAGTTTATGATTTGAATGGGAGGATGGTATATAGACAGGAGATTACGGAGAATGTGACTTCGATAAATGCTAAAGGGTGGCCTTCGGGGGCATTTATTTGGAAAGTGATTGCCTGCGGCAAAGAAGCCGAAAGTGAAAAATGGATAAAACAATGATACTATGAAAGCAACAAAACTTTTTACCCTGCTTGCGCTCCTGTTATTGGATGCGGCAACAGCGTTTGCCCAAGTCACTATGGGGCGCGATTTTTGGGTGACACTGTTGCCCAATAGCAGAGAAGGCGAAATCCCAGAGCCTGCCCTGTGGATTAGTGCCAACGAGTCCACTACGGGAAGCGTGACAAACCCCAACACGGGCTGGCAGGAAGACTTTTCAGTGGAGGCCGGATGTAGCGTCTACATTTCCATTCCATTAGAACAGGCTTTTGAGATGCACCTTTCGGATACGGTGCTCAACATCGGCCTGCATGTGACGGCCAAACAGCCTGTTTCCGTAGTCGTGGCCAATTACAAAGGGGCCTGTTTTGATACATCTAAAGCCTTGCCAACCAACATACTTGGCAGCGAATATTTGGTGCAGACCTACGAGAATTTTGGAACGTATGATTTTGTGCGCTCTGTTTTGTCCGTCGTCGCCACAGAGGACAACACCACCGTGGATTTTCAGTTGAGTTGCGAAACGATGAACCACCATCAGGCCAACCAGCCTCTTTCGGTGACCTTAAATTCAGGGCAGGTCTATCAGTTGCAATCGGAGCATTTGTGCAATTTTTCAGGAACGCGCGTGACCTCCCGCGACGGAAAACCCATCGCCGTGTTTGCGGGCAACCGAGGCTTGGGCGTACCTTATTTCAACACGCCCTACATCGACCATGCTGAAGAAGTGATGCTGCCTGCGTCCACTTTGGGCCGCCATTTTGTGGTGACGCAATCCCTTCGCCGCCCTGTTGATTATGTGCGCGTTACTGCCATGAAAGACCATTGCGAGGTGCGCAGGGACGGCACTTTGGTGCGTACCCTCAACGCAGGGCAGTCCTTCGTTTTTGAACTTACCGACGACTATCCCGCCATCTATCTCGAAACCTCTGAACCCGCCATCGTCGGCAAGTTCTTTTATGGCCACGACGATATTCCAGGTGCTATAGGCGACCCCGCCATGGCCACCATACTCCCGATGGAGCAACAAACAAACCGCGCCCTGTTTTGCGCCCACAACACCCTCATTTCAAAATGGCATTATCTCAACATAGTGACCGAAACCGTTTCAGTATCAGGGATGCAACTTGATGGAGAGCCTATTGACGACCTTTTTGAAGTGGTGGCAAGCAACCCCGAATATGCCTACGCGAGATTCCAAATTGCCGACACGACACACCTCTTGGAGAATACGGAAGGCGGCTTTGTGGCCCATGTTTATGGCATGGGTGGTGCCGAAGCCTATTCCTATTTCCTTGACGCGGCGATGCTCACAACCGCGCTGACGGTGAACAACACAAGCGAATGGCTTCACCCCGATGGCTTCTATTTTGACCTGAATGAACCTTTGAACCTCGATTTACACTTGAATTATGAGATGACCGAGGCTCATTGGACATACGGCGACGGCATGACGGAAATACTCACCGACACGGAGGCTTGGCATACCTATTCCACACAAGGCAACTATCCCGTGACTTGCGAGGTGTTCAGAACCGACGCACAAGGGCGGCGCGTCTTGGCTGGCTATGTGAGCACCGTCATCCACGCGGGCTATGAAAGTGTGGAAAGCCACGACTATACCAAAGAATGTAACCTGTTTCCCAATCCAGCCAACTCGGAAGTGAGCATCGAGGGCCAAAGCATCACTTCTGTCCGGCTGACGAACTGCTACGGGCAAGTGGTCATGGAAAAGGCTTGTGAGTCCACTGACTCTATGACGCTTGACTTAACGGAATTGCCGATAGGAATTTATATTATTGAAGTCGTTGCATCGAACTATCATACTATAAAACAATTAGTTATAAGTAGATAATTAAACAAAAAGTGGCAGCTCGTCCCGAAGGGACGATACCTACTTAACCCGTGACAAGCACAGCGCAGTCACGGGCCTCCAAAACATAGAATACCATGAAGAGACTAATCACCATCCTCATCGCCCTATGCGCAACATCAGCGCAAGCGCAACTCATCGTCACCTCGGCTGACTCCATCCAGCAATGCACCCCCGAATGGTTGGTGCGTAACGTGCTGCTCGAAAGCGGCGTGACGGTTTCCAACGTCCGCTTCAACGGCTCGCCGGACATCATCGACTGCAACAGCATCGGCTACTTTGATACAGGCAACAGCCCGACCAACTTGGGCATCGATGCGGGACTTATCCTTGCCACGGGTGGCGTTTCGGTTGCAGTCGGGCCGAATGATCGCGATGACAAAATCGTGCGAACCACTTGCGGAGAATACATCGACGAAACCCTCGAAGCCATTTCTTATGCTCCAGATTCGGTTTTCGACATGGCCGTGCTTGAGTTCGACTTCGTGCCTTGGGACAAAGAGGTTTCGTTCAACTATGTGTTTGCCTCGGAAGAGTATTTGGAGTGGGTTGGCTCGTATTACAACGATGTTTTTGGCTTTTTCGTCACGGGCATCAACCCTGAAGGCGGCTACTACGAAAACCAGAACATGGCCCTAATCCCAGGCACTGACGAAACAGTGAGCATCAACAGCGTCTATACCCAGCACAATTCGGAGTATTTCGTGAACAATGCAGGCGGACAAACCATTCAATTTGACGGTTTTACGACAGTGTTGACCGTGAGTTTCAGGGTGGAACCCTTCACGGAATACCATATCAAAATGGGCATCTGCGACGTGGGCGACCCTGACTGGGACTCGGGCGTTTTCCTTGAGGCGCACAGTTTCATGTCGAATTTCACCTACGACATGACCATCGACAAGACACCCTATCAGGAAATCCCTGAAAACCATTATTTTTGCACCAACCATAGCATCGATTTCAGTACCGTTACCGAGTGGAATTACGACGATGTAGTTTGGTATTTTGGCGACGGCACTTCGGCTCATGGTGCCAATGCCTTGCACACCTACGCCGAAGATGGCGTTTACGAGGTCGTGAATGTGTTGCGCAATCCCCATCGCGCCCAAAATTCGCTCTTCCTGACCACCACCATCGAAACAAGGTCGTTTTCCTCATCGGAGGAGGCTGCCACTTGCCAAAGCGAGCCTTACCTTTGGCATGGGCAACTTTTGGAGCAAACGGGTGTTTACACAGACACCCTACTATCCATTTCGGGCTGCGACAGCATTGTTACATTGCATCTTGTTGTCTATGAGGATTATACGACAGAAATCGATGAAACACACTGCGAAAAGTTTGATTGGAACGGCCAAACCTACATGGAGTCAGGAGTTTACGAATACCTCGGACAAAGCATCCACGGCTGCGACAGCACGGCCATTTTGAACCTTACCATCAAACACAATTACGTTTCAGCCTTGCAAGGTCCTGAATGGGTGGTCGCAGAAGGCATCTATAGCTATGCCGTCCCCGACTCCCTGACCATCGCGCCCAGCATCTTGACTTGGACGTGCAGCCGCCCCGAATGGCAAATCACGCCTTCCAACGACGGCTATCATTGTGACCTTGAGGCAACTACCCTTGGGCAAGGCACCCTGACCGCTCGAACAGGCGTGGAATGTGACTCGGTTTTCAGCATTACCGTCAATGCATCAGGGTTTGATGTGGAAGAAAACAAAGCGACCGAGATACAACTCTTCCCCAATCCTGCCTATTCACAGGTGAGTATTATAGGCACACAAATCAACCAAATCCGAATGATAAACAGCCTTGGACAGGTGGTCTTGGAGCATGTTTGCGAATCGGAAAGTCTCGTTGTTTTAGAAATCGGTTCGTTGCCTAATGGCGTTTATTCGGTGGAAATCGCCACGACGAGCGGGAAGGTGGTCAAACAATTATTGTTGTTGCAATAGGAGTGTTGATATTTCTAACCCCTACCTCACTTTGCCTTCCCTTGGTTGGCGACGGCGGCCATCAGCGCGGCCACCTTTTCAGGGTCGCCGAGGAAGAAGTCCTTTTGCAATTTCATGTTGTCGTCGAACTCGAAGACGTATGGGATGCCCGTCGGGATGTTGAAGGCGATGATTTCGTCGTTGCTCATGCCTTTCAGCACCTTCACAACACCGCGCAGACTGTTGCCGTGAGCCACCACCAGCACTTGGTCGTGGGTCTCGAAGGCCTTCATGATGTTGTTCTCATAATAAGGCATCACACGCTCGATGGTGTCGCAAAGTGCCTCGGTGAGCGGGATTTGCTCGTCGGTGAGTTCGGCATAGCGTGGGTCCATGCGGGGACTCTTGGGGTCGTTCATTTCCAACGCTGGCGGACGCACATCGAAGGCGCGGCGCCACAGGCGCACTTGCTCGTCGCCGTATTTCTCGGCGGTCATCTTCTTGTCCAAGCCTTGCAGTTGGCCATACGACTTCTCGTTGAGCCTCCACGACTTGTACACTGGTAGCCAGTCCATGTCCATAGCCTCAAGAGCGAGGTTCAAGGTCTTGATGGCGCGTTTGAGGTAAGAGGTGAAGCAGATTTCGGGCTTGTAGCCGTTCTCTTTCAGCGTTTTGCCTGCTTCAATGGCTTCTTGGACGCCTTTCTCCGAAAGGTCAACATTGGTCCACCCCGTAAAGAGGTTCAATTTGTTCCATTCACTTTCTCCGTGACGGATTAAAATCAGTTTCTTCATTTTTCTATTATTTGATTTTGCTTAGTTTCTTTGGGCTTGTGGCTTGATGGATAATCGTAAGAACCTTAATGGTTCTACTTGTAACAGAGTACACTACATAGAATTTTTTGTAAATAACTCGTTGGCGGAATTAAAGTAGCGCATATTTAATTTGACCAATAGGTTTGTTGTTTGTTTTGTTGATGTATTGTAACACGGTAAACGCGCTGATTT
>CACZNA010000040.1:0-30751 GCA_902782455.1 uncultured Bacteroidia bacterium | reverse complement strand
GCTGACCGACACCATCTACATCGATGTGGATTGGCCGGATGTTGCTCCTGGTGTCTACAAGTGGGGCGTCGGCGTTGTCTACGCTGGCAACCGTGGCGAGCTCTATGAGTCACCCATCACTTGGACTCAACCTGTTGCTGTGAACGACAATTACCGTGTGTTTGAAGGCAAGGATGTTCCTGAGAACAACTTTAAGTCTGTGTTCAGCACTGGCGACGTTTCCGACTATATGCCTAATAGAGGCAATGCCACTGTCATTCTGACTGCTGGTGATGTCTGGGGCGATGGTTCAGGCTACCAGATGCTGCTTGATGCCGATGCCAATGCCTATGGTACCATCATTCCTGAAACTGGTGCTTTGAGCACTAACTGCTCTGGCAATGACGCTATCTATGGCGAGTTCGAGTACAAGATTCCGGTGAATGCCGATGGTAACTGCTCAACCAGCAACATCGTCATCAACAACAGCGTGAGCCTTGAGATTCCTGCTGGTACTTACGACTGGTGCATCACCAACCCGACTCCTGGCGACCGTATTTGGATTGCTGCCAGCACTGGTAACGTGGGTGGTCGTGAAAACGATTACGTCTTCGAAGAAGGCATGGTTTATGAATTTGTCATGAGCATGCATGGCACTAACGATGGTGTTGATGTAACCATTACAAGCAACCCGAATCCTCCCACACCTCCTACACCTCCTACACCTGGCACAACAGGCCTGCAAGAGCCTCGCGAGAGCGAGATTGTGTGGTCGAACTGCCTCGACAAGGATATGTACATGAACAATGTGACAGTGAACGTGCTGCTCAACAGCGCCGACAGCCCGGAGGGCGTCACCGTGACCTTCACCAACCTGAACGAAGGCGAGCAGGAGCTTTATCCTATCTATGTGATGATTGAGATCATCTACGGTGTGAGCGACCTCTATGTGTCATCCACTGGCTGGGCCATGTGGGGTGCCGAAGGCATTCCTGGTGGCGGCGGTGGTGGTCAAGGCGGCAATGCCGGTACCTTCACCGAAGGCTTCGAGGGTGGCTTGAACGGCTGGAACGTCCTCACTGTCCTCAGCGACGGTGGTTCATGGATCCACAGCGACAACAACCTCGGCGGCTACGACTACACCACGCTTGCCCACGGCGGTACTGGCTTCGCCATGTGCTATTCCTTCGTGGACTATGTGGGTGCCTACAACACCGATAGCTATCTGATTACTCCCCAGAAGTATGACATCGTCAACGGTTCCACGCTGAGCTTCTGGGCCGACAATGCCAACGACAGCTATCCTGAGAGCTTCTCGGTCTGCGTTGCCACTGCCGACAACCCGGGTGCCGGCGACTTCACTCAAGTGTGGAGCGGCAATGCCAAGGGCAACGGCGAAGCCAAGGCAGAAGTGCGTCACGATGCCAACCGTTATGAGAACTGGCGTTCACACAGCATCGACCTCAGCGCCTATGCTGGCCAGAGTGTGTGGATTGCCTTCCACGACGTCAACTACGACATGTATGAAATCTGGATTGACGACGTTGAGCTGAGCGCAGGTGCCAAGGACGGCGACCGTCACCTCGAGAGCTTCAAGGTGATGTGCACCAGCATCGACGGCGAGCCTATCTACAACGCCAACGTTCCTGCCGATCAACCGTTCTGCCAGTTGGCCACCGACGAACTCGTGGCTGGCGAGCATTACATCTGCAAGGTTGCAGCCATGTACAGCACCGGCATCAGCGACTGGGTTGAGTGCGAGTGGCAGTACATCCCGTGCGACAACTACGCTGGCACCGTCAATGGCGTGACCATTGAAGGCAACGAAATCAGCTGGGAGTATCCTGGCGGTGGCATCACCCCGCCTCCTGGCCAAGGCGACACCTTCACTGAGAGCTGGGACAACGGCCTGAACGGCTGGACCCTGATTGACAACGATGGCGATGGCCACAACTGGTATCCCAGCAGTCAGGCTGGCAACCACAGCACAGCAGCTGTTGATTCGCACAGCGGTGCTGGCCACCTCATGGGCGAAAGCTACTGCAACGGCGGTGGTGCCTTGACTCCTGACGACTATGTTGTTGGTCCGCAGCAATATGCCATTACTACAGGTTCTACCATTAGCCTGTGGGCTTGCACACAAGACGTGAGCTATCCGTCTGAGCACTTCGGCTTCGCCATCTCGACGGGCAGCAACACCAACGCTTCCGACTTCACCACCATCGCCGAATGGACCATCACGGCCAAGGGTGCTGGTAAGGACATCGTCGGTCGCGACAACAGGAACACCCGCGAAGGCAACTGGTATCAGTTCAGCGCCGACCTGAGCAGCTATGCTGGTCAGAACGTCTGGATTGCCGTGCGTCACTTCAACTGCACCGATATGTTCATCCTGAACATTGACGACATCGAACTGTCTGTTGGCGCAAAGGGCAACCGCAATCCTTGGGATTTGATGATGACCTTCGTAGCTCCTGAAGGCGGTCACTACGGTGTGGCCTACGACGGCAACAACTTCTATACCTCCAACTGGGGCTATAGCGGTTGCGCCAACAACTTCTACAAGTATGACCTCCAGGGCAACATGCTTGAGGGCTTCAACATCGCCGGTTGTGGTACGCTCCGTGGCATCACCCACGACGGCACTTACTTCTACGGCGTTGCCAACAGCTCCACCGTCTACTGCGTCGACCTTGCCAACCAAAGCGTGGTCAGCACGTTCAACAGTGCCTACGGTGCCATGCGTGGCATCACCTACGATCCCGTCCGCGACGGCTTCTGGGTAATTGGCAACTGGAGTGGTAACTTGACCCTCATCGACCGCACTGGTGCTGTCCAATTCGTTGGTCCGGAGCCGACAAGCGCTTCCGACCTTGCCTACTACAAGGACGAGAACGATGTTGAGCACGTGTTCTGCTTCAACAACGGTACCAATGACGTTGTCGACTACAACATCACGACCAACACGCTTGGTGGCTCAGTGTTCAACTTCTCTGCCACACCAGGCTTCGATGGCGGTACCTCTGGTGGTTGCACTGTCGGTAGCTTCAATGGCAAGATTGCCTTCATCGGTGACATCCAGCAGACCCCGAACCTCATCGGTATCTACGAGCTGAGAGACGACACCAATCCTGGTCCTGGCCCGCCTTATCCGACCAACACCTACACCTATGAAGGCAATGCCGAGGTGGTGTGCGTCCGCATGGTCTACAACGGCACGAACAACCTGCCCGAGGGCAACATTTACTACTCGATGAGCTGCCCCGAGTGCGAGCCTTACATGCCTGGTCAGCTCACTTGCGAAGCTGGCGCCGACATCGATGTCCGTTACGAAGGCCTGACCGACGAGGTGACGGTCTTCTGGGGCGAACAGATCATCCCTGTTGAGGAATGGCTGTACTACTACGATGAGAATGCCACTCAGATTTCACCCATCGGCACTGGTAGTGCAACTGATGTGTACTGGGGCATCATGTTCCCGGCCGACGTGCTGACACCTTATGCAGGCACCAGCCTGACCAAGATTGCCATGTATCAGATTGCCGATTACAATAGCAGTCCTGTGACCGTGAACATCTTCTTGGGTGGCAGCAATGCTCCTCAAACTCTGATGAGCGCGACGACCTATACTCCTAGCGTATTCGATGACTTCCAAGAGGTTACTTTGAGCACCGCTGTCCCGATCGATGGTACACAGAACTTGTGGATTACCGTGAAGGAAAACGGCACGTATCCTGCTCTTGGTGTTGCCACCACTGGCAATGCTAATGCTCGTTGGATCAGCCTTGATGGTTCCGCTTGGGAGGATGTCGCTGGTTATGGTTTGAACTATGACTGGTTGATTAGCGGCTTTGTGACCAACCAGGCCAAGGGCGGCGAAATCACTCCTATCGAGTTCACTCCTGGTGTTGCTCCTGCCAACTTCACGCTGAGCCACAGCGATATGGTGTCTGCCAGCCTGAGCACGATGACCCGCGACGCCAGCATCGTGAAGTACAACGTGTACCGTTCGACCGACAACGAGACCTACACCATGATTGGTGAGGTTGCCGAGGATGGCAGCGGCTACTACGAGTATGTCGATGCTCCTGAGAACGGCCATTACTACTACCAGGTGAGAGCCGAGTACGAGGATGGCTGCGAGTCAGAGCCTGCTCTGCGCAAGAACGCACATCAGTACAACTACGTTGAGGTGAGTGTTGACGCTGTCATTGAGAACAATGGCATGTCCGTCTACCCGAACCCGACGAAGGGCAACGTGACCATCGAGGCCAACGGTATGCGCCACATCACCGTGGTGTCGCAGTACACTGCCGGCATGTACACGGTGCGTGTTGTGACTGAGAACGGTGTGAGCGTCAACCGCATCACTGTTGTCAGATAAATGACCTTGCGGAATTGACTTCCGCAAAAAATTGGGCGGCTTCCTTCGGGGAGCCGCCCTTTTTTGTTGTCGCTTAGCGTCATTGCGAGCGAAGCGAAGCAATCCAGAGAAAGTCTTTAGATTTTTTCCCTTAGCATTTCCATCGCCTTTGTCAGTCCATCGGCATTGCGGCCACCAGCCACACAGAGGGTCTTCTGTCCGCCGCCACCGCCTTGGATTTCCTTGGCCACCTCGCGGATGAGCTTGGTGGCATCTAAGTTCTTGTCGTCGGCAAAGGTCTCGGGAAGCATCAGGCAGAGCGCAGGCTTGCCCGCGCTGACCGAACCCAAAATGGCGATGGTGTTCTCATTCATCTGCTTGAGCATCAATGCAATGTTGCGTAATTGGTCGCCTGTGACGTTCAGCTTTTCGACGATGAGTTGGCAGCCCTCGTGCTCCGTGGCTTTGGATAGAAGTTTCTCAGCCGTGCTTTGGGCCTTTTCTTGCATCAGGTGCTCCACCTCTTTCTTCAAGGCGGAGTTTTGCTCACTTAAAGAAGTCACGGCTTTCACCAAATCGGGCGACTTGACGGTATCTCGAATGTGGCTGATCAGGTCGAGTTGCTCGTCCAAATATTGCTCCACGGCTTCGCCCGTGATGGCCTCGATGCGGCGGATGCCCGCTGCAATGGCGCCTTCACTGACAATCTTGAACATACCAATATTGCCCGTGGCTGAAGTATGGCAGCCACCGCAAAGTTCCATCGAATAATTCTTGTCAAAGACCACCACACGCACCTTGTCGCCGTATTTTTCGCCAAATAGGGCAGTGGCACCCATTGCCTTGGCCTCGTCGATCGGAATTTCGGCGTAGGTCACGTTGGGGATGTTCTCGCGAATCTTCTGGTTGACAATCTTTTCCACTTGGCGGATTTCCTCATTGGTCATCTTTGCGAAGTGGCTGAAGTCGAAACGCAGGCGTTGGTCGTCAACCAAGGAGCCTTTCTGTTCTACATGTGTGCCTAACACTTGCCTCAAGGCGGCATGCATCAGGTGGGTCGCGCTGTGGTTGTTGGCGATGCGTTGGCGGCGTTCAGTGTCGATGGCGGCTACAAATGTCGCTTCTGGTTTTTGTGGCAACTGGTCGGTGATGTGGATGACCAAATTGTTTTCCTTTACCGTATTAATAATAGGTATGGTTTCGTCGTCGGAGGTCAAGGTGCCTTTGTCGCCCACCTGACCACCCATCTCTGCATAGAAGGGCGTACGGTCGAGGACGATTTCAAAGTGCTTCTGTTTCTTGGTCACCACCTCGCGGAAACGCAAGATGTGGCTCTCGCAACTCATGTCGGTATAGCCCACAAACTCAGTGGGTTGCTCCGATTCGTTTACCACAACCCAGTCGCCATTGGCTTTTTCGGCGGCCTTGCGCGAGCGGTTTTTCTGCTCTTCAAGGTTGGCCTTGAAGCCGTCCATATCCACATTGATGCCTTTTTCGGCAGCCATCAGTTGGGTGAGGTCGATGGGGAATCCGAAAGTGTCGAACAGCTCGAAGGCAAAGTTGCCGTCAATATCCTGATTCTTATGCTGTTCCACATAGCTTTCAAAGCGTTTGATGCCTTGGGCCAAGGTGCGCAGGAATGAGGCTTCCTCCTCACGGATGACCTTGCCGACCAACTCTTGTTGTGCCTTGATTTCGGGGAAGTTTTGTCCCATTTGTTGCACAAGAACGGGCAGCAATTTGCACACAAACGGCTCATCGAAGCCGAGGAAGGTGAAACCGTAGCGC
Source organism: uncultured Bacteroidia bacterium (assembly GCA_902782455.1). Taxonomy (GTDB): domain Bacteria; phylum Bacteroidota; class Bacteroidia; order Bacteroidales; family F082; genus Limimorpha. Next base: position 24,621 of record CACZNA010000040.1, on the reverse strand, counting down.
ACGGCACGGCGCAATACGCGGCGGATGACATAGCCCGCCCCAGTGTTTGAAAACAGCTGCCCGTCGGCGATGGCGAAACTGACGGCGCGGCAGTGGTCGGCGATGACGCGCATGGCCACATCAGTTTTCTCGGCCTTGCCATACTCAATGCCCGACATCTTTGCAATCTCCTGAATCAGAGGCTGGAACACATCGGTGTCGTAGTTGGAAGTCTTGCCTTGCAGCACGCGCACCAAGCGCTCAAAGCCCATGCCCGTGTCGACGTGTTTGGCAGGAAGTTCCACCAAGTGGCCATCAGCCATGCGGTTGTATTGCATGAACACAAGGTTCCATATTTCAATCACTTGCGGGTCGTCCTTGTTCACCAAGTCGCGGCCTGCGATTTGCTTGCGGGCTTCGTTGTCGCGCAGGTCGATGTGGATTTCGGAGCAGGGTCCGCAAGGGCCGGTTTCGCCCATTTCCCAGAAGTTGTCCTTCTTGTTGCCGTAAATGATGCGGTCTTCGTTGACGTGTTCCTTCCAATAGCCAAAGGCTTCCATGTCAGCAGGTTGACCGTCTTTCTCGTCGCCGCCAAAGACAGTCACATAAAGCCTGTCCTTGTCGATTTTCACCACCTCGGTGAGATATTCCCAAGCGTAGGCAATGGCTTCCTTCTTGAAGTAGTCGCCAAACGACCAGTTACCGAGCATCTCGAACATGGTGTGATGGTAGGTGTCGTGTCCAACTTCCTCAAGGTCATTGTGTTTTCCCGAAACGCGAAGGCATTTCTGCGTGTCGGCGGCGCGGCGCCATTTGGCGGGCTGGTTGCCAAGGAAAATGTCCTTGAACTGGTTCATGCCGGCGTTGGTGAACATCAAAGTTGGGTCGTTCTTGACGATGATGGGCGCCGAGGGTACAATCTCATGTCCTTTGGAGCGGAAAAACTCCAAAAAACTATTTCTAATCTCGTAAGCGTTCATTTTCAATGAATTATCTGTTACTACTTAAAAAATTGCTTGATAAAAACGTGCAAATTTACGCTAAAATTGTAATTTTGCGCAATAGAAAATCACCATTGGCGTTATTTATGGCTAAATTTTAGTCAAACCATGGCGAAACAGAAACGTTACATATTCAACCAACTGACCCAGAGCTTTGAGGCCCTTGAAACTTCGAATTCAAGGAAAGTCATGCGTTTCATATTGGTCTTTTTTGGTTTTTTGGGTGCCGCTTTCTTGTTTGCCATCCTGCTGTTCACTTTCTTCCGCTCACCAAAGGAGATGATGCAGGCCCGCGAGCTGGAATACATGAAGCTGCAATACGAAATCCTCAACGACCGCTTAGATAACATGGAAATCCTGCTCAGCGACATGGAACAGCGCGACAATAACCTCTATCGCATCATGTTTGAGGCCGACCCCATCACGAGAGCGACACGAAGGTCTGGTTTTTCCGACCCCAATCGTTACGACAATCTTTTGGGCTATGTGAACTCGAGCCAGGTGGTCAGCGCGGCCCGCAAACTCGATGTCATCTCCAGCCAACTCTATCATCAGTCCGTTTCGTATGACGAGCTGTTTGAAATGGCGCGCAACAAGTCTGACATGTTGGCTCACATTCCTGCCATCGTGCCATTGAAGCTGACGGAACTCAAATATGTCTCGTCCAATTACGGCTATCGTCCTGATCCTATATATAAGGTAAATCGGTTTCATAGTGGCATGGATTTTTCGGCGCCCAAGGGTACTGAGGTTTATGCCACGGGCGACGGTGTGGTGGCTGAGCTTGATAAGTCGTTGTGGGGCTACGGCAACATGGTCATTATTGAACACGGTTACGGCTATGAGACCCGTTATGCGCATCTTCAAAAGGCATTGGTGCGTAAAGGTCAGAAAGTGAAGCGCGGACAACTCATTGGTTTTGTGGGAAATTCAGGAAAAACGACGGGTGTCCACCTACATTATGAGGTGCGCAAAAACGATGTCCCTGTCGACCCGATTAACTTTTTCTACAACGACCTGACACCCGATGAGTATGAGCAAATCCTCGAACAGTCGACCGTGCCTATTCAAATCATGGATTAATTAATGATTAATATGGAGGAAACCAAGACTACAGGGAAATTCTACTACAGCATTGGTGAGGTGGCCGCGATGTTTGGTGTCAACACTTCCATGATTCGCTATTGGGAGAAGGAGTTCGACGTGTTGCGCCCGCGCAAGAACAAGAAAGGCAACCGCCTCTTCACCGAGCGCGACGTGCGTTATGTGCATGTCATCTACCAGCTGCTGAAAGTGAAAGGTTACACTCTGGCTGGAGCCAAGCAAGCCCTCAAGGAACGCTTCAGCGACTACGAAGAACGCATCATTCTGCTCGAAACTTTAGAAAAAACCCGTAGTTTTCTGCTTGATTTGGATAAAAGTTTGGCGGAAAAATAGAAAAAAGCCTGATTATTCCTCCAACAAATTCCGCGCCTTCAAATAGGTTCTCCATTTTTCAAGGACTAACGCCATGTCGACGGGCAGTTCTGAGGTGAACATCATCTGTTCGCCAGTGGTGGGATGCACGAAGCCCAATTCTTTGGCATGAAGCGCGTGGCGCGGCATGATTTTGAAGCAGTTGTCGATGAATTGCTTGTATTTCGAGAAGGTGGTGCCTTTCAGGATGACATCACCGCCGTACAAGGCATCGTTGAACAAGGGATGTCCGATGAATTGCGAATGGGCGCGAATCTGGTGGGTACGCCCTGTCTCTAAACGGTATTCGTTAAGCGTCACATAACCAAAACGTTCCAACACTTTCCAGTGTGTGATGGCTTCCTTGCCTTGCTCGCCGAAAGGGTAGACGGTCATGCGGCGGCGGTTGCTTTGGCTGCGCCCAATGTTGCCTACAATGGTGCCTTCGTCCTCGTCGAAGTCGCCCCAAACCAAGGCATAATAGCGGCGGTGGATGGTGTGGTCGAAGAATTGCTTGGCGAGTATGGCTTGGGCAGTCTCGTTTTTGGCGACGATCATCAGGCCGGTGGTGTCCTTGTCGATACGGTGGACGAGATAACCGATGCGATTCTCCACGTTTTGGTGCGTCTGTTCGAAATGATAGGCCAAGCCATGCAGCAAAGTACCAGTGAAGTTTCCGTGGGCAGGGTGAACCACCAAACCAGCCTGCTTGTTGATGACGATAAGGTCGTCGTCCTCGTAGACGATGTTCAACGGAATGGGCTCTGGCTTGATATCGGTATCGCGTGGCGGATAGCTGAACACAATGGAAATCACATCGTTGGGCTTCACCTTGTAGTTTGCTTTTACCACTTTGTCGTTCACCAGAATATTGCCTGCTTTGGCTGCGTTCTGAATGCGGTTGCGTGAGATGCTGCTGATGCGTGAAGTCAAAAAGGTGTCGATGCGCACGGTATCCTGGCCACCGTCGACGGTGATGCGCATGTGTTCAAACAGTTCGCCGTTTTCTTCTGTAGTTTCGGTATCTGACGATTCAACGAGGTCATCGTCCATTTCCAAGAGTTCATCGTTGGATTCAACGAGCTCGTCATCCATTTCAATAAGGTCGTCGTTCATTTGCTAATGATGAATTTTTGGGTGATGACTTGTCCTTGAACTGTAGTCAAGCTGATGAAATACAATCCGTCGTTGAGGTTGCCGACAGGGATTTGTTTTGTGAAACCGCTCTGCCAGACGCGTCGACCCGTGAGGTCAAAGATGCAGGTCTGTATGATTTCTGTATTTTCTGAAATGCTGACATTCAGTATGTTGCTTGCAGGATTGGGGTATAGATTGACGATAGACGAAGTGTGTTCAAGCTCCTCCACGCCATGCAATGTCTTCCCATCGATGACAGGTCGGATCATCAGTGTCCCGTGCATTTCGGTGGGCTGCCATGAGCCGTTGGTGTTGTAGAATGCATACGCGCTGTTGTCGTTGGAACCGTCGAATCCGATATTAATGAGGCCTGTAGTCTGTTGCACGATGCCGACAAAGAAACTTCCCGCAAAGGAGATGATGGAATCGAAGGGATAGTAGTGGAAATCGTAAATCTGCTCTTCCCATTGCGGACGTTGGTTTCCAAGACGATAGACCACCTGTCCGGGGCGGCCGTTTTCGTCCTTCCAAATTACGAGGTCGAAATACTTGTCGTTGGCGTCGTTGAGGGTGCGGTTGAACAACAACTGCACACCACAGATAGTGTCAAATTCGGCCAACTCGAAGCGCATGGCGAATGCGCCGCCTGCAGGAATGACGCCGTAACCCATTTCGGGTGTGCCGTCGTCGTAGGCGTAATAATTGTGGAAGCGTTGGGTGTAAATCATCGAGTCGACCAAAGGCGGAATGCAGGTCGAGTCGTAAACATAATGCTTGATGAGGTAGGTGACCGAGTCATAGGCATAACTCATGTTGAACAACTCGCCGACATAGGGGCAGGCCGGTGACTGGCTTGTGGGAGGACAGTCGAGGTAACCTGCTTGCGCGTAAGGTTGAATTGTAACAGGGTTGACTTGCCATTTATAATGTTGGTTTCCAGATACTTGGTCAACGGTGTAAAAATAGTTCGCCTCATGCGGCACATCGTCCAAATTGGCGACATCGAGTTCAAGATTCTCACGGACGGCAGCGTTGGGATTGGCTCGGTATTGGCGGTAGGGCATGGCCTGGTAGCGAGTGAGGAACGAAGGACATTGCCCTGAGAAAGTCAACATGGGGTAAGAAGTGTTGTTCATGGTGCGACCCCAATTGAGATACACCATGTCGATGTTCCATTCGTCCTCATTGCCACGGTTTTGCGGGTGGTTTGAGTTCTCGATGCTGGCGTAGTTGTAGAAGCGGAAGTAGAAATGATCGGTGAAATAGCGCAGGTCGCGGATGGGAATCATCACCTGCTTGAAAAACAGGCCGTTGTTGGTTTCCATGAAGGCTTGCAAGGTTTGTCCTGGGGTGCTCCAAACGTGGTACCAAGTGGTGTCAGCCACGGTGGTGAACACCGAGTCGCAGGGGATGGCAATGCTGCCTTGAGCGAGAGACGTAAGCGTATCGGTAATGATGGTGAACATCTCTGGATTGCAGTCGCCGAAAGCCCAAATGGTGTCGCCTGGAAACAGTGTGTCGACTTGCATTTCGGCAAAAATCTCTTCTAAGGTAAAGTTTTGGTAATCAAGGTAAAAAAACTCCTCGTGTTCAGTGGTAGTGCCAAATTGAAGCACCAAAGAGTCTTGTGCCTCGGGCGGCATACCGTTGCCTTGGGGCTGGTAGAAGAAACTGAAATAGATTGAATCGGCGGGCGTGAGGGCGCGGGGTTCAGGCTCCATGATAGAGTCGAGGCGGATACGCGCCGAGGTGAGATGTTCCGAAATGAACGCGTTGCTGATGGCGTAACTGTAGACGCGGCCATTTTCGTCAAGCACGTCGAGGGTGGCGGCGTTGCGGTTGGGCGGACAGAGCGGAAAACCATCGTTGACCAAAGCGCCGCAATCGGTCCATTTGGTGGAATCGGGGTAGAGCCTTGATTGGCTGAAGTCATCGAAGAAGGGCAGGAAAATGCCTTCTGGATTGCTGTATCTTGAGGTTTGCCGTTGGTCGTGGTAAAATCCGGTCAGCACCTCTTGGGCAGTGCAAAGTTGGCCAAAGGCCAAGGCTGCAATCAAACTGAGTATCTTAAAATTCGTCTTCATATTGGATGTCAGTGGTTTCGTTGATTTCTTGAATGGTGTTCATTTGAACGTATCCTGGCACGTGTGCCAATGAGTCTTCGTGTAGCAGTTCGTCCATCTCCTTCTTGAAGTCCAAGGTGCGGCTCGAATGGTAAGTGAGATTGACGAATGTGCCCAAATATACCGATGAAGAGCTGGGGCCAGGGTCCATGCTGCGGATGCACATGAACTTCAGGCTGTCGTTGTCCTCATACTTTTCTGTGCCAAGGTTGAGTCCCATGAGGTTGAGCAGTCGTTTGGCTTCGGTGGCGGGTTTGCCGATGAGGTTGGGCACCTTTACCCTGTCTTTGTCGCGCCCGATGCCGACACGAAGCACTATTTTGCTGCCTTTCACAAGCTCGGTGCCTTCAGCGATAGGCTGGCCGTCATAATACTGGTCGATGATGGCGTTTTTGTACGGACTGTCGCGATAATCAAGTTGTTCCACGTCCAATCCCGCCGACTCAAGCAAACCGATGGCCTGCCGCAACGAAAGGTTTTTTAGGTTGGGCATGAGGGTTTTTTCAGGCGTTTCGGCCACGATGATGATGTAAACATTGCGCCCTTTCTTGATTTTTGCGTTGGGCAAAGGGTCTTGCTGGTAGATGCTTCCAGGCTGCTGCCCCTTGGGATAAACGCTGTCGATAAGGAAAAAATGGAAATCGTTGGCGTATTGGCGTTCCACTTCGTGATAGTTCATGCCAGTGAAATCAGGCATGGTGTAGACTTCGTTATGACGGGTGTATTTGTCTAACAACCTGAAAGTTATCCATAGCAATGCGATGGACAACATGATTATGATGAGCAGGTTGAGATAAAATTTCTTTTCCTTAAAAAAGTGTAGGCGTCCCATAATTCCGTATTTTAGCCGTGTTTTTACAACTCGATTTTGAGTGTTTTTATTGTTTTGACAATTAACCGACAAAAGTACAAAAAATATGAAAAACGTGGCAATAATTTGTGGCGGCGACTCTGGCGAGTTCGAAATTTCCGTCAAAAGTGCTCAAGTGGTGAAGCAGAACTTGAATACGGAACTGTATAATTCAAAGATTATTGTTGTATCGAAAAAAGGGTGGTACGGACTCTTGAAAGATGGTACGCGTGTGGACGTTGACAAGAATGATTTTTCCATTTCCGTGGGTGGGCACAGGACAAAATTCGATGTGGCTTTCAACGCAGTACATGGCGAACCGGGCGAGAACGGGCCACTTTCAGGGTATTTGGAATTGTTGGGCATCCCTTGTACCTCATCACCTTTGACTACTTGTGCCCTTACGTTCCACAAGGACTTCTGCAAACGCATAGTGGCTTCATACGGTGTCAATGTGGCGCCTTCGTTGCTGATCAACGAGGGGGAAAAATACGATGCCGAAGAAATCATCAAGGAACTTGGTTTGCCTTTGTTTGTGAAGCCGACCTGCAACGGTTCCAGCGTGGGTGTGACCAAGGTGAAGTCGGCAGAAGAGCTTGTCCCCGCCATTTTTACTGCGAGAGCGGCTGGCCGACAAGTAATGTGCGAGAAGTTTGTCGATGGACGCGAGTTTGGTTGCGGTGCCATGAGTTATAAAGGAAAGATGATGGTTTTTCCCATCACAGAAATCATCAGCAAGAACGAGTTTTTCGACTATGAGGCCAAATATACCGCTGGCAAGTGCGATGAGGTGACACCTGCCCAAGTAGACGAGGCAATAGCGATGGAAATTAAGGCTACCACGGCGATGCTCTATGATAAGCTGGAGTGCAAAGGCTTTGTCCGTATGGACTATATCGTCAGCGACGAGGGCGTGTTTTTCATCGAGGCCAACATCGTCCCTGGCATGTCGGAAGCCAGCATCATTCCCGCCCAAGCCCGTTGCTTCGGCCTGACCCTTGGGAAGCTGTTTGAAATGGCTATTGAGGAGGCGATGAGTCGCTAAAATTGTTGATACAGCCGCCCTTGCCAAGTTCCTCGTTCCGCCATCCGCTTCTCAATGCGGACCAAGACTTCATCATACCGCAACTTCATCCAAGGCTCGCTGACGAGGAAACGCGGCGGCACTTCGCCCGCAAAACGTTCGATGACAATATTGGGGTTCAATCGCTCGGCAAAGTCTACTACGAAGTCGATATATTCCTCCAAATCAAAGAGATGGAAGTGCTCTGGATGCTGAATGTATTCTTCTGCCATCTTCGTTTCCTTGAAGATTTGCAGTTGGTGGAACTTGACCGTAGTTAGGGGCAGTTTTGAGATGATGTCGGCGGCACGGAGCATCATTTCCTTGCTTTCGCCGGGCAGACCGAAAATGAAATGCGCCCCGCAGGGGATGCCGTAATGGGCGGTCAGCTGAATGGCCTTTTCCGCCGTGGCGAAGTCGTGGCCTCGGTTGACCCGCCGTAAGGTTTCGTCGTAAACGCTCTCCACGCCGTATTCTAACATGACGTAGTGGGTTTTCTGTAACTCGTTGAGGTAGTGCAAGATGTCTTCATCAACCAAATCAGGCCGCGTGCCAATGACGATGCCAACGATTTCGGGCACTTCTAGGGCTTGTTCGTAGATGTTCTTCAATTCCTTGATCGGCTTGTAAGTGTTTGAAAACGGCTGGAAATAAGCAAGATACTTGTTCGCTCTGCGATAACGCCGTCGGTGGAACTCAATGCCTTCCTCAATCTGCTGTAGAATGGACTTCTCTGGCTGACAATACGACGGATTGAAAGCCTCGTTGCTGCAAAAAGTGCAACCGCCCGTGCTGATTCTCCCATCCCGATTCGGGCAACTGAAGCCCGCATCGATGCTGATTTTCTGCACACGCCCTCCGAACTGCTTCTTGAAGTAGTTGCTGTAGCTGTTGAAACGGCGACCGTCAAATTGGCTTGTGTCGATTGGGACTGGGGTCATTTCTGCAATCGGTCAATCGTGTGGTTTTTTTGTTGTTAAAGTATGCTCTTTGTGGATTTATCGGCGACAAAGTATGCTCCTAAGGGCGAAAAGTTATTCCTCCAACTCCTTGATGCAAATCTCTATCCGTTCTTTCAAATAGACAAGGTCGTTGGTGTAGGTTTCCCAAACGAATCGGTGGCTGACCGTATAATAGCCATGAACCAGCACGTTCCTCATATCAATAATGTCGCGCCAAGGCACTTCGGGATGTTCCAAACGGAAATCTTTGGTCAACATATTGGCAGCCTCGCCAATAATCATGATATTGTAAACCACCGCGTGGAAACACATCACGTCCGACTGCATTTCCTCAAAACTTTTGCCTTTGAGGAAGTCCATCACATGACCGATACATTCGTTAATGTGGCGCAAGCGTTCAATATCTCTAACTCGCTCTCTCATAGACTAATTTCTTGTCGCGGTTGGCGGAATCCATAGCAAACGGCCTTAAAGTGCCTTCTTCCACAAGGTCAACTTCAACCCCAAGACGTTCTTGCAATTCTCTCCACATGCGAGCGTATGCAAACAAGCCGATGGGCGAACTGTGGTCAAACTCAACGAGAATGTCAACGTCGCTTTCGGGTGTTTCCTCGCCTCGGGCGTAAGATCCAAACAGCCACGCCTTCAAAACAGGTTGCGTCTTGAAATAGTCGGCGATGATTTTTGTCAAGACCTGCGTACTCATATCGTTTTTCTTTTATGTCGCAAAGTTAGAAATATTTTTTCAATCCGCATTGGTTCAATGAGAATATCAAGCAAACATCTTACGAACAACAAAATTCTAAGGTCGTGAAAACTCAGTATTATTCAAAAACTCATCATCCGTCAACGTGTTCAAAAATGCTTTCAACTGCGCTTTTTCAATGTCAGTAAGTTGCACGCCACCGTCCATCACATGATGCATCAGCGGGTTGATGTTCTCGGAGTTTTTCACGCCTTCGCTATAAAAGTCGATGACCTCGTCCAAAGTTTGGAAACGTCCGTCGTGCATATAAGGAGCAGAAACGGCGATGTTGCGCAGGGTTGGGGCTTTGTAGGCACCTTTGTCCCGATGGCTTCCCGTGACTGCCGATCGGTCTTCAAGGTCGTTGAACTCATCGTCCAAACCGTTGTTGTAGAACAAGTTGGTGGTCATCAGGGCCAGACCGCCGCCACCGTGACAATGGAAACAATCTGCACCTTCCTCGGTGCAAAACAATTCGTAACCAGCCATTTCATCTTCGGTAAGTTGTTCCTCGCCACGCAGATAACGGTCGAATTTGCTGTCGGCGGAAACCAAACTTCTCACAAACTGCGCGATGGCGCGTTGGATATTAATAAAGGTGATTTCTTGGCTGCCAAAGGCTTTCTCGAACAACTCTGGATAGTCGTCGGTTTTCTGCAAATATTTGACTACCTGATTGGTATCAGCATTGATTTCCACAGGGCTTGTGACCGCTGCCAAGACCATATCTTCCAAAGTGGCAACGCCGCCATTCCAGCCCAAGCCCGTATGGTTCCAAGCCAAATTGACCAAAGGCATAACGGAATGGTGCAAGCCAACCGAACCGCCAAAATCGAAATTGTTCCCTTGATGGTGGCACGAGGCGCAATTGCGGATGCCGTCGGTACCGTCGTGACCCGATAGGCGTGCATCATGAAAGAGTTTTCTCCCCAAGGCCACGCCTTCTTCGGTCATGGGATTGTCGGCGGGAATGTTGTTCTTGGAGGGGAAATAGGCTGGCTGTGGCAATTCGTAAGGCGTTGGTACATAATGGATTTGTTCTGGCTTGCACGAAGCCAAAGCCAAAACCAAACCACAAACCAATGTTATGTTTTTATTCAATTTCATCGTTTGAATTTTTATTTGCAGGGGTTTACACCGCCTGTTTTGCAGGGGTTTACACCGCCTGCCTATTTTCCGTCGTCCCTATGGGACTTCCCATTCTCTCTTTCAGGCTTTTCCAAGTCCAAAAATGTGGCTTCGGAGCGGCCTTTTGCATCACATTCTTGAATTTTTCTTCAAATCTATTGTCTTTTTCCATATTTGTATTGTTTTCATTATCAGTAGGTCTTCCGATTCGGAACACATCGTTCCCGTTTTCTTTCAAGGCTTGTTGCGCGGCTTGGTTCTGCATGATGTGGCTGCCGTATTCGTTGAAGTCGTAAAGGTTGGGGTTGCGGAACCAATTGTCGATAATCATAGTCAAATCGAGTTGGTTCTCAGAGGATTCCGTTATGGTGAAATCGATTGGAAGTTCCACAGAGAAGTAGTTTTGGTAAAACTGGCTGTGGTCCTCGTTTTGGCCGATACCGAGATGGATAGCCAAAGGCGTGAGCCGGCTTTCCGAGTCCAAATACTTGCCGTTCAGTTTCAGGTAATGGTAGCCTCCGCCAAGCAAATCGGGCCAAAACATTTCTGATTCAGGCGGGTCGGTGAACAGGCCGGTTCGGTTGTCTTCTTCGTCCAAGCCGAAAACGAAACGTAAAGTCTTGTATTTCCCAACCGGAATTGAAGCGATTCTAAGCGTTTGGCTTTCAGGGATATTGGTGTCGATATAAAAAAACTGAGGTTCAAATGCAACCCATTCGTCGCTCTCGTCTTGAAGCTCCATTTTGGAAATGAACCATTGGATTTCAGTAATCAGGAATTCGTTTCCCGCGTCGTTGCGGTAGCATAAACTATCGGTAATCAAGGCTTTGCCATTGACGGAATAGCCGATGTTTACGCAAAGTTCACCGTAACTCGCTGGTTTTTTGCACGAAACGGCCATAAAAACAGCAAAAACGAATGTCGGAAAAAATGATTTTTTCATTGTCAGTTGAATTATGGAAGTGTTTTTCCGATAAACTCTCCAATCATCTCCTTGATGGTTTCTTCGGCCTTGTCTACGCCGACTAAAGCAATCAATTTGTTGTAATCCTCGATTTCGTCGCCAGTAAAAGTGATGATGAGTTGTCGCTGTTCCTTGCCTGCAATATGTGAATAGTTCTCTGGATGTGCCCAAAAGCACTTCATGCAAAACTCAGCATTTTTATTCTCCCAATTTGGGCAATGCTCACAAGTCCAAGACTTTGCACGGTTGGCCGAAGGACTTAAAAGCATGAAACAATCCAAATCGGTTTCATTTTGTTCGCCTCCGATTTCGTATGGTATGCGATGGTCGACTTGCAGGATCTTTTCATCCATCGGCTGCAAATATATGAAGCATTTTGAGCCAAACTTTTCGATCAAGGCCTTTTTCAAAGCCTTGGAAAGAGCAGTTCTGCCTGCCGTTTTCGAAACCGCGTTTTCCGCCAAAGCAGGATTGCCGAAACGGTATGCGCCAATCGAGCGACCGTCGGAAGATTTGACGCGGTACATTTCTAATGGTATGCCTAACTCCCTGACGTCCCGTGCTGTCCTTGGTGCGTGTTTGTATCCATACAACTGCTCCAATTCCTCGGTGGTCACAAAACCATGCTCCAATATGTGTTGAATGACGGTCTTGGGACGCTTGGCGGTCACGGAGTTCAGTTTGTCGAGAAACGATTTCGGGTATTTTTTCATACAGCCATTGCTTCAAATAATGAGTATTGTTGTTCTTGCAAGGGAACAAAATGCTGTTGCAAACCTTTGCTCACATATAGGGCTTCGTAAGTGATTTCTTTTTTCCCAAGCAGTATGCTTTGGCTCGAAAGGCCGGCGTTCAGTAAGACTTTTTGCAGCCCTAATTCTTCTGGCAAATCCTCTCCATATTGTTTGTCGCCGCATTTTCCATCATAACTGATAAGGAAATCTATTCCGCGTCGATTCAAGCTGTCAACGGCTTCAACAAAATCGTAAAACCCGATGCCCGAATAATAACGGCTGTCGCGAACATTCGAAACGCCTTGATATGGAGGATCCATGTATACGACATCGCCAGCTTTTGTTTCGTCAAGCACTTCGCGATAGTCTTTCGACATGAAACGGGTCTTGCCTTTCAAATAATACGAAATCGCCATCAGATTGGTTTTCAAGGTTTGCGGAGCAGTGCCATAGCGACGTTTGTCGGGCGATTGGTTGAATTGGCCGTTGCTTCCATACCGAACCGAGCCTTTCACACATCTTGCTAATAAATAAAGCATGTTGGCGGCGGTTTGTTGCCCATTGTTGAAGTCGTTCCTCACCTTGTAGAAATGCTCGACACTTCCTCCTGAATATGCAAATTGTTCGTTCCAAACCTTGGAGTATTCGGAAAACAACTCGTTGGGTGTTTCTATTGCAGATTCCAAAACAGCCACAAGAGGTGCATTCAAGTCGTTAACGAGATAGTGATTCGCTCTTTCTTGTTTGGCGACAGCGATTGTAATTGCAGCCATTCCGGCGAATGGTTCAACCAAACGATTGAACTTCATGGGAATAAAACGCAATATTTGCGGGGCAAGGATTCTTTTTGAACCTTGATACTGTACTATATGAGGAACATTCCCAATCATGCTTGTCCAATCTATTGCGAGGCAAAAATACAAATTATCTGCCAAAAATGTGTACTTTTGCACTTCAAAACAGAAAAACTATGGCAGAATTCAAAATAGGCGACAAAGTGAATTTCCTCAGCACCGTGGGTGGGGGAAAGGTCACGAAAATCATAGACTCAAGAATGGTGATGGTAGAAATCGAAGGGGGCTTCGAAATCCCCACTTTGATAACGGATTTGGTGCTCGACTACCGCTCAATGCCCGCCCCGAGCAAGCAACAGCAGGCGGTTGACAAGGTGCAGAAAGAGGTTCAAGGTCAGGAACTTCTGAAACAGCAAGAGGCCGATGCAGCCCGAAAAGGTGGCTTGCGCCGCTTTGCGAAAGAGGCCGAGAAAGAAGGCGTTTATATGGCTTTTGTGCCGCACGAGCAGCAATGGCTTTTGACAGGCCCGCTTGATGTGGTCTTGGTCAACCACACGCCTTACGAGATGCTCTATACCTTCACCATCAAGGAGGAGGACAAGTTCGCGAATGTTGATTTCGGGCAGGTCGACAAGTACGAGAAAATTGTCATCGAAACCATTTCGCGCGACGACCTCGAATATTGGCTCAACGGTGTGGTGCAGGCCATTTTGACTACGGAAACTTCTGATTGTGTGTTGCTTCCGCTGAACGCACCTTTCTCATTGCGAGTGGGTCGTTTTATGAAAGAGGGTAGTTATCTGCCTTCGGGCATCTTGGGTGAGAAGTCGGTGATGATTTGCCTCTCCGAACTCATCGCACTGAAACACGGCGACAGCGATTTCACTAAAATCCTAAAGGAAGGTGTTGGCGCTCAGGCTCCTGCCAAGACTTTGGTGAAACAGGAAGCACCCATCGACAAGCACAAGACTGCTCCGGGCGAGGCCGTCGTCGACTTGCACATCGGCGAGTTGGTGGATAACATCTTGGGCCTTTCAAGCCACGACATGTTCAAGATACAGACAGACTATTTCAAGAAGATGCTCGACAGCGCGATTGCCGCCGAATACAACAAGGTGACTTTCATTCACGGTGTGGGCAACGGCGTGCTGAAAAATGCCATCATCGAGGCGTTGAAGGACTACAAGAACACCGAAAACCGCATGGCCAGCATTGCCAAGTTCGGTGTTGGGGCTATTGACGTGATTATCACGGAGAAAGCCAAATAAAAAACGCGGCACGGAACGTTCCGCACCGCGTCTTTCATGGAGAGAGTTGTCCGTTATTCGGTTTTGTTGTCAAATTCGATGAGGTTGAAGTCCTTGTCGAACTTGAATTCAAAGGTGTTGCTCAATTCGATTTCCCAGCTGTCATCCGTCCTCTTTTCAACTTCAACGACTTGTTCGTAAGGGAAATACGAAGTGACGAAATCTTCTAATGACCTGCAAACGAATTGGGTAGGTACGCATTTGTAAATCGTGGCATCTTCGCAGTCGATGTTCGTCCAATTGAGATCGAGGTCGAAAGCGAGTTCAGTGTTGTCGGTGAGTTTCACTTCGATTTTGTCCTCAAATTGCTGTGCCAAGCGAATGTCGGCCAGAGGGAAGTGTGATTTCACGAAGGATTTGATTTCAGGGTTGTCGAGGTAACTTTTTCCTCCTTCAATCACGTTGAGGTCAGTCCCGAACCTGATTTCTTGGTTGTTGTCCATCTCGATTTCCCAGCCATAGTTGGTCTTCTCAATTTCGCAGATGTGGTTGTCAGGGAAACGGCTTGTCAGGTAATCTGCAATGGGCGAAGGCACAACGCTACTTGGAACGGCATCGTAAATGGTTGAATTTTTGCATTTTACCTTGACCCAGACAAACGTGGAATCAAAATTGATGCAGGTTTGGTCTTCGAGTTTCACTGTGTAACTCTGCTGTTTTTTGTGGCAATTGAGAATTTCAGTCTTAGGGAAGTTGGCATCGACGAACCGTTTGATACCCGGATCGATTTCGTTGAGGCTGATTTCTGTGACTCCCATCGTTTTCCATTGCTGGTTTTCGGTCGCCATGTTTGAGTTGTCGTTGATTGCGGCTTTTTCGCTTTTGCCACATGCCATTGCGAAGATGGCTAATGCCGCGATTGTGGCGATGATGACTTGTTTTTTCATCTTTTTTTTGAATTTAAATTGTTGATAATTAATTTATTGAGAATAGTCTACTCGATGTGTCGAATAAACGCATTTTTTCATTTTCAGGGTTGCAATGATACGAAAAAAAGGAAACTATGCCCATGTTTTTGCCGTCATAGATGAAAAACGCGGCCCGGATTTCTCCAGACCGCGTTTGCTGATGTGGTAATTCAATCGGGTTTAGTCTATTTCTCTGACGCGGAATTTGCTGTCAAACTCGATTTCAATGCCGTTGCTCAATTCGATTTCCCAGCCTCGGAAGTCTTTCGCGATTTTCACGATTCTTTGTTCCGAATGAAGCCGGCTCACATGGTCGGCGATTTCCGTCGGTACCAATGCGGCAGGCACGGCAGTATGAACTGTTGAGTGCTTGCAGTTTACTTCGTCCCATTCAAGTTTTTTACCCACGATGTTGCCATCGAATTCGATTTGGGTGTAGTCGCTGAGGGTCACATCGTAGTCGAAACCGTCTCTGATCGTCGCAATCACCTCCTCGTTGGAGAAATAAGTGGCAACAAAGTTGTTGATGCTAATTTGGGTTTGTGCGCTGGCTTCCTTGCTGCACGAGGTGGTGCAGAGTGCAAACCCGATGAGAAGTGCTGCTATGATGATGATCTTTTTCATGGCTGTTTATTTCTTGTCGTCGAAACCAGTTACGTTGAAGTTGGAGTCAAAAGTGATTTCAAGGCCGTTGCTCAGTTCGATTTCCCAGCCGTTGTATTTCTTCTCGATGCTGTCGATGTGCTTTCCAGGGAAGTTAGCAGTCACATAGTCAGTGATTTGCACGGGAACAAGCTCGGTTGGGACGCTACCGTAAACATTGGAGTCGTCACAGTCGATTTTCTTCCATTCGAAGCTCAAATTGAAATCGATGTCGGTGTTGTCGGTAAGTTCGACTTCATACTTGTTGCCATCGCGTTCCACTTTGCGGATGCTGACCTGTGGAAAATAAGTGTCAACGAAGGTGTTGATTTCCGGATAGTTGGAGTTGTTTCCGCCGCCATTGCCGCCTCCGCCATTGCCACCGCCACTGATGACGTTGAAGTTGGAGTCAAACTTGATTTCGTGGTCGTTGTTGAGTTCAACATCCCAACCGTAGTATTTTTTCTCGATTTGGTCGATGTGGTTGTTGGGGAAGTTAGCGGTCACATAGTCAGTGATTTGCACGGGAACAAGCTCGGTCGGGACGCTACCGTAAACATTGGACTCATCGCAGTCGATTTTCGTCCATTCAAAACTCAAATTGAAATCGATGTCGGTGTTGTCGGTGAGTTCGACTTCATACTTGTTGCCGTCGCGTTCCACTTTGAGGATGCTGGTCTGTGGGAAATAAGTGTCAACGAAAGTGTTGATTTCTGGATAGTTGGAGGTGTTGCCACCACCATTTCCTCCACCGCCGTTTCCTCCTCCACCGATGACATTGAAGTTGGCGTCAAACACGATTTCATAGTCGTTGTTCAATTCGATTTCCCAATTGCCGTTGTTCTTCTTCTCGATTTGGTCGATGTGGTTGTTGGGGAAGTTAGCGGTCACATAGTCAGTGATTTGCACGGGAACAAGTTCGGTCGGGACACTGCCGTAAACATTGGAGTCGTCGCAGTCGATTTTCTTCCATTCGAAGCTCAAATTGAAATCAATGTCAGTGTTGTCGGTGAGTTCGACTTCATACTTGTTGCCGTCGCGTTCCACTTTGCGGATGCTGACTTGCGGGAAATAAGTGTCAACGAAGGTGTTGATTTCAGGATAGTTGAAGTTGTTTCCTCCGCCGTTGCCGCCTCCGCCATTGCCACCGCCGTTGATTACATTGAAGTCGCGGTCAAACCTGATTTCAGGTCCGTTCTTCAACTCGATTTCCCAGCCAAAGTTCTTTTTCTCGATTTCCTCGATGACCCTGCCCGGGAAGTTGGTGGTCACATAAGTGGTGATTTGCTCAGGCACAATGCTTGTGGGCACGTTGGTGTAGATGGTCGAATGTTCGCAGTCCACTTTCACCCATTCAAACGAGCGCGTGAATTCCAACTGGGTGCGGTCGTCGAGCCTTACCTTGTAGTAGTGCTGTGTCTGATAGCAGTGGAAGATGCCGGTTTGTGGGAAATGCGTCATAACAAATTCCATGATCGCTGGGTCAATTTCGCTCTCATTTATGACTTGAGCGATTTCAAACTTGTTTTGTTTGTTTGCAGCCCTTGTTGCCGCTTCGGTCGATGTGGCTTCTGATTTGGTGCAGGCCGTTCCAATTAAGGCCATCGCCACGATGAGAATGAATGATAACTTTTTCATTTTCTTAAAGTTTAAGGGTTTGTAAATTATTTAATTGATTAGTCGTCATAACGTAGGAACTCTCCCAATTTGTTGAAAACGATTTCCAGTCCGGTGGACAGTTCCACTTCTATCTTGTGCCGGTCTCTCGCTATCTCGTTCAGGCAATAGTTGGGATGGTTCTTGTTCAGGAAGTTGAGTATCATTTCGTTGAGAAACCCTGAAGGCAGGCACTCCGAATGACTTTCCACCTCTTCCCAGTCGCCGGTGCTGTTGAACTCTATCTCCATGCCGTTCTCGAAACGCACGGTGTATTCGGTCTTGGTCACTTCGATTTCCATCCTGACGAAACGGATTGTTTGGCTTGAGAAATAGGTAGTTACGAACTCTTGCGCCTTGATGGGAAGGTCTTCGAAAGTGATGATGCGATGTGCGTCTTCGGCGTGGAGGGCAAAGGCGTTTATTAATAAGGTGGCGAGTATGAGCAATGCTTTCTTCATGATTTCAGGATTATTTCCGGCTGCAAAATTCCAAACCGATTCTGAAATAATTCTGAAATGGAAGACTTTTTTCCGATTATTTGAACTTTACCGAAAAAGTATGTTGATTTTCAACGAATTGGTAGCTGATTTCAAAACCATATTCGGTGCAAATGGCTTTGGCGATGGCCAATCCAAGGCCCGTGGAATTGGTGTTTTCGCCTTTTCTGTAGAAGGTTTTGAAAACGACATTTTCATCCAAAGCCTCTTCGATTCCCGTATTGCCAATGCTTAAAGTGTTGTTTTTCAATTTGATGCTGATAGTTCCGTTAGGATGGTTGTGAATGAAGGCGTTTTTCAGCAGATTGGTCACCAATGAGGAGGCCAAAGTAGAATCCATTGTGATGGTAATTGGGTCGCTTTCAACGATTTCAACATTGATGTTCAGGTTCTCATAGATTTCTGTGAGGTTGTCAAGCGTCTGGCTGACAATCTGCTGGATGTTGATTTCAGTTTCTTCCTTGAACTGGTGGTTGTCGATTTTCGAGATAAACAACAGCGATTTGTTGAGCCTAGAAATATAGTTCAGCGTGTCCAAAGTCTTCTGGATTTCAGATAGTTGGGTCTCGCTGAGTTGGGTTTCATCCACCAACAGTTCGAGGCGGTTGCGGCAAATGGCAATCGGGGTTTGGATTTCGTGCGAGGCGTGGCCAATGAAGCGTTTCTGCTCCTCATAAACTTGTCTCGATTTCTCGGAAGCCTCTAAAACCGCTGACTCTATCTCCTTGAATTCCTGTGCTTTGATGCGACTATCGTGTTGTGGAATCTCTTCGTTTGCCTTTCGGTTGCGTAACCAATCGGTGAGGCGATAAATGGGTTTCATGTTGGTAATGATGATGAGGCTGACAATGAGGATGATGGCGACGAGCAGCACCAAGGCCAAACTGACGATACTGACAAGGGCGAAATTGAGGGTGTCGTTCCACGCAAATGCTTGGACTGTTAGCGTGAGTTCATAATTGATGCCTTGCTTTTGGAAAACTCGTGTCATTTCCCTAATGATTTCGTCTTCCTGAATGTCGTCGATAAATTCCTCATCGGTTTGAAAAAGAGGCGTTTGGTGGCTTTCCGCATATTCGGGCGACACTTTCTCGATGAAAAACTCCATCGTTCCCGACATTCCAGAAAGAGAGTTGGGAAGGCTGTCGTTGTCCAAAAAGCGGCTGATGATTTTGTCGGATTGTTGGGACAGCATGAGGTCGATGTGGCTGTAAATCTGACGTTTGCTGGTTTGGTTGAAAACGATGGCCCAAAGTGCAAACAGCATCACCAAGGCAATGGAAATGGACACTATGATGCGGCGTGAGAGTTTCATCGCTGTTCCAGTTTGTAGCCGTAGCCATGCACGGTCTTGATTTCGATGTCGGCCTGCGCTTCGGTTAAACGTTTGCGCAGGTTTTTCATCTGGGCGTAGATGAAATCGTAATTGTCGGCTTGGTCGATGTAGTCGCCCCAGACGGCCTCAGCCAACGTGCCTTTGCTGACGGCGCGTTCAGGCCGCGTCATAAAGAAGTGAAGGATGTCAAACTCCTTTTTCAGCAGTTCGAGAGGCTTCCCATTGATGAGCACTTGGCGCGTTTCGGGCAGTATCTTCACATTGCCGCACTCAATGAAATGCTCGCCGTTTTGTTGCTTGCGGCGGAAAACGCTCTTCACGCGGGCGCACAATTCGGCGATGTGAAAAGGCTTGGTGAGGTAATCATCGGCACCGAGGTCGAGGCCAGTCACCTTGTCTTCAAGTGAATCTTTGGCAGAAATGATGATGACCCCCGCTGCCTTGCGTTGTGCCTTCAGTTGTCGCAACACATCGAGGCCGCTACCATCGGGCAGCATGATGTCCAAAAGGATGCAGTCGTAGTCGTAGATGTCGATTTTCATCTTTGCCTCGCGGACTTGTGCAGCGGTTTCAACCATATAATGGTCGTCAACTAATGCTTTGAGCATCAGTTCCCTAAGGTTTTTGTCGTCTTCTACAATGAGGATTTTCATGTCATTATGGCGTTGCCGTCGAGAGTGAACCCGCAGGGAATCGAACCCTGATCGAAGGAACCGGAATCCTTTATTCTATCCATTAAACTACGGGTCCCGAGCGAAGCATGGCTTTCGCAAGATTTAGGCTGCAAAAATAGAAAGAATTTGGAAATTTTGTACCTTTGCCGCTTCAAAAAGCATGATTTTTAATTTAAATAACTGGATTTTAATAGTTTAAGTTATGAAAAACGAGAAATTAAAGCAACAAATTATGGCCTATGCCTTGTTGGTGTTAGGTTCGGCTCTTTTTGCCATTGGCGATGTGATGTTTGTAAACCCCTACCATTTGGCACCTGGCGGCGTGTATGGTTTGGCCAACGTGTTCAACGCCCTTTGGGGATGGAAAATTTCTGTGTCAGGCATCGCTATGGACATTCCGCTGCTCATCATCGGCACCATCATTCTTGGCCCCAAGTTCGGCATCAAGACGATTATTTCAGTCATCCTGATACCCGTGTTCACTTATATCCTTGAAACATGGTGGGGTTATGCGCCCCTTATTCATGACGGTGCTTTCTTTGACACTGAGATGCAGTCGTCGTTGTTTTTCTTGGAAGGTGACGTTCAACGCTACTTCATGCCCGACTTCTTCCTGAATACCATCGTTTCCGGTCTCATCTATGGCGTGGCCATCGGTGTCATTTTCCGCGCTGGTGCCACTTCGGGCGGCTCCGACATCATCTCCATGATTATCCACAAATACACGAAAATCAGCCTTGGCACCCTCGTGATGGTGGTGGATAGCATTATCTCACTCACCACCTTGATTGCTTTCGAGGACATTCGCCTGCCCATCTATTCCATCCTTCTGATTTACATTGAAGGCAAGGTCATCGACCTCGTTGTGGAAGGCGTGAAGAGTTACAAGACGGCCTTCGTGGTCACCGACAAGATTGAGGAGGTGCGCAACTTCATCCTCAAGGACCTCGACCGCAGCGGCACGGTGTTCACTGGCAGCGGCCTCTACCAAGGTGCCGAGCGCAAGATGATTTACGTCACCCTCAACCGCTCCGACTTGGTTAAACTGAAAGCCAACCTCCGTTTCTTAGACCCCAACGCTTTCGTCAATGTGATTGAAAGCTCGGAGATTATGGGCAATGGGTTTAAGGCTTTGCCGACGGAATAAAGTTTTTGAAATTCAAAATGATATAAAATTGGAGGGTCGTTTGGCTCTCCTTTTTTTGTGTTTCTGTCGCGATGGATTTGGTTTTTTAGGTAACGTGTATGGGGTTTGTGCAAAAATGTGTATCTTTGCAATCGAATCATAAATAACTATTGAAATGACTGCCGTTGAATTAAAGATTTCAATCAATGAAGACCTGAACTTGTTAGGGGTTGAGATGCTCGAATATGTATCGAAGTATGTGCGCCGATTAGCTATGCGTGCGCGAAATCACAAAGAGTTGTTGTCGGCCAGTCCACGAAAGGTGAAAATATCGAATCGAATTCGCCAAATGTCAGGGAGGTTTTCGGTGCCCTCCGATATTGACATCAAGGCATTGAAAGCGGAAATGTTGGAGGAAAAATACAACTAATGATGAAGGTTTTTATCGACACGAATATTTTGATAGACTTTCTGGCTGCCCGTCAACCTTTCGCAGAAGGCGCGATGGCGTTGTTTCAATTGGCTGACAATAATGAGATAGAATTGTTGGTTTCGGATCTCACCATCGTCAACACCATTTATGTTTTAAGGCGAATGCACTATGGTTTGCCTGAGATTTATGATTCCCTTGACACAATCAGGCCACTATTGACGATCACTTCGATGGGGGCAACCGCTGTTGACCGTTGCCTTCAACATCGTAGCGAGGACTTTGAAGATGAGATGCAGTATCTTTCGGCTGTTGATGCCAACGCTGATTACATCTTAACGCGCAACAAGAAAGACTTTGACTTTGATGATAGCGCGGTTATGACCCCGCAAGAGTTTTTCAAAGAGCAAAATATTGAGTTTGAATAGGTTGTTCAATACTTCCCCAGCATTTCTTGCAACAACTCCTTCATCTTCTCCCTTAGCGAAATCGGTTCCAGCACCTCAATGTGCGCGTTCATGGTAAGCAGTTGCTGGATGAAGTCATAGGAAGGCTTCAGCCGCCAGGAGAAGATGGTATAGTCGTCGGTTTCTTCGATGATGCGCTGACTGTGGTGCAAGGGCAGGCCTTTCAGGAAATTGCTTTGGTCTTTGTCGGCTTTGACGAGGATTTCTTCTGCTTTTAGCTCTGGTTCCACATAGATGCCGAATGCGTCTTGGAAATGCTCCTGCAAATCAAAATTCTCTGGAGCCTTGAAGGTTTTTTCCGTGATGCTGAGCGTATCGATGCGGTCTAAGGCATAGCAACGAATCTCTTCTTTTTCGTTGAGGGCTATCAGATACCACCGTTGCTTAAACAGCTTAAGTGCCAGCGGCTTGCAGCGGTAATGCTTGATGTCGTATGTGCCATAGTACCGCCTGTATTGCATCTCGATTTCAAGGCTCTTCTCCAAGGCTTCCATGAGCGGTTCCAAATGCTCAATGCCACCCGGGACGCGCTCAAACTGAATCCGCTTACGCAGGCTAAGGTCTGACGAAAGCCTGTTATTGATGGCAAAGCTGTGAAGCAGCCACATCTTCAGGTCGTTGCCGAGCATTTCCTCGCGTTCACCTTGGGGAATATAGTAGGCATTGCGGCTTTTGTCGCACTCAATGTCGATGCCGAACACGTCGGCAATGTGTTGGCGGTAGTTGTGGAACGACCTTTCGGGAATAGGGTCGTTGTCATCGTCCCGCGTCCAGCGGTCGTTGAGTTCCTTCAGCGTGATGCCCGCGTCGCGGCGGTCGGCGATGGTGTTGGCAATCCAGATGCATTTGATGAGTTTGTCCATAAAGAGCGGTAATTTGAGGGCAAAGATAATGGTTTTGACACAACTTCCCCAAATTATTCTTCCATTAGTAGCTCCCATGTCTGTTTGAGTGGAAACATTGCTTCAAACTTTTTCCTCGTCCCCTTGGGAATGAAGATTCTTTTCAAGGCTCGGCAGCCCTGAAATGCTGTTGGGTCAATCTTTGCGATATTATTGGAAAGCCTTACCGTGTCCAATTTATTGCACCAGGCAAAGGCGCATCTTCCAATCTTCATCTTCGTGCCAGGATAGGCAGTGAAGTAAACCGCTTCCAGATATTGGCTCTCCATGAAGGCGTTTTCGCCTATTTCCGTGACTTCCACGCCGCCATCAGACACGCCATCATCCACCACTACAGGTATCGTGTATTCCTTGTTGGCTCTGCCACTTGGGTATTGGAACAAGGTGTAGCCGTGACTTTTGCTAAAGCGGTCGTAGTTCCTTTCAAACAATACGCCGTTTTGGGTCAGATAGTTGAGGCAATGCGGAGGCCCTTGCCTGAAAGCTATCGAGTCCAATTGCTTGCACCGCGCAAAGGCGTTTGTGCCAATCCGCTTGATGCCGCCCGAAAGGACGATAAACTTTACATTGTTCGCGTTTTCAAACGCACTTTCGCCAATATATTCAACGCTGTGGGGCAGCACGATTGACTTGATACCGTCAAAGATTTCATGCCTGAACGCAAAGTCGCCAATGTCTGTGATGCCTGACGGTATTTGTAGGGTGTGTTTTTGTTTTCCTTCTTTCATGTTGTTGCTGTTTTTGTGAACTAAAACCCAATCCTCGGTCTGTTTTCAACGATGTTTTCTTCTTCGCAAAGGCTGATGAGCGTTTCAAGGCTCGGCGTTTGGCCTGTCAGGATATGCTCGACGGTTGCTTTTCTTGTGATGTTTTCCATTTGACCGCCGCTGAAGTCGTAACGTTCAGCAAGGATGGCCAAATCGTTTTCGGGCAAATCGGGCATCATGCTTTGCCAGATTTGGAGGCGTGTGGCGCAGTCGGGTTTGTGGAAGTTGATTTTGTAGAGGAAACGTCGTTCAAAGGCAGAGTCCATGTTTTGTGTCAAGTTGGTCGTGGCCATCATAATGCCGTCCAAAGTTTCCATCTCTTGTAGGATGATGTTTTGCACGGTGTTTTCCATTTTGTCTGCAGAGCGTTGGGTGTTGGCGAAGCGTTTTCCGATGATGCCGTCAGCCTCATTGAAAAGCAGGATGGGTTCCTTGTCGCAATACTCCACGAAATTGCGGTAACGGTCGAAGACGGCCTTCACCCTTTTCTCGCTTTCGCCCACCCACTTGCTGCGCATCTCCGAAAGGTTGACTTGCATGATGTTTCGACCCGTGGCGCGGGCAATTTGCAGCACGGTCTCAGTCTTTCCCGTTCCTGGCGCGCCATACAGCAAGCAAGCAAAGCCGCTGCGCATTCCTTGTTGCTTCATCCTGAGCCTGATGTCGCTGAATGATGTCGGTTGCAGCAGGCATTTCAGCCGTTCAATTTTGTCTTGGTCATTGGCATTATAGTACAGCCTTTTCTCGGCAATGCTTGTGGCTAATGTGAGTTCGTCAAGGTCAACAGGTGCCTGTTTGAGGCAAATTTTGGGCAGCAAAGTTTCCTTGGCGTGTTCGGTCAGTCGGAAGGTGTCACCGCCAAAAAGCTCATGGCCTGCTGGCTCCACCAACTTGTCCTTAATGAGCCGATGCTGGCCGTTGCGTAGCAGATTAAACTCCGCCTTGGCTTGTCGCTCATTGTCGAAAATGTC
>CACZNA010000039.1:0-33280 GCA_902782455.1 uncultured Bacteroidia bacterium | reverse complement strand
GAGACAAAGATGGAAGTTTCTTTGGAGAAGCGCAAGACCCTTGAACATATCGATACCATCATTATCGATGAAGCCTCTATGGTGCGTTGCGATTGGGTGGACGGTATCGACCGCTTCCTCCGCGCTTTGATGCACACCCATCTTCCTTTTGGCGGTAAGCAAGTGGTGTTTGTCGGCGATCTTTTCCAGTTGCCGCCAGTGGTGAGACGCGGAAGTGCCGACGATATGATGTTGTGTTATATGTACGACAACGGCACTCCTTATTTTTACAAGGCAAACGTGATGAAGCGGATGAATCTGCCCAAGATAGAGTTCCAAAAGGTGTACCGTCAAGAAGATTCGGAGTTTTTAGACATTTTGGATAGAATGCGCTTGGGCGAGAACACGGAAAAAGACTTGGATGTTCTTAACCGTCATGTGAGCTCCGATGATAAAGTGGGCGATTACTCTGTCATTCTGACTGCCCGCGTGAATACCGCAGACGGCATCAATGATCAGAAACTGAATGAAATCGAGTCGGAGGAGTTTTGCTATGAGGGCGAGATTTCGGGCAAGTTCAAGTCTCAGGATGTTCCTGTCCCGATAACGTTGAAGCTTAAGGTCGGCGCTCAGGTTATTTTCTGCCGCAACGACTATCCTCGTGGCGTTGTGAACGGCACTATTGCCAAAGTTGTGGCTTTGGAGGACGATACAATCAAGGTCGCCTTGAAGGATGGAGAAGAAATCGAGGTGGAAAAGATGACATGGGAGACTAAGGAAAGCGTTTATGATGAAACGACCAAAACAGTGAAGTCCGAAGTCGTCGGATCCTTCACACAATACCCGCTAAAACTGGCCTGGGCCATCACCATACACAAATCCCAAGGCATGACTTTCGACCGGATGCACTTCGACCTTACTCGCGGAACTTTTGCAGCGGGGCAGTCATACGTGGCCATCAGCCGTATGCGCTCGTTGGATGGATTGACGTTGAGCAGAAAGATTTTCAAAAACGACATTTTACAGAATGCGGAAATCAAGGCTTTTGCCAACTCGTTCAACGATGTGGCAATGATTGACGACGAGCTGTCGTTTGGCGAAGAATATTACAAGCATCTCGCCAAAAAGGACTATGATAATGCGGCTAGGATGTGCCTGCTGCACTCGATGGAAAAGATGATGTCGGGCGACTATCGCAGTGCTGCACTCTTGGCCAAGAAGATGTTTGATGTGATGCTCGACGACAAGTGTCTGAAAGGGCTGACAAAAGAAGTCCCGCTGTTGAAGGATTGCAACATGACGAGTAATTTCCTCAATGCTGTTATTTGTTTGTATAGCGATCGTTTTGAGGAAGCCATCGGTTATGCCAACACGGTGCTTGACCGCAGGCCTTGCCTCGAAGCCATGTTCATCAAAGGAAAAGCCTTACTGGCATTAAGCCGCTATGACGAGGCATTGGAAATGGTTCAACTGATTCGCATAGCCAGCAAAGAGTCGGTTGACAAAGTTGCCATCGACAAGAAACAATACCTCTTTGAAGCCGAACTCAACGAAAAGCTTGGGAGCACCAACCTCGACACTTGCAAGCAGTTGCTGAAACTTTGTCCTGAATATCTTCCTGCCTATGTGATGCTACGAAAAGATGCATTATTGGAAGGACTGGCTTTGGAGGTGCTTGAAGGTGAAGATGAAAACGCATTAGTATCGGCTTTTAATAATGAAGCGATTTCTGACAATGATTTCAAGAAGATGCTCTACGAAGCCGACAAGACCAGCGTGACCTTCAAGTTGTTTGCATTAAGGGCACGGAAAATCAAAATGGAAGAAGACTAATCAGTGCAAAAACAAAAGAAATATGGAAAACGTGTCGCCGATGATGCTGGTTCTTATGGCCCGGGAAATACAGCTATAACGCTATCTGGGTGTAAAAAACGCCCGACACCCGTTCAGTGAAAACGGCGATATCCGTTCACTTTTGTCGGTGCAATAGAGTTCTTTCCCTCTCGTATAATCGTCCATGAAAAGGAAAAAATGCGTTTCGTGGATAAATAAGCGTGAAAAAGGGATGCAACTTGACTTGGTCATTAGCCGCTCCGATTGCGTAATCAATTTATGTGAGATAAAATTCGTGGCCGGTGAGTTTGAGGTGAAAAATGACTATGAGGGTAGTGTTTCTGACGAATTTTGGAACGCCCAAAGCATCACGAGTCTGGAAAGCCTTCGCAACGAGATTCGGGGATTGGTGCATTATATCTATGACGAAACCACCGAGTTCAGATACACCAATTTCACCGATGAGGTGGTGGAACTGGAAGATCCGCAAGGCATTGTACCGTCGTTCAAGGACTACAGGACGAGGGTGGAGGAGTACTTGGCGCGTCACACCAATACCGGCGTGATTATGAAAATCAAGAGCTTGATTCCTTTGACTGCTGCCGATGTTGAAGAACTACAGCGGTTGTTGTGGCAGGAGTTGGGTTCAAGGGAAGAATACGATGCCGTGGCCAAGGGCAAATCCTTGGGCGCTTTTGTGAGAAAGATTGTTGGCCTCGACCAGATGGCCATCAATGAATTGTTTGGCCAGTATCTGAGGGATTATCATTTCAACGCCAGGCAACAAGAGTTCCTTAACCTCATTGTGGGCTATGTCAGGGAGAACGGAGATATTGAAGCCGAAGACCTTATAAATGAGATGCCATTCAAACAAATTGAATACATGGACTTCTTTGACGATACAGATGTGGTGTATGGCTTTGTTGACCGTTTGCATGAGGCAATAGAGGGTAGGACGGTGTTGATGTACGATTATGAACGACCATTATCGATGGTGGCAGAAGATGGATAAGTGTCATAACATTTAACGCCAAAGATGTACCAAAATATCCGAAAAACAAAATCAAGCGGGCGCTACAGATACCCATAGCGCCCGCCGTAGAAACTCGTAGCATTGCTACGAAACTGTTTTTTGAGAATCTTTAGTCGCCCAACGTGGCCACCATGACGGCCTTGATGGTGTGCATACGGTTCTCGGCCTCGTCGAAGACGATGCTGTTCGTGCTCTCGAACACGTCTTCAGTGACCTCGATGCCGTTCAAGCCGAATTGCTTGTTGACATCGCGGCCCACTTGGGTCTCCAAGTTGTGGTAAGCCGGCAGGCAGTGCATGAACTTGCAGTTCGGGTTGCCCGTCATTTCCATCATCTCCTTGTTCACCTGGTAAGGCATGAGCAGGTCGATGCGTTGTTTCCAGACCTCGGCGGGTTCGCCCATTGATACCCAAACGTCGGTGTAGAGGAAGTCGCAACCTTTGACACCCTTCTTCACGTCGTCAGTCACGGTCACCTTGGCACCCGTTTCTTTGGCGATGGCCTTGCAGGTGTCGATGAGTTCCTTGTTGGGTTGCAGTTCCTTAGGAGCCACAATGCGCACATCCATGCCCATCTTTGCGCCACCCACCATCAGCGAGTTACCCATGTTGAAACGGGCGTCGCCGCAGTAGGCGAAGGTCACTTGGTTGAGGGGCTTGTCGGTGTGTTCCATCATGGTGAGGAAGTCGGCGAGGATTTGGGTGGGGTGGAACTCGTTGGTCAAGCCGTTCCACACCGGCACGCCGGCGTATTTGGCCAGTTCTTCAACGATGTCCTGACCGAAGCCACGGTACTCGATGCCGTCGAACATGCGACCCAACACGCGGGCGGTGTCTCTCATCGATTCCTTGATGCCAATCTGTGAGCCAGAGGGGCCGAGATAGGTGACGTGGGCACCTTGGTCCTTGGCGGCGACTTCAAAAGCGCAACGGGTGCGGGTTGAGGTCTTTTCGAAGATCAGGGCAATGTTCTTGCCCGTCAAACGAGGTTGTTCAGTGCCTGCATACTTGGCGGCCTTGAGGTCGGCGGCGAGTTTCAGGAAAAAGCGAATTTCTTCCGGAGTGAAGTCCAACAACTTCAGGAAGTTTCTGTTTCTGAGGTTAAAAGCCATTACTATTTAATTTAATGATTTAAAGATTTAAAATTTCAAGATTCTTTTGTCGCTTCGTGTCATTGCGAGGAACGAAGCAATCCAGATTCAAATTCGCTGCAAAATTACTCATTTTCTTATCTCATCCAACCTTCAACGCGATAAATCTTTTCCAATAGCTTGGTTTCTTCGCCTGTACTCGCATTTTTGTGCCAAACTTCGATGCGAGCGGCATAGTAATCTTCCCAATCTCCTTCATAAATCGTAAAGCCTTTCTTATACACAAGTTGGCGGAATGTATGCGTTGTATCGATTTTAACATTGCTTCTTTCAGCAATCTCGTATTCTGACAAACGAACATTCTTGGTCACCTCATAACAACGAAGAAATATCTCGCCTTGAGGCAATGGGCCATAATAGAAGCTATATTTGTACATACCACCTTGGAAATCATTCCAGATTTGAAGATATGTATCTGGATTTAGGCTATCTATCTCGGCAACATCAGGTGTATTATCGGAATAGTCGAACGCGTCCTTATGACCGTTTTCATTGGTATAACCCAAAGGTAGATTGTATGCCATTCCTTCGGGTATCTTATGTTTTCTGCCAAAACCATCAGGTGGGCTCAATGAAACCATTGCAAGAAGAAATCCAAAAAGAAGTACTATTAAACAAGAAAACGATAATGAGGTAAGAAATTTCCTCCATTGTTTGTTGATGAGCAAGAAACCCCACGAAACGACAAGACCAATGAATGTCAGTGCTAACAACACACAAACAATGTCTTCAAAAATCGTAGGCACTGTAGAAAACAATGACGTTAATTTAAACATTAAAGCAGCCAATGATATGGGAAACGCCCACCAGTATTTCAAAAACCAATGTTTCATAATGTGTTTATGTTAATTGTCAATCTTTTTTCTTGTACCAATCAATCTTTTGTGTCGCAAACATGGCAATTCCCAGAATTATGAAGAGGCCGACGCTTCCCACCAGCAGGGCATAGCTCTCCAATTGCAGCAAGACATAGACAAAAGCATAAAGCACGGTTAGGAGGAGGCCGATGCCCAAGGCGGTTTTTCTGTCTTTTGCAATCGAAGCCATAAACATGACAATCATCCCGATGGTCATCACGCTGGCAATGAGATAGGAGAGTCCGAAATTGATATGCTCCGAGAACGACAGTAGCAGGGTGTAGAAAATGATGAGCGCGATACCTATGAGGAGATACTGCACAGGATGGATGGGTGTGGCCTTGCGCATTTCCACAAAAAACACCGCCGCAAAGGTGAGCAGGATGATGAGGAAGGCATACTTGATGGCGCGTTCGGTCTGCTGGTATTGCTCAACAGGAACTTTCAAATTGACGCCAAATGTTGAGGACGAAAGTTGTCGGTTGCTATCGCTGTTGCGTGAAATAAACTGCGGGTAGTCGCGATTGATGGCTAACACTTTCCATGAGGCTTGAAAGCCATTGTCGTTCACTTGTCGTTCATCGGGTAAGTAATAGCCATTGAAACTCGGTGTAGTGCAGTCGGAGTTCAAGTTGACAACTGTGGTTTGCCCTAAGGGTGCAAACATCAGATTTCCAGAACCTTTGAATGGAATGGCTACAGCAAAGTCGAGGGTTTTGCCTTCCAAGAGACAGGATAAGTCAATGGGGCAAGAGAGGCCGTTCCAATACTCTCCACAGGCTTCCATATCATATTTTTTCCCGTCCAAGTTGAATGTCACATTATCGCGCAGACCCCTTAAATTCGTGATGTCAACAACGATGCGAGCATCCTCGAAATGCCAGGTTTTATTGTGCTGGTTCTTGTCGAAATCTTTGGGCAACTTGAATTGTCCCGTAAGGTCAAGTTCGGTTTCATAGGTTGTGAAATCGTAGATGCCCCGTTTCAATGCCTTGGTTCTTACATCGCCTTTCACTTCCAATGTCTCGGGCAGCAAAATCATCGCGTGGCGTTCCGTGGAGGTATTCCAAGAATAAGTTACTTCAATGAAAGGTCCAGTCAGTGTTTGGCTACCGCCCCATTTCTCAAACACTTCATTTTCAGCACTTCTCTCAGTGCCTTGCCTTTCTGAAACCAAGTTCTGAATCAAGGCTTGAGGGATGAGAAACGCAACGCACATCCCCGCGATGAGCAGGAGTTTCAGTCCTGGACGGGCTTTTTTCGCAAACAGGTTTCCCTTGTCTTCCATGTTTCTTTCTGTTGTCATGATGTTTAGTTTTTAATGGTTGTTTATGATATTGAAAGTACTTTGAATTTCAAAGCTAAATAGTCAAAAAAAAAGATCCGTCTCATTGTTGAGTGTTTATGAATGACGCAAGAGCTTGAATGTGAGCAGAGAAGGCAGCACGGCCCAAATCGGTGATGGAATAGCTCGTGTTGGGTTTGCGGCCGATGAATCGTTTTTCACAGCGGATGTAGCCCAAGTCTTCAAGGCTGCGGGCGTGGCTGGCAAGGTTGCCGTCGGTGAGTTCGAGCAGCGACTTCAAGGTGGTAAAGTCGACCGACTCGTTGGCCATCAGCACCGACATGATGCCGAGCCTGATCTTGCTTTCGAAAGCCTTGTTCAAACCGTCCAAATTGGCAATCATGGCTCATTTTCTCCTTCCATATTTCAGCATGAAAATGACTCCGAAAACGATATGAAACACGCCGAAACCGAGGAACCAAGTCAGCACGGCATAGTCGACCAAGAAACAGTCGATGAGGCCCAAAGCTAATTCGGCGTAACCCAAGTAGCGCAATTCCGAATAACTGAAATGACTGCTGTTGATGAGTGCCAAGCCATAGAAAATCAGTGTGATAGAAGAGACAAGGCCATAGTGCTGTTGCGAGAGCAAGGCCATGCAGAGCAAGCCGCCGGCAGCCATCGGGATGAAGAAATTGAGCAGCAACCGGCGCATGGTTGTATCGAAAGTGAAGCGTAGTTTGAGGTGTCTGGCCTTTAGGTAAGACATGACAAACACCGTCGCAAAGGCCACAACCAACAAGACAATGGCAATAATAACGGTAGTGTGCCATTTGGCAGGCGTGTTGATGTGATAATCACCCATGCAGAAATAGATGTAGGCCGAAACCAACGAGGCCAAAATGCCCACGATGACGATAGACAACCCACTGATTGCCTTGAACTTGGATGAACGCTCCATCATTTCCTTGATGTCGTTCAGTGTATTGAGAACTTCCTTGTTTTCCATAGTTATTAAAGTACTTTGCGCTGCAAAGTTACAACTATTTTCTTACATGGCAAGTTTTTTTGTGCAGTTTCCGTATTTTTGCAGCCTAAAATCAAATCAAGATGAAAGAAGTAAGAGTAAGATTTGCCCCCAGCCCGACGGGTCCTTTGCACATCGGGGGCGTGAGAACGGCGTTATATAACTATCTGTTTGCCAAGAAGAACGGCGGCAAAATGATTCTCCGTATCGAGGACACCGACCAAACGCGCTTTGTGCCGGGTGCCGAACAATATATTGTTGAATCGCTCGACTGGTGTGGCATCAAGTTCGACGAGAGCGACTATGTGGGCGGCGATTTCGGCCCTTACAAGCAGAGCAACCGCAAGCACCTTTACAAGCAATACAGCGACGAGTTGTTGGCCAAAGGCCACGCTTATATTGCC
This sequence comes from uncultured Bacteroidia bacterium, assembly GCA_902782455.1. Lineage (GTDB taxonomy): Bacteria > Bacteroidota > Bacteroidia > Bacteroidales > F082 > Limimorpha. Next base: position 25,712 of record CACZNA010000039.1, on the reverse strand, counting down.
TTCGACACCGCCGAAGAACTCGACAAATACCGCAAGGAAGCCGAAGCCAACAAGCAGACCTTCATCTACAACTGCCAAAGTCGCAAACACCTCCGCAACAGCTTGACAATGAGCAAGGAAGAAGTCGACAAACTGATGGCCGACGGAGTGCCTTACACGGTGCGTTTCATGATTCCCGAAGACCGCGAAATCGTTATGCACGACCTCATTCGTGGCGAAGTGAAGGTGCAGACGAACACCTTGGACGACAAGGTTTTGTTCAAATCGGACGGGATGCCGACCTACCATTTGGCCAACATCGTCGACGACCACTTGATGCAAATCAGTCACGTCATCCGTGGCGAGGAGTGGCTGCCTTCGATGCCGCTTCACGTCATGCTTTACGAGGCTTTTGGCTGGGAGGCACCGCAGTTTGCCCATCTGCCGCTATTGCTCAAACCTGATGGCAACGGCAAACTCAGCAAGCGCGACGGCGACCGCCTCGGTTTCCCCGTGTTCCCCATGTATTGGGTCGACCCGAAGACCGGCGAAACGGCTATGGGCTACAAGCAGTCGGGCTACTATCCCGAGGCATTCATTAATATGTTGGCTTTGTTGGGTTGGAACCCTGGCACCGAACAGGAAATCTTCACCATGGACGAGCTGATCCAGACCTTCTCGTTGGAGCGTTGCAGCAAGAGCGGTGCCAAGTTCAACGTGGAGAAAACCAAATGGTTCAACCACGAATGGCTTATGCGCAAGTCAAACGAGGAAGTCGGCGCGGACTATCAGGCTTGGTTGAAAGCCGAAAAGAACATCGACACCCCGCTTGATTTTGCCGTGAAAGTCGCTGGTTTAGTGAAAGATAGAGTCAACTTTGTGAAGGAGATTTGGGACCAGAGCTTCTTCTTCTTCGAGGCACCAACCGAATACGACCCCGTGACGGTGAAGAAACGTTGGAAAGAGAATTCCGCCGAGACCATGCTCAAGGCAAAGGAAGTCATCAGCGGCATCGAGCCTTTCACTTTGTCCAACATCGACGAAACCCTGAACAACTGGATTTCTACCAACGAGCTGAATACAGGTTTGGTAATGAACGGTTTGCGTTTGATGGTGGTTGGTGCTGGCAAAGGTCCGCACATTGGCGAAATCCTTGAACTTTTGGGCAAGGAAGAAACCCTCAAGCGTATCGACGCAGGCGTGAAGGCATTGGGATAATCCGGCTTATCGCTTTTTCTTGAAAAACTCCGTCAGCAGGGCGAGACATTCGTCGTGCATCACATCCTTTGCAGTTTTGGTCTTGGGATGTAGCATATTGCCGAAACGCGAGAACCCGTTTTTAGGATCATCTGCGGCCCATACGATTTTACCAATATGGGCATGACACAAGGCTCCGGCGCACATGGGGCAAGGCTCCAAAGTGACATATAGAGTACATTCATCCAAATATTTCGCGCCCAAGGCGTTGGCGGCAGCGGTAATGGCGAGCATTTCGGCGTGGGCAGTCACGTCGTTGAGGGTTTCGGTTTGGTTGTGGGCGCGGGCGATGATTTTGTTGTTGCATACCACCACGGCGCCAATAGGAATTTCGTCGGCTTCGAGAGCCATTTCAGCCTCTTGGTAGGCTTGTTTCATATAATATTCGTCGGAGAAAACGCTAAACATATTTCATTTTTTAGGAACAAAACTTACAAAACGAACAAAAGACGGCTCCACAACTGTGTCGCCGTTGGGAAGCAGCCGGTTGGCGTACTTCTCTTGTCACAAAAACAGTTTTGAGGGTTTTGTAGGTTTTGTGATACTTACTCATAGTTTTATTGTGAAATTATCCCAGTCCGGTCCCAAAGGGAATTTCTGCCGGAAACGTTCCAGCTTTTCGTAATCCAAAGTGCAATGCAGCACAGCCTCTCGATAAGGCTCTGCCTTAGAAATAACCTCGCCGCGAGAATTAATCACCTGAGATTCACCGCTATAATGCAAATCGTTGGCATCCTTGCCGACGCGGTTCACGCCAATCCAATAGGCTTGGTTCTCGATGGCGCGGGCAACAAGGAGGGTATTCCAAACCACCATGCGCGAGTCGGGGAAATTGGCCAAATAGAAGGCCAAATCATACTCGTATTGCTCGTTTTGGTAGCGGTTTCTTGCCCAAACTGGGAAGCGGAGGTCATAACAAACCATCGGCTTGATGCGCCAGCCTTTAAGTTCCACAATCAGTTGACGGTCACCGCGTTCCACAAGTTTGTCCTCGCCACCCATTGTGAAGGTGTGGCGTTTGAAATAGAGTTCATAACTCCCGTCGGGCCGCATCCAGACCAAGCTGTTGTAATAATGCCCATCCTTTTCCAACGGGAAAGTGGTAGCGATGACGGCGTTTTTCGTTTTGGCTTGATTTTTAAGCCATTGCATCGTCGGGCCGTCTTCGGTTTCGGCGAAGATTTTCGGGTCGACAGGGAAGGCCGTGGTGAAGGTTTCGGGTAGGAGAATCAAATCGGTATTAGGTTGCACTTGTTCCAGCAATTCACTGAAATGTTGCAAGTTGGCTTCTTTATCCTCCCATCGGAGGTCGGCTTGGATGTAAGCGATGTTTAAATTGTTCATAACGTAGAGCTTAAATGATATTTTCCGCTACCGAAGGTTTTAACTTCGTAGCCGTTTTCGGTGGGCAGACAGACCTCTGCTGTGGTGTTGGCGGGGATGGTGAAATCCCATTCAAATCGGTTGCCTTCGCGTTTCCAGTTGCTTTCTATGCGACCTGACACGGAGTTGTAGGCGCAATTCACAACGTCCAGTCCCTCAATGGGATAGGGCTTGAGTTGGATTTTGCTGTAGCCAGGCTCAAGGGCACGGATGCCTCCGAGGTATTCATATTCCCAGATGATGAGGTCGCCGAGCAGCATCACATGGTTGCCTGAGTTCATGGCGGGGTCTGCGGTGTTGCCGTTCCAGAGTTCCCAAATGGTGGTGGCGCCGTTGCGGTACATATAGCCCCAACTTGGATAGGTGTCGTTTGAGGCAATCTTGAGGGCGAGGTCGCCGCGTCCGTATTCCGTCAGGCAACGCATTAGTTGTTGTATGCCGACTACGCCCGTCGAGACATGGCCGCCACATTCGTTCATGGTCTTGTCGACGATGCTTTCCAAAACCTTGTTTTCCAATCCTTTGGGAACCATACCGAACCATAAGGGCAAGATATTGGCCGTCACGGTGTTGTTGGCATATTGTCCCGTAACTCGGTTGAAATATTTGTCGTTGAAGGCTACAGTTGAAGTGGTGATTTCCTTGTTGAAGAAATCCACGTCTTCGGATTTGCCCAACAGTTCGGCGAATTTGCCTAACTTCCCGCAGAGGTAGCAATAGAAAGGCGTAGAAATGACCGTTGATTCAGTGATACGAGTTGGGTCGTTGGAATGAATCATCTCCAATGACTCAGGCGGCATACACCAGTCGCCGTAGGTGTCGCGGGGCATGAGGCCGCCTCTCATGTAGTCGTTTTTCATGTGGAGCATCCACTTTTTTAGGGCGTTGTAATGTTGTCGGATGGGTTCGAGGTCGCCGAAACGGGTGTAGAGCATGTCGGCAACGGTGACCACCGCGCCGGGCCAAGTCATGTTATCAGTGTAGCCGCGCCAGTAGGGGGGAATCACGTTGGGAAGCGAACCGTTTTCCCATTGGCTGTCCTCGGCATCGGTGAGCCATTTGGCGTAGAGTTGGTGGTTGTTGAAGATATACGATTCACCGTAGTTGCCCGTGGTGCGGTCGCCGGTCCAACCCATTCGCTCGTCGCGCTGCGGGCAGTCGGTAGGCATCGAGCGGTAGTTGCCACGAATGCCCCAAGTGGCATTTTTGTAGACTGCGTTGATGATTTTGTTAGAGGTGATAAATTCGCCAGTCATCGGCATCTCATCGTACATAGGCAAGCCTGTGAATCCCCATTCAACGAGGTTTGTTGGAAGATTACCATGCAATCCTGTAATTTCGACATATCTGAAACCATGGTATACGAACATCGGTTTCCACCAATCATTTGCTGGTGTCTTACCGGCAATGTAGTAGTCGGTACATTCGGCTGAGCGCAAGTTCTTCGTGAATAATGTACTATCTGGATTGAGGGTCTCGGCATAGCGAAACATGACGGTATCGCCACATTCCAAACCAGCAAAATGTTTGTTATCCACATACAGCACTCCCACCATATTTTGCCCCATGTCAATGATCCATTTGTCTCCTTTTTTGAAGACATCATGTGGTTGTATCCACTTCATTACCTTGATGTTGGGATTGGGCTGAGGACTGAGTTGACCTTCGGGGGCTTCTACAAGTTCGGCTTGAAGCCATGCGGAATCATCGTATTCGGCTTGGTTCCAGTTGCCAAGGTCGAAGTTTCCGTTGTAGGTCTCGCCATCCCATTCGTTGGCGGTGCGGATGGGGCCTCGATTGGTGATTTTCCATGTTTCATCGCTGACGATGGTCTCCTTTTGGCCGTCTTTATACGTCACTTCGAGTTGCAAAAGCAGTCGCGGTGTGCCGAAGCCGAACACGTGTTCTGAACCGTCCCAATTGGGGTTGGCGGCATTGTAGCGGAGGGATGTATAGCGCCCGCCTTCAAGGATAATGCCCACGGCGTTGTCGCCTTGCTGGAGCATCTTGGTCACGTCGTAGGTGTTGAAATACACGCGCTTCGAATACCATGAAAGCGTAGGTTTCAGCAGTTCCTCGGGAGCGATTTCCCGTCCATTGAGGTAGGCGCTATAAACGCCCATTCCGCTGACATAGAGCCTCGCCTCACTGACTTCGTCTTGGAGGGCAAATTCCTTGCGGAGATAACGCGCTGCCAATCGGGTTTTCCCCACCAGCACATCATCGTCAAACTCGTGTCCAATCCATTTCGCTTGCCAATCCTCTTGGTCCAACAAGCTGATTTCAAACGACTTCACTTTGCTTGCAAGTTTGGCTTTCTTTCCACTTTTGGCTGTCACCGTCGTGATGACTTTCCAATAGGCTTTGTCGCGGCTTTTCAGTTCCTTGCCTGCGTAAGGAATGTAAAGCATTTGGTTTGAAGGAATCACGCCAGAATCCCAGAGGTCTCCGATGCCTTTTTGGGCGTTTTCGGCAGTAGTGGCCACAATGATTCGGTAGTTTTGTTGCCTTACCTCGCTTTCTATGGTTTGTTTTTCTTCATCACTTCGGCGGTCGGTCCCATAATTCCAGCTGAAACGCGGCTGCGCCGTAGCCAACGCCTGCTCGTGGAATTGTTGCTCCACGTTGGGGTTGGTGATGGTGATGTTCAGTGTGTTGTTGCAGGCGGAGAAAAACAAGGATGTTGCTGCAAATGCGAGGAAGAATAAAAGTTGGTATTTCATAGTATGTTGTATATCAAATACTTACTTGCTTATTACGGATTACAAATCAGCAGATTTCCTACGTTCGAATTGCAAATCCGACCGAACGATAGAATATTTGATTTATACAAACGAGAGAGTGTTGTTAATCGAGTGATTTAAAAAAACTGGTGAATTTCCATACGTTTTTTACAATAGTATAAAGTCTATGTTTACAATCTAATGCTTTAAGTTCGTCTGAAACATTTCTGAACAATTCTACATTATTTCTATATTCGGGAAGCACCTTTTTTTCTGCTTTAGCGACAACCTCCACAATTTCTTCTATGGAATGATAAACAGAAATTTGGTCTTCTCCTATGATAGGAACAGAAATACATTGTAACTCATCGTTATCGTCCCAAATAAAAACAACAAAACAAGGTAATGATTCAGAACTGCTTAATCCAAAATCTTCCAAAATAGGAAGATTTGAAGAAGGTTCAACCCATGTTTGAACAAGGAAACTAGTAAGACCAGGTCCTGAAGAACTTGTTCTATACTCTCCATCTTTAAGAGGTTTAACAGCAAATATTGGCCAACGAGGTCCCGAAATTTCATCTAAAGCATCCCAAAAATCAGAATCACGTAATACTTTTGCCACAAAAGGATGCCGTCTTGAATATAAGATAAATCCATACAATCTTGATAGGTTCTCTTCTCCTTTTACTAAACCCTTGATAGTTTCAAGTCCATATTGTTCTATTGAGTACATATTTTTTTGTTATAAGTGTTAATTATTAAATGATTTGCAAAATTAGGTATTTTTTTAGGTAATTGTTCAAAATTAAACTAGAATAAACAATGACTTTGTGATTCTACCTCATATTTTGGTTCGGTTTCTTCAGTTTGGACGGTTTTTTCTTTGTGCCACATCGCAAGCACTTCGCTCCATATTTTTCTGGCGAATTCCCCTGTAATGATTTCCCGTTTTGTATCAATTCCTAACATAATGCTTGGTTTTATGGCGCAAAAGTAACAACAATTCTTTTTTGTTGCAATAAAAGAGTAATCTTTTGCAAAACTCTATTATAAAACGATAAAAGCAAAACAGAAAAATTTCCTAATTTTGCGGTCTAAAATTTCACAAGATGAAGAGAATCCTTTTATTGTTGGCCTTGGCTCTGACGATGGTGGCTTGTGGCCAAAAAGAAGATAAGCAAGGGGAACAAACCGAAGAAAAAAAGGTCATCATTCCTCCCGGAATGCCCGTTGCGCCGACGTCACCGACTTTACAGAATACAGAACTCACCTTGGAGCCAAACACTTCTAATCCCGACCCACAGCAGCCCGTGTTGAAGATTGAGGAAGGAAAGCCTTTGGATTTATCCCAGTTGATGGGTGAGCGCAAGTCTTTCGGAGAACAAGTGACTGCACAGATTGACACCGTGCGCTACTTGGCCAACGAAGGCAATGCCGACTACCAATATCTTTATGGTGCAAGCTTCGAGAATGGCTGGGGTGTGAAAGAGGATGCCAAGCAAGCCATGACGTGGTATCGCAAGGCCGCCGACCAGAAACAAAAAGCGGCATACAATGCTATAGGCAATTTATATCGCACAGGCAATGGCGTAAACACTGACGCCAAGGAAGCCTTGCGTTGGTATCGGTTGGGTGCCGAAGCCGGTGATGCACAAGCCATGCTCAACGTGGGCAATTGCTACTTCTATGGCATGGGAACGACGAAAAACGTGGCTGAAGCAGTACAATGGTGGCAACGTGCGGCTGAAGGTAATAACGTCTATGCCCAATCGCAAATGGGCGACTGCTATCTTTACGGTCTCGGGGTGGAGCAGAACATGGGCAAGGCGGCGGAATACTACATCAAGGCAGCCGATGCCAATGTTGCCAATGCACAATACCGCCTCGGACTCCTTTATTATTACGGACAAGGCGTAGAAGCAGACCGCACCCACGCCAAGCTACTCCTACAGAAAGCCCGCGACGGAGGCGAAAAGGAAGCACAGGATTTCTTGGAGAAGAATTTTAAATGATAAGCGGGGATTCCCCTTGCGGGGAACGGAAAAATTGCGGCGGTAAGAAATACTACTTGTTTTGTAGTGGCTCTTACCGCCGCTGTTTTATTATTGTGGGTCTCCATTCCCTCAAGGGGAATATCTCATCCTAAGCCTTAGTCAAAGCCGCAGCGCCAAGGATGGCTGCATCGTTGTCGGGCAGTTCGGAAACGCGAACCTCCACGCTACCGTCGTAAACGAAGCACAGGTGCTTTTTGAACGATTCGCGCGCAGGCTTCAGCAACACGTCGCCTGCCTTAACGGGGCCTCCCATCAGGAAAACGGCTTCGGGGCCGCTGAATGCCACCGCGTTGGCCATCGCAATGCCTAACCAATACCCGGTTTTCTCAAACACCATCAACGCCAATGGGTCGCCGTCGTTGGCGGCATCACCCACCATCTTGCTCGTAATCTTCTCAGGATCAACGTGCGAGAGCGGGCCGTCGTAGCTTGGCATGGCTTCAAGCATTTCAAGCGTAGTGCGACGGATGCCCGTTGCCGACGTATAAGTTTCCAAGCATCCCTTCCGTCCGCAGCCGCAGGGACGGCCTTCGGGAATGAGGATGGCGTGACCCAATTCGCCCGCGCCGCCGGTCTTGCCATGCACCAGCTTGCCGTCGACCACAATGCCGCTGCCCACACCCGTGCCAAGGGTGAACATCACGAAATGCTTCATGCCTTTGGCGCCGCCATAAACCAACTCGCCGTATGCGGCAGCATTGGCGTCGTTGGAAACCACCACAGGAGCATCCAAATGCTCGTGAAAAAGCTTCGGCAAGTCGATGACACCCTTGAAATTGAGGTTGGTGGCGTTCTCGATGCAGCCCGTGTAGAAATTGCCTGCCGGAGCTGCAATGCCGATGCCGTCGATGGCTTCCACTTTGTTTTCTGCCATCAGCATCTTGATTTTGGAGCAAATATCGGCCACATAAACCTTTGCGTCAAGATATTCGTTGGTGTGAAGGTTTTTCTTGTCCATGCAAAGGCCGTCGTCGCGCACCAGTCCGATGTCGGTGTTGGTGCCGCCTATGTCAATGCCTATGGAATATGTGCTCATGTCTTTAGGTTTTTGATGCGTGGTTATGCAAGTTCAAATTGTTCGAGGAAACGCAGGTCGTTCTCGAAGAAGAGACGCAGGTCGTTGATGCCGTATTTCAGCATGGCGATGCGTTCCACGCCCATGCCAAAGGCAAATCCTGTGTATTTCTCAGGGTCGATGCCGCTGGCGATGAGGATGTTAGGGTCACACATGCCACAGCCAAGGATTTCAACCCAGCCTGTGTGTTTGCAGATGTTGCAGCCCTTGCCACCGCAGATGTTGCACGAGATGTCCATCTCAGCCGAGGTCTCAGTGAAGGGGAAATAGGACGGGCGGAAACGCACTTTGGTGCCCTCGCCGAAGAACTCTTGCACGAAGTGGTAAAGCGTCTGTTTCAAGTCGGCAAAGGAAACACCCTCGTCGATGTAAAGGCCTTCAATCTGGTGGAAGATGCAGTGGGCGCGGGCCGAAATGGCCTCGTTGCGGAACACACGACCTGGGGCGATGATGCGGATGGGCGGCTGCTTCTTCTCCATGGCGCGCACCTGGACGCTGGAAGTATGGGTGCGTAGCAGGATGTCGGTGGGCTTGTTTTCGTTGGGGTCTTTCTGGATGAAGAAGGTGTCTTGCATGTCGCGGGCCGGATGGTCGAGGGCGAAGTTCAAGGCAGTGAACACATGGTAGTCGTCTTCAATCTCCGGACCTTCGGCGATGGTGAAGCCAAGATGCTCGAAAATCTCGTTGATGTCGCGCCTGACGATGGAGAGAGGGTGTCTGCCTCCCCGCATCTCGTTGGCGGGCATACTCATGTCGAAGCCGGCATCGTTGCTGTTCTGGCTCTCAAACTTTTGCAGTTGCTCTTCCACCTTTTCTTGCACGGTGTTTTTCAGTTCGTTGAGCAACATGCCCATCTCTTTTCGCAATTCGGGGGCTACGCTCTTGAAGTCGGCAAACAGGCCAGGAATCACGCCTTTCTTGCTCAAAAATGTGATGCGGAATTCCTCCAAGGCTTCTTTGTTATTGGCCTGGAACTCACGCACTTGCTTTAGTATGTCTTCAATCTTTTCTTTCATGGGATGTAACGATTAGTTGCAGCAACTCTTTGTGTCGCCTTTTTTCTCGCAGTTTTTCTCACAGCCTTTCCCGTTGTCGACGGTGATGGAAATGATGGTGACAGGCTCGACAGGGACGTCCATATTGCCCGTTTTCACCGCAGCAATCTTGTCGACAATATCCAAGCCTTCAGTCACTTCACCGAACACGGTATAGTCGCCATCAAGGTGGGGCGAGCCGCCCGTGGTTTGATAAGCCTGACGCTGGCGGGCAGAGAACACCTTGCCTGAACGACTCTCATACATGTTAAGCCAGTTTTCATCAAACTTCTTGCCCTGAACGATGTAGAACTGCGAGCCGCTTGAGGCTTTTTTGGGATTCACTTGGTCGGGTTGGCGGGCAGCAGCCAAGGCACCTTTCTTGTGGAAATGGGTGTCTTTGATTTCGGCGGGGATGGTGTAGCCTGGGTCGAGGCGACCGTCTTTGTTTTGTCCGCCTTGGATCATGAACTCTCTGATGACGCGGTGGAAAGGCGAGCCGTTGTACCAGCCTTCGTTGACCAATTTGATGAAGTTGTCACGGTGCAATGGGGTGTCGTTGTAAAGCTTGGCTTTGATGGTACCCATGCTGGTCTTAATGGTGACGATAGTTTCTTTCTCTGTGTTTTTCTGTTGTGCCGAGCAGGTCAGTCCTGCAAGAACGAGAACGGCGATGATTAATTTTTTCATATTAAACTTATTTTATTCATTTACAATAGAATATGTTACTTCCAAACGTAAGTTGTCGGTTACCATGTCAGGCCCGTTGACCACAAGGCGATGGGCGTTGTATCCGCCACCGTTGATGCCAAGGCTCAGTCCGTAGGGTTTTTGGTTACCGCTAACCAAGTCTTGGATGTATTTCGAGATGCGGAAGAAAGCGCTGTGGCTGTTTGAGTTGTAGCTGCCGCCGAAATAGCTGGTGCCTTCCTGATAGTCAGGGAGTATCGCGGTGGAGCCAGAGGCGTTGAACATCACTAACGATAAGGTTCTGGGTTCTGTGAAGACCGTAGTGTCGACTATCGCAGCAGGCACGATGAGCTTGGCCTCGTTGATGACGATGCGGCAGCCTTCGGAGAGGGTGTCGTTCCAATGGGAGAGGGAGGGGAAGGTGATTTTGGTCTTCACGCCGCCCATGGTCTGGAGGTAAATCCGTTGCTGGCCTAAGATGGTGTCGCCATCAACCACTTGGCTGATGAAGTCGGGGTCGCCTTGCGTGTAGTCGTGGGTGATTTGGTTGAAATAGGTGTCGTTGGAGGTGACGTAATAGTCATAGCGATGCGCCCTCTCGGGATTATCGGAGTTGTGGTAGTAGAGTTGCAGCACTGTATAGCTGTTGTTGGTCAGGTTGAGGTAGCTGACGCTGCCGTTGCCCGCCGGCGGGTCGCACTTCAGGCAGAGGCCAAGAAAGTGTTGCTTGAAGATTTCAGGGTCTCTGTAGGCTGTGCTGTCAAGCCCCATCAGCAGGTCGCCCAAGCTGTTGTTCAACGGGATGCGGATGATGGGTTGAGCGACGGTATCGGTTCCGATGACGTGACTCTTTGTTCGGGGATATGGCCGAAATTGGTAGCCGTTGGCATAGTCGATGTTTTCAAGGGCCACTTCCGTGTAATTGTAATAGCTTGAATCACTTATGAGTGCGTCGGCCAGCTCGTAGGCATGAACGGTCTGCCAAGTGGTGGTGTCGCCGTAATAACCTGTGAGATAGAGTTGCAGCACAATGGAATCAACCGTTGGATTGTTGCCAAAGCTTTGGCCAGCCGACGAGAAACGAAATTGTGTGCAAAAACCAGCCTGACTAAGGCCAAAAATGGGGTCGTCCATGCTGCCCAACAGGGCATTGGAGACGTTTTTGGTTCCGACGGAGTCGAGGTAAGAGTGACAAACCAATTCAACGTCGTTGGTGTGGTAGGTGCTGATATAGTCGTCGTCTGAAATCAGGCCGTTGCCGATGGTCTCTGGCGACTTCTTGCAAGCCGCAAAAGCCAAAGCCAACGCGCCAATCATTAACGCGGTTCGGAAAAGAACGGTCGAATGATGTGTTTTCATCGCTTATTCAATGTTTGATTGGGAATAATAACTCGAAAAGTGTCGTGTTATTGTTTAGGCTCCATGAAGCTTTCGTAGAACTCGTTGTAAGCCTTGGCATAGTTTTCGTCGCCTTGATAGGGCATAACGGGTTTCTTGCAGTCTTTCAGATAGGCTTCAACCTGAGGATGGATGTGTTCGCTGCCGATGATGAGGCCGTCGGCATAGTCGATGGCGGCCTTGGTGAGGGTGAGGTAATTGGCTTCCTTGAAGGGCTTGAGGTCTTTGGCGCCTATGCCCGGCACTTTCATCTTCTTCTCGAAACCCGGGCGGAACATCTCATCAAAAGCGTCGTCGTAGATGGAATAAATGATTTTCGAGTCGCTGTACAAGGGATTGTCTTTCACTGAGGTGGCGCGTTTCAGGTAGAGCGGCATCAGGGCCGAGAGCCAGCCGTTGCAGTGGATGATGTCGGGCGACCAGTTGAGTTTCTTCACCGTCTCGATGACGCCGCGCGAGAAGAACACACAACGGAAGTCGTTGTCCTCGCAAAAAACGCCATTCTCATCGCGCATCAAGAATTTCTTTTTCGTGAAGAAATCGTCGTTGTCGATGAAATAAATCTGCATCCTTGCCTTTTGAATGGAGGCCACCTTGATGATTAAGGGATGGTCGGTGTCGTTGATGATGAGGTTCATTCCCGAGAGGCGGATCACTTCGTGCAGTTGGTTGCGGCGCTCGTTGATGGTGCCGTAGCGTGGCATGAAGATGCGCACTTCCTTACCGCTCTCTTGCGTGGCTTGGGGCAGGTGTCGACCGATGAGGCTCATCTGCGTTTCAGGCAGATACGGGGTGATTTCTTGGTGGACGAAAAGTACTCTTGTCATGTTGTATGTTCCTTCAGTTTTGAAGAGCAAAGTTACGAAAAAAATCCGAAACAGCAAGAAAAAATTTACAATTTGTTGATTTTCAGTTTTTCAACTACGGCCAGTCACCAATGGCAAATAGCCCACTTTGGCAAAAAAACCATGTGTCTCCCACCATGCGTGAAACAAGCCATAAACTTCCAGCCATAATCCATCAGCCAACAATAAAACAATTAAACACTTCCACAATCAACAATAATCACTACCTTTGCAAAATCAAATCGCAGCCGCCATGGAATACGAACACTTTGAAAATCAAGAGCACGAATGGGAGTCAAACCTCAAGGTCACCGAGGGAGTCGACGGGCCTATCCAAGTCAACCCTAACGCTTTGGAACGCATGAAACGCAACCAACAGCAGCTCATGCCGTTGGACTGGTATGTTGAAGGCATCCTCAAAGGTGACCGCGTGACGCTGAGCAAGGCTATCACCTTGGTTGAGAGTGCCTTGCCCAAGCATCAGGACTTGGCGCAACAAATCATCGCCGCCTGCCTGCCCCATGCGGGAAAGGCCTTGCGATTGGGCATCACTGGCGTTCCGGGCGCAGGCAAAAGCACCTTCATCGAGGCTCTTGGCGTTCACCTTTGCGACAAGGGACAAAAACTCGCCGTCCTCGCCATCGACCCTTCGAGCCAACGCTCCAAAGGCAGCATTTTGGGCGACAAGACCCGCATGGAAAACCTTTCCGTGCATCCCAATGCCTACATCCGTCCTTCGGCCTCGGCAGGCACTTTGGGTGGCGTGGCACGAAAGACAAGAGAAACGATAATCCTTTGTGAAGCAGCTGGTTATGATACGATTTTCGTGGAAACCGTGGGCGTGGGACAATCCGAAACGGCGGTACATTCTATGGTCGATTTCTTCCTCCTTATATTAATCAGCGGTGCCGGCGACGAGCTCCAAGGCATCAAGCGCGGCATCATGGAAATGGCCGACGGCATAGCGGTGAACAAGGCCGACGGCGACAATGTGATGCGTGCCAACCGCGCCGCCGCCGAATGTCGTAATGCGCTGCATCTCTTCCCCTTGCCCGAGTCGGGACAAGAGACCAAGGTGCTGACCTGCTCCGCCCTGACGGGCTTCCAAATCGACGAAGTCTGGCAAATGGTCGCCGACCACGTCCAGGCCATCCGCGACAACGGCTATCTCTACCGCAAACGCGCCCAACAGGACGTTCAAATGATGTACGACTCGATGGACAGTGCCCTGAAAAACGATTTCTACCAAAACCAACTCGTTTCCGACCTTCTCCCCTTGGTCGAAAGCGACGTGCGCGGCCAGCGGATGAGTGCGTATATTGGGGCGCAGAAGTTGTTGGATGCTTATTTTAATATGCTGAAAAGATAGGCAACCATAAAATAAACGGTTTATTATCAACCTGCTTTTTGTGCACAAGATTTTGAATTGAGGTTGAAATGGTACTATGCATCATCCTAATCGTGTTAATCGTTGCCTTTGTAATTCTAAAGGCATCCAGAAACACTCCAGAACACAAAGGGAGAGAAGGAGAACTTCACGTCCATAACATTCTCGAACATCTTCCAGATGAATATATTGTATTTGACGATGTGATACTGAAAACTACTAACGGCACCACACAAATTGACCATATAGTTGTATCGAGATATGGAGTGTTTGCCATTGAAACCAAAAACTATCGTGGTGAGATTTATGGTAGTGACGACCGCCAACAATGGACGCAAATAATTGTGACGAATGTCACATACAAGAAGAAGTGGTACAAGACCTATAGCTATGTTACAAAGAACCGTTTTTACAATCCTGTGAAGCAGTCCGTGTCACATGCCAATGCGATTAGAAAAACCTTAAACGCCTGGCCTAACCTTAAAGTGGTGCCAATCGTCGTGTTTGCTGGCAGTGCCGTCCTTCAGAACGTCACCACGCAGCATCATGTCGTCTACGACGACCAGCTGCTGGCCACCATCCAAAGCTACAGCTATCCCTGCCTCTCTGATGCCGATGTTGTCCAAGTGGTCAACCGTCTAACCCAGCAAAACGTCAGAGATCAAGTGGATGACCAAACCCATGTGAGCAACGTCTATGCCGCCAAGTACAAAACTGACAGCAAAATAGCCTCCGGCATTTGTCCCCAATGCGGCGGCACCCTCGTTCTCCGCCACGGCAAATATGGCAACTTCTACGGATGCTCCAACTATCCCCGTTGTAGGTTTACAACGCACTAATTAGAATGGTTAGCAAAAGTAAGACCATCACACAACTGTTAGTTCTAATGAGTTATGCTTTAAAAATCCAAATGAAAAAGCAAAGTCTGTCAAAAATAATCATAATTTTGCATCGTTGAAACAAATTGCCCCTATGGCATAGATTTTCGGACATTTTATATTGTAATACAACCAAACCACACAACCATGTACGACGAAACAAAAGAAAGAAAAAGCGGTACGAGAGTGATTCTTCTCGTAATCCTATGCATTGCCTTTTTGATAGCAGTTTTATGGAAACAAGGACTGATTCATTGGGAGCAGTCGCCCGAGGAGCAAAACGAACAAATTGCCACTGTTGAAAAAGAATCGACAATTACCCCAAATTCTGGTTTTATGGTTTCAGAATCGGATTGGGAGACTCTTCAAAATGAGGTCAAACAATTGCGTAAAGAGGTGGAACAACTGAAAGCGGCTAAACCTAAAACAACATCCACACCGAAACAGACCACAACACAAAATGAGGTAACACCGCCCCAACAATCGAAACCAGCGACAAAAAGCACTACAGAAGTACAGGTATCAGCACCAACAAGTCCCACCTCTACTGGAACATCTCAAACAAAAGAAACTGCAAGTACAACAATAGATCCAAATGCTCTTACGTTGGCAAACTATCAACACGACTGGGTACAATCAGAGGCAACAGTGGCGTTGCAAAACAACACAGACCGAACAATTACCTACGTCGCAGGACGCATGATATATTACGACATGACCGGTAATATGCTGGATTATCAAGATTTCAAAAAAACTATCACGATAGAACCTGGTATGGTAAAAAATTTCTCACTGAATGGTTACGGCCACAGAGAAAGTTATGCATATTATAAAAGTGATGTTAGAGCATCGTATCCCGACCGAAAATATAAGGTTAAGTTTGAGTTGAAATCGTATAAATAAAAACAAACTGCGACTTGTATGGAGTAGCAGTCACCCTGAAAAATTGTGTTTCTATTCAACCACCGCATGAGCACTTACATTGGCGCACAAAAGTTGTTTGATGCTTATTTTAATATGCTGAAACGTTGATGGTTACAACTCGATTTGTTCGTAAACCAGCGGAAAGTGCCAAAAAAATTGCGATTCCGCTGGTTTACGCACATTATCGGGTGAATTTTCGGAGTTTAATTCCAAAAATTTCAATAAAATTCGGAGTAGTATTCCGAATTTTAATATTTTTGCGGCAAATTCTAGGCCATGATAGAGCGTTTTTTGACAGCAGAAACTCTTGTTGAGGACAACACCTTTTTGTTTGGTGCGAGACAAACCGGTAAAACCACCTTGTTGTTGCAATTGTTCCCCGATGCACGTTTTTACGACTTGCTCGAAAACAACACTTTTGAGCGACTGCAACGCAATCCTTCGCTCCTACGTCAGGATTTGGAAATGTGCGAAAGCGGCACTTTGGTCATCATCGACGAGGTGCAGTCGCTCCCCATCCTTTTGAATGAGGTGCAATGGCTCATCGTGCGCAAAGGTCTCCGATTTATCCTCAGCGGTTCGAGTGCCCGAAAACTGAAACGTGGCGGAGCCAATATGCTCGGCGGTCGAGCCATGCGAACCAACCTTTATCCATTGGTAAGTGCAGAAATCCCTGATTTCGACTTGATTAAGGCAGTCAACCAAGGCATGATACCGAGACATTATTTGGCCAAGGCAGACAAATGCTGGTCGATGGTGCAGGCTTACGTCGCGGTCTATCTTCGTGAGGAAATCAAGGCGGAAGCCTTGGTGCGCAACCTCACCACCTTCACACGGTTTTTGGAGGCCGCCGCCTTGACCGACGGCGAGATGGTGAATTACAGCAACATCGCGCAAGATTGCGGAATCGACTCCAAAACAGTCGCGGCCTATTTTTCCAACTTGGAGGAAACCCTGATTGGCTATATGGTGCCGGCCTATACCAAAGTCGTGAAACGCAAGGTGAGGCAAGCACCTCGGTTTTATTATTTCGACGTCGCCATTCCCAATTATCTGTTGGGGCGTCGCGCTTTGCAACCTGGTTCGACGGATTTCGGATGCGCTTTCGAACATCTTGTCATTCAAGAGATTATTGCCTATTTGGGCTATCACGGCAAGTTGGACAAGCTGTCGTATTGGCACACTTACAACGACTATGAAGTGGATGCGGTTTTGGGTGATGCCGAGGTAGGCATCGAAATCAAATTGACGGACGAGGTACAATCACGGCACTTGCACGGCTTGAAGGCCTTCAAGGAAGAGCACCCTGAAGTGCGGATGATCGTGGTTTCGCTCGACCCCAATCCGCGTTTGTTCAAGGAAGTGGAAATTTGGCCTGTCATGCAGTTCTTGGAAAGGCTTTGGGCAGGGAAAATCTATTGAAAAAACGGCGAAGATTTGGAATTCAATTCCCCGCTTTCCGACAAATTTTGATGCCTGGTTTTGTCGGAAACTCGTTTTTTTTTGGAGAAAACAACAAAGAAGTGCTGCCCGATGAATGACCTTTTTTGGTGAGTTGAGTTTAGGATGTTTGTTTTAATATGCTGAAACGACAATTCCGGAATTTTGTGATAATTTTGCCAAAAAATATCGGAATTTTGTGATTAATAGTATACAAATTGTTGTAAATCAGATATATTTGATGATTATTCCATGGTTACAACTCAAGTTGTGCATAAACCAGCGGAATCTTTCAAAAATGCAGTATGAACCGCATTTTTGAGAAACGCAATGTACTTATTCTCTTGCAAAAGTATAAATTTCACTTTCAGGAAAAAGAAGCGGTCTTGATGTCTTTCCTATCTTGAACGAATACACATCACCACCACTATTTCGAGCAAGGAGGAAATCAACAGTTATCTTGCCTTGTTCAAGAAGTATGTCAAATTGCGATGGTATAGGGTTCTTCGTATGTTCAATGCTCGTGACACGGAAATACTCTCGCCCACATTCTGTACGGCTTTCAACATCTATCCAAAATGTTTCTCGGTGTTTGGTCAATAAACGTTGGTGTAAGTCCAATAGTTTCCAAGCAGCCACATCATTTTTTTTCTTGTATGATCCATCAGCTAAAAGTTCACTGTCATACTCATTAGCTTCTAACCAACTTTTTCCATATTCAACACACAGCCCTAATCCTTGTGGATTTGGCTTTAATGAAGACAATGTAACATGCAAACATTTATGGTCATATCCATAAGGAATATAACCATACGCTTCAACAATTTGCTTACTGCTTTTTAATCGGCTAATATCCCAATTTGGTATTTGAGTAAACAAGTTACTACGCACACGTGCTTTCTCTCGACCGCTTTTCAGTTCTATTCCTTTGTAGTCTGGAGTTTTGTCGGTATTCATCGGTATGCCCAATTGGTGCTCAACCTCTCGACCAATACCTGTATCGGCTAATATGGTGGTAGGAATCCAGTCACTCATACGGTCGCGTATCAAGCCAAGTAATTCATCAGAAACCGATGTGGCAAGGTTGTGAATAGAATTTATAAGATCCTTTATTGGATTGTCGATATTTGAATTATAAGATGCAGTAATGTCAACTCGAGTGAGGTTGATAACATACAGTACACCACTATAAGCAATAAGGGAGAATATTTCGTCAGCATTGGTATAGTTGCCGATACCATAAACCCACATACGAGGGTCGCCGTTTTTCGTCACAGGTCGGTAGAGTGAAGTTTGGGTCTTGAATACCCCCATTGCGGTAAGAATACAGGTGTCAATCATTCTTTTGTTTTCTTGTCCTTGGAGCTGATTCTCATAGTCATGGACACCTTTTTCAAGAAAATAGGCTCGAACAGGAGCGGTAGCGTCAAGTATACTTTTCCTTAATCCTGTTTCTGTGACTTGTATAGTTGCATATTGCACCTGTTTATTGACAAGAAATTGTACATTGCAACGCTCGAATGCGTTAAAGTCTCGCATGTGTATCATAGTCCTATTTTATGTGTTTTAAAATCTCGTTACCTATAGCACGTGCCATAAGCGGAGGAACCGCGTTGCCAACTAAAGTATATTGGGGTATCTCGCTTTTGCGTTTTTCTCCACCAGTCTGACGTTTTCCTTGAAAAACAAAAGAATCATCAAATGACTGTAGGCGAGCCATCTCACGCACCGTCATTGCCCGAAATTGAGAATAGTGGATGAAATCGTCAGGCATCGTGACCACAGTTGGACTCTGTCCTTCAGCTTTCAGTACGAAATAGTTACGCTTATTTGACTCCAGCCCAAGTCTCTTCAATTCTATTTTACATCCATCAGTATATCCACCGTATTCGGCAATCACTTTCAGTCTGCGTCTCACGTCATCATTCTGGGCACTGGTCTGGTGATTAAACAGTTCGGCATTGTCAAGATGAAGTTTGCCTTCTAGTTCAGAGGCATTTTTGACATAAAACGGAGAACAGTCGAAAGTGAATCTGTGTGCAAACCTACCTTCTCGAGACCATTCTGAATATTTTTTTGCGTTATCGTCATCTGCAACAACTCCGTCTACGTGTCTCTGTTGGATGAGATACTGCCATTCTGGGTGTTCGTGCGCTTTTTTGTATCTCGTGCATGTCTCGCCATTGCCTATAAAATCCAAATCGTGCAACGCCTCGTACACACATACTCGTTCGTTCGGTTTTACGGTTGCGGGGATTTCAAGTATTGGCTTTTGATCGTTGCGGCTACCTATGAAAACTACTCGTTCCCGATTTTGCGGCACACCATAATCTGATGAGAGAAGGACTATCTGTTCTACATTATAAAGTCGAATTTTCTCGATTACATTGTCAAATTCTTGCTTCATTTGAACCGTTTCCGCAAACTTACCTAATTCTTCAATACATTCATCGAGTGAAAGGGAATAAAGTTGGATTGCATGTTTCAGTTCTTCTGAATCGGTTCCAGCATGTTTTAATTCTTCAACGTCTTCAAATGCTGAAATAATAGAGGCTGTTATTTCTTCATCAGAGAAAGTGGCTATAAAATTGTTGATTTTATCAGCAAACAAGTCGTTGTCAATATTTGAAACCGTCTTCTCGTTGATGACTGCCGATGTAATCTGCTCACGCTGCTCATTGCGACGCAGCAATGTCAACCCATGTCTGATGGTGTTGATATAAATGTTTGATTTGCTAATTTTGTAGTCAATCTGACGGGTCACTGTGCGCAGCCGTTCTTCCAATAAGTCAAAGAACTGTTCTTTGTGGTTTGTAGCATCTTCTTCATTGCCAATAATTTCCATATTCAATTTGAGCAAATAGGCATTCGAAAGAAAGCGTGAGGTCGACTTTTGCAACAATCGGTTGGCAAATTCAAAAAAAGATTCAATAGCACGGTCATCAATGATAGAACGCATTTCACGCATAATCTCAACCTTGAAACGACCTTTGTCTTTTGTGAGCAAACCCTTGACATTTTCCATAACAAAATATTTCGGTCGCAAAGCACGGATAACTTTTAAATAATGGTTAAATAATCCATCACGTTTATCAAACCGTTTACGACGCCCAGATAGACTAAAAGACTGACAGCTGGGGCCACCCGTTACTACATCAATTTCACGGTTTCCTATTTTTTCCAACAAATTGTCAAGGAAAGTCGGCGACATAATGTCTTCAGTCAGAAAATCAGTTTTAAGCCCCATCTGCTTGTTGTAGCGAACACGATGGGTCAATTCACAATTGTCGTTGATGTCACTGGCAAGTACAAAATCGTAGTACTTTGTATCAGTATATGCTTGCATAAAGCCCTCGCTGATACCCCCTGCACCAGCAAAGAGGTCAACAAATGTAATTGGTTTACGCCCTTTTATGAAATCTTGTCTTTCTGACATAAAGATGTGTTGTATCAAATTGCAAAATTACTCAATTTTTTGGAAAAGGCAAAAAATGCTTACCTTCGCAGCAAAATAAATTCATTATGACCAACTACCTCATTTCCATAGGAGAAATCCTCTTCGATGCCAATCCAAAGTCAGGCGTTTTGACATTGGGCGGGGCGCCAAGCAACTGGGCCATCGACTGCCACAGGCTTATTGCACACGAAGACTTACAGACGGTCGTCATCAGCGGCGTTGGCAACGACAGACTTGGGCAGATGGTCCAAGCCTTCCTGAGCAACTGCAAGAACAAGAACGGACTGCCCATCAAGGGTTTGCTGGCGCATGTGTCCGACAAGGAAACAGGCATCGTCATGGTGAGCTACGATGCGCAGGGTGAGCCGCATTACGACATTGTCCGCGATGTGGCATGGGACTACATCGACTTTGAAAAGGCTTCGCCAAAAGTGAAATCCGACATTGAGCATATCAAGGCCCATTGCTGCGCCGTGTGTTGGGGGACGCTCGCGCAACGGAATCCTGTCTCTCGCCAATTTATCCAAAAGTTTGTCCAATCCATCGCTGCTGCCACCGCCCTCAAGATTTATGACCCTAATATCCGAGAAGAAATAGACCCGACCACAAAAAAGATTATTCACCAGTCTCTACAGTTGGCCAACACCGTGAAACTCAGCCATGATGAAGTGGACAAAATTGGGAAAGCCTTCGGGTACTACACTCTTATCAACAACGAAACTGACGAGAACAAAGGGAAGCCAAGAGACTACGAAGAACGAAGCCGCATCTTGTTTGAGAAATATCCCAATATCAACACTTTAATCATTACGCTTTCGACACGTGGTTCCTATATTTACACCCGAAAAGGAGAGTGTTCATTCATGGAAGCCGAAGTCGTAAAGGATGCCAAACCCATGGGTTGCGGCGACTCGTTCCTTGCGGGCGTGGTGTCGGCCTTGGTGTGCGGCAAAGATTTGAAAACGGCTCACGAACTCGGCAACAAGGTAAGTGCTTACGTGGCGCGTCATGAATCTGCCACGCCTGAGTTGCCCGATGGATTAGTCATAAGCAACTGTTCAAGATAAAACTACATGTTTTTTGACTTAGGACTTCGTGATTTGTAGACCATTACGGTTTTGATTGGCTTTTAGCTTTTAGCGGTTAGCTATTAGCTTACGTGCTACCAAGCTAATAGCTAATTGCTAATAGCTAACAGCTCCGCATAGTCACAAGTCATAGTCTCGAATTCAAATATGTAAACTAATAATGCTCATCTATTTAGAATGATTTAATTGCCATCCAGTTGGTGCAACTCATCCAAATTTCGGAAAACCTCTTCGCGCACATGCTCCTCGGCTTCAGTGAAAGGGCCTTCGCCCAATTTCTCTATCACGAGTTCGTATGCCTTGATTAATTCTATGCCTTGCTCGCCGTTGGTTTCCATTTCCTTGGCATCGTTGAAGGCAATCATCCAGTCTTTTAGTGCCATTTCTGTTGATTTTTAGATTAATTGCAGCAAAAATAGGAAAAAAAATTGGTTGATAGGATTAATTCTTACTTTTGCAAGTTTGAAACAAAAACAAACAACTATGTGTGGAATTGTAGCTTACATTGGCCCGCAGGATGCCTATCCCATTCTCATTGAAGGATTGAAACGCCTGGAATATCGCGGTTACGACAGTGCCGGAGTCGCTCTGTTGAACGAAAAAGACGAACTGAACGTCTACAAATCAAAAGGTAAAGTCTCTGATTTGGTGGCTTTTGCGGCTACAAAAGACATCAGCGGACATATTGGTATTGCCCATACCCGTTGGGCCACCCACGGCGAACCGAACCAAGTGAACGCCCACCCGCACCGCTCCATGTCGGGTAACCTTGCCTTGATTCATAACGGCATCATCGAGAACTACATGAGCCTGCGCAAGGAATTGGAAAAACGCGGCTTCACCTTCAAGTCGTCGACCGACACCGAGGTGCTGACCAACCTCATCGAAGACGTGCAACAAAGCGAGCATGTCGACTTGTTTGAAGCCGTCCGCATCGCCCTGAACCACGTGATTGGTGCCTACGCCATCGTCATTTTGGAGAAAGGCCACCCCGACCAACTCATCGCCGCCCGCAAAGGCAGCCCCATGGTCATCGGCATTGGCGACGGTGAGTATTTCATCGCCTCCGACGCCACGCCTATCGTGGGTCGCACCCAAAAGGTGGTTTATCTTGAGGATGAGCAGGTTGTGCGCATCAAGTTGGGTGAGGAAATGCACATTAAGACCATCGAGGATGTGGAAGCCATTCCCTACGTCCAAGAGCTGAAGATGAACCTCGACAGCATCGAAAAGGCCGGCTTCGACCACTTCATGATGAAGGAAATCTACGAACAACCGACCATCGTGCGCGACACCATGCGTGGCCGTTTGCATCCCGAAGCCAACACGGTTCGCTTGGGCGGTATCATAAAATATGAGAAGCATCTGCTCTATGCCGACAACATTGTCTTTGTAGCTTGCGGCACTTCGTGGCATGCGAGTTTGGTTGGAAGTTATCTCATCGAGAAATTGGCCAAGATTCGTGTCAAGGTGGAATATGCCTCGGAGTTCCGTTACCGCGACCCCGTCATCACGCCTCATGATGTGGTGATTGCAGTGTCGCAGTCGGGCGAGACGGCTGATACTTTGGCCGCCATCCAATTGGCGAAGGAAAAGGGCGCGGTTGTGTTGGGCATTTGCAACGTCATTGGCTCGTCCATCTCTCGCGCCACGGATGCAGGCATTTACACCCATGCCGGCCCGGAAATCGGTGTGGCCTCCACCAAGGCTTTCACTTCGCAAGTCACGGTGATGGTGATGTTGGCCTTGCGCCTCGCCGAATTGAAAGGCTCAATGAAGGACGAGGAACGCGCCGCCTTCATCCAGGAACTCGACAGCATCCCAGAGAAGATGCAGTGGACCCTCGACCACAGCAGCCATGTGAAAGACATCGCCGCCAAGTACAAGGATGTGCGCAATATGCTGTATCTTGGCCGTTTGCAGAACTATCCCGTTGCCCTTGAAGGTGCCTTGAAGCTAAAGGAAATCTCCTACATCCACGCCGAAGGCTATCCCGCCGCTGAAATGAAACACGGCCCAATCGCCTTGATTGACAAGGATATGCCTGTTGTTTTCATCGCCACCAACCACAGCACCTACGAGAAAGTCATCAGCAACATCCAAGAGGTGAAAGCCCGCGATGGCAAAATCATTGCCATCATTAGTGAGAAGGATGTCGTTGCCCGCAAGATGGCCGACTACGTCATCGAAATCCCCGAGACGGAATGCCTATATTCGCCGCTGTTGGCCACCATACCGTTGCAGATTTTGGCCTACCATATCGCTGTGATGCGCGGCTGCAACGTCGACCAACCGCGTAACCTGGCAAAATCGGTGACGGTTGAATGAACATTGTAGAGGCGTGGCGCACCACGCCTCTACAAATTACAAGGAAAAAACCGCAATTATTTTTCTTTTGAGCCTATTATGACGGAATATTCACTATCTTTGCGCAAAATCTGTGGACTGCTTCGTGCCTCGCAGTGACGCAAAGCGGCAGAAAGTCGCGCGTCGCGTGTCCCGCAGTCCCGCGTCAAACGAATCTTGAATTTTTGAATTTTTAAATCTTTAAATCAATACAAATCGTAATGGACCAAAGAATTGCCATGAACCCTAATCGTCTGGTGCAGTACCTCCAGAAACCTGCATCGGAGTTCACTCGCGCTGACATTATTCGTTACTGCGAGGAAAACCAAATCGAATTCGTCAACTTCCACTATTGTGGCTGGGACGGCAAGCTGAAGACCCTCAACTTCGTGATTCACAGCTTGGAACACCTTGAGAACATCCTCACCGCCGGCGAGCGCGTGGATGGCTCCAGCCTGTTCCCCTTCATCGAAGCCGGAAAGAGCGACCTCTATGTGGTGCCGAAGTACCGCACAGCCTTCCGCAACCCCTTCACCGAGGTGCCGACCTTGGACATCCTCTGCTCCTTCTACAACCGCGACGGCGAGCCGTTCGAAAGCTCACCTGAGCACATTCTGCACAAGGCGCACGAAGTGTTCAAGAAGACCACGGGCCTCTGCATGGAAACCATGGGCGAGTTGGAATACTACATCATCGCCGACGACGAGGAAATCTACGAAGTGCCCGACCAAAAGGGCTACCACGAGAGCGCCCCGTTCAACAAGTTCACCGAATATCGCGTGGAGGCCATGCGCCTCATCGCTCAGGCTGGCGGCTTGATTAAGTACGGCCACTCCGAAGTGGGTAACTTCACCCTCGACGGTAAGATCTATGAGCAGAACGAAATCGAGTTCCTGCCCACCAACATCGAGGATGCTGCCGACCAACTCGTTGTGGCCAAGTGGATTATGCGCCAATTGGCCTACCAATACGGCGTCACCTTGACCTTCGCCCCGAAGATTACCGTGGGCAAGGCCGGTTCGGGAATGCATGTCCACTGCAAGTTCACCAAGGATGGCAAGAGCGTGATGGTTACCAAGGGCGAACTCAGCGACTATGGCAAGAAGGCCATCGCCGGTTACATGGACGCTGGTACCTCGTTGCCTGCCTTTGGCAATCCTAACCCGCTGTCGTTCTTGCGTTTGGTGCCTCATCAGGAAGCCCCGACCTCGCTGTGCTGGTCTTACTCGAACCGCAGCGCCTTGGTGCGTGTGCCGCTCGGCTGGATCAACAACGGCAAGGACATGGCCGCCAACGCCAACCCGCTTGAGAAGAAGTCGAACAAGGACTTCAGCGAGAAGCAGACCTTCGAATGGCGCGCCTCCGACGGTTGCGCCGACATGTACCTGCTGATGGCCGCCCTCTGCGCGGCCGCACGTCACGGATTCGAGATGCCCAACGCTCTTGAAGTGGCCGAAAAGACCTACGTCGGCCTCGGCGTGAACATCCACGACGACAAGAACAAGAAGCTCCAAGAGAGCCTCGAACAGCTGCCCGACAGCTGCGTGGCCGCCGCCAAGGAATTGGCCAAAGACCGCGAGATTTACACCGCCAAGGGCGTGTTCTCCGACGCCATCATCGACTACATGATCAAGTTCCTCACCAACTTCAACGATGCCAACCTCCGCGCCGAACTCGGAAACGACACGGAGAAGATTCTGAAATTGGTGAAGGATAACATTCACGTCGGTTAAACCATCATCGTAGAGACGCGG
>CACZNA010000038.1:0-51422 GCA_902782455.1 uncultured Bacteroidia bacterium | reverse complement strand
ATGCTGTGGATGTAGTCGGAAAGGGCTTTGTCGTCGGGTGACAGGTGAAAAAGGAAGGCCATCTTATTTTTCGAACTTTTTGAAAATTATGGTGGCGTTTTGTCCGCCGAAACCAAAAGAATTGGAGAGGGCGTAGTGGATATTGCGTTGGCGGGCTTTATTGAAGGTGAAATCGAGACGTGGGTCGATTTGCGGGTCGTCGTCGAAGTGGTTGATGGTGGGCGGGATGATGCCATTCTTCAATGCGAGAATGGTGGCGATGGCTTCGACGGCACCGGCACCGCCCAATAGGTGACCCGTCATAGACTTGGTGGAGTTGATGCTGATGTTGTAGGCATGTTCGCCGAATACGGCCTTGATAGCCAATGGCTCGGCCACGTCGCCCATCGGTGTGGAAGTGCCGTGCGTGTTGATATGGTCGATGGCTTCGGGCTGGATTTCGGCATCTTTCAGGGCGCGTTCCATGCACAGCTTCTCGCCAAGGCCTTCAGGATGTGGCGCGGTGATGTGATAGGCGTCGGCTGAGGCTCCGCCACCCACGACTTCGGCATAGATTTTTGCGCCACGGGCCACAGCGTGTTCATATTCCTCAAGCACGAGACTGCCGGCACCTTCGCCCATGACGAAACCGTCGCGGTTGAGGTCAAATGGACGCGAGGCTGTCTGCGGGTCGTCGTTGCGGGTCGAGAGGGCTTTCATGGCATTGAATCCGCCGATGCCCAACTCACCGATGGCCGCTCCAGCACCACCCGCAATCACGACTTTGCACTTGCCGAAGCGAATGTAGTCGAAGGCCTCGATGATGGAATGGGCCGAGGAAGCGCAAGCCGACACGGTGGAGAAATTGGGGCCACGGAAACCATGCTTGATGGAAACCACGCCCGCTGGCATGTTGACGATCATCTTGGTGATGAGGAACGGGCTGAAACGCGGTGTGCCGTCGCTGTGGGCGAATTCCATGATTTCGCTGAAAAGGTGATTGACACCGCCAATGCCAGAGGTGATCAACACACCCACTTCATCATAGTCGGTGTTGTCGGGGCTGATGCCCGAGTCGGCAATGGCTTCGTCGGCAGCGATAATGTCGAATTGAGCGAAAAGGTCGTATTTCCTCGCGGTCTTCTTGTCGAAAAAGTCGTCGGGATTGTACCCTTTCACCTCGCAGGCGAAATGGGTCTTGTACAAAGCAGAATCGAAACGGGTGATGTCGCCCGCACCGTTTTTGCCATTAATCAACCCATCCCAGAAATCCTTGACGGTGTTTCCAATTGGGGTGATGGCTCCGAGGCCGGTGACGACTACTCGTTTCGATTCCATTGAGATTTTAATGTTTTGTCTTAGGATAGGTTAGGCTTCGCGCATCTTTTCGATGAGACGGACAACGTCGCCTACGGTTTGGATGCTTTCCTGTTGGTCGTCCGGAATAGACAGGTTGAAGTTCTTTTCAAATTCCATCATCAACTCGACGGTGTCCAAAGAATCGGCACCGAGGTCGTTGGTGAAGCTGGCTTCCATCGTGACTTCTGAAGGATCAACACCGAGTTTTTCGGCTATGATCGGTTTAATTTCATTCAAAATTTCTGACATAATTCTTTAATTTTAAGTGAATAAGTTAAATGCTCGTTTTCGTTTTCGCGGCAAAAGTACGACTTTTTTTGATAGGTTGTACGTTTTTGCTGTTGTTTTGCGATTTTTCCAAACCTGATTTGACCCTTCATTGCCCAATATCCATCGTCATTATGGGACTATGCTGCACCGTGGAACCCCGTTAGGGGTGACAGGAAATTAGGCAGGCGGTGGAGCGTAGCGCAACCCCTGCCGACAAACGAAAAACCATCCCGATTTCAGCCCTATCGGGGCGACAGGATGCCCCGCATCATACACGTAGAGCTGCATCAAGGCACGTCTCCACAAAACCAACGTAGGGGCAGACCCACGTGTCTGCCCTTATTAATTGCGCTGCCATTGCGTTTGTTGGGCGGACAAAACCATCACGATTCCAGCCCCGTCGGGGCGACAGGATGACCCGCATCAACGTAGGGGCAGACCCACGTGTCTGCCCTTATTAATTGCGCTGCGATTGCGTTTGTTGGGCGGACATTTCTTTATTATTGGGCGGACACATGGGTCCGCCCCTACACCTATCATCATTGGGCGGACACGTGGATCCGCCCCTACACCTATCATTATTGGGCGGACACATGGGTCTGCCCCTACACCTATCATCATTGGGCGGACACGTGGGTCCGCCCCTACACCTATCATTATTGGGCGGACACGTGGGTCCGCCCCTACACCTATCATCATTGGGCGGACACGTGGGTCCGCCCCTACACCTATCATTATTGGGCGGACACATGGGTCCGCCCCTACACCGATACCTGCCTCCTTGATGGGGGAAAACAAAAAAAAGGCGACCCTCAAAAAATGAACCCGCGTCTGAAAGACGCAACCTCCCGTAACCGTAGGTCGCGACCTACGGCGGCGCAAAACGGACGCACGCGGTAACGGACGCACGCGGTGCGTCCCTACAGCCACACACATAAAAACACGTAAAGACGCCACACCGTGACGTCTCTACGATTTTCATGCAGGAATCGCAAAATTCCCACTCTCACAAGTTTCCTTTCACAAGGAATAATTACTGAGCGTTGCGGGCCAAGCGCACAGAGTAGCCGTTGGCGCGGTTGTTGTTGGTGCTTGGTCTGAGAGTGCTGCTGCTGAAGTTCACGTTGTACGCGAATGTGTTATTGTAGTACGAGGCCGACCAGTAGAGGCCGCTGCTGCCCACATTGCCGACCGTAGTCCGATTGCGGCTGCCAGCGGCAGGAAGGAAGACCGCGCCGTTGGCCTCCATCTGGGCCCATTGCACGGCATTGTAGACATTGGCCCAGTTGCTGTTGCCGGAGGTGAAGCTCAAGCCCTCGGGCAGCGTCCAGGCATCGGGCAACAGAATCATACCGTTCACGCCGTTCACGTTGCCGTGTCCTTTCTTGGAGGCGGCATCTGTGCGGCTGTTGAATACATAGGCCCACTCGTCTTTGGTCAAGGTGCGCCAGCCGCTGTTCTCCTGATTGCCGCCGATGCTTATCGGGTTGTAAACGCCCCAGTCTGCATTGGCGTATGTACCTGTCAGATTGTATGTGTATAATGTTCCGTCAGTTGGACCATACCCATAACCTTGGGTAGCTTCTCCATAATTCTGCGTATCGTATGGTTGGTAGTACACATTGCCGTTGTTCCAGCCGCTCGTGCCCCAGCCGAAAAGGTCGCGGTCAACGTTTTGTTTATTGCTGTTCTGGCTCGTTGTCGTGCCAAGATAGTCCCATTGGTTGTCGGCAAACTTCCAATACGGGGTTGCCGCACTGCCAATGTATTGCAGGTTGCCTTGGGAGAAATACACTTTCTGCGTGGCACTCACCGAGAACAAGCCGTTGATGATGCCCGCGGGGACGGCAGCCGTGTTCACCTCCAGGGCAACGCCTGTGTTGAGGAACTTGTTCATTTCAATCGCTTCCATTGCGGGGCGGGTGCCGGTGTAGGCGTTGTCGGCGGTGTAGAGCGAACCTGCCGCACCTTCCGCCAATGCGTTTTGCGGAAGCACGATGGCCCAAGTGACGTTGTTTTCGTCCTTGGCGGGCATCGTAATCAGGCCGTTGTCGGCTTGGCTGTAGATGAAGCCGTTGTCTTCGGCGGTCGGATTGGCAAAGTTCACCGTCACCTTATTGTTCATGCCCGTGATGCAGATGGCAGCCGTGGAAGGCGTGTCCACGTTGAACTTCATGATGGAGATTTTGTTCTGCAACTTGGCCGAGTAAGAAGTGTTGGTGGTTGTGAAAACCTCCTTTGACGGGCTGTAGGAAATCACAGGAAGTTTCTGCGTTTGGTCGGAAATGACGACCGTGGCAGTGTTGCCGTCAACAGTCGGTTCAAATCCCACGCCACCGAGGAAGTAGAAATGCAGGTGCTCATCATCCACAGTCTCGGAAATGTTCACCGAGCCGCTGAAAGTGCCATTCGAATATGTCAGTGTGCCAACGTAGGCGTTGTTGTAGCCCACATAAATCACATCGCCTGTTTCAAAGTTGACAGTGGCATAATTATACTGTCCGTTATTACCATTGGGGTCAACAATCACCCTTGAATTGCTGTTGCCGCCGTTCACGTTAAGCGTAATGCGCACACCTTGGGTTTGGGGTGTGGGTTGTTCTTTCTTGCATTGGGTGAAGCCTAAGACCAAAGCCAAGGCCATCACGAAATAGGTCATTCTTTTCATTGCTCGTCCTCCTTCTTTTTAAGTGCCACATAGCCGAGGCCTGCGCCAAGCAGGATGACGAGGCCGCTGCCCAACGGAGCCTCGCCGATGCCAAGGTTGGTGATGCCGCCATCATCGGTGTTGTCATCGATGCTGTAGCTTCCTCTCAGCAATGGCCCACTGTTTGAGCCGCTTTCTTTCTCGGAATAGTAATTGTCAAGCAGGTCGCCAAAGACACCTTGGGCCTTTACGGACGGGGCTGTCAGCATAGCCGCACCCAATCCCAACGAAAGCACTATGGCTTTCAGTTTTTTGTTGTTGTTCTTCATTTTTATGATTTAAAGATTTAAAGATTTAATATTCAATGATTTAGCAATGATTTTATGCTTTTTTGAAGGTGCAAAATTACGACTTTTTTCATAAAAATGGAATAATTGGGTAAGAAAAGTGGAACAATGGGGTAAAATTGCCACTAAAACAAGCAATTACCGCGTGGCAACCACCACGGCGTTCTTGAACTGCTTCACCTTTCCGTTGAAGGCTTCAGTCACGACAACGGTTTTTATATCGTTCCCGCATTGCAAATGCTCATATTCACGGCTTCCGAATTGCAAATTCGCAAGAACGGTTTTTTTAATCCCCCCTACCCCCCTTAAAAGGGGGACGCGCAAAGCGGCGCGGCGCAAAGCGTCTCGCAGTTTCGCGTTTAAACTAAATTTGCTCATCTACATATCATCGCTTAACAACTTTCCTGAAAGCCATCCTTCCATCCCCCAACTGCGCCTTCACCAAATACATCCCCGAAGGCAAACCGCTCAAATCAAGGTCGAAATGGGAAGTTGAGACGGCGGTTTCAAACAAGACGTTTCCTATCAAATCAATGACTTGGCAGCGCATGGCATTTTCCGATAAAGTAATGTGAATTTTGCCCGAAAAAGGATTGGGATAGATGGCAATATTTTGGTTTTCAGCAAATTCACTGGTTTTTGTCAAATCATCACCAATAGTCCAATTCTCGGCGAGGCTATTATCCAAGTCGAGGTCTTTCAGCTGGAGATAAGGGCCGTCGCCGTCGGCTTCTTCGGGCCAGGGATCGCTGTCGGAATAATGCACTTCGTCGATGATATTGCCCCAAGCATCTACCAAAACGAGGTTCTCCGACTTGTTGGAGAGCTTGCGCGTGTATTGCCCGAAGGGAACCAAGTTGTAACGCTCGATGAAAGCCGACGAGTCGGAGCAGAGAAGAAGCACTTGGTATGGAGCAATGCTTGCCCCGTCGGGGAAACGATAGGTGACGCCCAACTCGCGGAAATACACACCCGTCAGATCCACCTCGGTGCCGCCATTGTTGGTGATTTCGATAAACTCCAAGTGGTCGCCGTCGATGCCCCACCAGTCCATCGGATGGTAATGAATCTTGGAGATGACCAAAGGCGGCAGGTCGACCTCGTCGCAGCCTGAAGTGGAGCCAATATTTTGGTTCAGCCAGTCGATGCGCTGTTGAAGCCAGGTTTTCATGTCGATGACGTATTGGGCGTGTTGCGACATTTGGTTCCAGCGTTGGTTGTCGCGCACGATGGCCTCATTAATTAAGGTGTCGATTTCATCAATTCGGTCACTAATCAGGTCGTAGTCCAAAGGCATCCCCTTGTCGGAAAGCTCAAACCAACGTTTGGCAAAGTAACAGCGGAACAAATCGGTGTCGAACAGGTCTTTCCAAAATCTTGGTCCGGTGTTGTCTTGGTTGCTGAACTGCCACACGTCGTAGCCGCTGCGGTTGCCAAAGGCGTCATACCCGAAGGCGAGGTTGTAGTCCCAAATGGGGCCTGCCCTCAGCTTGCCATTGCGGTCTTTGTGGAAAAAGGTGCTCAGATGGTAAACGTCAACATTGGAGGTAAATTCAGCCATCATCATGAAATCGACGAAAGAAGGAATGTCGATCACCGAAGGAATGCCGGTCGTTATGGAGGTGTTGTAACTATGCGCCACCGCCTCAAGGTCGAGAAACACGTTGTGGATGTAGTCGGCTTGCGCATTGGTGATGTTCTCATGTTTGGGATAATGGTGCAGAAACTCGGTATAGACGGGCCACCACCAGTTGTAGAGGTAGGTCTCCATCCGCCAAGCCAAGGGGTCGTTGTCGGCGCGGTTGGCCTGCACGATGTAGCCGCCGGTCACCTCGGGCGGTTGGTTGCAGGTCTCGTCCATCTTCTCAATGTTGACACGGTTCTTGTCCGCCTTGATTTTCTCCATGAAAACGTAAAGGCCACGATAGTTTCCGTTAAGGACCACCTCGCAATATTGGCTTCGCGAGGCGTATTGTCCGATGTTGTTCGACAGCTCGTAAGCCAGCACGTCGCGCATCCCTGTTTGGTCGTAAGCTAAGGAATTGAGCACCCAATCGTTCTCTTCGGGCATACCTAAAATGCTGACGTTGTTGTTCGTAACATCGTCGTCTTGGAGCGTGGTTAGGCCGTATGGCTTTTTGTCGGAAACCATCTGTGATGAGAAACCGCGCCTTTCGATTCCGATGCGGCCGTCATAGTTGAGGAAATCGGGGTTGTCGATGTCGGTCATGTAGTTGCGCGAGCCGTCTTGGTGCCAGATGATTTTCATGGTGGCCAAGATCTTTGGCTCTTCGGGGATGCTGGCGCCGCCATCTGTTTCAATGACCACTATAGGCAGGTTACTGTCGGTGAAATTCTGCGCCAATACGTTGATTGACAGCAGGAAAAACGTCAATATGGAAACAAAAACCTTACGCATGGCAATTATCTTCTTCGGTTGCGTCGGCCTCGGCCTTCGACAATTTTGGAGAATTTGTTGTTCGATTTTCTCATGGTTGAGAACTTCGTCACCGTGCCTGCTGTAGGCCCTTTCAGGTTGAGGATGTGGGAGCGTGAAGCCACAAAACCGCTTTCGTCGACGTCGTCGATTTTGCCGTATTTGTTTTTCTTTGAGGCGAAGACAATCACATTGTCGACATACCAGCTGGTGACGTAGGCGCCGTTGCCGGTGAAATAGAGACAAAACTGAGGCTCTTTGGTCGGCCATTCCTCCATGTCGAAAGTAAGCATGTATTGGCTTTGCGCAATGCTGCCCGTGACGGTGTCTTCCCAAATGCTCTCCCAGTCCTCGCCGTTTTCGGAAATGCCGATGCCGATTTGCACGTCAAGCTCGCCCTGTGTGGCTTCGAGGCAGTGGTTGAACTGAAAGTTGATGAAGTCGTATTTCCCCAACTCCACTATGGGCGTGACCAAGCGCGTGGTGCCGTGGAAATTGAAGTCGGGATACATTTGCATTTCTCTGGCCTTGCCGCCGGCGTAGGTCGTGTTGGAGATGTACCACACCACCCAGTCGTCGCCTGTCGCGTCCCAGCCTTCCTCGAGCCACGGGTTGAAAAAGGCCTCACACAGCACCACGTCGCCCTGCTGCGCAAAGAGGGGAGAGGTGAGCAATATGACGAGGAATGTGAGTAAACGATGCTTCATCCAAAGTGCTGATTTGGCGACAAAGGTAGGAAAAAACTTGGTTTTTTGTATTATACGAGGCTATTTTCTTATTTTTGCAGGAAAATACGGACGCGCTTTGCGTCATTGCGAACGAAGCGAAGCAATCCATTCGCATGATTAACTCAATTCGCCGACGACTATAACGGCTAATTTTACGAATTCTGCGATTTTCCAGATAGCTTCGTTGTTCCTCCCCGCATTGACGCGAAGCGACGAGAAAACAACAAGTCATGGCAAAAGAGAAAACCGTCTTCTTCTGCAAGGAATGTGGCAACGAGTCGCCGAAATGGTTCGGGAAATGCCCTGCCTGCGGTGCGTGGAATACCTGCACGGAGCAAACCATCGTCACGGGAAAGGATACCCAATCGGTGAGGAAAAACATTGGTACTGAGATGGATAAGGGCTTCCCCGTGCCCATCAAGGAAATCGGCAACGCCAAGGAACAACGCATCGTTTTGCCTTACGAAGAACTTAATAGGGTTTTGGGCGGCGGCTTGGTGCTTGGTTCCTTGACTCTCGTGGGTGGTGAGCCTGGCATCGGAAAATCGACTTTGCTTTTGCAGACGGCCTTGCAATTGGCTGGTCGCAAGGTGCTTTATATCTCCGGCGAGGAAAGCCAGACCCAAATCAAGATGCGGGCCGAGCGCATCGGCATCCACAACACCGACTGCCTCATCCTCACCGAGACCAACACGCAGGAAATCCTGAAGCACTTCAAGAACGTGCAGCCCGACATTGTCGTCATCGACTCCATCCAAACGCTTGAATCGCCTTACATTGACGCCACAGCGGGCAGCATTTCACAAATCCGCGAAACCGCCGCCGAGATGAACAAAATCGCAAAGGCCTATCAGGTGCCTGTGTTCCTCATCGGCCACATCACCAAGGACGGCAGCATCGCCGGCCCGAAGATTTTGGAGCATATCGTCGATACGGTCTTGCAGTTCGAGGGCGACCGACATTATGGTTTCCGCATCTTGCGCACGATTAAAAACCGTTTCGGCTCGGCCTCGGAGTTGGGCATTTTCGAGATGAACGCCACAGGCCTCCGCGAGGTGACCAATCCCAGCGAAATCCTCCTCTCGCAACGCGACGAGGAAGTGAGCGGCATAGCCATCGCCGCCACGATGGAAGGCCAACGCCCTATGCTCATCGAGACGCAGGCCTTGGTGAGCAGCGCGGCCTACGGCACGCCCCAACGCTCCGCCACAGGCTTCGACCTCCGCCGGATGAATATGCTTTTGGCCGTGCTTGAAAAACGAGCAGGCTTCAAACTTTCCATAAAAGACGTGTTCCTCAACATCGCGGGCGGCCTCCGCGTCGATGACCCTGCCATTGATTTGGCTGTCATTGCCGCCATATTATCCTCAAATGCCGATATTCCCATTCCTTCACGTTACGCCTTTGCCGCCGAGGTCGGACTTTCGGGCGAAATCCGCGCCGTCACCCGCATCGAAGCCCGCATCGCCGAAGCCGACAAATTAGGCTTCGAGAAGATTTTCGTCTCGAAATACAATGCCAAAGGCTTAGATATTAAACGGTTTAAGATTGAGATTGTGCCGGTGGCTTCGGTTTATGAGTTGGGAGCGGAGTTGTTTGGGTAGATTGCAATAACAATAAGAAAATCGCCCAAATGTGGTATAAAAACACAAGATTTGGGCGTTTTTCTATAGAATTTCGCCCAAATGTATGGTTTTATGGGTACATTTGGGCGTTTTCCTAATCAGAAAATAGTTCCTTTGCAGTGATTTCGCTGTGCAACAAGCCGAAGTTTTTGCCCTTGGCCACACCGAATGGCGTTATCATTGTGTGAACCAGTTTGAGCGGAGTCTTGGTCTCGTTGCGGAAAATCATCATCCTTTCATTGAGTTTTTCCTTGTAGTCATTGCTGATGACGTAGGGCTTCGAGGCAAATTTCATCTCGCACAAATGCACCATCTTATCAATGCGCGAAATGATGAGGTCGATTTGTGCGCCTTTGTGTTCCACTTGCCCGTTTTCGTCCTTTTTTGGCCCAACGCGCCACGAAGATACCGTGGTGGCAATGCCCGAAATGCCCAATCCTTTCTTGATGGCGTTGAGGTGTTTGAGGCAAACCAACTCGAAAGTGAAGCCTTCCCAAGTCTCGACGCTACGGGTCATAAAGTTGTGCATCCAAAAATCAGGGTCTTTGTCGTCGTTGCTTTCAATGAATCGGAAATAAAACAATGTATAAAAGTCAGATATTCTGTAAATTGTATTCTTTTTCTTGCAGCCGAATTGGGCAAATTTCACGATGAAGTCGCAACGTTGCAGGTTTTTCAGGACACGGGTCAGGTTGCCGCCCGAAAGCCCGGAAGCGGTTTCCAATTCGGCGCGTGTCAAGCCTTCGCGCTTTGCTGACAAAGCCTTCACAACAGCGACATAACGGTCGGCTTTCGAGAAAAGCGAGTTGTAGAGTTCATCAAACTCATCGCTGAGCCTTCCGCCGATGGCGAAAAATAGGGCATCAATATTCTGCGGCAAGCTCAGATTAGGTTCGAGAAGGCTCAGATAATAAGGTACGCCCCCAAGTACCATATAGCACTGGATAATCTGGTAATAGTCCCATCCAAAGCCCTTGTTGTCAAGGTATTGCTTACATTCGTTGAGTGTAAAAGGCGCGACATAGATTTGCCTTGTGATGCGGTTGTGGAGCCCGCCTTGGTTGGAAATCAGTTTATCGACCATCCAAGAAGTGGCACTGCCGCAAGCTACGAGAACGATGTCGTCGCGGGTGGCCACCCAACTGTTCCAGAAATATTCAAGTGCCTCCACAAAATCGCTGCTTTTGTTGTCGATCCAAGGCATCTCGTCGATGAAAACCACCTTTTTCTTATGCTTGCTTTGTTCCAATAAAACAGACAGGGCGTCAAAAGCCTCGCTCCAAGAGTTCAGTTTGGGCTGCTCGGTGAAACTTCCATATTTGGACAACGCTTTCGCGAAATTCTCCAATTGTTTCTTTTGGGTGCTTTTGTGTGCGCCCACATAATAAAAGGTGTAGTTGTCGTGGAAGAAATTGCGCACGAGAAAGGTTTTCCCGACGCGCCGTCTGCCATAGATGACGACGAACTCCGAACGATTGGAATTCATGCATCGTTCCAGTTCTTCCATTTCGCGTTTCCGTCCGATGAGTGTATCCATATTTGATTGTAATTTTGTGGCAAAAATACACAATATTATGTTTGGCATGCAAGAAAATCGCCCAAATGTGGTATAAAAACACAAGATTTGGGCGTTTTTCTATAGAATTTCGCCCAAATGTATGGTTTTAGGGGTGCATTTGGGCGAAATCCTTTGGTTTTTTCAATTAAGAAGATGAACAAATTTAGTTTACATAATAGACCGCGAGACTCCGAGACTGCGTGACCGCGAGTCGAACAAATACCCGAAGTCCCGTGTCCCGAAGTCCCGAAGTCAAAAGATATTGCAGTTTGATTTTGAACACTTACTTATCTATAAGTAATCAACTCAAACGTGCCGTCTTTTTGATTGTATTGAATCGTTGTGTGCGTATTCTTTAATAATGCCACGAGACCCAACACCAATACCACAAACAAAGTGGATAATGCCACAAGTATGGGTCCGGCAATGGAATTGCTCTCATCGGTCGACACAAGCTCATCTTGGTGCTTGGCTATGACATCAAGAGCCGTCTTCATCCTTTTGTTTCCAGGGTAGATATGCACTTTGCTTTGCTCGATGGCCTCTTGCACATCTTTTCTGGAATAGATAATGTAGACATTGCGTTCATCCCACAGGACTTCTTGCTCTTTATTGTCCAAGGCCATTTTCAAGTCGACGGGGGAGGTGATTGTTCTCATAGCATTGGAATTGAAGGGTTGTCATTTCACGTCGAGACGGAAGCCCACGCCATGCACGTTGTTGATGCAGACATCGGGGTCGTCGGCGAAGTATTTGCGCAACTTGGTGATGTACACGTCCATCGAGCGGGCGTTGGTGCGGTTTTCCTCCTTCCAAATGGACTGCAAGGCATTGCTGCGCGACAGCGTGTTTCCCTTGCACTCACACAACATGAGCAACAGATCCGACTCCTTGGAAGTCAACTTGCGCTCCTTGCCTTCGGAATTGGTCAAGATGTGGCGCGGTGCATCGAAAACAAAACTGCCCAAATGGAACTCCACAGGCTTGTTGGAAGTTTGGAGATGGCGGCGGTTGACGGCTTTGATGCGAGCCAATAGTTCCTCCATGTTGAAAGGCTTGGTGATGTAGTCGTCGGCACCGATGGCAAAGCCTTCAAGAATGTCGTCAAGCTCATCATGGGCGGTAAGGAAAACAAGAGGCATACCTGGCTGCACTTCTTTCACTTTGCGGGCCAGCGTAAAGCCATCCATGACAGGCATCGAAATGTCGAAAATGCAAAAATCGAAATGATTGATTCCGAGGGCTTTCCAGGCTTCATCGCCATTGGCGCATAAAGTAGCTGAATGACCATTGGCATCGAGATATGCTTTGAGAATCATGCCTAAATTACGGTCGTCTTCGGCCAATAAAATCTTTAAATGTGACATAAAATAAAACTCCTAAACTGTTTGGTTTTAAACAAATCTTGTACAGACTATTAACGTACCTGTACGTCTTAAAGTTGCGCAAAGGTAAGAAATTTTTTAATATTTGACACATTCGCACAAAAAATTCATATCTTCGCAGCATCAAATCAGACAAAAGACTACGAGACTTCGGGACGCGAATCATCCCAGCAGTCTGTTGTCCCGCAGTCACGAGTCAAAAAACAACACATCATGAAAATCGACCTTACACACGTCCAGCCTTTTTTGGACAACAAAATCAAAAATGATTTAGAATCAAAAGTATCAAGCGTTTACGAGACAATTTATCAAAAGACGGGAGCTGGCAACGACTTCCTCGGATGGGTCAACCTGCCTTCTGAAATCGACGAGAACTTGCTTTCCGACATCGAAAAAACCGCCGCTTTCCTGCGTCCGAAGTCAGAAATCTTCGTTGTCGTCGGCATCGGAGGCTCCTATTTGGGTGCCCGTGCCGTCATTGAGGCCTTGCAGAACCATTTTGCCCCGCTGACGGGCGAAATGCCGCTTATCGTCTATGCTGGCCACAACATGAGCGAGGACTATCTCACCGAGCTTCTTGCCGTTTTGGACAAGAAGGACTATTCATTGGCCGTCATCTCCAAATCGGGTACCACGACCGAGCCGGCCATCGCCTTCCGCATCCTGAAGCAACATATTATTAACAAATACGGTGAGGAAGAAGCCGCTTCACGTATCATTGCCATCACCGACAAGGCTCGTGGCGCGTTGAAGCAATTGGCCAATGTGAAGGGCTACAAGACCTATATCGTTCCCGACGATGTGGGCGGTCGTTTCTCGGTGCTCACTCCCGTGGGTTTGCTGCCCATCGCCATGGCGGGCATCGACATTCGCCAATTGGTGAAAGGCGCCATCGAGATGGAAAAGCAATGCAAGGCGAATCCGACGATAGACAACCCTGTTACACAGTACGCTGTGGCACGTCAGACGCTCTATGCCCAAGGCAAGACCAACGAAATCATGGTGAACTATGAGCCGCGTTTGGTGTATTTCAGTGAATGGTGGAAGCAGCTCTACGGCGAGAGCCACGGTAAGCAGCACAAGGGCATCTTCCCCGCCTCGGTCACCTTCAGCACCGACCTCCACTCGATGGGACAATACATTCAGGATGGCTTGCGCAACCTCTTCGAGACGGTGATTTCGGTGGAAAACTCGAACCATGAGCTACGCATCCCAATGGAGAACGACGACCTCGACCAACTCAACTACATCGCCGGCAAACGCATCTCTGAGGTGAATCACAAGGCCGAGTTGGGCACCGTGTTGGCCCATGAAGACGGCGGTGTGCCGAACCTGCGCATCGTCATCCCTGAAGTGTCGGCCTGTGTGCTTGGTGAGTTGATTTATTTCTTCGAGATGGCTTGCGCCGTCAGCGGATATATGTTGGATGTCAATCCTTTCGACCAACCTGGTGTTGAGGCCTACAAGAAGAATATGTTCGCCTTGCTCGGCAAGAAGGGCTTTGAGGAGCAGACGGCAATGCTTAATAAACGCTTAGCTTGAATGCGGAATGCAGAATGTTGAATGCAGAATGCAGAATGCGGAATGCGGAATGTAGAATGCGGAATGCAGAATTGGGGGCAAAGCCATGCTTCGTTTTCCATTCTGCATTCTTAATTCTGCATTCTTAATTCTGCATTCTTAATTCTTAATTCCGCATTCTGAAATATTTCCTATCTTTGCAGCCCAAAATCAATAGTAACATCTAAAATGGACGTACCCAAAGACGACGTAAACTCACAGTTTACATTCACTTACGACGACATCAAAGGCATAGTGCATGTCGTTGATCACCAGACGGGCGAGGAATATGACCTCTTGAAGGAAGACACTGGCTGGTTTGATGCCGAATTCAAATTTGACGTGTAAATATTTCACGCTGAATACGCAGAATTTTAGGAAGCGCAAAGCGTACATTCATCGAAGCCGATAGGTTTCTGCGTTTTCTGCGCATTCTGCGTGAGGAAAATCCTATTTCTTCCGTTTCCAAGTCTGCGAGCGACCCAGCAACCCTGCCTTGTCCAACGAGCCGCGCAAGACGAGTTCGTCGGTCTTGTGGTGGTAGGTCACTTTGCCGTGGTAGGTCTTTTGGCTTTCAGGGTCGTAGATTTTGCCCTTCAGGTGGTCGCCGTGGACTTTCATCTCCTTGAAGATTTTGGTGCCGACCACGCCTTCAAATTCTTTCGGGTAAGGAGCCGTCATCACTTTGTAGTTTCCGTTGGCATCTTTCTCGTAAAGGGTGATGATTTCGGCTTGGTAGGTGCTTTTTTCCTCATAAATCCTGACGGTGGAGCGCATGTCGCCCGTCTTGTCGTCGAAGGTGTTCCATTGGCCGAGCATCTTGCTCACTTGGGCTTGGGCAAGCGTAGCCGTCGCAACGAAAAGTAAAAGAACAAACAGTTTTTTCATTTGGGTTGGGTTTTGGGAAGGTATTACTCAGCAAGTTTCTTCACGGGGAAGGTGAAATAAGTGTCCGGGAACGGCTCGTTGGCTAAGGTGAAGTGCCACCATTCCGAACCGAGGGGCTTGAAACCGTGGCGCAGCATGGCCTCGCGCAGAATCATGCGGTTGTGGAACTGTTCGGCGGTGATATGGCTATTGGGCTTATATTTCCCATTCTTGGGATTGCCGCCAAAATCGGGATGGCTTTCGTGACCAAACCAGTCGAAGGTGCCGCCCATGTCGACTTCTTTCTCCGTGGCCATGTCGAACAGGGTCAAATCAACGGTGGAGCCGCGTGTGTGGCCGCTCTTTTCCATGTTGTACTCTTGCTTGAAAAGTACGCTCTTGTCCAAGTCAGGATAGAAATAGGGCTTCATAAGCGTATCGTTGATATCGGCTGCCCAGCGCACGAAGTGGTCAACGGCACACTGCGGACGGTAGGCATCGTAAATCTTCAGGCGGTAACCTTGTTTCTTCAAGTCGTCGCTCACGGCACGAAGGCTGTCGGCAGCCCGACGAGTAATCAGCGCGATAGGCTCTAAATAGCCATCCACGCGGGTGCCAACAAAGTTGTAGGTGCTGTAGTAACGGATTTCCAAAATGGCATCGGGAACGGCATCAGCCAAATTCACGAACTGGGAAGCATCATCG
Organism: uncultured Bacteroidia bacterium; assembly: GCA_902782455.1. GTDB lineage: Bacteria > Bacteroidota > Bacteroidia > Bacteroidales > F082 > Limimorpha. The sequence continues at coordinate 35,955 of CACZNA010000038.1, read as the reverse complement.
GTGGAGATTGCCACTCTCGTCAGCCGCTTGAACTCGGCTTGGGCCTTGTTAAGATCGGCGAGAAATTGAGGACTGGTGTGCAGGCGGGTCAGGCCGATGGCAGCACAGAGGCGGCTGGCATCCACATCGCTCTGCCAGTGGGCACCTGCAATGACACGGCTTTCGCCATACATGAAGCCGCGCGACATGATGGTGTCGGCATTGGCCGGATTAATCTCAGAGAGCAACAAAGCGACAGCATAACCACGCTGGCTGTGACCCGACGGATAGGAGCCTTCTCCCGACAGTTCCGCCTCTTCATACATCGTAAGCATGTGCTCATGGAAACGCTCAAACGGACGCTTGCGATGGTAGAAAGCCTTCGGCTTGACGCGCGTCTGGTCGACGGTGGAAAGGCTGTTTACCATGAATTTGTAAATCTCAGGGGTGCCTTCTTTGGTGATTTCGAGGCCAAAAGGCACACTAAAGACGGCGAAGAGCGAATCGTAGTTCCAAACGGCATCACGAAACACAAGAGCAGCGCGTTCCGGGTCGTTGCGCTGCATTTTTCCCCACATGTAGCGCATGATGTCGTTGGCGAAATCCGTCCCAATAGTGTCGGGCGGAGGCGGCAGGCACTTGATGAGGTCGGGCATCTCTTCTGCACTGAAGTACAGCGTAACTTCGTTGTTTTGAGCCTTGGTTTGAAGGCTACCGCAAAATAAGATGGCGGCCAACATCCATAGGGAAATTCGTTTCATAGTGATAATGTGTTTTATCAGGCTGCAATAATGCGGACTTTTTCCCGTGTTGATTCAAGATTAATTCATCAATCGTTTCTCGCCCCAAGTGTATTGCGGGTAGGCTTTCTTGAGGTCGTTGTAGGAGCCTTTCACGTCGCTGCCGCCACTGGTGGCAAACACGTTGAGGGTCTTGCCGCTCAGGTCGTGAGCTTCGATGAAGGTGTTGACGATGGTCGGGGCGGTGTACCACCACACGGGGAAGCCAATCCACACCACATCGTAATCGGCGATGTTCTCGCAACGTCCATTAATGGCAGGGCGTGAGGTCTTGTCGTTCATTTCGATGGTCGAGCGTGAGGTTTTGTCGCGCCAGTCGAGGTCGGCGGCGGTGTAGGGTTGTTCGGGGGTGATTTCGTAAAGGTCGGCGTTGAACTCTTTCGCCAATTGTTGTGCGGCGGCCTTGGTGGTTCCCGTGGCCGAGAAGTAAACTATTAAAGTCTTCATTTCTTTTTCCTCCTGTTTTTCAGTGGTTTGTGTTGTTGCTTTAGTTTCCTTTTTGTTGTTTCCTTGCGAGCAGGCGCTCAGGCTGAAGCCCAAAACGGCTGCGAGAATGATTAATGCTTTTTTCATCATTATGACTTTTGAATTGTATTATTTAAATAAGTGTTCAAAATTAAGCTGCAATATCTTTTGACTTCGGGAGACGGGACTTTGGGTATTTGTTCAACTCGCAGTCCCGCAGTCCCGCAGTCTATTATGTAAACTAAATTCGCTCATCTACTTAAATCGAGATTCAGGCTACAAAAGTAGGGATTATTTTTGGAATGGTTCTTACCAATTTTACGGATTTTAGGCAAATTATTTCCTTGTTTCAAACAATGGCCTCAATTCTGCCTCAAAAATGCCACTCTCCACGATGCTGAAATTGATTTGATCCTTTTACACTGCCATCAGCACCAAAAGCTGCGCCGTGAAAATCCTCAAAAACATGGTGAGCGGATAGACGGTGGCATAGCCCATGTTGGGCAGTTTGCAGCCTTCGGGGGCCACGGTGTTGGCAAAGGCAAGGGTAGGAGGGTCGGTGTGCGAGCCGCCGATGAAGCCCATCAGCGTGTAGTAGTTCACTTTCAGCACCAAACGCCCAAAAAGTCCAACCAAAATAGGCGGCACCATGGTGATGATGACACCATAAACGACCCACATATAGTGTTCTTGTACGGTTTCAACGAATTGGCCGCCTGCGCCCAAGCCCACTCCAGCAAGGAAGAGTGCGATGCCCACCTCGCGAAGCATCCAAACGCCATGGCTTTCAGTGAATTCTGTGGTGAACCAGTTTTTCTTAACGCCGAGCCAACTGCCGATGATGGCCACGACCAACGGACCGCCTGCCAAACCCAATTTAATGGGAGCCTTCATACCCACGGGAATCGGGATGGAGCCAACGATGATGCCCAAGGCGATGATGACGAAAATGGGAATCAGCAAGAAACCGCCTTTACTTTTGTTGTTCGACGGGGCAACGGAAGAAAGGCTTTCCAAAGTGGCAGGCTCTTTCTTCAGGTCGATGCGGCAGAGCGGACGGAGCAAGATGCAGGTCATAATCATGCCGACCACGGCCAAGGGATAGGCCACGGCATAGCCCGCCGCCAATCGGTCGGAGGCTCCCGCGATGCCCAAGTCATTGACGGCCTGCTGCGCTGCCGAAAGTCCGGGCGTGTTGGTGATGGCACCCGTGTAAACGCCTGCCATGTCGGCAAGGTCTTGGTTTGCGACTTTGGCGATGACTACCGTAATCGCCACGCCAAGCGCGACATTGGCCAAAGCCATCAGGTTCATGGCCAAGCCGCCTTTCTTGAACGAGCGGAAGAATCCAGGCCCGACCTGCAAGCCCACAGCCACCACAAAAAGAATGAGGCCGAACTCCTTGATGATGTGAAGCATGTCGTGGTTGAGCGAAACGCCGAAGGCACTCAGCGCGATGCCCACAAAAAGCACCCAAGTGATGCCCAACGACACATTGGCAATCTTGATTTTGCCCAAAAGCAGGCCGACAAAGATGGAAACGGCCAAATACAAAACGGAAGGCCCGACGCCCGAGCCGGTGAAAAGGTTTAGCATAGTTGATTTGTTATTTGTTCATTATTGGTTGATTTCGAGAAACTTGTATCCGTTGAAGTGAATCATGTGTTCGGGGCTATCGGCAATCCAAACCTCTGTTTCCCAAGCGATTTCTGTCACCCATTTGCGAAACTCCTTTTTGTTGAGGAAAGTGGTTACAAATATAGGGATGGCAGTGCATTTTTCGAGCTGCTTTTTCAGTTTCCTTACCCTAATCTCGCTCATCGGCCCAGCACTATGGACGGCTTCAATCAAAAACAACAGATTCTTATCGAGACAATAGGCAACAACATCAGGCAATTCTTCGTGTTCCAACGCGAAGAAACCGATTTGTTTAAGGATTGCATCGTTTCTGTAAAGATACTTGTCGGAAGTGTCGCCGATATACAACACCTCTGCACCCATTCCAAACCGTGTCAGGAAATCTTCAACGATGCACTTTTGAAGAACATTATGCTCTCCAGCCGACAATTCCAACTCGACACCCGAAGGCAGTTTTACGGGAATCTTTTCCAAATTTCTTTTTCTCTCCAATTCTTCATTTAGAAGTTCGACTTGTTTTTTATATTTGGCTAAATTCTTCTTCCATTTTGTTGAACCATAGTGTTTTATCAAGTCTGCAAACAATGGATTCAAGGCATATCCGCGAGTAGGGTTGTTCGTCGCTTGAGCGTCGAAAGAAGATGAGTTCAACACAATTCGGGCTTGCACGGGGAGAAGCAAATCCTTCCGTCGAATGTCGTCATACGAGCCAGATGAAATGCTTTCGCCATAGTTGGTGTTCTCAAAATTGATGATTTCCCTTGTAGTTAGGAAATGGTTGTCGTTGGCGGATTTCGCCTCTGCAAATTCCGTTTTTATGCTTCCCACTGCCAAACAAGCCATAGCCATTTTTTCCAATCGTCTCGGTGTCCCGTCTAAAGGTATTCCGACTTCTCCCAAAATATCCAACATAGCGAATATCAGCCGTTTGACTTCTTCACTCTTGTTTCCTGTCAATCGAATTTCCATAGTTAATCAAATAAGGTTAAAGGTACGGTGTTTTCAAAGATTTCCTCTGGACTTTTCGTCGGCAAGGCGTAGGTATTCTTGATTTGCAAAGCCAACTGATAAGCCAACAAAGGTGGCACCGCGTTCCCAATCTGGTTGAATTGCTTGATTTCAGTGCCAGTAAACTCAAACCAATCTGGGAAACTTTGCAGTCGGGCAGCCTCGCGAACCACCAATCTTCTCCGTCTTCCGTCTTTCAGCCTGACCCGTTGCATATCGCTGGTGCATCCAGCCAAGTTCCTGCAAGTCAAGGTTCGGGCAGGTCGGTCGGGATATAGGTCGCGCGGATTGATGCAGTCGGATTTCTTTTCATAAACGGCGATGTATTCATCCTGTCTTGGGGTCAATATCTTGCTTTCGTCTTGTATCGTGTCAATCAAATCGCCAATGGCTTCCCCAACGGTCACCTTCTGTTGGTGCATTGCCGGAAAACGGAATTTGGATTTGTGTCCCACCACAATCATCCGCTCGCGGTTTTGCGGGACTCCATAATTAACGGCATTAAGACATTTGAAATCAATTATATAGCCAAGTTTTCCAAGCTCATCACGAATCAAGTCGAAATACCATTTGTGTGAATAGGCCAAGTTCCTGACATTCTCAAAAAGGAACACCTTGGGCTGTATCTGCTTGATGGCATCAATGAAAATCGGGAAACCGTCTCTTGCATCCTCCATACCCATTTGGTTGCCGAACACGCTGAAAGGCTGGCAAGGAGGACCGCCTATGACAATGTCGGCCTCGGGATAATCAAAACCGACTTCCAACTTTTGGAGATGGCATCGGCCTTTCAGATTCTCATTGTAAGTGTTGACGGCGTTCTCCTCAAATTCGTACCCAATCGTTTCGTATCCAGCCGCTTCAAAACCCAACGACAAGCCACCGCAACCAGCAAAAAGGTCAATCACTCTTGCTGGTTCAGAGATTTTGGGACGCAATATGTCATCCAGGTAATCTACATACATATCCATCGGCAAAATTACACATTTTTCCCCTATCTCGCCACATTCCCGATAATCACCGAAATATTATTGACAAACATATTCACTGCGATGGCCAAGAGGATGACACCGAAGAACTTGCGGAGGATGAAAATCAGGTTTTCGCCCAAGAATTTCTGGATGCGGTCGAGCTGGCTGATGACGACGTAGTCCAACAAGATGTTGAGCAACAGCGCGATGATGATGTTGATGACAGCGTAGTCGGCGCGGAGCGAGAGCAAGGCCGTCAGCGCGCCCGGACCGGCAATCAGCGGGAAGGCGATGGGCACGATGCTCGCACCGCCTTTGCCTCCCTCGTTCTTGATGATTTCGCGACCGAGAATCATCTCGACGGCGAGGATGAACAGCACGAAAGAACCTGCCACGGCAAACGAAGCCACGTCGATGCCGAAGAGCTTGAGCAGCGCGTCGCCAGCGAAGAAGAACGCCAAAAACAGCCCCAAGGCCGTCAGGCAGGCCTGTCCCGCCTTGATGGTCTTGTTTTGCGCCTTCATACCCACGAAGATGGGAATGGAGCCGAAGATGTCGATGATGGCGGCCATCACGATGAACGCGCCGAAGATTTCCACGAAGTTGATGCTACCGAACATTGGATTTGAGTTTAGAAAAAGAACTACGAATTTCACTAATTGAACGAATGTATGCTACGGAATTATGCAGTCACGGCTGCTGATCCATACGAATATTCGTGCAAAATTAGAAATATTCGCGCAATTCGTGGTTCATTATCAAACAATATTGTTCCAAAGGTAATGGAAATGCGGCCCAAACCTCTTGAGCGCGGCCTCGTCCAACTGTTCTTGGAATTGCGGATGCGCCACCGAAATGATGAGTTTTGCCCTTTCCTGAAGCGAGCGTCCGTAAAGGTTCACCGCGCCATATTCCGTGACGAACCAGTGGATATGGTTGCGCGTGGTGACGGCACCCGAGCCCAAATCCAAGGCCGGCACAATCTTGTTGATGCCCTTGCGCGTGGTGGAGGGCATTGCGATGATGGCCTTGCCGCCTTTCGAGCGTGACGAGCCATAGACGTAGTCAATCTGGCCGCCAACACCTGAATAGATGCGCTCGCCCAACGAGTCGGCGCACACCTGTCCCGACAGGTCAATCTGGATGCCCGAGTTGATGGAAGTCATCTTGGGTTGCTGTGCAATGATAAAGGGATCGTTGGTGTATTCCACATCCATCAGCAGCACCTCGTGGTTGCCGTCGATGAAGTCGTAGATTTTCTTCGAGCCCATCACGAAGGTGGAGACGATTTTTCCTTTGTTGAGTTTCTTGTTGTCGCCAGTGATGACGCCTTTCTTGACAAGCGGCAAAATGCCGTCGGAGAACATCTCGGTATGGATGCCGATGTTTTTGTGGTTGTGGAGGCACGAAAGGATGGCGTTGGGTATGGAACCGATACCCATCTGGAGGCAGGCACCGTCTTCGATGAGTTCAGCACAATAACGCCCGATGGTCTTTTCCACCTCGTTGGGCTCGGGCATATCCACGGTGAGCAATGGCGAATCATCCTCAACAAAAACGTTGATTCTGCTGATATGTACCAAAGCATCGCCGAAGGTGCGCGGAACGTGCTTGTTGACCACTGCAATGACAAACTCGGCACTCTCCATTGCGGCCAAGGTTGCATCGACCGACGAACCGAGCGACACATAGCCGAACTTGTCGGGAGGGCAAACCTGAATCATCGCCACGTTGCATTTGATGTAACGCTCGCGGTAGAGTTTCGAGGTTTCGCCGAGGAACACGGGGATATAGTCGGCCAAGCCTTTCTGGACGCTTTCGCGCACGTTGGCACCCACGAAGAAGGCATTGTGCTGGAAAATGCCCTCGAATTCAGGGTTGACGTAAGGCGCGGCTCCCTCGGTGTGCAAGTGATGGATGTAGACGTTCTTCAACTCGCCCGCGCGACCTCTGTCGCACATGGCCTTGACCAAACATTGCGGCACATTCGACACCGAACTGATGTGGACGTGGTCGCCCGACTTGATGACTTTGACGGCTTCTTCAGCCGTGACTGCTTGATATTGTTTCTTCATTTCTTATAAACTTTTGTTTCCTAAAGTTTAAAAAGCCGGCGGCAGCCGTGACTGCCGCCAGCAACAACATGAAATTAAAAAAGAGTTTTATTTCCTCATTCTAACACATAGTGTTTGTTATTGTATTACAATCTTTTGCGTTTTGAAATTGTCCCCATTCATAAGGCGGAGCAAGTAAACACCAGGAGCAGCATTTACTTTGATATTGGCAGCGTTATTGATTGTTTCACTTTTGACAACACGCCCCATCAAGTCAATGACTTGCAAGGTGGCTTGGCCTTCGTTGGCTACTATCAACTGGCTGTTATTGAAGTAGGCGAAAGAGTCGGTCGTGGCTCCATTTGAGGCGATTTCGGCTGCAAACACCATCCTGAACCTCGAAGCATAGTCTGTCGTGTTGGCCTCGAAAGCGTAACTTGGGGTTTGCAGTAGATCAATATCGACACCAGTCATGTTGTCGATGAGATGTAAGTAGTTCATTTCCACGGTCGCAACATCCACGCTGATGGAATATGTGCCGTTTTCGGAGGCCACGAAGTTGAGGGGCAGTTCGCCTATGCCTTCGCTGCACACTATGGCATAGTCTTGCCCGTCCTGCGGGATGTAAAGTTTTGTGCTGTTCCTGTTTAGCATGAACTTGGGCAGTGTGGTTTCATCGTTGAAACGGACGATGGCGCGGTCGATGATATTACCACGGTTTCGATTGACATTGAGGGCAAATTGCTGGTTTTGCTCGTCGCGCTGTTCCGTGCTGAAGGTCATGGTTTCGCCATCAGTGTTGGCAATCACGAAAATGCCTTCCATAGCCTCAATGTTGTTGCCCGTTCCGGCGATGATTCCGGTGCCGTCAGGATTCGTGGTGTAGAAAGGCTTGGAGATATAAGCGGTTTGTGCGAAGGGGTTGCCCACAAGGTTCCAACCAGCAAAGTCTGCGTTGTCCTCCTTGATTAAAGTCACCTCACCATTACCCGTGTATGCCGTGCCAGTGAAAGTCAATGTGACATCTCCGCTGTTGGCATAGAGATACCCTTTGCCTGATTCGAGGTTGAAATGGTAGTGTTCTTGAGATTGGTTTTTCCAGTTTTCCCATTCAAGCGTAATGCCTTGGTCGTTTGAAGGAGCGCTTTGGTTGAAGCGGTAGAGGTCGAAACTGTTGTTGAGCATCCCGCCGACAACCTCTGGGCTGGTTTCACTATCCAAAGGCGAGGCAATCAGATGCCAGCCGCCATTGGGGGTGTGGGCAGTGATGGTTTTGGTGAAGGTTGGTGAAGTTGTGGTGAGGAAGTCGATAACGACGGGTTTTTTGTTGCTACCAATGCTTGAGGTGCCTGACCACATAAAAGTGTATGGCTCACCTAAATAAGTAATCGTATAGTTGTCTAATTCAACCTCGGTTTGATGATTGTAGAGTTTGAATGTGACTTCGTATGGTTGATTTGAACCAAAGATGGAAAGATAAGCACGATAATAACCAGCCGATCCATACCTGCCAATCCTTTCTGCACCTGTTATCACATCACCGTTGAAGGCTCCAATCTCAAGTTCGCTTGAGGTTTGCTCGACACCATCAATGTTTACCTGAATGATTGCAGGCATATTGCTCGGAAAGTCGTGATAATTAAAAGGGTAATGAGTCGGTAGTTGTTGGGCTTTCATCGAACCCGTAATTAGCAAAGTTGCTATTATAAAAAATAGTTTCCGTTTCATTTTTGTAAGAGTTTTTGAATTTATTTTGTTGATTTTCTTTGAATTATTGGTTGTGTTTTTAATTTCCTGAGAGAATGAGCGTTTTGGAATTAGGGTCTTCTGAAATATAGATATAGCCCTGACCTGATTGCAGGTGGGTGAGGTTGCCGCTCCATTCACCGTCTTCGAAGTTCGCAAATTTTCCATCGAAGGAACTGATTTTGTCGTTTTCTGATGGTGTAAAACCGCTTAAGGCTTGCTCGATTGTCATGGCTTGCAAGCCTGTGTATCCAATCCAGTTGTGTCCTTGCTCGATGGTGATGCTGGAGGAATACAATGCCTTTCCACTCAAAGAGAAGTCACAGTCGTTACGGACTTGTATCTTATACATTTGTCCAGGGACAATTGTTGAGAGATTGCCGCTCCATTCCTCGTCCTCTTCATCATAGTTGGAAAAGCCAGAGTTTTGTGATGAGATGGTGATACCATTTGCACCAAGGGCATTTTCAAGTTCTTCCAAAGTCGTTTCCACAACGGGACACCACCAATTCCAACCTTGCGCAAGTTCAATGGTCTGTTCGACCGTTACATACACCTCAACATTGTCGATGTACCAAGTGCAGCCGCTTGTGCCAGAGCCTTTGAACTTGAAGGCAATGTAGATGTCTTGGCTTTCATAGTCGGACAATGACACCGTGGCGTTGGCCTTCACGGATGGACTGTAGTTGCCTTCAGCCGTCCAAATGGTTTGGTTGAAGTCGTTGTAGGTCATTTCTCCTGTGGACACCACCACTGAGCAGCTTTCGTTGTAGTTGCCCGTGGTGATGAGATAGTCGAACGAAAGGGTGGCGTCGCCGTCGATGTGCATCTGCGGCATGACCAAGAAGGCGTAACCTTCATTCCAATAGCTATAGGCCGCGCTCGATCCTAATCCGTTGTTGGAGTTCAGATACCAATAGCTGTAGCCTGCCATTTCGTGGTTGAACTTTTCCCAACAAATGGGCGGAAAATCTGAGGCATCGATGTTTTCAAAGTCCTCATGCAATGCGTTTTGTGCATCGATGGGCCAAATGCCGCAGTCGGTGGTGAAACTCACTTCTGCCCAGTCGCTTTGGTCGTCGGTGCTGCAAACAGCCTGCACTCTTGCTTCATAAACCGTGGCGCGTTTCAGTTGGGTGAGCGTATAAGTCATTGAATTAACGGGAATCACTTCGCTCCAATTGCTGTCGGAGGCTTTCTTGTATTGCACATTCCATGCGGTTTCGTTGAGGCCAGCCGTCCAAGTCAGCGTGGCGCTGAGGTCGGTCGTTTCTGCGTTGAGGTCATTCGGGATGCGGCAGGTCGGGGCGACATCCACCGTAATGTCATCAACGAAAATGTAGCCCGTAGTGCTGGAGTTGAACCTGATGGCGATGTGACGGCCTTCGCCAGTATAGTTCTCCAAGAAAGCGGTGTATTCCTGGAAAGTCGCGTCTTTCACGGTCACTGTTGCCACTTCAACAAAAGTGGAGATATTGGACGGGTCGGTCATCACGCCGATGGAAAGGTCTTTGTTGGTTTGGTAGGACTCAAGTCTGGCCCAGAAACTGATTTGAAGGTCGGACATCGTGTATTGTGCGTCCACTTCGGGCAAAATTGCGGCTTCGTCCGTTGAAGTGTTGGGCTTGTAGAAATGCATACTCTTTCCGGAAGTGGCACTTTCACCATTGCCGCCGTGAGCGTAAGGATAGGAATAGGAAGCCTCCCTCACCGATGGATAATAAGTATAACTACCAGGGTATCCGCCACGATATTCCTTGCGTGTCCAGCATTTGGGCATGGGATAATTGGAAGATTGCGAGGTTTCCAAAGCACCTTCAAAGTCGCAATTGTAGGGCATTGTCAAGGCTCCACATTCCGTGGTGACGGAAAGGTCGGAGTTCTGGTTGTAGGCGCTGTATCCCCATTTGCTTTGGTCGGTGTCGCTGCAATAGGCTCGCACGTTCACGCTGTAGGCTGTCGCTGGGCTAAGGTTTTCAATGGTATGGCTTGTTGTGGCGTGGTTGTCGAGGTGAATATAGGTGTATTCGCTATCGGTGCTTTTCTTGTAGCGGATGTCCCAAGCGTCTTGGCCTGTTGTGCCAGCCGTCCAACTGAGGGTGATGGTGGTGGCGGTTTTGGTGGCCGAAAGGCTTGATGGTGCAATACAGGTGGCCAAAGTGGTGAAATTCACTTGATTGCTCCATTGGCTGTAGCCGTCTTCTGCGCCGCAGTTGGCCCGCACCTTGATTCTGTAGGTCGTTTCGGGAGTGAGGTCTTGCAAAGTGTAGGTGTTCACATTGCCAAGGTCGATTTGCGTAACGCCCTCATCGCCAGGATTGAAGGTTGTGGCTGTCGAATAAATCAACTCATAATTTTCGGCATCGCCTGTCCAACTGACCGTGCCAGTATAAGCTGTGTTGGAGTTGGGAACATAGCTCAAGGTGGGTTTTTCGCAAGTGGCTGTGGTGGTGAAGTCCTTCACATCGCTCCACGAACTTTCGTCGCTTCCGAGAACTGATTTCACGCGGGCATAGTACTTGGTTTCGGGAGAAAGCTCTGAAAGGTCTTTTGAAGTCGTGCCGCTGACATTGGTTTCCACGAGATTCTCTGTGAAACTGTTGTTGGTGGCATATTGCAGCACCCAATTGGTGGCGGTGCCGTTTTCCGTCCATGAGAGCGTGGCCGTGCGGCCTCCGATGTTGCTGGCAGTCAATCCAGTGGGACGCGGGCAAGTCATGAAGCTGATGCTGATGTTGTCGATGGCCGCAGGGATTGTGGTGCCTCCGCCACCATCATTACGCCAAATGAAGACCATAGTATAAGTGCCTGAAACGGAGGCTTCAGCAGACCGGGTTTGCCATCCATCGCTCAAATTGAGTTTGCTTCATCGCCAGGAGCCAGAGCCACGCGAAGGTAGTCGTAGGTGCTTTCTCCTTTTGCGTTCCAATCGAAGAAGAAGGTGTAGGTGCCTTGGGCAAAGTTGAACAGTTTGGAGGCGTAAATGGCCGTATTGCCGTGGGCATATTCGTATGTTGTTCCACCGTCTTTGGAGACATACATGGATTTTTCACCTCCGTTGTTTGTCGCGCCGCCCCAGCACCATTGGTTGGTGAGGGTGCCGTTGGCGAAACCCCAATCGTTGCTGGTCTCAAAGTCTTGTGAGTAAGGGTGGCTTGCATCCACAGCCAAGGCTTCGCGGGTGGTGGTGAAGACCTTTTTTGCCCATTTGCTGTTGCCGTCAGAACCGCCGCAAGCGGAACGGACATACGCATAATAGGTGGTTTGTGCAGCCAGATTGCTCAAGGATTTGCTACATTCCGTAACTTGATAGGTAGGTGTAGTGTTTTCATCAGGAACCATCGTAGCGTCTATGGTCACAAAGACTTCCCAGTTGCTTTGGCCTTCCGCACCAGCAGTCCAAGTCAGGGTGGTTGTGTGTGCTGTGATATTGGTGGCGTTGAAGTTTTTGGGCTTGGCGCAGGTCTCAGAGGCAAACTCGATGTCTAACTTGATTTGGTTTTTGGTCGTGACGGGAGTACCATTGATAGGATTGGAAGGATCAATGTTATAATTGTCGCGACGGCTGTAAATGCTTTGAGTAGAAGATGCGGTAAAAGTTCGGCAACTCAATCCAGAACTGTAACCGCTGGTGTTGTCGTCCACAATGACGGCAAGATTTGAACCGTCATAGGCAAAAGGCGTAGTGAACGTAATTGTTGTCCATGTACCTGCCGTGAATGTCACGCTTCCACTATAAACGAGGTTGCTTGAAGTGATGGCAATCCAATCCGACGAATTGGCGAAAGAAGCCTTGTCGATGTTGGCCAAATAAACATCAAGAGTGCGTGTTTTCTCCGAACCCGCGTTGTAAAAAGAGATGCTGTTGATGGTGCCGTCGCCACCTCCAACAGTCTCAATCTCTTCAGCAGTGTAAATCTGCTGTGTCAGAGAGTAGTCGTAGTTAGAATGGGTTGGCAAGTTGTAGTCCGTACTAATCCCCGACCCAATCTGAATCTCATCGGCCCTCAAGGGAACCGAAAATTGTCCAATCATTCCTATCAATAGGAACAATCGCGTAAAAAATTTTGAATACATAATACAAAAGTTTAAAGGTTTGACATTCAATTCATTACCTCAAAACTTCTGGAAAAATGTTGGAATACCTAAAAAGAAGATAACGCCCTCGGTAGGGCATACCTTTATAAATATAGAATCCCAGCTCCAATTCCCGGAAGCCTTGTTTCGCGACTTGAGGCAGGTCTTCTGACTGAGGCCTCGCTTCTGCCGCCTTCCCGAAAGACAAGGCTTTCAGTGGCACAGTGGCAGGCGATTGGCCATCACAGCAGCGGGAACTGTACGGGACTTTCACCCGATTCCCTATTGAGTCCGCAAGGGACACCACAAATCGGCTGCAAAAATAGGGAATATTTCTGTACGCTTGCCAAACAACCCGCTTTAGTTCAAAATAGAAGTGCAAAAAGGCCAAAGGAGATTTCTTTTCAGTCAAAAATTTGGAATCCCGTTTTTTTCTAATTTTGCCGTTGAACTATTGCAACTGGTACTGGAAGTATTACGACCTGAAGCCGGAACACAACGTGGCGGAATACGCCAGCTATGGTTTCGATGTGCATCAGGAGGGTATCTATCCGCCGTTGACGGGAGGCGCCACCGTACACATCATTCCGGAGGAACTTCGTTTGGATCTCGTGTCGCTCAACGAATATTTGGAGCGCGAACACATCACCCACACCTTCATGACCACACAGGTGGGCTATCAGTTTGCGACGAACATCGAGAACCATTCTTTGATTCACATGTCTGTGGCCGGCGAGAAACTGGCCAGTATCGCCCCGCCTCAAGGCTATCAGCTGCACAACGGTTACGGTCCCACAGAGGCCACCATCCTCATTACCATCTATCCCGTCACCAAGAAAGACAAGGATGTGCCCATCGGCAAGCCGTTGGACAATGTGAAGCTTTATGTGGTCGACCAGCAAGGACATCGTCTGCCCGTGGGAGCTATGGGCGAACTGTGGGCAGCGGGACCGCAAGTGACGCTCGGCTACCTGAACCGACCTGACAAAAACGCAGAAGTGTTTGTCCAGAACCCCTTCACCACCGAGGAGAAATACATTCGTGCCTATCGCACCGGCGACATTGTGCGCTATCTGCCCGATGGCAACATCCAGTTTGTGGGCCGCAAGGACGGTCAAGTGAAGATTCGTGGTTTCCGCATCGAACTGAAAGAGGTGGAAGCCGTCATCCGTGAGTTCCCGGGCATCAAGGATGCCACGGTGCAGGCTTTCGACGATGAGGGCGGTGGCAAGTTCATCGCCGCCTATATCGTGGCAGACGAGCAGATTGACATCGAAGCGCTCAACAACTTCATCCTCGACCAAAAGCCGCCTTACATGGTGCCAGCCGTGACGATGCAGATTGAAAAGATCCCTTTGAACCAGAACCAGAAGGTGAACAAGAAGGCGCTCCCGAAACCCGAAAAGAAAGCGGAAGAGGCTGTGGTGGAGAGTAACGTGCCCATGAATCTGCTTGAGGAAGAGTTACATAAGATGGTTGCCGACATCATCGGCAACACCGATTTTGGCATTACCACCGTTTTGGGATATGCCGGCCTGACCTCCATTTCCGCCATCAAGTTAGCCATACAGGTGAACAAACGCTATGGCATCACCCTCAATGCGAAATCGCTCGTCAAAAGCGGAACGCTACAGAGTATTGAGAATGAGATATGGAAACAGATGTTTAACGGACAATTGGATGCTCAAGGGAAAACGGAATCAAACTCTCAACTCTCAACTCTCAACTCTCAACTAAAAAGCGTCCCGCTCTCCTACGCCCAGACCGGCGTCTATTTCGACTGCCTGAAGAATCCCACCTCTACGCTGTACAATATTCCATATTGCATTAAGTTCCAGAAAGATACCGATACAACAGCACTTGCCGAGGCGGTCAAGACATTCGTCAAGGCGCATCCGCAAATGACCGTCCACTTCGGCAATGGCGATGAGGGCGTCGTACAAACCGTTGATTTGGAGAAGGTGGTAGAGATTCCCGTGAAACAGATGAGCGAGGAAGAACTGGCGCAGTATAAACAGGACTTCGTGAAGCCTTTCGACCTCGGCACGGGTCCGCTCTATCGTTTTGAGATAGTGACCACTGAAAAGCAGACCTATCTGCTGATGGATGTGCATCATTTGGTGTTCGACGGCGGCTCTTCCGACATCTTCCTGCAACAACTGTGCAGCCTCATGAATGGCGAGACTATCGAAGCCGAAGACCTGAATTACGCCGCATACGTGATGGCTGAAAAGGCCGCCGAGGGTGGGTCGGAATATCAGGCTGCCGCGGACTTTTTCAAAGAACGGATGTCTGTGGTGGAGGCCGCCACGGAGGTTCGTCCCGACCTGCCGAATTCCGTCAAGGGCACGATCAGCAAGGCCATCGCCCCGTTGGATTTCGACACCATCCTATCCCAACTCTCAACTCTAAACTCTACACTCTCAACTGTCATCACCCCCGCCCATCTGATTCTCGCGGCCATCTATTATTCATTGTCGCGCTTTGCCAATAGCGAACAGGTCTGTATCACCACCGTCTCAAATGGCCGTTCCAACCTGCAAATCCGCAACACCGTGGGTATGTTTGTGAATACCTTAGCCCTGAGTACAACCATCGGGAAACAAACGGTGAAAGAGTTCTTGCAAGCGGTGAGCGAAAACTTCGACGAGACGCTGAGCCACGAGAACTATCCGTTTGCACAGATTGCCGCTGATTACGGCCTGACGGCTGAGATACAGTTTGTTTATCAATTGGGAATGATCAGCCAATATGTCTGCCAGGGAACTCCGTTGGAATTGGAGAATATGGAACTCCAAGTGCCCAAGTTCCCCATCACTTTCTACGTCTGTGAAGTGCAGGGTCAGCCCAGTGTTTGTGTGGAATACGACAATGGCAAGTATTCCGCCCGCCTGATGCAGAGTCTGGCCGATGCCGTCAAGGTAACGGTGGAGCGAATGATGGCAAAGCCTGATGCCGCCCTGACCGGCATCTGCATCGTGAGCGACGAGGAGGCTGAACGTATCATCAAGTTGGGAACAGGCAAGGAGATTGACGTGGATTTGAGCAAGACCTTCGCCAATCTCTTCGCTGAACAAGCCAAGCGCACACCTGATGCGCCTGCCGTGGTTGATAAGGAGAATCAGCTGACTTATAGCGAAATGGACCGCTACTCGAATGCCTTGGCACACCAATTGATTGACTTTGGTGTGCAGCCCAACGACTTCGTTTGCGTCATGCTTGACCGCGTGAAGGAATTCCCGCTATCGGTGTTAGCTATCCACAAGGCCGGTGCCGCCTATACGCCGCTCGACTTCGAATATCCCAATGAGCGATTGAGCTATATGTTAGAGAATTCAGAGTCGAAGGTGTTGATCACCTCGCACGATGTTTTGGCGGCCAAACAAGCCGAAGGCGACTTCAACACCGCCTCCGCCAAGACCTTCTTTATCGACGACTTCATGGCGGAAACTCAACTATCAACTGTTAACTGTCAATTGTCAACTCCAATTGACCTTTCTACTCCCGACGGCCTTGCCTACATGATTTATACTTCTGGCTCAACAGGGAAACCGAAAGGCGCGATGTTGCATCAGGCCGGTTTGCGCAACTTCATCGCCGTGGTCATCGACATGGAGAAACTGACGGCGGAAGACCGCGTCAGCGGACACCGTTCCTTCTCGTTCGATGCGCATATCGAGGACATGTACCCCGTGCTTACCTTGGGTGGCTCGTTCCACATCATGCCGACGGAAATCCGGAAGGACCTTGGCGCCATTCGTCAGTTCCTGATTGACCATCAAATCACAGGCGGCGGCTACTCGACGGCCATGACCAGCCTGCTGCTCAACACCTTCGACGACCTGCCCATCCGCTTCACCACGGGCGGCGGCGAGAAGATGGACGGCGTGTTCAGCGACCATATCGAGATTATCAATGTCTATGGCCCGACCGAGTGTACCGACGACACCTCTTATTATAGCATCGCCCCCGGCCGCCGCGTGGAGAACATCCCGATTGGCGAAAGTGTAGCCAACAACTGGAACTTCATTGTCGATACCGCAGGTAACCTCGTGCCGCAGGGCGTGGCTGGCGAGCTCTGCTTTGCCGGCATTCAGGTGGGTCGCGGCTATTGGCGACTGCCCGAGCGCACGGCCAAGTCGTTTGTCGATTGCCCGTTTGTGAAGCAAGACCGCTGGGGTCGTCCTGTCCGTATGTACCACACCGGCGACCTCTGTCGTTGGAACGAGGAGGGCCAGTTGGAGTACATCAGCCGTATCGACACACAAGTGAAACTGCGTGGCTTCCGTATCGAACTCGGTGAAATCGAAAGCAAAGCCCTAAACATTGAGGGTATCCGTCAGGCTGCCGCTGAGGTGCGCAAGGTGCAAGGCAATGAGCATTTGGTGCTTTATTACACGTTAGAAAGCAATTCCACCCTCACCGATGAGGACATCCGCAAGACCCTTGCTGCCTCGTCGCTGGCGGAATACATGGTGCCCGATGCCTATATGCAAATGGACACCATGCCCATGACCCCCAACGGCAAGATCAACCGCAAAGTGTTGCCCGCCCCTGAAATGAAACGCGCCACCGAGTATGAGGCACCCAAGGGCGAGAAGGAAGAATTGTTCTGCAACATCTTCTCCGACATCCTGAAAATCAAGGAGGTGGGTACCACGGACAACTTTTTCGAGATTGGCGGCACCAGTATCAACGCCATTAAGGTCATCGTTGAGGCCAGCAAACACGGCGTGCAGATTGTCTTCAACGACATCTTCAACCTGAAGACACCGAGGGCATTGGCTGAATATGTGAATGATGAATTAAGAATGAAGAATGAAGAATTCCCCACAGCACCAAAGTCAACGACTGAGACGACAGCGACAGAAAACTCTCAACTCTCAATTCTCAACTCTCAACTGTCAAGCAACAACCTCAACGCCTTCCGCAATGGCGAGCGTCAGCCCATCGGCGACGTGCTCTTGACCGGTGCCACAGGTTATCTCGGCATCCACCTCCTCAACGAACTGCTGACCCATTATCACGGAAAGATTCTCTGTCCGTTGCGGAGCAAGTCGGGAGACGACCCGATACAGCGACTGAAAACGCTCTATTTTTACTATTTCGGCAGGACGGAAGCCTTCGCGCATTTCGACGAGCGCGTCACAACCTTCGCTGCCGAAATCACCGAACCCGATGCTCTTGAACGGGCAGCAGAAAACGCTAAACTCTCAACTCTCAACTCTCAACTGACCGTCATCAACTGCGTGGCCAACGTGAAGCATTTCTCGGCAGGCAACGACATCGAAATGGTCAATATCGAGTCGGTGCGCCACTTGATTGCCTTCTGTCTGCGCACGGGTTCGCGCCTCATCCATATCTCGACGAACAGCATCGCCGGCATCAGCATCGACAATGTCCCGGCCCCGAGGTCAAACTGACGGAGCACGACCTTTACATTGGCCAGAACATCGACGCCAACAAGTACGTCTATTCCAAGTTCAAGGCCGAGGAATTGGTGCTCGATGCCATCGCCCACCACGGTTTGAACGCGAAAATCATGCGTGTGGGCAACCTCTCGGCGCGTCAGAAGGATGGTGAGTTCCAAATCAACTTCAACACCAACAACTTCCTCGCGATGTTGCGTGCCTACGTTGTCATCGGAATGGTGCCTTACGAAGCCCTCGACGAGCGTTTCGAGTTCTCGCCCATCGACGAAGTGGCCCACGCCATTATGCTATTGTCGCAAACGCCGAAAGAATGTACGGTGTTCCATCCGAACAACACCCATCGACAGTTCCTGTCCGACATCCTCAATGGTTTTGCCGAGGCAGGCATCACGTTGAAGCGCGTGGAGACCGAAGAGTTCCAGCAGGCTCTCGACCGCATGATGGAGAACCCCGACCTCGTCACCCTGCTCCGTCCGCTGATGGCTTACGACATGGGGGCAGGCCATCAGACACGCTGGATTGAATCGTCCAACGAATACACGACGCAGGTGCTCTATCGACTTGGTTTCCAGTGGCCTATCACCGCCAAAGGCTATGTCCACCGCTTTGTCGATACGATTATTGGTTTCGACTATTTCAATGTGTAGACGGAGTTTTGTTACTCTCTCCTCCAAGCCCCGATGACCTCGCCTACATAGACGGTGTGAATGCCGGCATCGAAGCCATCATACCATTTTTTGGGCGTGTCGTTGCGGAAGTCCTGGTCCGTTTGGTGCCAAACCGACATGGTTTCGCACTCGATGACCATGTTGGCTTCTTCGTAATAAGGCGTACCGTGCTCAGTGTAAGCCACATGCAGGCCGAGGGCGGCAGCTTTGTCGCCATCGCGTCCGCTGTTGCTGCCCATGTATTTCCAAATGGCGGGGTCGTCGAACTGCATGATGGTGAAACGCGGATACTTCTCCATAAACTCCCATGTGTAGCGGTCTGGAGCCACATAAACGGTCACCGCCGGACGGTTGTGACCCAAATAGTTGCCGATGCCACCCCAACCGATGGTCATGGCGTTGTTCTGTGTGGTGTCGCCGCTGCAAAGGAGGAGGTTTTCGGTGAACCACGTGAAGCCGTTTTTCTCAAACGTTTTCTGCACATCAAAAGCGGTCAATTCGTTGTTTTCCTTATCCATAGTCTGTTGTTCTTGTTCTTGATGGTTGCAGCTTGTGGCCATCATCAATGCCATTGCTGCGAGAAATAATACTCTTTTCATGTTGAATTGGATTTGTGGCAAAAGTACGGAAAAATTGCAGGCCAAAAGCCACGGCTTACATTTTCTTGCAACGGAAAAATCTTGCTCACCCGCTTGCCTGAAAAAAGCCGAAATAATTGTGAAAACGATGGATTTTACTATAAAAATGGTAATTTTGCACACTGTTGAAACAGGAATACCATGACCGGACCTTACCTGCTTATCGTTGCTGTTATCGTCGCGCTTGTAATTGCATTCATTATCACGATGTTGGTGCTGAATATCAGCGCGAAGAACATGGTTTCTATCAATACCCTGTTGGTGGAGAACCAAAACGCACTCATGGAACAGAACAGGATACAAAACGACGAGTTTAGGCGGCGAATCAACGAATTGGAGGAACAATTGAAGAAACATATTGAGGACGAAGTGACGCTGCTGCGGGAGGAGACACGCCAACAGCGCGAACAAATAGAACTGACTGCCAATATGTGTGACGAAGAGCTGTTGGAATGGATTAACCAAAAGATGGACGAGACGCGCATTTACACTGATACCAACTTGACACTGAAGACGATGGCCAATGCACTCGGATTGACACAACGACGATTGGGCGCTTTGTTCAAGAACAACGAGAAATACAATAGCTTAGGAGATTATTTGAACGAAAGGCGCTTGTTGTTGGCTTGCCGCCTGCTTCGCGAAAAGCCCAACTGGACCATTGAGGCAATCGGGGCGGAGGCAGGTTTTGGTAGCCGTCGCACTTTCCAAATGGAGATGAAACGCAAGCTTGGCATCACGCCCTTGCAATACCGGCAGGGCATGGAAAGTGCCGTTTCCGAGGATGCGCCGTCGCAAGAAAAATCAGATTAAAACCCGCCGTTGCACCCATGCGTAGATAACGATGACGGCAATGGTGGGAATCTCCATCGGCAGGTTGGCCAAACCCGACTCCGTGCCGACCAATAGGAAAGAAACAACAGGGATGATGCTGGAAATCATGATATAGAGCACCATCCAAAGGCCTACTTGACGTAGCCTCCCACGATAGTTATAAAGGATGGCACTGCCCAATGGCAGATAGACCAACATTAGCGAAACGGCCACGGGCAAGCCAATACTGAACATAATCGCTGGAATCAGTTCGGTCACGAATCCGGCGAGGTTCAGCGCGATGACCACCCACCACCACACCGTGAACGGACGATAGAGCGGCTTCATGCCTCGCAACAGACCAAAATACATCACCACAGCCCCAAAGGTCTGGACGATGCCCCGCAACCACGAGAGATGGGCGGCATCAATCCAGTGCAACAGTGGCGCATAGTTGATGACGGCCTGCAAAAGATAGCACACAAAAGCTGCCTCGATAAGCCAACGGGGTAGGCCGCTATTCACATGATTCACAAGGGATTGGTTTTCGATGCTTATCGCCTTTTCGATAGGGGTTGGTTCATTTGATTCCATGACCGCAAAAGTACGGTTTTTGCCATAATGTTCAGAAAAAAAAGAAATGTTTGTCCACGAAAAAACAATTTGCCCGACCTTCAAACAACGAAGGTCGGGCAAATGTGCGATATTGGCTATCTTGCCAATTTCAAGTTTTCTTATTGGATGGTCTTGGTTTTGCTATATTCTAATTTCTCTGGATGGCTAGCAATCCATTCTATAAAATCAGCTTTGGAAGTAGAGTAACCAGCCGTTTCACCCTCGCCATTGATTAAGGCAATACGTGCATATTCAACCTGTTCCGGAAGTTCGGCTTCATTGTAAGTGACTTTACCTTCGATTTTTGCCTCAAACGGAACATTTACACTGATTTCTTTGGTCCAAGGCAATGTGGCATCTGTCACATCAACCATTTTTCCATCAGCATCTTTATAGGAAAAACTGTAATGGAAGCAGGGCGAAACGGTGTGTGTGGTCGTTTGACCAGTATTAATATCGCCCGTTTTGAAAGTGTTGTCAATCTTGTAAACAACAGATTTCGTCGTTGGAGTCGGCGTAGGAGTAGGTGTTGGGGTTGGTTGCGGGTCTTTCTTGCAGCCCGTGAGCATCAAGCCACCGATAAGCAGAGTGGCGAGCAAAAACGTTACTTTTTTCATTTTGTAATGATTTAAGATTTAGTTAAACATAGATTTGGTTAAAAGCGGTGCAAAGATAACGAATTCGCAATCAAACATTGTATCACTTGTCTTGGAGAGGCGAGGATAAATAGGGTTTTCTGCGCAAAATCGGGTTTTCTGCGCAAAAAACCCCTAAACATTGTCAAGTATTCAAGCCAAATGTTGGCGTTTTATCCTGTCAGCCCCCACATGGCTCCAACCAAAAATCAATCGTTTTCCTCCAACCACTTCTCCAAGATTGCGCAGTACTTGTCGGTTTGTTCGACGAAACAAGTGTGGCGGGCACCTTTGAAGACTTCCCAGCGGCTGTTGGGGATGTTCTCGTAGAGCGAGGCGGCCACCACAGGGGTGCAGATGTCGCGGGTGCCACTGCAAATCAGGCAGGGTTGCTCAATTTGGTTGAGGCGGTCGGTATATTCGAAATCGGCCAAATTGCCCAAAGGTTGGTATTCGTTGGGGCCCCATCCGTAGAGATAGGCTTCGTTGCCTGCGCGCTTGGGACGGCGGAGACATTCGGGCGAGTTCTCGTCGACACTGATGACGTAACGCTCATAATAATGATCATTGGCGCGGAGATAGTCGGGGTTGTCCCACTTGCCGGTAGCCTCGGCGCGGCGGATGGCTTCTTGGTCTTCCTCCGACATGTATTTGATGAGGCGGTGCTGCTCGCTGGCCCAGAGCGAGCTGGAGGCATGGCCCGAAGATAGAATCACCGACTTGATGCCTTTGGGTTGGCAGTCGATGATGTAGGCGATGGCTTGCATGGCACCCCACGACTGGCCGAGAAGATGGAGTTGGTCGAGGTGCAGGTGCTCGCGCAGGGCGATAAGCTCGTTGATCCAGGTTTCCTGGGTCCAAAGTTCGGGATGGCCGTCGAGATAGGAGTTGCCGCAGCCGATCTGGTCGTATGAAATCACCTGACGGCCTGTGTCTGCAATGCGGTCCAAGACCTCGAAATAGTTGTGCGTGCTGCCTGGTCCGCCGTGCAACAGCAGCAATGCGGGCTTGTTTGAAGGTTCACCGACAATGCGGTAGTAGGTCTGATAGCCCAAGTAGAGCATATAACCTTCTTGAATAGGATATTGTTTCATAGCGTGAAATGTTTTCGTGGCTGCAAAGTTACGAAAAAAGCCGCAGCCCAACGGCCACGGCTTGTGTTTATCCTTCAACTTCTATCCTCATTTCGCAATCCGGTCCACCACCCAAGATGGAGTGACAAAGCGCTACGGTGAAATTTTTGCCTTTCCACAAACTTTGCATCGAATAAATCACGCTTTGGAGCGAACATTCACAGAGCAAAGGTGTTGTGACATATCCTTTTTTGCACAATTCACAGGTGCATTCCAAAAAGACCAGCCGATAGACACGACCTTTTTCGATGACCTCACCTTTCACTCCGGGCAAATCATTGGCCATCTCAAAGAAAACATCCATGTCACCTTTAGCGTCCTCATAGAGTTTTTGGTAAACCGAAAGCGTACCGCCTTTCACACAGTTCTTTCCGCATTCTGCGAAGAAAACCGACCGTTGTTCTGGTGAAAGCTGTGCAATGCCTTTCTCGAACCCCTTAAACCAATTTGATAATTCCATAACGATGTGATTTTAAACCTGTAAGAACCTTGCTCTTCCATATTAATTCAATCGCAAAAATAGTGTATTATCCGTTCCGAAACGAAAACCATATATGGACAATAATGTGGACAATGTGTGTTCAAATCACCATTGATAATGAAAATGTTGTAGTTTTGCAGTGTAAATCAAATTTTGAGCAAAATGAGTTTTTAGATACGAGAAAATAGCTGTTTGGCTGTCAGCCATCAGCAGTCAGCTACAGTGCTACCAAGCTGATAGCTGACGGCTGATAGCTTATAGCCAACGGACCAATCGAAATTGAAAAAAGTCATAATATGTCAAAAGTTCTTTCCTTATTACTAATCACACTTTGCGCTTTGAATGGCTGGGCGCAAACTCCTCTCCTGAAAACCGTTGAAAAACTAGATGCGGCCACACCGACGCTTCGCGCGGATGGATTGCTTCATTCGCATTGGACACAGGACTTCCCTTACAATCAATTTTGTCCGAGAGACCCAGTGAATGGCAATGCCTACAGCGTTGCTGGATGCCCTGCCGTTGCCATGGGGCAGATTATCAATTATTTGCGGACGACACAAGACACCCGCTTTACCGATGATGACGACTACAATCATTACTACGCGGGGCGCAATTATGTCATTGATGACGATTGGGCAAGCTTGAAATTTCCGTCCTTCCCGATGCTGAACGTGATGTTGGATTCCATCGACGCCACTTTCCAGCGTGGCGAGGGTCTTTCCGACGAGTTGGCCGCAGCCTTGGTCTTTGCTTGCGGTACGGCACTCAAGCAGGTCTATACTTCCGAAGCCTCCGGCACCTTCTATGTGGATCAAGCGTTTGAGGCCTACCAACGCTTTGGCTTTGTGGACTGTGTGCTGATTCGCGACCCCGATTCTTTGATGTATGCCACCTTGATTTCCAATCTGAAAGCCGGATACCCTGCCCACCTTGCCGTTGAGAATCCTGCTGGTACGGTCGGACACAACGTGGTGGTCGATGGCTATCGCGAATCGGACGGCAAGTTCCATATCAATTTCGGCTATGGCGGCACTTTAGACAACTGGTACGACATCCCCGACCCGAATTTCTATTACGGCATGACCAAGGTGGAAGGCATCATTTTGAACATCATTCCTAAAGATGGACCTTTGGCCGTTCACGAGTCCACCGTCCAACAACCTCTTGAAGTTTATCCCACCCCCGTTTCCGACATCCTCTACGTGAAGAACCTTCCTTCTGAAACTGTGGATTATACCATTTTCAATGTCTTAGGTCAAAAGGTAATGGTGGGTTCCTCAAGCGGAACCATTTCTGTGGCTGGATTGAGAAAGGGGATTTATTTTTTGCAGGTCAAAGGAGAAAATTTCTGTGAGACGGCGAAGTTTGTTGTGAAGTAAACGATGCTTGCCCATTTTTGCAACGGCAAAAACTAATAGTCGCAAGACAAAATAAACTAATAAACACAGCTGAAATTCTTGGATTTCTGCAACAAAAAGCGGAGCGTTTTTTTACTTTTTCGCAGTATGTATTTTATTGAAATAGAAAAAGTTATATGTTTTTTTTGCATCAAAAACTAATAGTAGTAAGACAAAATAAACTAATAACAGCGAAGCAAAATAAACTAATAACAGCAAGACAAAATAAACTAATGGAGGGGAATATTGAAGGGTTTGTGCGTTTTATTGGGAGGGTGATGGAAAGCCAGCTATTTTCATAACGGTTTTTTTGTTGGATGAGGAAAGATTTGTATTTTTGCGGTGATAAAAAAATGTTCTTGAAGGTTGCGTTATGAAGAATGTTGTAGAAATACCGAGGACACAAGTGATGATGACTTTTGTGGCCACTTGCATCGAGACCACCGCCCGACTGCTGAACACTTCCTACAAAGAGGTGTACGAGCGGATGAAGCGCGTGGGGCTGATAGAGCGGTTTATACTTCCGCACTACGAAACCCTTCATAGTGAGAGCCGAGAGAACCTTGCGGAGGTGTTGGTGGAATGTATGAACAATTGGGAGGGCAGGTAATGAGTGGAATAATCGTCTATCATGGTGGAACGGAAAAGGTGGAGTTTCCCATCTGTAAATTTGGTCGTCGCAACTTGGACTTCGGCCAGGGCTTTTATGTCACTGACCTTCGCAAACAAGCCGTTGACTGGGCTACTCAGGTGGCCGACCGCAGGAAAGCGCCGCCAATCATAAACAGATACCGTTTAAACCGTGATGCCATATTAGCTGAAGCCCGCTGCAAGGTCTTCACGGCATACGACAAGGAGTGGCTGCATTTTATTGTGGCCAGCCGTCGTGGAGAGCCTGTGGCCGACAATTACGATTATATTGAAGGCGGTGTGGCCAACGACCGTGTGATCGACACCATCAATCTTTATATGGCAGGTCTGATGGATGAGGACACCGCTTTGCTCCGTCTGTCGGAGCATCGGCCTAACAACCAAATGTGTTTGCTCTCACAAGAATTAACTAACAAATATCTGATTTTCGATGGAACAGAAGCAATCTGAAGACCCCGTTAAGTCGCCTGTCATACAGGAGATTATCATGAGCAACCGCATTGGCGCCATTTCAATGGAGTTGTCCAAACGGCTCAATATTGAACCCGTGAAAGCCCTGCAACTGTTTTACGAAAGCCAGACCTGCGCCGACTTGCATGACAAATCCACGGGACTATACCTTTATGGAGATTTGTATGTGGCGGATGAGTTTATGAGGGAGATGGAGTATGGGATGTAGGGGTTGACGCACGGCGCGTTTCGTGATGAACAGCCAATTGGTAACAGCAGGCTATCCATGGGTTGTGATTCCCGTGGAACGCCGACAGGAATACATGGCTACCTTGGAGCAGGCTAGTGTGGAGGGAAATATTGAAGGGTTTGTGCAGTTTGTGGGAAAGTGGTTGTGAGCGAGGCTTTTTTCTTCCGAAAGTATTTGTTGAATGAGAAAAGTTGTACTTTTGCAAAGTGAAAGTCGAGTACACTTGTTAATTCCGATGTAATTGTGAAACACAAGATAAGTCTGATTGTGAACAAGGAACAAGAAGACAACAGTATCGGTTAAGAGGGAGTGTTATTTGAATTGATATGGCAGAGACCAAAAAACTATATTCGGCAGAGGAGCAACATGCTGCAATTGATAAGGTGGCAGGGTTCACTTATCAGTTTTATTGCTTTCTTTATCACCTACTGATTATGAGCAGAGGCGAGGAGGTGTCGTTTGAAAAATGGGACGATGCCGCCGTAAAGAATGGCAATCTAATTACAATGTTTCAGGCAAAACATACTGTGAAGGTGGGGGCAGAGGGAAAGGCTCCTAATTTGACAGATAGGGCATCTGATTTGTGGAAAGCTATTGATGTGTGGCGTGATTTGATAGTAGGAGGCAAAGGTCCAAAAAGAACAAAAGCCCAAATGTTGGATTACATCAAAGGTCATATGTTTGTCTTTGTGAGTAACAAACAGACTGCTGACAATAAATTGTCGAAACTTTGTGACGAATTACGTGTCAATGCCGATGTTAAACGTATTGATGAGGTCTTAGATGAGATAACTAAAGAGGGAAAGTCAGACAAAGGTACAGGAAGTGAGGATGGTGAAACCAAATACCGTTCTGTTCAATTGATGATTGATGACTTGAAGACTTTTGAATTGAAAGGTGAATTTTTGAAAAAAGTAAAGTTCGAATTAAAGAGTCAAGAAGACATCAAGAAAGAATGTGTGGACTACATAACCGACCATGTGCGGTTTTCAGAAGTAGATGCTGTAGAAGTGTTTGATGACTTTTTCACCGAAGCTGTTAAAGACTTGTTTGATAAAGCTGATAAAGGACAATCACTGCAGTATACTTTTGAGGAACAAAAGAAACGTTTTGAAAGAGTGTTCCAATATCATAGGGAGGAGGATTTGGATTTTCAAATTAAGATGGAGCGGTACAAGAAAGAATTTCTTGACCTTGTCTGCATACAGCAATTGATTAAAGTTAATGATTTTGCAGATAGCGATACAGTGGAAATTGCCAAACGTGCCAGTCATTTTTACAGCTTTAAGAATCGCTACTATGAGTTGAAAGATAATAATCGTTTTTTGGAAAAGGAGGAGACAGAATTTTTTGAAAATGCCTATGCTTTTTGGGATAATGAATTTAAACATGTGTATAAAGGAGTTGGAGCTACTGCAAGCGAAGAGACTATTGTTGAGAAAGCAAGCAATTTGCTTTATGAAGTGCGAAAGCATCAATTAACCCTTCGGAAAAAAGCTTTAAGTCAATATATTTCTGACGGAGCATTTTATTATCTTTCGGATGAATGTATCATTGGGTGGCACAAGGATTGGCAAGAATTCTTCAAGAAAAAATTAGAACAGGATGGACAGAATAATCAATAATGAAGCCATAGTGATTTGCTCGGTAGTGGATGCGCTCAATTTGGACGTAAGCAATGTGTCAGAGTTGTTTTTATATGTAGTTCTAACAGCGGATAGGGCTATCAGAAACAGATTGGATGATTATTCCAGATATGAGGATTTTGTTCAGAAAGAATCTGCTTATTACCAAGCGTTGAACCGAAAATTTGTTGAATTTCAACCTGTGTTTTTGAATGCTATGACAATGTTGTTGCTTGGTGGGAAGATAGAAAAGAAGGATAATTATAGTGAGTATAATCTTACGAAAGAAGGGTTGAATATGCTTTTTGACTTTCAAAATCAGGATGCAGGAGTAATGGAAGAAGTTCAAAATGTAGTTATTCATTTGAACAGCCTAATATGGCGGATCGATGTGAAAACGTTATATAAAGATTTGAAGATAGTGCTATGAATTTCTATATTGCAAAAATAAGGCTATGGTTTAAGCATGACCAGGGAACTCGTGACCTTGATTTCTTTCAGGACAAGGTGAATGTCATTACTGGTGATTCCTCAACGGGTAAGTCATCGGTGTTGAAAATAATTGACTATTGTTTGTTATCAGAAAGAAGTGCCATCGTTAAAGATGTCATCAATGAGAATGTGATGTGGTACGGGATGGTGTTCTATGTTGATGACAAGCCCTATACCATAATAAGACCCTCGCAGACGGTAGAAAACAGTGAAATGGTGGCTGTTTTTAGAGAGGGTGTGTTTCTGCCTGAAAAACCAGAAGCTGGGCTTAACGACATTAGGGCAAAGGTCGTGGTTAAAATGAATGAGTTGTTCAATATACCAAAGAAACTGAAACTGGAGAGTAAAGTTAAGTTGAATTATCGTCATAACTTGATGTTTAATTATTTGACAGAAGACATTATTGCCACTGAAAACACATACCAGGATTTACGTTTCTTCAGAAAAAACGAATATGTAAAGATTTTGAATGACCTTTTCAAGCTTGCCATAGGCGTGAATGAGATGAAACGACAAGAGTTGGAGTCGGCATTACAAGCTGCTAAAAAGGAGGAGAATAAAAAGAAGGATGCTCAAAGAAAGGAACAGGAGAGTCAAGAGAAATATGAGAAGACAAAGCAGGAAATTGCAACTGAAATAGAGGAATTGGGGCTTGGTGATGTGACTTACTTTGGTGACAATCCAATATCTTGGGCCGAAAATGTAAAGACCATTGTAGAAAATTGTAATCTTCAATTCAAAAACGAGAAGGCAAACCAACAGCGCAAACAAATTGAAACAGAGCTGTCAGAGGTTCGGGAAAAGTTAGGCTACTTCGAATCGCTCGAAAAGGAGTATAAAACGTATCAGAAAAGACTGGAAAGACAGAACGAAAGTTTGGTGCCACTTGATTATGTGAAAAAACACCTGTCGGAGTTGATGACATATCAAGAAACGGGACGTTTGCTTCGCGAATTGACAGAAGCGTGGCAAGCTATCAAGGAAAGCTATGTACCAGATATGAAGTTGCCAGCAAATTTTGATAAGAGCAAAAAGGATTTACAACACAAAGAGATAGAGTTGGTAAATAAATGGAAGGAGTTAAACCCTTATCATATTGACCAAAAGGACATTGTATGGCTTAGGAGGGCGATTCTGCTGGCTGAACGCATGGAGAAAGAATTGACGAAAGAACCCAAACAGGCAATAACGGAAGAGATATTGATACAATGTGCTGAAACAATTGCTTCTTTGGAAGAGAGGTTGGCGCGACTGAAAGCCAAGAATGATAATGCTATAGGTAATTTGAATGAAACAATAGGCAAGTATTTCAAATATCAGAATGGTATTTCTGAGGCGTATCGCAACTACAAGCCTGTTTACAGTATGGAAGAGAGTATGTTGATGCTGGAAGGAGAGGAGGGTGAATACCCAGAATCGAATGTAGGTAGTAAATCCAATTATATGTTCCTGCATCTGTGCTATTTCTTCGGGTTGCATGAACTATTGTTGGGGAATCAGAATAAGAATATCCCTCAGTTTTTGTTTATCGATCAGCCAAGTATCCCATATTATGCTGATAAAAACGAAAGAAGGGTTGATGACGATAATCAGACGATTGCCAATGATGACCAAGAGAAACTGACAGAAGCTTTTAAGCTAACTGATTATTTTATGCGGGAGATTACTTATAACGGACATTTCCAAATTATAATGATTGAACATGCAGGACCTGAGTATTGGCAAAACTTAAGTACTTTTGAAACACGTTACGAATTTAGAAACGGTGAGGGTTTGATACCTTCACACATAATCAAGAAATAACAATGACAAGTTTAGGTAATATTAAAGCTGCCGTAGTGCAGAGAGTGGGTAATAAGAGTAACGACGACGGTGTTGCGTTCTCTGACAGCCTGTGCCAAATGGATGGCGTTGAAGAGCACTTGTTAAATCTAATCAATGCTTCATTTAAGTTTGACGATTGGAAACAATTCTATTATATAGATGATTTGAAACTTAATCCAACATATAGGTTCGTATCTAAAATTTTTGATGATGAAAGTTGTATAGTGAAACAAGCCAACAATTTGGCACGCCATCTATATGAGCAAAGTATCCATCCCAATATCAAGATAGGAGAGTTTTATGTGGTTTTATTGGATAATTGTGAGATTGACGGTGAGGTTACCAATGCGATAGGTTTATTCAAATCGGAAGTGATGGAAACAGTTTTGACAGTAAAAATGGTGCAAAATCATTTAGTTTTGTCTCCTCAGATGGGAATGAGTCTAAAAAAATTGGAGAAAGGTTGCATTGTATTCAATGTGGAAAAAGAACAGGGTTATAAAGTGGCTGTGGTTGACAATTCCAATTCGAAGACAGATGCTTGTTATTGGACGGAAAACTTCCTTTATGTAAGAGATTGTAACGATGACTATCATCAGACTATAAAATTGATGGATATGTGTACCGGTTTTGTGCAGCAGCTAAAAGAGCAGTCGATGGTGGATAGCGCCATTGCGGCAAAAAAAACAGTTGAGTTGTTGAAATCAGAGGAAGTGTTGCAAGTTGACGAGTTGGCTGAAAAGATTTGCGACACTGAAGAACAAAAACAAGCCTTTGAAACATACAGACAGGTTTACGAAGAAGAACACGGTACTTTTGCAGACGAGGTGAATGTGGTGGTCAAAGCAACCAATAAGAAACCTGTGACGAAAATGAACGTCCTTAAGTTAGGTAAAAACTTTGAAGTGAAAATTATTAATCCAAATGCAGAAATTGTTGCTGGAAAGGATGATAGAGGAAAGAACTACTATACATTGTACTATTAGGGAAACCAAAGAATTTCATTAGAATAGAATAATGTATTTATTCTTATGAATTGTAGTGATAATACAAATGTCGAATAATTAACTAATTGATATAGAAAGAATTTAGATAGATAACTAAAATAGAATAATAGCGTTTTCGCTCCATCTTGCCATCTTGAAGTTCCACAAAATCAAGTTCCGACAATGTAAAGCGGTAAACGCCTACGAGTAATCGTGGGCTTTACTTATTGTCGGGCAGGTCGTGGAACACCTAAGATGGCGTAAGCAAAGTTCCACGATTTTCTTATGCCCGACAACGAAAACAACAAATCACAAATCAAAAGCCGCCAAAGGGTGGCTGACCATGGCGAGGTGTTCACCAATCCACGCGAGGTGAACGCCATGCTCGACTTGGTGCGCGACGAGTCGTTCCGGCTTGACAGCCGTTTTCTTGAACCCGCCTGCGGTGACGGCAATTTCCTTATCGAGATTCTGCGCCGCAAACTTTCCCTTTTGCTAGACATCAAATCCCAAATGGAATGGGAGTTCAAGAGCCTGATTGCCGTAGGTTCCTGCTATGGCATTGATATTCTACCCGACAATGCCGAGGCTTGCCGTGAACGGTTGCTTGCCGAAGTGCTTGGTCAGATTGGCAACAAGGGTCGTACAAACGGTTATGAAGAAAGCCTCCGATACATGCTGAAAAAGAATATCGTCTGCGGCGATGCGCTGACCTATCGCACAGCCGAGGACAAGCCCATCACTTTCTGCGAGTGGACACCCATCGCTGGCAGTATGCAGTTCTCGCGGCGCGACTTCCAGTTCGATTACCTTGTCACACAAAACTACCAGTACAGACTTTTTGACGAACAAGGCGAAGTGCAAAGTTTCGACGAACCAGTACGCACCTATCCCCCATTGCATTACACCCAACTTTATCGATATGAAGAACAGCTATAGCCCCGACATCCTCAATTGCTTGGCCAATCTGAGTAGTGACGAGGTCTTCACCTCGCCCGAGTTGGCCAACCGTATGCTCGACTTGCTACCACAGGAGTTGTTCCGCTCCAGCAAGACGCGCTTTCTCGACCCTTGCAGTAAGAGTGGTGTCTTCCTGCGCGAGATTGCCAAACGACTCTTGGCGGGATTGGAGGAACAGATACCCGACTTGCAACAGCGCATTGATCATATAATGACCAAACAAGTATTTGGCATTGCCTGCACAGACCTTACTGCCGAAATGAGCCGCCGCACACTCTATTGCACCAAACAAGCCAATGGAGAGTACAGTGTGGCCACCTGTTTCAATGATGCACAAGGCAACTTGCGCTATATGCGATGCCAACACGTTTGGGAGAACGGCAAGTGTAAGTATTGTGGCGCCAACCGTGCCCAATATGACCGCGTAGAAACCATCGAGTCCTACGCTTATCCTTTTATCCATAAAACCATCAAAGAAATTTTCAAGAGAGACATGCAATTTGACGTAATCATAGGTAACCCGCCATATCAACTAGATGATGGTGGTGCACAAGCAAGCGCAAGTCCAATATACCAGTTATTTGTACAACAATCATTGAAACTCAATCCTCGCTATCTATCAATGATTATTCCTGCACGTTGGTATGGTGGAGGCAAAGGACTTGATGATTTTCGGAAAGAGATGATAGAGAACAGAAATATTCGTGTATTACATGATTTCCTTAATGCTGCTGATTGTTTCCCTGGAGTCGAAATAAAAGGAGGTGTTTGTTATTTCTTATGGAATAGAGATCAATCAGGTAAATGTAACATCTATACCCATACTGGTGAAAAAGTTATAGAACAAAAACCACGTTTTTTAAAAGAAATAGGGTCTGATGTGTTTATCCGTTATGAGATTGGAGTAGACATTCTTAACAAAGTAAGAATACACCAAGAAAAAACTGTAGATGGTATTGTGAGTTCTCAGAAGCCCTTTGGGTTAAGAACATTTGTTCAAGGACAAGCACAACCTTTTAAAGATTGTGTTACTCTTTATCAAAATGGAGGTATTGGATATATTAAAAAAGAACAGATAGAAAAAGGCATAGGATTGGTAGATAAACATAAGATTTATGTTTCTCGCGCGTATAATGCGGGTGATAATTACCCTCACCAGATTATTGGGAAGCCTATTTATGGTGCACCTAACACGTGTTGTACGGAAACTTATGTTACTATTGGACCATTTGTAAACAAAACAGAATCAGAAAATTTCATATCATACTTATCAACACGCTTTTTTAGATTTATGGTTTTCCTTTCAAAAGTTTCACAAATGGCTCCTGCAAAGGTTTACCAGTTCGTCCCAATGCAAGACTTCTCCCACCCCTGGACAGACGAGATGCTATACAAGAAATATGACTTGGACAAAGATGAGATTGCTTTTATTGAGAGCATGATTCGCCCAATGGAATGATTATTATAAAAACACAAACAGAACGTTCTTTGAAATTTTAGGAGAAAACTGGCATGGTTTAAGAAAGATGTGTATTTTTGCACTGTAAAAACATCCATGACATGGCAAAAGATTACTCCACAGAAGAATCTAAAACTTCGATGGCCTCAGAACCGGTAGCAGAATATGGTGTTACTTCAAAAACAACTTATCGGGTAATCTCTGACGAAGAGATAGCGCAGTGCATGCCGCTTGAAGAGTCTCGTCGTCGGCTGACAGAGAAGATTTACAAGTTCTATCATCCTGAGGCATGAAGATTATTGTTGAAGAACGAGTGCATCAGGCAATAGATTCTTTCTATGATGCTGCCATCTTGAAGCATTGGCACACTTTGAGTTATGAAATCGTGGAACGCAAAAAGGATCGTCTCTATGACGGATTGGAATCGCTTGTTGATTATGCGACCATATTCCCCAAGGCCAGACTAAAACAGGAATGGATCGAAAAGGAATGGCAGGAATTCATCTGCGAGGATTTTCACTTCGCGTATGAGATTACTGTTGATGTTCGTGGAGAATCGGTAATTGTTATTCACGATGCTGTCCATAGTTTTTTGTACTATTAAACACCTCTCCTAACTATTTCTGCATAAGGACGTTCGCTTATAAAAATGTAAACGAACAAACTGACATATTATGCAGACGATAGACCAGATACTTCCTAACGAGCGGCGGACGATACCGCAGATTTACATGTACGACGACACATCCTTCCCAGGATGGATCAAGATAGGACAAACCACCCGCGCCGATGTGCGGAAGCGCATCGATGAACAACACCCCATCACCGAGCCACACAAGACCTACCACCTACTGTGGCACGACAATGCTTTCTATGCAGACGGCAGCGGCGAGAGTTTCAGCGACCACGACCTGCACGAGTGCCTGCGCCGCATGGGCAAGGAACTCATCGGAGAGTGGTGCCGTTGCTCGCTACGCGAAGCTCAAGCGGCCTACGTGGCCGTGCGTCACCGCGACACACAGGTGAAGACGAATCGTGACCTCGACTACAAGATGCGCGACGAACAAGCACAGGCAGTAAAACAAACCGCCGACTACTTCGCCAAGATGGACATAGAGGAACCTAACCGTCCAAGCCATTACCTTTGGAACGCCAAGATGCGTTTCGGCAAGACCTTCGCCACCTATCAACTTGCGAAACGGATGGGTGCCAAACGTGTTTTGGTGCTCACCTTCAAACCCGCCGTGGAAGACTCGTGGCGCGACGACCTATTGCGCCACCGCGATTTCGAAGGCTGGCGGTATTACAGCAGTCGCATGGATGAAGATTTTCCGTCATTGTCCTCGCCAAAACCATTGGTGGTGTTTGGTTCGTTTCAAGACTATCTTGGCAGAGACCGTTATGGCAACATCAAGCCAAAAAACGAATGGGTGCATTGTGTCAATTGGGATTTGATTGTGCTGGACGAATACCACTTCGGTGCTTGGAACGACAACGCCAAGAGCCTTCTCGACCTTGGAGATGCCGATGCCAAAAAGCGACAGACGGAGGAGGACGAGGTGATGACAGAAAGCGGCATTGATGTGGAAAGCGGTCGTGCTTGGGATGACGAGGATGTGCCTATCACGGGCAACCATTACCTCTACCTCAGCGGTACGCCGTTCCGAGCATTGGCTACAGGCGAGTTTATGGAAAGTCAAATCTTCAACTGGACTTATCAGGATGAGCAGGCACGGAAAGAAGCCGTTGGCGGTCCCTATCTGGAGATGCCCACCATGGTGATGATGACCTACCAGATGCCGCAAGACCTTGGAGCCATGATTGAGCAATGGGACATGGACGGCTTTGACCTCAACGAGTTTTTCCGCTCAGAAGGAAAGAAATTTGTCCATGAAAAAGCCGTGCAGAAATGGCTCGACATCATCCGTGGCAAAGCCTCCATTTTCGGTGACGGCAGTTCACCGCTCAATGTGCGACCTGCTTTGCCCTTCGAGGACACCCGTCTGCTTGACCTCTGCGCCCATACGATGTGGTTCCTGCCCAATGTAGCTTCATGCGATGCTATGGAGGCACTGCTTCAGCGTCCAGCCAACGGATTCTATCAGAACTACACCATCATCAACTGTAGCGGCACCAAGGCAGGCATCGGAATCGATGCCCTTGGGCCAGTGCGTGAGGCTATGGGCGACAACCCTTTGAAAACACGCACCATCACGCTGACCTGCGGCAAACTGACCACAGGCGTAACGCTGCGTCCGTTGGGAGGATTGTTGATGTTGCGCAACTGCTCAAGTCCTGAAACCTACTTCCAGACAGCTTTCCGTGTGCAAAGCCCATGGACGGCCACCGACAAGGACGACCCCACGAAGAGAACCATACTGAAACCTACTTGTTATGTGTTCGACTTCGCCCCTAACCGAGCCCTGCGCGAGGTGGTGATCTACGCTAACCAATTGGATGTGGACAGTAACCGTCGTATCACCGACAAAGTGGATGAGTTCATCAACTTCCTACCTATCTTGCAATTCGATGGCAGTTCCATGAAAAGGGTGGATGCCACCGAGATACTTGATTTCGTCGACAATGGCACCAGTGGAACGTTGCTTGCACGTCGTTGGAACAGCGCACAATTAGTCAATGTCGATAATGCCACCCTTCAACGAGTGCTTGACAATCCCGAGGCGTTGGCCACCATCATGAAGATTGAG
>CACZNA010000037.1:0-45779 GCA_902782455.1 uncultured Bacteroidia bacterium | reverse complement strand
TATTCATTCCGTTAATTGTTTGTGGCCGTAAATATACAATTTTTCCCTATCTTTGTCGCTCCTTCGTTTGACGCTGCAAACATAGGATGACGCGAAGCGGCAGAAAAATCCCGCGTCCCGCAGTCCCGCGTCCCACGTCCCGAAGTCTCGCAGTCCCGAAGTCAACTAACAAATAACAACATAAACACTAATCGATATGAAAAAGACACTACTATCCATGCTGCTGCTCCTGCTGTTCGTTGCGGGAGCCAAGGCGCAAGACGACATCCCGCTGACCTTCGAAGCCATTGATGCGGGAACGGTTGCATTAGAAAAGGTGGGGAATTTCACCC
Source organism: uncultured Bacteroidia bacterium (assembly GCA_902782455.1). Taxonomy (GTDB): domain Bacteria; phylum Bacteroidota; class Bacteroidia; order Bacteroidales; family F082; genus Limimorpha. The sequence continues at coordinate 45,447 of CACZNA010000037.1, read as the reverse complement.
CCAACAATGGGGTACAATACAGAATAGGTGAAACAGGCGACTGGTCGAGCTATTCATACGGCACAGGCATCAGCCTCCAAGCTGGAGAAAAGCTGCAGTTCCGCAGCACCAGCTCGGTTTCCTATTCAACGAGTAGAGACAAGTATTCCCATTTCACCTGCACTGCCGACTGCTACCTGTATGGCAACTTAGGCTCGCTGTTCAACTATTGGAATAGCTTGCCAAGTTATGCCTGCACTAAGATGTTCTATGGCAACACGCACATCAAGAACAGCACCGACAAGAGTTTGGTTTTGCCTGCCACCTCATTAGGCAATTATTGTTACCAACAGATGTTTTACGGCTGCACCGCTCTGACCACGGCTCCCGCATTGCCTGCCACTTCATTAAACTATTACTGCTACCAAGAGATGTTTTCCCACTGCACAGCATTAACTACGGCACCGGCATTGCCAGCCACCTCATTGGCTGAGGGTTGTTATCAAGAAATGTTTGACCACTGCAGTGCTCTGACCGAGGCTCCTGCGTTGCCAGCCACCACGTTGGTACACGATTGTTATAGGTATATGTTTGAATACTGCTCCCACTTGAACTATGTGAGATGTCTCGCTATGGATATTTCGGCAGGCAGTTGCATAGAAGGATGGCTCTATGGTGTGGCTTATAGAGGCACCTTTGTCAAGGCTTCCGGGATGGAGAATTGGACGACGAGTCCGAGTTTCCCCGGCAGCGGCATCCCCGACCACTGGACAATTGAAGACTTCGATCCAACTTTGTATCCGCTGACCTTCGAAGCCATTGAGGCGGGAACGATTGCATTAGAAAAGGTGGGGGATTTCACCCCCAACAGCGAGGTACAATACAGAATAGGTGAAACAGGTGACTGGTCGAGCTATTCATACGGCACAGGCATCAGCCTCCAAGCTGGACAAATGCTGCAGTTCAGCAGCACCAGTTCCACTGCCTATGCCCAAGGCGACAATCAATATTCACATTTCACCTGCACCGCCGACTGCTACCTGTATGGCAACTTAGGCTCGCTGTTCAACAATTCGAATAGCTTGCCAAGTCATGCCTGCACTAAGATGTTCTATGGCAATACGCACATCAAGAACTACACCGACAATAGTTTGGTTTTACCAGCCACCTCATTAGCTGATAGTTGTTACGAACGGATGTTTTCCGGCTGCACCGCTCTGACCACGGCTCCCGCATTGCCTGCCACCTCGTTAGCCAATGGTTGTTATACCAGTATGTTTTCCGGCTGCACCGCTCTGACCTCGGCTCCCACATTGCCTGCCTCCTCATTAGCTATTTCCTGCTACCGAGAGATGTTTTCCGGCTGCACCGCTCTGGCCACGGCTCCCGCATTGCCTGCCTCCTCGTTGGTTGAACATTGTTACTATGGTATGTTTTCTGGCTGTACCGCTCTGACCTCGGCTCCCGCATTGCTTGCTTCAACATTAGTTGATGGCTGTTATTATGGTATGTTCGAAGGTTGCACCAATCTGAACTATGTGAGATGCCTCGCTACGGATATTTCGGCAAGCAGTTGCACACTGGGATGGCTCTCCGAAGTGGCCGCTACTGGCACCTTTGACAAGGCTCCCGGAATGGAGAATTGGACGACGGGTGACAGCGGCATCCCCGCTGGCTGGTCAGTTGAAGATTTCGTTCAACCTATGTATCCGCTGACCTTCGAAGCCATCGAGGCGGGAACGGTTACATTAGAAAAGGTGTGGGGGGGCACCCCCAACAATGGGATACAGTACAGAATAGGTGAAACAGGTGACTGGTCGAGCTATTCATACGGCACAGGCATCAGCCTCCAAGCTGGAGAAAAGCTGCAGTTCAGCAGCATCATTTCCACTGCCTATGCCCTAGGCGACAATCAATATTCACATTTCACCTGCACCGCCGACTGCTACCTGTATGGCAACTTAGGCTCGCTGTTCAACTATTGGAATAGCTTGCCAAGTTATGCCTGCACTAAGATGTTCTATGGCAATACGCACATCAAGAACCACACCGACAAGAGTTTGGTGTTGCCAGCCGCTTCATTGGCTGAATCTTGTTGTGAAGAGATGTTTTCCGGCTGCACCGGCCTAACCACGGCTCCCGCATTGCCTGCCACCACGTTAGCCTATGCTTGTTATTCCCATATGTTTTCCGGCTGCACCGGCCTAACCACGGCTCCCGCATTGCCTGCCACCACGTTAGCCTATGCTTGTTATTCCCATATGTTTTCCGGCTGCACCGCTCTGACCTCGGCTCCCGAATTGCCTGCTACAACATTAGTCAATAGGTGTTACTATTGTATGTTTTACGGTTGCTCCGCTCTGACCTCGGCTCCCGAATTGCCTGCTACAACATTAGTCAATAGGTGTTATTCTTTTATGTTCGCGGGTTGCACCCATCTGAACTACGTGAGATGCCTCGCTACGGATATTTCGGCAACCGAATGCACATACAGTTGGTTCCGCAGTGTGGCCGCCACGGGTGTCTTTTTCAAGGCATCCGGAATGGAGAATTGGACGACGGGTGACAACGGCATCCCCTCCGGCTGGATAGTTGAAGACCACGACATCGATCCAATTACCGTACCGCTGACGTTCCAAGCAGGAGAGGCGGGAACGATTACTGTGAAAAAGGATGAAGGCTCAACACTCAATCCCATCCAATACAGTTTGAACGGAAGCGAATGGGCTTATGTGTCATGGAACACTCCCATTTCTCTCGCTGCCACCGATGTCATCTGTTTCCGAGGAAACAATGGTACTTGCTGTGTTTATGTTGACGTTGAAGGATTATGGCAACCTTTAGGCTTCCATTTCGAGTGTTCCAACCCGTGTTATGTCTATGGCAACGTGATGAGCCTGATTGATCAGAATGGCTTTGACACGAACACCACCCTGACCGAGACGTTTGCTTTTTATCGTCTTTTCCGAAGAGATGACGTGGATCCCCACACTATCTTGAACCATCCATTGTTTAATATTGTGCTGCCCGCCACCACATTGACCGCCGATTGCTATAATAGTATGTTTATGAATTGTCAGGGGATTACGAGGGCACCAGCACTGCCGGCCACCACTTTGGCTGAGGAGTGTTATTCTAGCATGTTTTCAAGTTGCACTAACCTTGCAACAGCACCCATCTTGCCTGCTACAACCTTGGCAAGCAAGTGTTATAGTAATATGTTCTCTGAATGCGAGAGTCTGACGGTTGCACCCGAACTTCCCGCAACCGAACTATATAATAGTTGTTACGACGGCATGTTCAATAATTGCTTGTATTTGACCACGGCACCCTCCTTGCCAGCTACAACATTAGCAAACGATTGCTATAACAGTATGTTCAATGGATGTAGAAGACTGGCGACTGCACCCGCACTTCCCGCCACGACTTTGGCGGAATCCTGTTATTTTGGAATGTTTCAAGGTTGCAGGGCTTTGACCACAGCACCTGCGCTTCCCGCCACGACTTTGGCGAATAATTGCTATAGAGATATGTTTAAAGGTTGCATACATTTGACCACAGCACCATGGCTTCCCGCCACGACTTTGGTGAATAATTGCTACTATCAAATGTTCTCTGGTTGCTCCAAGTTGGACTATGTGGTTTGCCTTGCCACCAATATTTCTGCATCCAATTGCGTGAAAAACTGGCTTTCGAATGTGGCTGGAACGGGCACTTTCGTGAAAGCCTCGAACATGACAAGTTGGCCCTCTGGAAATAGCGGCATCCCAAGCGGTTGGAGTGTGATAAATATAAATCAATTCACAACCGATGGAAACTGGAACGTGCCTGGAAACTGGAGCAACAACGCGGTGCCCGAAGCCGGAAACAGTGTGGTCATCTCGGCCAATGCCACCATCCCTAACGGCTATACCGCCAATGTGGATTATATAATAGTTGATGAAGGCAAGACCCTCACCATCGCCGACGGCGGACAACTCATCCACAACAACGCGGGAGTGGTGGCCACGGTGCAGAAAAACATCACGGGGCGCAACAATGGGGGAGGGTGGAACTTCATCGCTTCGCCTGTCGCCACGGTTGCGCCATCGGCAGCAAACGGCTTGCTCTCAGGTGATTATGACTTGTATTATTACCATGAGGGAACGCATATATGGAGAAACTACAAGGGTAGTACGGATGATAACCATGCCGACCCGGGTTTCAACCTCATCAACGGCAAAGGCTACCTGTATGCCAACACAGGGGCTACTACTTTGAGCTTTACAGGAGCCTTGGGCACACAAGGGATGATTGCCCTTGACTTCAATACGGACGAAGGAGCCGTCCTTCCGGGTTGGAACCTTGTGGGCAACCCGTTCCCGTGCAATGTGACTTCAGACTTGCCCTATTACCTCATCGACGGGAGCACCAACCAACTCAATGGCACACCTTACCAGGCTGGCACTACCATTCCTTCCTGCACAGGCATCATGGTGAAGGCCGACGAAAGCGGCCAGTCCGTCACATTCACCAAGGTGGCGGCGCAACAGAGCAACATCCCGAGTGGTTTGCAAATCGCGTTGAGCCAGGTCGTTGAGGCTCCTGAATCTAACAGCCGCTTCGCGTCATTGCGAGGAACGAAGCAATCCAGCACCCTCGATAATGCCATCGTCAGCTTCAGCGAAGGCAACCAGCTTGAGAAGTTCATCTTCGATGCCGACCTTTCCAAGCTCTACATCCCGCAGGACGGCAAGGATTACGCCATCGTTACGGCGGAAGCCCAAGGCGAAATCCCTGTCAACTTCAGAGCCGCCGAAAACGGACCATACACGATTACGGTCAACCCCGAGAACGTGGAGATGGGTTATCTCCACCTCATCGACAACATGACTGGCGCGGATGTTGACCTGTTGACAACGCCAAATTATACCTTCAACGCCAAGACGACGGATTATGCTTCGCGTTTCCGTCTGGTGTTTTCCGCCAGCGGAGACGCAGACGGCGACGATGCACCTTTTGCTTTCGTCAGCAATGGAAATATTGTCTTTACGGGTATGGGAGGAGACGCATTCAATGCGTCTCTACAAATTGTGGATGTGCAAGGTCGCATAATCGTCTGTAGAGACGCAGTGCCTGCGTCTCTGTCTATAGCGGGTATGGCTTCTGGCGTGTATGTCCTCCGTCTCATCACCGGCAATGATGTGAAGACACAGAAGATTGTCATCAGATAAATGGATTCGTAGGGGCGAACCCATGTGTTCGCCCTTTCAAAAGGGCAGACACACGGGTCTGCCCCTACGGAAAAACCGAAAGAGGTGTAATTTTGGCATCTCTTTTCTTTTCATTCGTTAAATTTCCGTATTTTTGCGCCTTAATTTAGGAGTCAAGAATAATGAAAAACAACTACAAGGAATATAAACAGCTGAATCTCACCGAGACAGCCGATGAAATCCGCCGTTTTTGGGAAGAGGACAACACCTTCCAAAAGAGCCTTGACAACCGCGACAAGGACAATGCTTTTGTATTTTACGAGGGCCCGCCGAGCGCCAACGGCACCCCGGGCATTCACCATGTGATGGCCCGCTCGATTAAGGATGTGGTGTGCCGCTACCAAACTTTGAAAGGCAAGCATGTGGTGCGCAAGGCCGGTTGGGACACCCACGGCCTGCCTGTGGAATTAGGCGTGGAGAAGAAACTCGGCATCACCAAGGAGGACATCGGCAAGAAGATTTCGGTGGACGACTACAACCGCGCCTGTCGCGAGGAGGTGATGAAATACAAGGATATGTGGGACGACCTCACGCTCAAGATGGGCTATTGGGTGAATCTTGATGATCCTTACATCACCTTCACCAACGACTACATCGAGACCTTGTGGTTTTTGCTGAAAGACTTGTATAACAAGGGTTTGCTTTATAAAGGCTACACCATCCAGCCCTACTCGCCCGCTGCTGGCACAGGACTCAGTTCGCACGAATTGAACATGCCTGGCTGCTACCGCGATGTGAAGGATTTGACTTGCGTGGCGTTGTTCAAGTTGAAAGTTGACAGTGAAAAGTTGAAAGTTATCTTTGGCGGCCAACTCCCAACTCTCAACCCTCAACTGTCAACTTACGCAATCGCTTGGACCACCACACCTTGGACATTGCCAAGCAACACCGCACTTTGCGTTGGCCCGAACATTGAATATAACCTCGTCCGTTCAGTCAATCCTGTGTCGGGCGAGCAGACTTACCTCATCCTCGGCAAGCCGCTGATGTCCTCTTTCTTCCCCGCCGAAGAAGAGAAACCTGCTTTCGAGGATTGGAAAGTCGGCGACAAGAAACTGCCTTACGAGGTTTTAGGCACCGTGAAAGGTACTGACCTTGTTGGCATTGAGTATGAACAACTCATCCCGTGGGTCAATCCTGGAGAGGGTGCTTTCCGCATCATTCCCGGCGACTATGTGACCACCGAGGACGGTACGGGCATCGTCCACATCGCCCCGACTTTTGGTGCCGACGACAAGCGCGTGGCCTTGGCCGCTGGCGTTCCGCCCTTGCAAATGATCGACAAGGACGGCAAGGCCCAGCCGATGGTAGACCGCACAGGCAAATTTTGGCGCATTGAAGACCTTGACCCTGAGTTTGTGAAAAACTACATGAATGTGGAGGCCTATCGCCCATACGCCGGCCAATTCGTGAAAAACGCCTACGACCCCACTAAGACCGAAAAAGATAAGAGTTTGGACGTCGACATCGTGGTCATGCTGAAGGAAGAAGGCAAACTCTTCAAGAGCGAAAAACACACCCACAACTACCCGCACTGCTGGCGCACCGACAAACCCGTGCTGTATTATCCTCTCGATAGTTGGTTCATCAAGACTACAGCCTTGAAAGACAGGATGATAGAGCTCAACAAGACCATCAACTGGAAGCCCGAAGCCACAGGAAGCGGACGTTTCGGCAACTGGCTTGAAAACTTGGTCGATTGGAACCTTTCGCGCTCGCGCTATTGGGGCACGCCGCTCCCGATTTGGCGCACCGAGGACGGCAAGGAGGAGATTTGCATCGGCAGCGTCGAGGAACTTCGCAACGAAATCGAGAAGTCCATCAAGGCGGGATTTATGAGTGAAAATCCATACGCTTCAAGCGATTACACCAAGTTTGACTTACACAGACCTTATATCGACGGTGTCATCCTTTGCTCCGCAAGCGGCAAGAAGATGTTCCGCGAGCCTGATTTGATTGATGTTTGGTTCGATTCTGGAGCAATGCCTTACGCCCAATATCACTATATGGGTGAAAAGACAGAGGACGGAAGACTTAGGACTGAAGGACAGGCGCTCCCCTTCCCGGCGGACTTTATCGCCGAGGGCGTCGACCAAACCCGTGGCTGGTTCTTCACGCTTCACGCCATCGCCACAATGTGCTTCGATAGCGTAGCTTACAAGAACGTGGTTTCCAATGGTTTGGTACTCGACAAGAACGGTAACAAGATGTCCAAGCGTTTGGGCAATGCCGTCGATCCGTTTGGTGCCATCCAGCAATACGGCGCCGATGCCGTGCGTTGGTACATGATTACCAACTCGCAGCCTTGGGATAACCTGAAGTTTGACGAGGCAGGCGTGGACGAAGTGCGCCGCAAGTTCTTCGGAACGCTTTACAACACCTACGCTTTCTTCGCCTTGTATGCCAACATCGACAAGTTCGACTATTCGGAAGCCGACCTTGCATACGCCGACCGTCCTGAAATCGACCGTTGGATCTTGTCGGAGCTGAACACATTGATTCTCAATGTGGATGAAGCCTACGGCAGCTATGAGCCTACCCGTGCCGGTCGCGCAATCGCCGAGTTTGTGGATGCGCATTTGAGCAACTGGTTTGTGCGCCTCTCGCGCCGCCGTTTCTGGAAGAGTGAGGACAACCAAGACAAACTGTCGGCCTACCAGACCCTCTACACCTGCCTTGAAACCGTGGCCCGCCTGAGTTCGCCCATCGCGCCGTTCTTCAGCGAGCAAATCTACCGCGACTTGAACAATGTCACGGGTCGAAATAAGGCCGAATCCGTCCATCTGACCGATTTCCCCATCGCCGACAAGTCGTTCATCGACAAGGCTTTGGAGGAACGCATGGAAGCCGCTCAACTCATCTCTTCATTGGTGCTTTCGCTGCGCAAGAAAGCCAACATCCGCGTGCGTCAACCTTTGTCGAAGATTATGATTCCTGTCGCGAACGAGGAGATGAAGACGCAAATCGAGAAGGTGTCGCACCTCATCATGAGTGAAGTCAACATCAAGGAAATCGAGTTCTTGTCGCCCGACAACAACATTTTGGTCAAGAATGTGAAGCCTAATTTCAAGACTTTGGGCAAGAAGTACGGCAAGCAGATGAAGCAGATTCAGGCTTACTTTACCAACATGGGCCAAGACGAAATCCACACTTTTGAGAAGAACAACGGCACCCACTTGAACATTGACGGCGTTGACGTTGAGCTGACCTTGGAAGATGCCTTGATTTCGACGCAAGACATCCCCGGCTGGGCCGTCACTTCGCAGGACGACATCACCGTGGCTTTAGACATGACCATCACCGATGAACTGATGCAAGAAGGCCTCGCCCGCGAAATCGTGAACCGTGTACAGAACCTCCGCAAAACTGGCGGCTTTGAGGTCACCGACCGCATCGAACTGCTCATCGAGAAAAACGAAAAGACAGACTCTGCAGTGGAAAAATTCGGCGATTACATCTGCAACGAAACGCTGGCCACTATTAATAAGGTGGACGTGCTTGAAGGCGTGGAAGCAGAGGAACTCGTTGAAGGCATTAACGTTAAATTGATGATAAAGAAGAAATAATACAGACGCGCTTAGCGTTATTGCGAGGTACGAAGCAATCTAGGGAAGAAAGCTAATTGTCTGGACTGCTTCGTTCCTCGCGGTGACGAAAAAGCCTCACTAAAAAACACAATCATGGACACTAACAAAAAGGAACCACAGGTCCGTTATTCCGACGAAGACCTTGAAGAATTCAAAACTTTGATACTTGAAAAGCTTGAGCAAGCTAAAAACAGTTTAGCTACCTTGCAGGCCAACCTCTCTGGCGGCGAGCACAGCACCGACGACACAGCACCTACTTTCAAGGTGTTGGAAGACGGTTATGCCGTGGCGCAGAAAGAAGAAAACGCCAAACTCGTGGCACGTCAGGAGAAGTACATCCGCAACCTTGAACTTGCCCTCATGCGTATTGAGAACAAGACTTACGGAGTTTGCTGCGAAACTGGAAAACTCATTCCCAAGGAAAGACTTCGCTGTGTGCCTATCACCACACGCAGCCTTGATGCAAAACTCAAGAAAAAGTGAAAAAACAGGGCAATCGCGGCCTGATGTGGTCGTTTTTGGTGATGTTTTTGGTGCTGTTTTTTGACCAAGTCCTCAAGATTTGGATCAAACTGCACATGACTTTGGGCGAAGAGATTCCCGTCATCGGGAAGTGGTTCAAGCTGCTGTTCATCGAGAATGAAGGAATGGCCTTTGGCTGGTTGGGCAGTGGAGGAACCATGAAGCTGATATTGAGCCTCTTCCGCATTGTGGCAGTCATTGCCTTGTTCATCATCATTTTCCGACTTTCGAAGAAAAACACCAAGTTCGGTGTGCTGTTCGGCTTGTCGCTCATCACGGCAGGTGCAATGGGCAACATCATCGATTGTGTGTTCTATGGCCGTATTTTCAGCGAGAGTACTTTTACCCAATTGGCCACTTTGTTCCCCGATGGCGGCGGTTATGCCGGCTGGCTTCACGGTCGTGTGGTCGATATGCTCTACTTCCCCATCATTGACGTAGCAAGAGAAAATGCCTCATGGTTGCCGAATTTCTTCTTCGGTCCCGACGGGCATTTCATCTTCTTCAGACCGATATTCAACTTCGCTGACTCGGCCATCACCGTTGGGGTGTTTTATATGCTGCTATTCCAGTGGAAGTGGCTGAAGAACTTATAACAAAAAAGAAGCGGGAGGAACTGAAACCTCCCGCTTTTTTGTATAAGTAGATGGGCATGTTTAGTTTACATATTTGACTGCGAGACTTCGGGACTCCGAGACTGCGAGTCAAACAAATACCTGAAGTCCCGTGTCACGAAGTCCCGAAGTCAAAAAACATTGAAGTTTGATTCTCAACAGTTACTTAAAGGGCTTAAAGGTTATCCTTAAAGTATTGCGTAATCTTCGTGATCAAGTGGGCACGGTCCATGCCGTAGACATTGTGGTCGTGGCCAGGATAGACGAAATAATCGAGTTGCTTGCCGTTGTGGATGCAGTTCTCGACAAAGACGAGGCTGTGCTGCCACATCACGACGGGGTCGGTGGTGCAGTGGATCATCAGGAACTTGCCTTCTAATTTGTCGGTCTTGTTTTCGAGGCTGGTCAGCTCATAGCCTTCGGGGTTCTCTTGGGGCGTGTCCATGTAACGCTCGCCGTACATGATTTCGTAGTATTTCCAATCCAACACGGGACCGCCAGCCACGCTGACTTTGAACACTTCGGGATGGTTGATTTTCAGTGAGGTCGACATGAAGCCGCCATAGCTCCAACCATCGCTGCCGATGCGGTTGGCATCGACATACGGCAAGGTTTTGAGCCAATTGATACCTGTCATTTGGTCGCGCATTTCGAGCTGACCGCATTGGCGATGGATGCACTGCTCGAAGGCCTCGCCACGGTCGGCTGAGCCACGGTTGTCCAACGTGAAGACAAGGAAGCCTTCTTGGGCCAAATAGTTCAGGTAAATGCCTGCGCCAGCCAGCCAGTCGTCGGTGATGAGTTGGGCATGAGGACCGCCATACACGTAAACGATAACGGGATATTTCTTCGAGGAATCGAAGTTGTAGGGCTTGATGAGGCGAGTGTAGAGTGTCTGTCCGTCTTCAGCCTTCAGTGTGCCGAGTTCGGTGATACCGATGTTATAGTCCTTTAAGGGATTTTCGGCTTCGTGCAAACGTCTGACGAATTTGCCTTTTTTGTCTTGCAAATCAACATTGTAGGGTGCATCAGTGCTGGAATAGAAGTCCAAGAAATACTTGCCGTCGCCCGAAGGAACCACATCGTGGGTGCCGTGTGCAGTGGTGAGTTTGGTAATCTTTCCGGTCTTGAGTTCCATCATGTAGCAATGGCGTTCAAGCGGACTGACCTCGGTGGAGCGATAGTAGATGTATTTGCCGTTTTTCGAGAAGCCGTTGAAATCGGTGATGACGAAGTTGCCTTTTGTGAGTTGGCGCACAGAACCGTTGCTGATGGTGTAGAGATAGAGGTGATAATAGCCGTCGCGTTGGGCCTTCCAGATAAACTGGTCGGGATTGTTGGGAAGGAAGTAGGCGGGACCCTGAGGCTCCACATATTGCTCGTCGTGGTCTTCGAAGATGGTTTGGATGAAGTTGCCGGTGAGGGCATCGTATTCGTTGAATTTCAGATGGTTCTGTTGACGGTTCAACACACCGATGTAGATACGCTTGTTGTCGGGATTCCAGGTGATGGCGGTGAGGTATTGCTCGGCGGGTTCACCCGTTTTTACAACGATTTCCTTGCCCGTGGCGATGTCGTAGATGTGCAGCGTCACCTCGTGGCTCGTCATGCCTGCCATGGGATATTTGATGGGCTTGGCGGTGGCGATACGCTCTTGGATGTCGACCAAGGGATAGTCGGTCACCATGCGCTCGTCCATGCTGTAGTAGGCGAGGAGCTTGCCGTCGGGCGACCAAAAGATACCGCCATTGATGGCGAATTCGTTGCGGTGCACACTCTGACCGGCAATGACATGTTCAGGGTTGTTGGTGATTTGGATTTGCTTGTCGCCTTTGGCCACAAACAGATTGTTGTCGATGGTGTAGGCTACATTCAAAGTGGGCTTGCAGATGGTTTGGTTTTCAGCATCTTGCGGGATGGAGGCCTTCTTCTCGATGGTCTTCTTCTTGATGTCCATCTTGTTTAAGTTGATGCCGTCTTCGCCCAAGGCATAAAAGTAGGCTTGAAAGTCGTTGAGCCAAGTCAGTTGGGGGATGCGCTTCAGGTCGATGAGGCCTTCGCTACGGGTGTAGCTGTTCAGGTCTTCCAAAGTCAAGAAGGTGGCTTCTTTTTTGGCACTTGGCGTCATGGTTATGATTTCGTTGTCCTTCACTTTCATCAAAATGTCGGAATCGCCAATCCATTTCAGTTGGTTGGGGCGTTGGGCATAAAGGCTGCGGTTGTTGTAGGAGGCATCTTCGGGGGTGAAGAACTTCTTCTCTTGGGCCTGCGTGGGCAAAGCGATGGCCATCATCAAGGCCAAGGATAAAACTGTGAAAATTTTGTTCATAATGTCTGTTTTTGAAATTTTTTGCAAAGATAAGGATTTGTTGGTTTGTTACGTCGTTTAATCGTAGAAATGATAATTCGACGTAGTCAATTGTCGAATCGTAGGAACGAACCCGTTTGTCCGACCTTGCAAAACACGATTATTTCGCTCCAAACACCGCCCGTTTCGCCATCAGGGTCATTGACAACCCTCTCGCAACCATAAAAAGCAGAAAAGCAATCCAAAGCCCGTGGTTGCCGAAAGGAGGCATTAATATTAATGAGGAGGGCAGAAATACGCATAAAGCCGAGATAATCATCGTATTGCGGATGGCGCGCGCCGCCGTGGCCCCGATGTAAACGCCGTCCCAAAGGAAAGCCGCAAAGGTGATGAGCGGAATGGCGGCCAAATAGATGTGGTAAGGCTTGGCCATGGGGATGATTTCGGGCTGGTCGCTGACGAGGCCGATGAACCAATCCGGGAAGAGGGCATAAAGCACCGTGAACGGCAAGGCGATGAGGAACCCCCAAAGGAACAGCAGTTTCACCGTTTGGCGGAGTTGTTTCGGGTCGTGCGCACCCGTGAAACGCCCCACCAAGGCCTCGCCCGCGTAGGCGAAACCGTCGGTGAAATAGGAAAAGATATAGAAGAACTGCATCAGAATCATGTTCACGGCCAACATGTCGTCGCCGAGTTTGGCCGACTGGTTGTTGAAATAGGCGATGCTCAACACCAAAAGGATGCTGCGAATCATAAAGTCGGCGTTCACTTGGAAGAAACGTTTCAATTTGTCGCTTTGCAGCAGCAATACCCGTCTGATGGGAATAAGATGATGGCGGAATTTGGCGAAAAGGAATACAATCGCCGTTATTAATCCGCAATACTGCGCGATGACCGTGCCCAAGGCCACGCCACTCACGCCCATACCCATATAATTGACGAAAACGACGCTCAAAACGATGTTCACCACATTGGTGAGGATGGCGATAACCATCGGAATAGTAGTGTTTTGCATACCGATAAACCAGCCGTTGAAGGCATAGAGGCAAAGCACCGCCGGCGCGGCCCAGATGCGTACATGGAAATAGGTGTCAGTGTAGGCCAAAACTTCCTCGCTGCCGTTGAGCAACTTCATGCTGAGCCATTCCACGACATTTTGCAATGAAAGCACCAAAACCGTGGCAATCAGTGCAATGCAGAGCGAGCGATAGAGCGAATAGGCGATTTCGGCACGGTCGTTGGCACCGTAGGCCTGTGCCGTGAAGCCCGTCGTTCCCGCCCGCATAAAACTGAAGATGGAGTACATCACGCTGAAGATGGTGCCACCCAGCCCAATGGCTCCGATGTAAGCGATGCTGTCCTGATGCCCCATCAGCATCATATCGACGAAGCCCAACAGCGGCACGGTGATGTTGCTGATGATGTTGGGGACGGCGAGTTTCAGGATGGAGCGGTTGAGGGAGGTTTGGGGCATGACTTATAGTTGTTGTGCGTTAATGCCAAAGAGGTTCTTGTTGCCAGCCACGGGGGAAGCCCATAGCGGCGGTGTCAACGGTTGGATATTTTGTGAGCAAAGCCTTGAAATCGGCTACGAAGGTGTTCTTTTGGTCGATGGCGTTGAGCCAATATGCTATGCAACAGAGTTGTGGATAGAGACGCCCTTCGGGAATATTAAAATTCGTCAGCCAAGAATAAGGCAATCGATGTGGTAGCCGGAGTTGAATGGAAGTATAATTATTCCACAACCGCGCATGGTGGGCACATATATTGCGAACAACAGTCAAGTTTTCCAACCAATTACGCATAAACTCATGCTGTGGAATCGTGAAACTTCGGGCCACTTGTTTCTTTACCGCATTGTCGGAAAAGTTGGTGTACATTCGTGATAAGGTTCCAAAAGTGGCCAATTCCAATGTTTTCCACGCCGGAGGCATGTCGGGAGTGTCATAACGCCTGAAGTGATCCAGTATGAAGTCATCATTGGTTTTGTCAATGGCTTTTCGCAAACTATTGAGATGTTTTTTAAAGATGTCCTCGCTGATAAACAATTGCCGATTCATGAACCAAAATGGTCCATACTTCATCGAGAACTGTTGTATCATCCGAGTACGTACGGCAATTTCAATTTGTTGGATGGGGCTGAAAAGGAATGCTTTCAGTTCGCTGTCAAATTGGTAGAGTGCAAGAACATTGTTGAAATGGCTATCGGGTTTGAATATATGTAGCACTTTGTCTTGTTCCATTGGTCGCCAATAGCAAGCCAAACGAAAATAACTGATGCGCTCTAACACCGAAACTGTTTCGGATTCGTCATCAATAATTAATCCGCGCTGTTTTAGCACTTTAATCTGTTCTTCAACAGTAATGGGTTGCTTTGAATATTCCATCCAATATAAAATAAAACGTCCCGCCCTGGTACGCTGTTCTGCGGGAAGCGCGGCGGGAACTATCCAACTGCAAAAGTACGAACTTTTTTCATTCTGTCAAGTATTTCGAGGGAAAAATGCCTCAACCTTTTTGTTTTGTCTCGCAATAGTCTTATTTTTGCACCCTCAACACAAAGTCTAACCAAACGAAACAGGAAATGACCGAAGCGCATTGAGCGCAACGACGAACAACGACATATTCATAAACCAAAGCATTGACTATCGTTTCACGTTCACCGAAGAGCCTAGGAAACTTTATTTGGAATAGAACGAATCTAACGATTTTAAGGGGGTAATTGGGAAATTATCTTTTGCTTCTCTATTGATAGAAATGCTCGCGCTTTGCGTGAGTTTTCTTGGAGAAGCAAAGGTTCCATTTCCTAGGTCGCCTTGGTGAATGTGCAAGAAACTCACGTTTTTTACGCATTTACCGTGATTGATAATAGATGCAAAACTATCAATCAAAATGGCAGGAAATATCAATCTACACGCGGCAAACAAAGCAAAGAAAGACGAGTTTTACACACAACTTGTTGATATTGAGAACGAACTGCGGCACTACAAGGCGCATTTCAAAGGCAAGACGGTACTCTGCAATTGCGACGACCCTCGCGTGAGCAACTTCTTCCATTATTTCAGTTACAACTTCGAGCAGTTGGGGCTTAAGAAACTGATTACCACTTGCTACAAGAACCAAAACCGCGACCTTTTCAGTCAAAACGACTCGGAAAGGGCGATATGGTTGGAGTATTTTGGCGACCGCAACGGCAACCGTGTGCCCGACCCCGAGGAAATCGGCATCCATTACTTCAAGGGCGACGGCGATTTCCGCTCCCAAGAGTGCATTGAACTATTGAAAGAGGCTGATATTGTGGTGACTAATCCACCCTTTTCGCTGTTTCGTGAATATGTGGCGCAGTTGATGGAATATGAGAAGAAGTTTGTTATCATTGGTAATCAGAACGCAATTACGAACAAGGATTTCTTTCCTCTGATTAGAGACAATAAGATTTGGCTTGGGTATGGTTTCAAAGGAGGTGCAGGTCACTTTTTCAGCAAGTATGAAGATGTGGCTACCGCAAGTGACCATAGGGAAGGTATGATTAGAGTCTCTGGCGTGAATTGGTTCACCAACCTTGAAATCCAGAAACGGCACGAGGATTTGATTCTTTTCAAAACATACAATGCTGCTGATTATCCCAAATATGATAATTATGATGCCATCAATATAGATAAAACAACTGACATTCCGATGGATTATGATGGGTTTATGGGAGTGCCAATTACTTTTATGGATAAATACAATCCTGAACAGTTTGAGATATTGGGAATATGTGCAGGCAATAGTAGATTGAACAAATTTTATGGGATTGTTCCTTATACTCCGCATATTGAAGATAGAGGCGGATGTGCAGTATTGAATAATAAACGGGTTTACAGCAGGATTCTCATCCGTCGTCGTAAAACCAATTCCAAGCCGGTTCCTTACGAGATAGGCGAGTTGCCCGTATCGATGGCGGCAGAGGGAACCGATTGAGAGTAGTCAGCCCGTCCCGAAGGGACGATACATGAGTAACCGTAGGTCGCGACCTACGGCAGCGACCTACGGCAGCGACCTACGGCAGCGCCCCGACAGGAACATACAAAACACACGAAAATGAATATAGAACTCCACAAAATCACCGTCCGCGAACTGACGAAAGGCTATGCGGACAACAACGAAAACGGCGTGCGCGCCTACGGAGGCCGCCTCGACGTGCGCCCGCCCTACCAACGAGAATTCGTCTATGGCGAGAAGGAACGCGATGCGGTCATCGACACGCTCACCAACGGCTTCCCGCTCAATGTGATGTATTGGGCTGTGCGGGATAATGGGTTCGCGGACGCCCCGTCCGCAAACTGCGACCGAGACGGTCGCGAACCTAGCTTCGAAATCATCGACGGGCAACAACGCACCATCAGCATCTGCCAATACGTCAACGGCGACTTCGCCTTCAATTTCCGCTATTTCCACAACCTCCAGCCCGACGAGCAAGAGCAAATCCTCAACTACGAGTTGCAGGTGTATATTTGCAGCGGCTCCGACAGCGAGAAACTCAAATGGTTCAAAACCATTAACATAGCTGGCAAGGAACTCACCGAGCAAGAGTTGCGCAACGCCGTGTATTCCGGCTCGTGGGTGAGCGATGCCAAGCGTTATTTCAGCAAAAACGGTGCGCCGGCGACCAAAATCGGGGGCGACTACCTCACGGGTTCGGCCATTCGTCAGGACTATCTCGAAACAGCCATCTCTTGGATTTCGGACGGCAATGTCGAGGTCTATATGTCGAACCACCAGCACGACCCGAGCGCCGCACCGCTGTGGCAGTTCTTCCAGTCGGTCATCACTTGGATTGAGACCTCGTTCCGCCCCACCAAGGAGCGAAAAAAGATAATGAAAGGCGTGGATTGGGGTATGCTCTACAAGCAATACAAAGACCAAGTGTTTGATTTCAAAGCCGTTGACGACGAGGTGAAGCGCCTCATCCTCGACGATGACGTGACCAAAAAGACAGGCATCTATCCTTACATTCTCACACGAAAGGAGAAATATTTGTCCATTCGTGCCTTCACCGATGCGCAAAAATTGTCGGCCTACGAGCGTCAAATGGGTTTCTGTGCCGACTGCGGGCAACATTTTGAGTTGTCGCAAATGGAGGCCGACCATATCACGCCGTGGCATTTGGGAGGCAAAACCGTGGCCGAGAATTGCCAAATGCTCTGCCGTGACTGCAACCGGCGCAAGAGCGGGAAGTGATGGATTTGATTAATAATTCGCAAATTTGATAATTATTCGCAAAAAACATTTATTTTTGCAGCGTAGAGTACTAAAAGTATGAACATCAAATTTGACGATAAGGCATTGGAGGAACTTTATGTATGCGGTTCGACTAAAGACCATAAATACAAGAAGTTGTCTCAAGATGTCGTAAAACAATACATTAAGTCGGTGAACTACCTTAAAGCGGCGAGGCGTGTCGAAGACCTTTATACCATCAAATCTCTGCATTATGAGAAAAAGAAAGGTGATTTGAAAGGTGTCGAAACGGTTTGGCTCAATGCCCAATACCGATTGTTCTTTAAGAGTTCGCCCGATGATAACGGAATCATAGTCAACGCATTATTACAAGAAATTTCAAAACATTATGAATAAGAAACAAACACCATTTATCTCGACTCATCCAGGCGAATTGATTAAGGATGAGCTGAAAGCGCGGAACATGACGCAGAAGCAATTGTCTGAGTTGACGGGCATTAAGCCTTCCGTTCTCAGCGAAACCATTAATGGCAAACGCTCTGTTTCTCTTGCCGTTGCGATGGCTTTGGAAAAAGCCTTGGATGTTCCTGCTGAAATCTGGATGAATTTGCAAACCCAGTATGATATTGACTCGGCTAACATTGCCGAAAGGAATCGACAAAAGGAAACGGTATCGATTACCATTCCATTCGGCGATAGACGGTTGCTTCAGGAAATCTCCAGAAAGTTTGGCTGGGCTTGTGCCATTTAATCTTCTAAAAACAAGAAAGTTATGATTTTCTATTTCTCCGGCTGTGGCAACAGCAAACACGTTGCGGAAACCATCGCCGCAGGTCTCAACGACAATCTAGTCTTCATTCCCGAAGCGGCTCGCGAAGGCCGTTACGAATACGAATTGGCCGAAGGCGAAAGGCTCGGCTTCGTGTTTCCCATCTATTCTTGGGCACCGCCCAAGTTGGTGCTTGACTTTGTGAAGAAAATGCAACTCAAAGCCAAGCCGGATTACCTCTATTTCGCTTGCACTTGCGGTGACAATTGCGGCCTCACGGAGAAGGTTTTCCGCAAGGCCGTTGAGGAAAAAGGTTGGCATTTGTCGGCGTGTTTTAGCGTGCAAATGCCTGAAACTTACATCGGTATGCCGAGCTTCAAACTCGATACAGAAAAGAACGCCCAACTGAAAATCGACAGAGCTGACGATACCATGATGCGTAACATCCCACGATTGATTGATAATGAATGTTTTTCTGAAATTGTCAAAGGTAGTCTGCCTTGGCTGAAAACCTATTTGGTGAATCCAGGCTTCAACAAATATGCCACCGACGACAGCAAGTATCGTGTGGATTTGAAGAAATGCACTTCCTGCGGTCGATGTATGTATGTCTGTCCCGTGCAAAACATTAAAATGCCACAAGGGGAACCTGTATGGCTTGGTCACTGCATAATGTGCATGGCTTGCTATCACCAATGCCGCTCCAATGCTATTCAATACGGCAAGGCCACGGTGGGGAAGGGGCAATATTATTTTGGAAAAAAACTTCGTTGGAAATAAGGAAATCTTTTTATCTTTACATCATAATTCATTCATTATCAAAAATAAAAACACCATGAAAAACAAACACAACTTTACAAAAACATTATTGGCCACGGTAATGGCCGTCTTTTCTTTCGCTGCTACTGCGACTGCACAATGTGTCATCCCCATTGCCCCAGGCCAGTCTTACATCGAGGACTTCGAATCG
Organism: uncultured Bacteroidia bacterium; assembly: GCA_902782455.1. Classification (GTDB taxonomy): domain Bacteria; phylum Bacteroidota; class Bacteroidia; order Bacteroidales; family F082; genus Limimorpha. Next base: position 26,223 of record CACZNA010000037.1, on the reverse strand, counting down.
GGGGAGATGGAATGCTGGACGGTGGAGACGACAAGTTCCGCGACTTGGGCGGTGATGAATGGCACCGGTTCAAATGTGGTGGCGTTCCAAAATGCTAGTTCAGGTCAAGAGGCCCGACTTGTATCGCCCACTTTCGACCTTTCGGACAGCAATAGTGCCACCTTCAGTTTCAGCTACGCGATGATGGGACTGTACGATGCCGACGAACTGACGGTGAGCTACCGCACCTCGCCGACCGACAGCTGGCACCAACTCGGCAGCTACAGCTTCAGCGACTGGGCGAATACCTATGATGAACTGTTCACATTGGAGGACCTAAGCTCCACCTTCCAGATTTCGTTTTTGGGCCATAGCAACGGAGGTTATTACATTTTTATCGACGATATTGAGATTGCCTCTGCTGGCGGTTGTGCACGTCCGGCGAATTTGCAAGTCACTGAAATTACGACCACTTCGGCCCTTGTTGGATGGTCGACGACGGGCTATGAAGAGAGTTGGACGATAGAACTGAACGGTGGAAACCTTACCGTCAACACCCAACCTTATCTGCTGGAAAACCTGTCGTCAGGCAGGGATTACACCTTGCGTGTAAAGGCCAACTGCGGCGGTGGAATGGAGTCGGAATGGTCGCAGCCTGTGACATTCAAGACTTTGTGCGACGTGATTACCGTCACCGACGACCAGCCTTATTTCGACGACTTCGAGGCCTCTGAGGAATTTGTGTGCTGGCAAAGCGAGATTCTTACAGGCGAGGACGGTTGGGTGGTTGACCCCGGCTATCTTATCCTCAACAACACGGCTTTCTTCATTTGGTTGGGCGAGGAGGCCATGCTCGTTTCTGCCCCGTTGGACATCACAGCTGTCACCAAACCCATCCTCACTTTCAAGCACAGGCAACGGTCGTTGGGACAATTTGTGGATGAACTCTCGGTTTGGTACGCCACTTCCATCAACGATTATTGGCATCTCCTCGGAGACTACACCTACGCTTGCGAGGACTGGGAAACCATCACCCTTGACTTGCCCGAATCCTCAGACGCCTATCTCATTGCTTTCAAGGGCAAATCGAACGAAGCCGATGGTGTGTATGTCGATGATGTGTGGGTTGGCAACGACCCGAGTGTTGGTGTCGAAGAGCAGTTGACCTTTGTCGCCACGGTTAGCCCCAATCCCACTACGGACAAGGTTACGGTGGAGACGAATGCCAACGAAGGTCAGGTCGTCGTGTTCGATATGCTGGGCAAGCAGATGCTGACGGCTCCAGTTATTGATGGCCGCGCCGAACTCGACCTCAGCACTTATGCCGAAGGCGTTTATGTGGCTCGCATCTCAAGTGAGATGGGCACACGCACCATCAAATTAGTGAAAGAGTAAAAACGTTAAGAGTACAGGAACCTTCTGATGCTGCGTTTGGGTGTCTTCTCGAACTCCTTGTCAACGAGGACGATGGAAGACACCTTTGAATAAGCAGGTAACGAGGCGTTTAGTTGGGCGAGGTTTTCGTTCATCAGCTCATCCATGCTCTTGTCCTGTAAATCGTATTTCTCGTCAGGATAGACCAAGGCAACGATTTTGCCTTGACGACCTACCACGAGCGACTCTACGACACCCGGCAGGTTGTTCACCTTGTCCTCAATCTCTTCGGGATAGATGTTCTGTCCGTTAGAGCTGAGAATCATGGCTTTGGAGCGTCCCTTGATGAAGAGCAAGCCTTTCTTGTTCATGGTGCCGAGGTCGCCGGTATGCAGCCAGCCTTCCTCGTCGATGGTGTTGCGGGTGGCTTCCTCGTTCTTGTAGTAGCCCATCATCACGTGTTCGCCACGGAACAGGATTTCGCCGACCACATTCTCCGGGTCGGGCGAGTCGATTTTCAGTTCGTTGCGCGTGACGCATGAGCCGCAGCAACCGATTACCTCGTTGTACCAGTGCTCGTAACAAATGAGCGGTCCGGCCTCGGTCATGCCATAGCCCACCACAAAGGGGAACTTGATGCGGCGGAACACCTTCTCCACCTCCGCATTGATGGCCGCGCCACCCGTGATGAGCCAAATGAGGTTGCCTCCAAAGGCCTCCATAAGTTGCTTGTATATGGTCTTTTCCACGATTTTGCAGAGCAACGGCGTGTGCCACAGGAACTTCACCATGGGTTTGTTCAGGGCGGGGAAGATTTTCGCTTTGAAAATTTTCTCTAATACCAACGGCACGGTGAGAATCATATAAGGTTTTGTCTCTTTGTAGGCTTTCAACAATACGGTCGGCGAAGGTGTCTTGCTCAAGAAATACACATGGCAGCCGCCGGCAATTTGGTAAAGGAATTCAATCGTCATGCCGAACATGTGGGAGAGGGGCAACATGCACACTTCGGTCCAGCCGGCATGGTTGGGGATGGTCTCTTGGCTGTATTGCACGTTGGCCGAAATGGCGCGATACGACAGCATGACACCCTTCGGCGCGCTTGTGGTGCCCGAGGTGTAGTTGATGATCATCAGCTCGTCGAGGTTGTCGGTGGGCAGATTGACGTCGGCCTTGTTGAAGCCGTTGGGGTATCTCTCGTTGAAAAGCTTTTCAGCGTCTTCTTTCACCGTGCTCAATTGCTCGTCTTTGGTATAGAGAACACGGAATTGCTCCGTTCCGATGGCGATTTGCACGTTGGGCATCATGTCGGGATGGAGGCGTTTCCAGACGGCGGGTCCTACAAAAATGGCCTTGGCATCAGAATGCGTGACGAGGTTTTCGATGTCGCTTTCGACGAAGGCATCCATGATGGACACCACCACGCCACGGTTGGCAGCAATGGCGAGGAAAGCGATGGCCCAATTGGCGCAGTTCTTCGAGCAAATGGCGATTTTGTCGCCTGCTTTCAGTCCCGCGACCTCAAGCATGGCTTGCACCTGCATCATCTTGGCTCCCATCTCGCCGTAGGTGTAGCTTGTAACGTCGTCGTAGTCGGTCAGAGCAGGCTCGTTCCAGTTTTTGGGAAGGTTCTCATTGAAATATTCAAAAAAGTGTTTGGTAGGTTCTACTTGTTTCGGAGTTTTCATGGAATGTAATATGATGATTGACAATTTGAAGCGGCAAAGATAAGAAATGTTTTGTTTGGGTGAAAAAAAATTAGTGTTTTTTGAAGTATGTGAAAACTCAGATGTAAAAACTCTGATTTTTTGCAAATAACAGTTGTGTATTAAACTATTATTCGTATTTTTGCATCCGAATAGTTCAATATTAAACTATTATGGATGATATCTATATGCTCGCGGATGCGGTAATCCTTAGTCGAATCGGTAACAAACTGAGAACTGTTAGATTGAAGCAGAACATCACTCAGCAAAGCCTTTCGGAAGCAGCCAATGTGTCGCTTTCGTCTATCAAAAAGATGGAAAAAGGAGAAATCTGCTCAGTCGACTCCTTGTTGAGAGTAATGCGAATTTTGGGGAAATTAGACATCCTTCAACCTTTGGTGGAGGAAGATCAACTGAGTCCGACCGAATATTACGACTTTGTGCACTCCTCGCACTCTACCATACGCAAACGGGCTGTGGGCAGAATCCATCAAACGAAAAAGGAGGAACCGGCATGGTAGATGTGGCAAAAGTCAACATGTTTGGCACACCTGTCGGGACGTTTCGTTGGGATGACCGATATGAAGTGGCCAGTTTCGAGTACGACCGTGACTTTGTGAGTCGGGGCTTGGAGCCTTCTCCGCTGATGATGCCAGTGCGCGAGGGACGTGTATATTCTTTCGCCAACCTTGGAAAAGAAACTTTCAACGGATTGCCTGGGATGTTGGCCGATGCGCTTCCCGACACCTACGGTCGTGCACTGTTTGACAGATGGCTTGCCCTGACAGGACGGACAAGCGGCAATCCCATCGAGACGCTTTGTTTTCTTGGCAAACGCTGTATGGGTGCTTTGGAATTTGAACCCGCTTTGGATGTTGGTTATGCTATCCAAGAGAAGTTTGAGATTGACACCTTGGTAGAGGTGGCCAAAGATGCCTTTGACCAAAAGTCTTCATTCGGTGTAAACCTTAATGATGACAAAAAAGCGGCAATAGCGGAGATATTGCGGTTGGGAACTTCGGCGGGTGGTCAGCGGGCCAAGGCCATCATTGCCTACAACCCAGTGACGGGTGAAGTGCGTTCAGGTCAAGTGGAGGCTCCTGAAGGATTTGATTATTACTTGATTAAGTTGGACGGTGTCTATGCCAAAGCGGGGTTTAAGGCTACGGAGAATCATGGCCGTTTGGAATACTCATTCTACCAACTGGCACGTGCTTGTGGCATTGAAATGTCAGAATGTACACTGATTGAGGAAAACGGACGGGCACATTTTATGACCAAACGCTTCGACCGTGAGTATGGTAAGAAAGTACACATGCAGACGCTTTGTGGTATGGCTCATTACGACTTTCGACTTCACCGGGCCTATTCTTACGAGCAGGCATTCAACGTAATGCGAGCACTGCGATTACCCTATTCTGCTGCCCAGGAAATGTTTCGCAGGATGGTTTTCAATGTAGTGGTTCGCAATCAAGATGACCATACCAAAAACATTTCGTTCTTGATGGGAGAGGACGGCGTTTGGCGATTGTCGCCTGCCTACGACATGGGTTATGCCTACAATCCCAATGGAGGTTGGACAGCCACACACCAAATGTCAATCAATGGCAAGTTCGACGACATTACAAGAAAAGACTTGATGGCATTTGCCGCGCTTAACAACATTAAGGAAGCCAAGTCCATCATTGACGAGATATGTGGAATAGCTTCTCGCTGGTCAGAGATGGCTAAAGACTGTGACGTGCCAACCAAGATAGTTAATGCCATAGAATCAAACTTTATCTTATTGTAATACAATTCAATAGCAAAAGAATCAATAATAGAAATAAGAAAAACAAAATGAAACGCACAAATCTACTGGCAGCCCTATTATTACTGCCCCTATTCCTAAGCGCACAAATCGCCAACGACTACACGGAATACGTGAATCCCTTCATCGGGACACAAACCGACGAGACGGGAGCATTGAGCGGCAGCACCTTTCCTGGCGCGACGATGCCGCAGGGCATGGTGCAACTCAGTCCCGAGACGGAACAAATGGTCACTTGGGACCCATGCTCAGGTTACGACTACAATAAGCATGTCATCTACGGCTTCACCCATACCCACCTCAGCGGCACGGGTTGTACCGACCTCATCGACGTGAGCCTGATGCCATGGTCCAACTATGTCACCACCGAACAACTGAGAGCTGGTGACTTTAGTCATGGATATAATCATAAGTTTGAGTCAGCTCGTCCAGGCTATTATCAGGTGTTTCTAAGTAATTGCGTTGTGAACGTGGAGCTTACGGCTACTATCAGGACGGGCATCCATCGTTATACTTTCAGCAAGGGACAGCCCCAAACCGTTGTTCTTGACCTTGACCGTGGCACCTATCGTGGTGAAGCTTATTACTCCAAACGACGAACCTACGACATCATCCAAAGTCAAATCCGCATTGTGGACGACCACACCATTGAAGGTTATCGCGTTGTCACGGGTTGGGCAAAACTGCGTAAGGTGTACTTCCGTGCCGAGTTTTCCAAGCCATTCAAGCAACATTTGTTGATGAACGGCGACCTGAATGTCGGCAACAGCGATGTGGTGAATGGCAGAACACTGAGGGCGGCATTGAGCTTCGACCCAGCCGATGGCCGGGAGTTGATGATAAAAGTGGCCATCTCGCCCGTGGATAGCGAAGGCGCAAGGAAAAACATGCTGGCAGAAGCCCAAAGCTGGAACTTCGACGAATATGTGCAAGCCGCCCATGACGCTTGGCAGCGCGAACTCAGCCGCATCGACATCAAAGGCACCGATGAGCAGAAAACCATCTTCTACACGGGTCTTTACCACGTTCTGATGCAGCCCAACACGATGAGCGACGTTGACGGTCGCTACATGACCACCAACTTTGAAATCAAGCAGATGCCGAAAGGACAAACGTACCACAGCACTTTCAGCCTTTGGGACACCTTCCGCGCCGCGCATCCGCTTTACACGCTCATCGCGCCCGACATTGCCGCGCAGTTTGTCCGCGACATGGTGCTCCATCACCAAACTTACGGCTACTTGCCCATCTGGGATCTCTGGGGACAGGACAACTACTGCATGATTGGCAACCACGCCATTCCTGTGCTTGCCGATGCCATCCTTGCCGAAATACCGGGAATCGATGTAGAGGAGGCGTATCAGGCTATGGTCGAGAGCAGCACGAGGAGCCATTTCAACTCACCCTTTGAGGTTTGGGAAAAATATGGTTACATGCCTCAAACTTTGCAAGACGAGAGCGTTAGCATTACCATGGAGCAGGCTTTTGATGATGCTTGCGTGGCATTGGTGGCCAAGAAATTAGGCAAAACTGAAGACTATGAGCGTTTCTATCGTCGCAGTATGTTCTACAAAAACCTCTTCGACCCTGAAACGGGTTTCTTCCGCCCGAAGGACGAAAACGGCAACTGGATAGAAAATTTTGACCCGCTGTCATACGAGCAACCTTGCTTCGTAGAAGGCAACGCTTGGCAGTACATGTGGTTTGTGCCGCAAGACCCACAAGGCCTCATTGACCTTTTCGGCGGCAACATAGGTTTCCTGAAGAAACTCGATGAGAACTTCAGCCTCACCGCCACTTCAGGCGAGGTGAACGGCAACGCGAGCGGTTTCATCGGGCAATATGCCCACGGCAACGAGCCGAGTCATCACACCGTTTATCTATACAATTTCGCGGGCAAACCTGAACGCACGCAAGAGTTGGTGGAGCAGGTGCGCAGCGAGTTCTATCGTGCCACGCCCTCCGGCTATGCCGGCAACGACGACTGCGGCCAAATGTCGGCTTGGTACATCTTTTCAAGCCTTGGATTCTATCCTTTCTATGCGGGCAGTGCCGAATATGTCATTGGAACGCCTTTGTTCACCAAAGCGACTTTGCATCTTGAAAATGGAAAAGATTTCGTCATCAGCGCACCGAACAAGACATCTGAAAGGATTCACGTTAAAAGCGTGAAACTGAACGGAAAACCCATCAAAGATTATAAACTCACCCATCAGCAAATCATGGAAGGCGGCTCGTTGGAGTTCTTGATGAAGTGACCTTAATAGGCGGGTTGGTCTTCGGCGGCCATCGAGACAGATTCCTCTTGGAAATCATACGCTACCACTTTTGGATGGTGCAAGGCGAGGAAATGCTCATTGAGCAGCAATTCCACCTGAAGCATGGTTTGCTCTATCATTTTAGGCTGCAACTGACATTCCCAAACCACGATGACCTGCCAGCCGTTGTCGCGCAAAACTTGGTAATTCCGCTGGTCTCGTTCTTGGTTTCTTCGGATTTTGTTCACCCAAAATTCGCGGTTCGTCTGCGGAATCTTGCAGCATTGGGAATTGACAACTCTCGGGGTTATGTCTGGATTGCTTCGTTCCTCGCAATGACGCGATGCATCAACTGATAACTTTAAACTATCAACTGTCAACTGAACATGATGCCCGTGCCAAAAACACCCATTCACAAAAATCGCCGTGCGATACCGCCGCATCACAATATCCGGCTTGCCCGGCACCGATTTCACGTTGAGGCGATAGCGGTAGCCGTGCCGCCACAGCCATTGCCGCACCAAGAGTTCGGGCTTGGTGCCTTTGCCGTGGATGCGCGACATGCAGTAATGTCGCTGTGCGGGAGTCATTTTGTCGGTCATAGTGTGGTTTTATAGTTTGATAGCCCAATGTCCATTTTTATCCTCACCAATGCGTTCCAAAATACCCTTTTCTTTAAGAATAGCAATATGACGAGCAATGGTTTTTCGACCCAAATGCAATGACGCTGCCATTTCATCATACGTTATTCTGTTGTTGGATTTGATTATTTCAACAATTCTTTTTTGAGGATTACTCAAATTTGCAGTGTCATTTGCAGTGTCATTTGCAGTGTCATTTGTTGTAACACTTTCAGCATCATTCAGAATTACAGTGTCATCGCAGCCTTCGTGAATGGGAATAAACATATTGATGAAACTGCGCTCGTCGTTGGTTTCTATGGTGGCACGAGGTGAACCGTTTTTTTGCAATTCTTCTTGAATGGTTGGAATGCCGGTGGAGCGGCCTTCCGTCAAGCCAAGTTCCTTGAGGAAGTCACCGAGGCGACGGTTGCGATAGCGTCTGGAATGTAACATATTGCCAGCTTCAATGGCAGCCTTGGAAATGGAACGGTCGGGACCTTGGAAACTCAATATGTTGATTCCATCGGGTTCAACGGAAATTTCTACGGGTTCATATAGCTGATAATCACGGTGATACAAGGAATTGACGATGGCTTCTTCCAATGCCTGTATGGGATAATTGAAGTAGCGGATGCTTTCCGCAACATCCTTTTGTTTGCTGACATATTCTCGAACGACGGTGTTTTTGAGATAAGCAAGTGCTCCATTCACCAATTGGGGGACACTGCCATAAATGATGTTCTCACTGAAGTTGTTGGGGTCTTCGATCCTGCCTTTTGGGAAAATGACAATGTCAATTCGCATATAGCGGAAAAACTTCTCGGGGTGCTCGCAAAACATCATGGCGGCCACGTTTCTCAACATTCGCTTTTCGGTTGGGCCGACAAACAAGTCCATCTGTTCCAGAATATCGTCCAAGGGCTTTTTGTAAAGCTCGCTTTCAAGTTTGCTGCCGGCCTTTGCCAGATAGTCGCGCAGCAGCAGTATTGACAAGTCTTCCAATTTAAGGTCGGGATTGCCTCTTTCATCGAAAGGCGCACGGCTGGCGAGGTCACGCAGTTCATCCAACACCTCGCCTTTCGCGATAATGCTGCTGGTGCCACTCCTAATGTAGAAATATTCCTTGGAGGTCTTTGAAGTGACGTTTTCTGGCACGGAATAAGGGCGATTGATACCGGAAGGACACCAAATGACAAGCACTTGTTTGCCGTCAACATCCTCAACACTGGTGCGTGGCAAATAGTATGGTGAGAGTTTGTTGTTGAAGCCGACCATTTCCTGAAGAATCCCGTCAATTTGTGAGACGGGCACACCTTCAACCGGACGAAGGGCCAATCCTGTCTTTTCTTCCGAATCAACACCAACAAGGATATAACCGCCTCCAAGGTCGTCAATGTCATTGGCAAAGGCGCAGATGCTATGGTAAATGCTCGTCGGATTCCAGCCTTTCTTGAATTCGATTCGATTGCTTTCTATTTTCTGCTTGTTCAGGAGGTCGTTTATGTTGATGGGTAGGGCCATGGCGCATGTCAATAATATGGTTTTGTTTCGCAAAAGTAAGGTTTATTCCCATACGTCGAACAACAAACGGGTTTCTTGTCTTGCTTGGTAGAGGTTAAGCGGTCGGTCATAATGTTACCAAATAAACGGCAAAACCTTGTATTTCACGCGTTGTTTATACTCTTTGTAGCCTTCCAAGCCTTGTTCCAAAACGGCTTCTTCGTTGCGGATGCGTTTGGCAATCAATGGGATATAAAGCAGCATAATGGCAAAGGAAATGGGCGAGGCCAGCACCAAAGGCATCATCAGGAAGAGGAGGGTGGTGGCCATATACATCGGGTGGCGGACAATGCCATAAAGGCCCGTATCGACCACTTTTTGATGCTCTTGCACTTCGATGGTCCGAGAGAGGTAAGTGTTTTCGCGCAAGACCTCGGCATACAAGGCATAACAAACAAGGAAAACCACCGCAGCCACCCAAACCACCCAATTGGGCAGCACAAACCATTGGAAATGCCAATTGAGGCCGGCAACCACAAAAGCCGCAACGAACAGCAAGCCGCTCAATGCCACGACGGTCTTTTGTTCCTTCTCCTGTTCTTTGGCGTTCAGCCGTTTGCGCAACAACTCTGGATTTTTTGCCATCATCACGAGTCCCGCGACGAACATCGGCACAAAAAGGATGCCCATTAGCAGCCAGCCCTGCCAATAGTGGAACGAGCCAGCGGGCAAAAAGATGAGCAGGCCAAGGAGAATCACCCCAAGGAGAAATTTCATTAAGGCTTGAAGGAATAGTTTGGTGTTCATAGGTTGTTTAGGGTTTCGAGGAACTTGTCAAAATCGGATAAGAAAGTCTGGTCTTGAATCTTGCGGTACTTCTCATACTCTCCTAATGCTTTTGCTTCGGCTTCTTCGTGAGAAATGCTACCAGCATTCTCAAGTATTTCGTAATCACTGATTTTCAAGTAGCCTTCCAACACTTTTTTCCAGTCGGTCATCTTCATGAGGATATGACGTTGAGCACGGTCTTCTGCTTGGCAACGGTGACGTCACTTTTGATGATTCGGCCATCGGGAGCGTTTTTCCAAGTCATCAGTCCCATATAGGGTTTCTCGGCATCGGCGCGGTCGTAGATAATTTCCGCGGCGGTTTGGTGTGTCACGGCATAGTGCATCATGTTTTGAACGGTCTTGTAGAATTGCCGCGTCGTTTCGGCTTGTGCGTCATAATCGCTGCTACATTCGGCATAGATGTCGGTGATTTTCTGATAGTAGCGTCGTTCGGAAGTGCGGATTTCGCGGATGCGCTCTAATAGTTCCTCGAAATAGTCTGCACCAAAGACATCTTTCCCTTTCAACCGCTCGTCATCCATCACAAAGCCTTTGATGATGTATTGCTTGAGCACCTCGGTGGCCCAACGGCGGAACTGCGTGGCTTCATAGCTGTTCACGCGGTAGCCAACGGCGATAATGGCATCCAAATTGTACATCAAAACGCCTTGGTCGTCGCAATTGTCCGAAGGAATCAAAATTTTTTTGATAGCCGTGGACAATTGCAACTCTCCGCTTTCACTTATTTGAATTAGATGATAGCTAATGTCTTGCACTGATACTCCAAACAGTTCAGCCATCCGTTTTTGTGAAAGCCAAAAAGTCTCATTGTTGAACACGACGGTAACATTGACTTTACCTGTTGAGGATTTGTACATCAGCACGTTACCTTCTATGCTGGTGGCCAATTCGGTCGAAGTCATCTTATTCGTAAAATAGTCTTTTGCGGCCTTCACCAACGGTTTTTTCTGGTCGGCATTCATCACGATAGCAAGACAAGCGGTTCGGGACAGCAATACGGATGTCACCTTGCGATAACCGCTGTTATGAAGTTGCGCCATCTCTTCAATCTCCACGATATGCTCCTTCAAGTCCAACCCTTTCTCCTTTTGCAGAAAAGGCGTGACTTTATTAATAAGCCGCTCGAAGTTCCAGTATTTCTGGTAGCCGAGTAGCCGCGCCAGCTTTCGGGAGTTCCACCATTCTCGGCCTTCGCTGTCGGTTTCCTTGATGGTTTCAAAAGGCGATTGAAGTTCTTGAGGTTGGAAGAGTTCAGTGTTGTCTTGCATAGCTGGATATTTCCCACAAAAATACAAAAAAAACGCCAATCTCGTTCATTTGTTCTTGTTCAAAATAATCAGTGCGGCAATCACGCCCGGCACCCAGCCGCAAAGCGTGAGCAGAAACACGATGAGCATCGAGCCGCAGCCGCGGTCGTACACCGCCAAGGGCGGGAAGAGGATGGATAGGAGGACTCGGAGGAAGGACATGGATGATAGGTTTTTGTTGTTAAACGCTAATTGTTGAAAATGCAATCTCTATGCCATTCAAGGAATTGAGGGTTTGGACGATGATATTCAGGCAAAGATATTTCAAGACCTTCTATAGACGCAAAATGCTTTTCATAATAGGATTCTTCGATATATGTCTTGAGTTTGTCTGCTAAAATAACTCGGTAATGCTCATCGAGGCTGATAAAGCCTTTGTCAAATGCTTTGTCATAAAGTGCGGATAGACATAATCCATTTTCAGGGTTTAATCTCTCTTTCTTGTTTTCTGCCCAAGGGATGATATGACTCGCGACCAACAACGAAGGAATATTTATCCCTGTTATGGCGCAGTGTTTCTCATATAGATTAAGAATCATAGAGCGAAAAGCGTCTTGATTCACTCGCTGTTTGACAAATGCTCGTTTGTCTTCGCCGATAAGGTCAGTATCGGTAATACCAACAATATCTTCAATGGAACTATGAAGCAGTTTAGCCTTGATTTGTTGTGCTTCAAAAAACAAGTCTTCTTTTCTGTCCAAGAACTCATCCCAAATCGGTTTGCAAATAGAGATTCCTCCCGGCATACCTGTACGTCCGCTTTCGATGATAACAGGGTCACAAGCAGCGAAATTGACGAGCCTTAAAGCGACGCTATTGTTGGTTCGTCCAATTAAGTTAGCCAATTCAATTACTTCAGGTGTGGTGCGATTCAATCGGCCAAAAGGCAGGCGAAAATATAGGTCAAGTGCCAAGATAAGTTCATCCCGTGTCCAAACGTTTCTCATAATATCAGAAATGTAACGATGATGAATATCATTGATTTAACGGCTTATCACCAAAAACATTGTACATCAAATCTTTATTCATTTCAGGATGCTGTTCATACAATTGGATGTTATGTTCAGCAATGTATTGTATTGTTTGCCATTCTTCTTCACTCTTCGGTGATGGCTTGCAGCATCGGCATCAATTCCGTTACTGTTTTGTTGTTGGCATAGTGGGCGAAGAAAAGGAATGAAGCGGTTTTCTTCAAAACATCATAAACCTTTGGAATATAATCATCCATTACCACTTGGAAAGAAGTCCGTCCATCGGGAGCCACCTTACTCTCCAATTCTTTCTTGCAAAGCAGGGCAGCGGCGTAAAGAACGTGAGTTTTATATCCCAAATCATATTCAAGGTCGTTACGCCTCTTTTTTGCTTCAGTTGGATTGAATGTGGCTATGTAATCCAAATATTGACGATAAAAATCCTCGCCTTCGCCTGACAATCCATGCATGACATCCAATATTTGGTCGGCAACACGGTCGAGTTTGTCAACATCCTGAATTCCACGACTCATCAAACTCTTAAGCAATTCGGTGTTTTGGGTTAGACTTTTCCTTTCCAGTTTGAGAAGGTTTTCGATGCTTTCATAGAATTCTTTATCCATACATTTTTTATCAATTAGTTCTGTTTAAAGTAATGTCAAAGTTGCTTTAAGATAATCAAATAAGATGTATTTCCAAAAACCCCTTCAACGCCCCCACATACTCCGCGTCCAAATTCCAGTGTTGGGTGTTCTCGTAGTTGCGGTTGGCAAGAGGGAAACATCCTCGCGACACAAATCGTCAATCGTCAAATGCTCAATTCCTCTAAAGTTGTTGATTTCCAAGTTTCTGAATCCGTCCATAATAGGATATTTGATGTTTAACCCGCAAATATACACAATTTCCTCAAATTAACCTCAATTTGTCGGCCTTTTCTTTTTGCCCATCACATTTTCTCCCGCAGCGCCTCCGTCCCAATCTCCATCCTGCCAAATGCGAACCATTTCTTCCCCAAGTCCTTCAGCGAGGCGCCGATATGATAAGATTTCCCATCAAAAAGGGTATGAGTGTTTCCTGCTATATCTACGATTCTTGTTGCCGCCGTATGCTTCAAGATAACCGAACACGGTAAGCTGGCGCAAGTAACGCTTTGCTGTAGTGGCGGTAAAGCCGAACTGCTGTACGATGGCCTCGGTGGTTGTTTCCTCTTCGTCGGCCATGAAAACTAAAATATCGACCAATTTGTCGGCCAAAAACGGTTTTATCGACCATTTATCGACCATTTCTTGCTTTAATGATGGTTTATCGACCATTTTTGAGGCTGTCGATGCAACAAACTGGTCGATATCTGCCTTCAAATGTTGCAAGTGTAATCGGGTCATGCAATCGAGGAAGATGTTAAGGTCGTCGCTCTCACGGGTGTCGATTAGGGCTTGGATGTAGTCGGCCTTGTCCTCTTTCAGCACTTTGGTGGGCAGCACGTCGTATTCCATTTGGAGCAGGTTCATCAGCAAGCGGCTTGTCCTGCCGTTGCCGTCAGCCCAAGGATGGATGGTCACCAACTCATAATGTGCCCAGAAACTGAGGTCGTAAATGGCGGCCACATCGGAAAGGTCCAAGGCTTGGCGTCTTTTGTTCAGTTCCTCGCAGAAAGCTGCTAACCGCGATGGCACCTTCTGATAGGACATGTACGACTTGCCGCCCGTTCCAGCAGTCACATTCAGTTTGCGCAATTCACCTTTTGCCGCCGAAAAGTCGCCTCCCATTGAATGGTACTCGCTGCCAGTTCGGGCCATCACTTTGGAGGCAAGCGTGATAAGCCAATCCACCGTGATAGGCTCGTGCTTTTTAATCCACTGCATACCAAAGTCGTAGGCCGCTTTCAGGTCAAGGTTCATCATCTGCTCCGTCATGGTTCGCTTGCTGCTGGTGATGCCTTCGTCAAACAACAACTGTGCTTCCACCTCGGTCACCGTTGACCCTTCGATGGCCGTCGAGTGCGTGATGATGGAGTAAAGATAGAACTTGTTGTAGTCTATTTGCTCCGATATGCCCAACGCTTTGTGCTGTTGGAGCAATTTCAGCAATATGTCCTTGTTTTCTTGCGTCATCCTCTTCTATTCTGCGGTTTCAAGCGATTTTGAATCGGTGCAAAGGTACGACAATTCTTTGTAATCCCCCAGCAAATTCCAAAGCCCATCCTCGCTGAGCACCCCGCGCTTGAGGTCTTTCGGCAGTTTGCCGGCTTCGTCGGCTTCAAAGTCCTTGCGCCATTGGGAGGAGGTGTAGTAGGCTTCCAGTTCGGCGATGGCGGGTGCTATGGCGGCGAAGTCTTCGAGGGCGGTTTCGAGGCGGCGGACGACCTCCTCGCTCTTGTCGAAGAGGGCTTCCATGTGGGTGATGCGGTCGATGCGTTTCATGTCGTTTTTTTGATGCACTATTTTTTGTTGTATAGGTTCATTGTTCGGTCGGGGCCTTGGGTGACGAAGCTCTTGATGATTTCCACGGCAATGTCAGCCTTCTCGTTGACGATGGGTTCCTCCGAGGGTTTCCACTTGCCAAGGACGAAGTCGATCTGACGGCCACGTGGGAAGTCGTCGCCCAAGCCGAAACGCAGACGGCAGAACACGTTGGTGCCAAGTTTTTCGATGATGTCGGTCAGGCCGTTGTGACCGCCGTCGGCACCTTGTTTGCGAAGGCGCAACGTGCCCAGGGGCAGGGCGATGTCGTCGTTGACCACCAGCAGGTTCTCTATCGGGATTTTCTCTTCGTTGAGCCAATATTTGACCGCCTTGCCGCTCAGGTTCATGTAGGTGGTGGGCTTGATGACGACGAGGGTCTTGCCCTTGAAGCGCATCTCCGCCACTTGCGCGAGTCGGCCCGTCGTGAACGTCGCTTCGAGGTCTTTGGCTAAGCGGTCGGCAATCTTGAAGCCGATGTTGTGGCGTGTGTCCTCATACTCCACGCCGATGTTTCCCAAACAAGCAATCAGGTATTTCATTTCGTCAGGTTCGTTGCGTTTCCCTTGGTGGAAAATCCGCACAAAAATACGATTAATTAATGACATGATGGAATCATTTGATGGGTTGAAGCGAAAGGGCAGACACGTGGATCTGCCCCAACAATAAAAAAAGCCGCCCAATGGCGGCTTGCTGGTATCATGCAAAGAAGATTTACTCGGCTTCTTCCTCGGTCGACACTTGGGCGCCACGGGCCATGTTGACGGCGGCGATGACGGTGTAACCAGGGGTGATAGGAGTCACATTCGGGATGTTGAGGTCCTTCACCTTGAAAGCTTCGTTGATGTTCAAGTTGCTGATGTTGACGGTGATGTAGTCCGGCAAATCCTTGATGAGGCCGCTGACCTTCACCTTGCGGACGCCCTTCTTCAGCTTACCGCCACGCATCACACCGGCTGCCGAACCTTCGAGGGCTATGGGCAGGTTGACGGTGATGGGCTTGTCTTCCTTCACGATGAGGAAGTCGGCATGAAGCACCTCGTCGGTAACGGGGTGATACTGAATGTCTTGAAGGATAGTCTTGTACACCTTGCCGTTGACATCGAAGTCGATGATGAAGGTCTCAGGCGTAAAGAGGATCTTGTTGAAATTCTTGGCTGCCGTGGCGAAATGCACTTGGGATTCGCCGCTGCCGTACATCACACAAGGAACCATTTCAGCCTTACGAAGGGCTTTAGTATCCTTTTTCCCTACGTTCTCGCGAAGAGAACCGCTCAATGATACTGTTTTCATTTGTTTGATTGTTTAATTGTTTGTAATTTAATTGTTTATTGTTTGACGGAGGACTTTAGGACGGGTGACTTGGGACTTTTGTTGTCTCTCGTCTCATGCCTTAATGTCTCACGTCCTTTTTTCTATTTGAACAACGAACTGATGCTGGCGTAGGATTCCACGCGGTGGATGACGTCGGCAAACAGCGATGCTGTGCTTACTACGTTGATTTTCTTGGAGGCGTGGGCAGGCAGTGGGATGGAGTCGGTGACCACCACTTCGCTGAACACCGAGTTGTCCAAGCGTTCCATGGCGTGGCCGCTGCACACGGCGTGGGTGGCGAAAGCACGGACGCTCTTGGCGCCGTTGTCCATCATCAGCTGACCAGCCTTGACAATGGTGCCAGCCGTGTCGATGATGTCGTCGACGATGATGACGTTCTTGTCAGTCACGTCGCCGATGAGGGTCATGCTGTCGACCACGTTGGCGCGCGGGCGGTGCTTGTGGCAAATGGCCAAGTCGCAGCCGAGGCGCTTGGCGTAGGCCGAGGCACGTTTGGAGGCACCAAGGTCAGGTGCGGCGATGAGCAGGTCGTCAATACGCATCTTTTGGATGTGGTCGATGAAGAGGGTTGAGGCATAGAGGGCATCCACGGGGATGTCGAAGAAGCCTTGGATTTGGTCGGCGTGAAGGTCGAGCGTGATGATGCGGTCGACACCAGCCGCGACCAATAAATTGGCCACTAACTTGGCTCCGATACTAACACGAGGTTGGTCCTTGCGGTCTTGACGCGCCCATCCGAAATAAGGTATGACGGCGATGATTTTGTGTGCCGAGGCACGTTTGGCGGCATCAATCATGAGCAAAAGCTCCATGAGATTGTCGGTCGGTGGGATGGTGGACTGCACGATGAACACATGGTTGCCACGGATGCTCTCGTCGAATGAGGGTTGGAACTCATGGTCAGAGAACACGGTTACCGACGACTTGCCGAGGGGCGCACCGTAGGCTTCGGCGATTTTCGCGCCTAAATCAGCGGTGGCTCTTCCTGCGAAAATAGAAACGACTTTTCCTGACATTGGGCTGAAGATTATCTTTTTCGGGCTGCAAAAGTAGGCATTTTCTGCAAGCTGACCAACCAAAAACAGATTTTTTTCCAAAGATGTGTGCTATGAATGGAAAAATCTGTATTTTTGCAGCCGCGTTTCGGAGATGAAACCATGCCGAAGTGGCGGAATCGGTAGACGCGTCGGTCTCAAAAACCGATGAGGTTACACTCGTGCCGGTTCGATCCCGGCCTTCGGTACAAAAAGAAAAGCGACCCTCAAAAGAAGGTCGCTTTTCTAATTGATGCTTATCGGATTACCACTTTTTTCGTTAGCGATTTTTCGCCAATCACCTTGACGAAATAGATGCCTGCTGGCAGGTCGGTGGTGCTGATTTCCACTTTCTCGGTGCAGTCGTTTTGGCTGTAGATCAAAGCACCCATCGCATTGTAGATTTCCACTTTGCTGATGGCCTCACGTGCCTCGATGGTCAGCTTGTCGGTGACGGGGTTGGGATAAATCAAGGTCTGGCTGCCAAATTCATCGACACCTTCGGTGTATTCGAGGTGGGCGACAAAGTTGCGGTTGGCAGTGGCGGTGAAGGTAAAGGTCTTGTCTTCCGTCAAAACAACGCCGTTTTCAGTCCAGTTCCGGAAGGCCCAGTCTTCGTTGGTTTCCACTGTGATGGTCACTTCGTCACCATAGTTGTAGGTGCCGCCGCCTGTGGCAGTGCCGCCTTCGGCAGGATCGACGGTGGCCGTAATTTCAATGGTCTGCAAGGCGAAGTTGGCTACAAGGTCACGGTCAAGTGATACGTTAAAGCTATAGGTCGGATTGGTGGAAACTTGGTTGCCGTTCTCGGTCCAGTTCAGGAAATCGTAACCTTCGTTGGGTGTGGCGATTACTGTGCATTGTTGCCAGAAATTATAAGTTCCGCCGCCTTCAACCGTGCCGGCATAACTCGGGTTGGCCGAAACGTTGATGTCGAACGTTTGTAGTTCAAAGTGCGCGACATATTGAGCCGATTCGGTGACGGTGAAGCTATAGGTTTGATTGGTACTGACCTGTTGTCCGTTCTTGGTCCAGTTGACAAATATGTAAGAACCAGTGACGGGTGTAGCTGTCAGAGTGCAAGTTTGGCCATAGTTGTAAGTGCCGCCGCCGGTGACGGTGCCTCCGTTGGTCGGGTCGGCAGTGGCCGTGATGGTATAGGTCTGCTGCTGGAATTGGGCCACCAAAGTACGGTTGCCCGTGACGGTGAAGCTGTAGTTGGCGTTAGTCGAGACTTGTGTGCCGTTTTCGGTCCATCTCAAGAAAATATAGCCCGTGGCAGCTGTGGCATGAACGGTGCAGTTGTCGCCGTAATGATAGGCACCGCCACCCGAAACAGTACCGCCATTGGTCGGGTTGGCCGACACGCTGATGGTGTAGCTCTGTTGCTGGAACTGGGCCACAAGGTTGCGGTTGCCTGTCACTGTGAAGGTGTAGTTGGCATTGGTCGAGACTTGCGTGCCGTTTTCGGTCCATCTCAAGAAAGTGTAGCCAGTGGCAGCCGTGGCATGAACGGTGCATGATTGTCCTTGCTGGTAAGTGCCGCCACCCGAAACGGTGCCACCGTTGGTCGGGTTGGCCGACACACTGATGGTGTATTGTTGCGGCTGTGCCGTGAAGTTAGCCACCAAAGTGCGGTTGTTATTTACAGTGAAGGTGTAGTTGGCTTGGGTTGAAACCACGTTGCCGTTTTCCGTCCAATTGGCGAAGGTGTAGCCGCTGTTGGCCGTGGCCGAAACGGTGCATTGCTGGCCTTGGTTGTAGGTGCCGCCACCGCTCACCGTGCCTCCGTTGGTCGGGTTGGCCGAAACGGTGATGTTGTAAGTGGTGCCGCCGCCACCGCCTACGGTGATGTCTTGCATGTAGGGCTGGCGTTGTGGCTTGGTAACAACGATTTTCACCGGTTGCCCCGAAGTGATTCCGCTGACCGGCACATTGACCGAACCCGAAGCGGGCACCAAAGCCGCGCCTTTCAGCACATTGTTTTGCGAAATGCCCACATACGAACCCGCTTGAGCATTAACAGCGAAGTTGCTCGAACCCGAAGGAATGGAGGAAGCGTGGCTCACGTTGTTGGGCGTAGGATTCACGCGGTAAGGCATGATGGAGCCGTCGCCGAGCACATGGTAGGCTTGCCAGTAGTAAAGTGGGGTGGTGCTGGTTTGGTAGTTTCCGGCATGGGCATAACACACGGCTATGTTGCCGAGGAAGGTGATGGAAGAAACGGTGTTATAGGTTTCGTCCATCCAAATGCCGTCGTAAACGCCTGTTGCCGTGTTTTGTTGGGTCGGGGTTTGGTTCATTACCGTTGTGGCACCCACGCCGAAGTAATAGTCTTCATACCAATAGGTTACGGGGCAGGAGCCGATGTAGCTGTAGGCGGCCTTGTTTTCGCCACGGAGCATGGCCTCGCCGAAGCAGGGTTGGCTGTAGCCGAAGTTACCCGTCAGGCAGCAGTTGCCCATAGCCAAGAAATATTTGTTGGTATTGGTCAGGGCGTTCACATTGGAAACCGAAAAATACGGGTCGGACCAACTGGTCTCTTCACCGTGCGCGGTATAGTTGACGAAACCCACACCCGTGCTGAGGGCGTTGTAGCAGCCCGGATATTGGCTTTGGTTGAGGTGGGCGTTCACGGTGGTGAAGCCGTGGGCAGTATTATAATAATAGGTGGTGGCGTAATTGATGGTGGGCTGGCCGATGCGCGGGTTCCAATAACTGTCCCAACCGGCGATAAGGGTCACGTTGCTGAGGTAGCTCGGGTCGGGCATGGTGTATTGCTCGTATTGCAAAATCTTGTTGACGATGGCCGTCACTTGGTTGGTGTTTTCGGCTGACATGCGGCTGTAGAACATGTCGGGGAAATAGTCGTTGTCGATAGAGCCATAATACAAGTCGGTCACTTTTTGGGTGGCGTTGCCGCTGGTTTTTCCAGGGACTTGGCCTGTGTCGCCCACAAGGATGACGAAAGTCGGCGTTGCGCCTTGGCTGACGCCCGTGTTGTAGAGGTTCTGCACGTATGACTGGATGGCGTTGTAGTTGCCGCCGGCCTGCGCCGTGGTCACCACGTTCACGTCGAAACCTTTTTGGATTTTCCAATTGATCCAAGGCTGCAAGGCTGAAACGTAGTTTTCGGGCGTGATGACAATCATGTGGACGGGATAGGCCATCAGGTCCGGGTGGTCGTCATACACGTCCATGATTTGGCGGTAGTTGAACATCTGCTTGTAGACGATGTCGAAATACGGGCTGTAGGTGTTCAACAACATGCGCTCGGTTTCAGCGCGGTCGGCACCCACAAAATTGATTTCCACCTCGATGTCGTTGAACACGCGCAAGGTGTTGGCAGCGGGATTGTAACTCACCGGATTGATGACCAACGAGCCGATGCGGATGCCGCGCATGGTGCCTTGCACCTCAATCGTGGCTTCGGGCATGGTGGCGAGGCTGCGGGTTTGGTAGGCTGCGGCGTTGTAGACAAACTCAACCTCGTCCAAATTCTGGTCCTTGCGGACAGAGGGCTGATGCGGGATGAGGGTGCCGATGCCATAGTCGGAAAGACGGTAATCTGTTGTCGTGTAACTGATTACATTCACCTGTGGCGTTGCCCCGAAAGGCACGGCCAACAGTTGGTGCGAGGCAGGCAGTTCAGGCGTGCCGATTTCGCCCGAGGCGTAAGTGCCTTCGATGGCAATTTCGGAGAAAGTGCCTCTTTGGGTGGCAATTTCGATGCTCTCGATGGAGCCGTAACTGAAAGTGGCACGGAGCGTAGAGAAGTCGCTGTGCGTGATTTCAGCCTTTGTTTCGTGGCGCAAGTCGATGCGGCCATTCTGGGCCACGGCAAACATTGTGCTCATGGCCAAAACAAGGAGAAGGGATAGTTTTTTCATTTTGAACTAATTAAACTAATTGAATTGATTGATTATTTGAGCGCAAAAATAGAAAAAACTATCATATTTTAGGCGATAATTGGTGTAAAGCATGTTTTTTTGGTGCGAAAAAGGTACAAGTTACGGAAATCAATCGTACTTTTTTGGCCCCTTGGATGATGATGTTGTCCTTTTCTTCGCTGTGATGTTGCTTTCGCCCGCGATTTATGAAGTTTTGAGGCGGATTCCGTTTGTGCGGTGGTGCGTGTTGGGAAAAAAGGAAAACAGTAAAATTTTGAATAGCAACTTGAAAAAAATCAAGAAGGTATTCAAATTTTTACTACTTTTGCGGTACAGAAAAGGAAGAAAAACTTCTTTTTCTGTACCTTAAAGTATAAAAAGTGCTATGGCAAAGGCAAATCCATTATTGCAATTTGGGAATATACCAGTGTCAACTGCAACCCTTGAAACCTGTTTCTCGGCGTTGACCTCGCCTCAGAAGAAAATCCACGCTTTGGAAAACGCAGGGGAACTCATTCGATTGAAGCGCGATTTATATGTAGTGAATCCGGAAGTGAGCGGGAAGCCCATCAACATACCGTTGTGTGCCAATCATTTGTATGGGCCTTCATACGTATCTTCAAAATGGGCATTGCAATGGTATGGATTGATCCCTGAACAGGTCTTCAGAGTGGTTTCGATGACCACCAAACATGCACGTTGTTTTGAAACCCCATTGGGTGTGTTCGACTACCACAAAACAGCACTTGATTACCATTCTGTCGGGATCAAGGTCGTACAGGAAGGAGAAGTCTCATTTTTGATGGCAAGTCAAGAAAAGGCCTTGTGCGACATGATATTACTCGACAGATTTGTCCCCAGCCAATCGGTCAAACGCTTGGAGCGGTATTTGGAAGAAGACATCCGCTTTGATATGGACGAACTTGCAAAGTTTGACATAAGCATCGTCAAGTCGTGTGCCGAAACTGGAGAAAAAAAGTTGATATTCAATAATTTGATAAAAATCATAAAGCAATGACGATTTTTGAAGAAATGCTCGTCCAATTCAAGAGCGAAAAAGGGAAAGAAACACCGAGGATGGCGCATGAGGTAATGCAACAAATCGTTTTGGCAGGGTTGCACAGAGGAGGCTTTTTCAAACACGCAGCTTTTTATGGCGGCACTTGCTTGCGTATTTTTCATGGTCTGCCCCGCTTTTCGGAAGACTTGGATTTCTCTTTGACCGAAAAGCGCAACGACATTCACTTGGAGAACTTTTTTCCTTCAATCACAAATGAATTCAAAATGTGCGGCCTTGACGTTACGATAGCAAAAAAGGAGAAAATGGCCTTTGGCAGAGTGGAGTCGGCGTTTTTGAAGGAAAACACTGAGGCATACGAAATCAAGTTCCAAACCAAGAAAACCGTCAAAATCAAGATTGAACTCGACACCGACCCGCCTTTGCAGTTCGAAATGGAACAGAAACTACTTTTGAAGCCATATTCTTTCATGACCCGTTGTTTTACCTTGCCAGACCTTTATGCGGGCAAGATGCACGCACTTGTGTATCGTGCATGGCAACGACGAATAAAAGGGCGGGATTGGTACGACTTCGAGTGGTATGTTCGTAATGGGATTTTATTGGATTTCAACCATTTGCAAGCAAGAATTAAGGAGTTCAGCGGGAAAGATGTGGACAAGGAATCATTTTTGAAAGCACTACACGAAAGACTTGCCTCGGCAGATATTGAATTAGTGAAAATGGATGTGGTGGACTTTATTTCCGATCCCCACGAACTCGACATCTGGAGCAACGACTATTTCCTCCAGTTGGCCGATAGGATTAAGTTTGTATGAATATGAAAGACAATAAATTATATACTGAAATCTTAGCACACCATGACCCAACCCAAGTCGCTGGCCTTTCCCGCTTTTTCAAGACGGGAAAAGGGCAATACGGCGAGGGTGACAAGTTCCTTGGAATCAAGGTACCCGTGACCCGCGAGGTGGTGAAGGAATGTTGGAAAGAGACTTCATTTGAGGACTTGGAAACCTGCATCCGTTCCGAGTACCACGAAATGCGCTTGGCCGCCCTGCTCTGTTTGGTGCAAATCTTCAAACACGCCAAAAAAGACACAGCCTTGCAACAACAATGCATCGACTTTTATCTTTCCCATACACAGTGTATTAATAATTGGGATTTGGTGGATTTGAGTTGTTACGAACTGCTCGGCACTTGGCTTTTGGACAAGGACAGGACCCTGCTCTACGACCTCGCTCGCGACGGCAAGACCATCTGGGAACAGCGTATCGGGATGGTGAGCACGATGCAATTCATCCGTCACGGCGAGTTGGATGATACCTACGCCATTGCTGACATCTTCTTGGAAAAGCCCAAACCTTTGCACGACTTGCTTCAAAAGGCCGTCGGGTGGCTTTTGCGCGAAGCCGGCAAACGCGATGAACAACGCCTGAAAGACTGGCTTTTAAGTCGTTATCAGTCTATGCCGCGCACCATGCTCCGCTATGCGATTGAGAAGTTTTCGGACGAAGAGCGAGCTTGTTTTATGAATGTAGAACATGGATTGCCAAATGACACGGACACGCTTTGCGTCATTGCGAGGAGCGAAGCGACGAAGCAATCCAGAAAAACAAAATCTGAAAATCCCCATGACTGACATCCAACTTCACTACATCGAGCAAGGCCAAGGCCAACCGCTCATCCTCCTCCACGGCAACGGAGAGAGTTGCGACTATTTTGAGCATCAAATCCTTTGTTTCTCAAAGGATTATCGCGTCATCGCCATTGACACACGCGGGCACGGGAAATCGCCGAGAGGGGACAAACCTTTCACCATCAAGCAGTTCGCCGAGGATTTGTATGGTTTTATGGACGCGAAAGGCATCACCAAAGCCATCATCTTGGGTTTTTCTGACGGCGGCAACATCGCCTTGGAGTTTGCCTTGAAACACCCGGAACGGATTGAAAAACTGATTCTTAACGGTGCCAACCTCTTCCCAAGTGGCGTGAAGCCTTTGTACCAATGGCCCATCGAAATCGGTTATCGCATCGCGAAATGCTTTGCCGGCAAGTCGGAAAAAGCCAAAAAAAACTCCGAAATGCTTGGCCTGATGGTCAACGAGCCGCATATCAAACCTTCGGAATTGGCCAAATTGACCATGCCCGTTTTGGTCATCGCTGGCACAAAAGACATGATTAAGGAATCGCATACCAAACTCATATACAAGAGTTTGCCGAATGCCCACTTGGAAATCATCGAAGGCGACCATTTCATCGCCAATCGCTGCCCCGATGCCTTTAATTCCGCTGTTGGAAAATTCCTTGCTTGTTGAAGATTTTTCTCAAAAAATGGTTGGATAATGATATTTTTGTACATTTGCAGGGTTACAAACGAGCGTGTTTTTTGCTCTTGTTCTTGAACATAATGGTAAAACAAATTTATAACTAATTAAAAATTAACAAATTATGAAAGGTTGTAACAAGTTCTTCGCCGAATTGTTCGGCACATTCGTTCTGGTCTTCGGCGGTTGCGGTACCGCTCTTTTCGGACACGTCGGTTTCCTTGGCGTAGCCATCGCCTTCGGTTTGACCGTGGTAGCTATGGCCTACGGCATCGGCCACATCTCTGGCGCACATCTTAATCCCGCCGTCAGCTTCGGCGTGTGGGCTAATGGCCGCATGAGCCTGAAAGAAATGCTCTGCTACTGGGCTGCCCAGTTCATCGGCGGTATCATTGCCGGTGCTTTGCTCCTCTTGGTTTGGAGAGCCACTGGCGCTGGCGACACTGGCGTCTTTGCTTCCAACGGCTTTGGCGAAGCCTTCCAGAAGGCTTGCGGCGGTCCCGACACGGGCTATCAGGCCATTTCCACTGGCGGTGCTTTCCTCGTTGAGTGCCTGCTGACCTTCGTGTTCCTGATGGTCATCCTCGGCGTCACCGACAGCTGCCACGCCAACGGCAAGTTCGGCGGCCTGGCCATCGGTCTCACCCTCGTGCTCATCCACCTCATCAGCATCCCGCTGACCAACACTTCGGTCAACCCCGCCCGTTCACTCGGCGTTGCCCTGTTCTCCAACACCAACGGTGTTTGGAGCGCTATGGGTCAGGTGTGGCTCTTCATCGTGGCTCCGCTGGTTGGCGCTTGCCTCGCTGGTTTGGCCTACAAGGGCCTCTGCGGTTGCTGCAAAAAAGACAAATAACCCATTAGGCGGTTCTTAAAAACCTTAAAAGGGCCGTGTCATTCACTGGTGATGCCGGTAATGACACGGCCTTGTTGTTTTACAAAACAAACAATTCATTATGAAAAAGTTAGCTTTACTATTACTTGCTTTCACGGCCTTTCCGTTAGGACTTTTGGCCCAACATTATGCAACACGTGCCTTTTTGGACGAGGAAGGCGTGATTCGGGCTGAAAAAGTGCTTGATGCACAACTGCCGCCCGTGGCTCGCGACGGCTTGGCACCCATGCCAGGATTTCCGTTGAGTTTCGCCTCCAACACTACCTACAAACCCATGCGAGGCTTGGCTTTAGCAGACCTCAATAACGATGGCGCCGACGAAATCATCCTCTGCCACAACGAGGAGATTAACGTCATCGATGGACAAGGCAACATCCTTTGGACCCAACCTTTAGTCGGAGGCATGGCTCAGTATCCTGCTGCTGTCGGCGACATTAACAAAGACGGCATCCTCGAAATCGTGGTTCTCACGGCCTACGGCAATGCCCGAGGCGGCATCAACGTTTTTGATGCTTCGGGCAACATCTTAATGGCTACGGTCACCAACAATAATCCGCTCATCTGCGCCCCTGTTTTGGCCGACATCAACAACGACGGCGAGTTGGAAATCGTTTTCAGTGGCCGCGGAAAGGCCTCTGCCAACATCTCAGCTGGCATCCATGTGTGGAACCTGCAAGGCGAGGAGATGGAGGGCTTCCCCTTCGAAATGCCTTCAACGCCTGCCTTCACGCCCACCTTGGCCGACTGTGGTGACGGCACTTTGATGCTTTTCACAGCGACCACCTCGGCACTTTACTACGTCAATAATACGGGCACACAACTTAATATGATAGACAGTGAAGGAGCCTACAAGTATTCGTACCAATCGCCACTCGTGGTCGACTTATTC
>CACZNA010000036.1:0-48832 GCA_902782455.1 uncultured Bacteroidia bacterium | reverse complement strand
TGTGGATGTCATCATTGGCCCCACAGGCGTGGCTGACACAAGTGCCACGCTGAAAGAACTGTACCGCCGTGTGGCATTCAACATTTGCATTGGCAACCACGACGACCATTTCAGGAACCACGGATTCCTTTTAGGTAAAAAAGGTTGGCAACTGTCGCCCGCCTACGACCTGAACCCAACTAATATGACAACCCAAAGTTTGTTGATTTCTTCCAATACAAACGAGTCCTCTTTAGACATTCTCCTTGATGCCTGCGAAGATTACATGATTGACCAAAAAGAAGCTGGAACCATTATCCGAGAAGTAAAGCAAGGAATAAAGAATTGGAGAATCACGGCAAATCAATGCCAAATCTTGAAGTCTGAACAAGAGAGGTTTGCGCAGAGATTTGAGTGGGCGATTATTTGATTGAAAATCCGGTTTCACTATCCTGATTTTACATCAAAATATGTACATTGGTCTCACTCGACCCCAATCACAAGACTGTCTGAAAACAAGGAACTCATTTATATGACGGACTTTTTCAAGTTGCTTTGGGATGGCAAGATTTTCTGAGAACGGATTGGGGAATTTGACAAGTTTTTGTTTGGGAACTTAGCAAAATGATCGTTCGACGAGTTGGCAAAAAAATGGCTGACAAAACAAGCAAAACACCATTCTATTTCAAAAATTATCTGAACCGCACAATCATTCTACCAAATTATCGTACTTTTGTCCGTCAAATAACGTACTGGACTGCTTCGTGTCTCGCAGTGACGCAAAGCGATGACAAGGATAGTCCTGAGTCCATCGAATCTTTAAATCTTAAATCTTGAATCTTAAATCTTTAAATCTACAAACTCACCTTATTAGTTATGGGCACAATCACCCTATTCGGCTGCAACCAACAACCAAAGCAGCCTGAACGCTATGCCGTCAAGGCTTACCCCGAGACGCGCATGGACGAAACCGTCGTTGACGACTACTTCGGCACGAAGGTCGCCGACCCGTACCGTTGGCTCGAAAACGACACCTCCGCCGAGACCGCAAAATGGGTCAAGGAGCAGAACGAAGTCACGCAAGACTACCTGAGCCACATCCCCTTCCGCAACGCCATCAAGGACAGACTTACGCAAATCGTTAATTACGAGCGTTATAGTATGCCATCGAAGAAGCATGGACGCTACATCTACTCGAAGAACGACGGCCTTCAGAACCAAAGCGTCATCTACATGCAAGAGACGCTTGACGGCGAGCCTACCGTCTTGTTAGACCCCAACAAACTTTCTGATGATGGCACCGTCTCGTTGGGCGGCATCAGCTTCTCCAACGACGGCAAGTACATGGCCTACACCATCCAACGCAGTGGCTCCGACTGGGTTGAAATCTATGTGAAGGACATGGCCACCCTCGAACTCCTCCCCGACCACATCGAATGGGCCAAGTTCACGGGCGCATCGTGGTATAAGGACGGCTTCTTCTATGCCGCCTACGACCGCCCCGAAGCCGGAAAGGAGTTTAGCAACGTGAACGAAAACCACAAGATCTACTATCACAAACTCGGCACGCCGCAGGAACAGGACGAGCTCTTCTATTCCAATCCTAAACAACCACGATACTTCCATCAAGTGGACCTCACCGAAGACGAGCATTACATGTTCCTATTCGAGAGCGGTCAAGGCGCAGGCAGCACGCTGTGGATTCGCGACATGCAAGACCCGAAAGGCAAGTTTGTTCAGATTGCCGACGACATGGACTACCAATATGGCCCCATAGACGTGATTGACGGCACTTTGTACATCTTCACTAACTACAACGCGCCGAAGGGTCGTATTTGCAAGGTTTCGGCCAAGGCCCCACAAATGGAGAATTGGGTGGATGTGATTCCCGAAAGCGAAAATGTCATCGCCGGCATCAGCCTCGCCAAGGGCAAGATGATTGTCACCTACGACAAGGATGCCGCCAACCACGCCTACGTTTACACCATGGACGGCAAACAGCTCCACGAGATTGCCCTGCCCACTTACGGTTCGGTAGGCTTCAGCAGCGAATATAAGGAACCCGAAGTGTTCTATGCCTTCACCTCTTTCGTCTTCCCGACCACGATTTACCAATACAACATCGACGACAACACCTCCACCGTGTTCCGCGCCCCCGCCATTGACTTCAAGTCGGACGACTACATCACCGAGCAGGTCTTTGTCACCTCGAAAGACGGCACTAAAGTTCCGATGTTCTTGACCTACAAAAAAGGCTTGCAGAAAGACGGTACCAACCCGACCTTCCTGTATGGTTACGGTGGTTTCAACATCACCCTCAACCCAGGCTTCAGCACCTCGCGCCTGCCCTTCATCGAGAATGGCGGCATTTATGCCCAGATGAACCTGCGCGGCGGCAACGAATATGGTGAGGAATGGCATATCGCCGGAACCAAGTTGCAGAAGCAGAACGTGTTCGACGACTGCATCGCCTGCGCTGAATACCTCATCAATAACGGCTACACCTCGCCGAAATATTTGGCTCTGAACGGTGGTTCCAATGGCGGTCTGCTCGTCGGCGCGGTAGTGAACCAACGCCCCGACCTTTTCGCCGTGGCCGTGCCACAAGTCGGCGTGATGGACATGCTTCGCTACCACCTCTTCACCATCGGCTGGAACTGGGCCAGCGACTATGGCACCAGCGAAGACGACGAAGCCATGTTCAAGGCTTTGTACGCCTACTCGCCGCTGCACACCATCAAGAGCGGTGCAGACGTACACTATCCCGCCATCATGGTCACCACTGCCGACCACGACGACCGTGTGGTACCCGCCCACTCGTTCAAGTATGCAGCCGCATTGCAGGCAGCCCAGACTGGCGACCAGCCCAAGATCATCCGCATCGACACCAAGGCCGGTCACGGTGGCGGCAAGCCCATCTCAAAGGTTCTTGAGGAACAGGCCGACATTTATTCGTTTGTGCTGTATAACATGGGATTGACTTATCCGAAGGAGGCGAAATAAACGCTGACCTTCATACATAAAAATCGCCCGTCAGGAGTGTTCTTGACGGGCGATTTTGGAAGTATACACATTTTTCCATTCCACAAGGGCTTTGATGAAAAAAAGTTTCCTCTCCACTTGCAAATTCCAATTTCTTCGTATCTTTGCACTTAAGAATAAGATTACACAACGCCATGCCAACCATTTCAGAATTCTTTGGGATTAAAATCATTCTTAGGTTCATTGACCACAACCCGCCTCATTTCCATGCCACCTATCAGAACGACAAGGTTTCCATCGAAATTGAAAACGGCAAGGTCAAAGGCGAAATCTCTGAAAGGGCTTTGCGCCTTATTCTTGAATGGCTTGATTTGCACCGCGAGGAAATTAAAGAAGCCTGGGAGAAAGCCTCTAAAGGTGAAAACCCGAACAAAATCGAACCCTTAAAATAATGGATATGATGTGGAAAGAAATCACCAGCGCAGAATACATTGACGGGTACAAGATATTCCTGTTGTTCAATGACGGGCAAAAACGGATTTTCGACTTTTTGCCGTTGATAGAGCGTTATCCCGTTTTCAAACCCTTGCATGACTTGGATTTGTTCAAAGCATTCACTATTACCGACACACTCGAATGGAACAATGGCAACATTGACATTGCACCTGAATACATTTACGAAAACGGTGAGATAGCCTAATTGTATTATACACCCAATTCGCTATTCAGTGCGTAGCGAATTTCAATTAAAAACTGCGACAATTTTGTAAGGTCATTCCCAATACGGCATAAACCAATCGCCCATCAGAGACAGTCTTGGCGGGCGATTTTTATTATTCTTTCGACAATTCCATCACAAACTCCTCAATGCTTCCTCGCGCCTCGGTCATGCCGAGTTTCTTGCGGATGTTGGTACGGGCCTTGCCAATCATTGCGGACGAGACATCCAAAATGTCGGCCACTTCCTTGACACTGAAAGGCATCATGGAAAGGACACAGATCTTGGACTCGCTTTCCGTCAAGGCGGGTTGGTTGTCCTTAATACGCTGAACCACATTGGGATAGACCTTATTGTATTCCTCAAAGATGGCATCGTATGCATTGTCGGCCTCGCGTCCGCAAACGCAAGATTTCAGCTTTTGGAATGAAGCCTTGTCGATGTCTTTGTTTTCGCCTATCAAGAACACCTTGTAAATCATCATCACCTTGCGAATCAGGTTGTTGCGATTGGTTTCGGCCAAGGTTTCGGATTCTTGTTGCAAACGGGTAATGTCAAGGTTCAGTTCAGCTATCGTAGCCCGTTTTTGCGCGGCACGATACAAGAGGAAAAACACCAAGACAACCGCTACAACCAACACCAACGAAATGATAACGAGCATTTTGCGCCGATGCAAAAACACGCTAATCATATTCTCGCTATGGTCCAAGTCGCCATTGAGAGCAGAAATGGTAGTCTGCACCTTTTCCATCAGTTTGATGTCTTCGGAGGAACGTGCCAAAACAATGGCCTCGTTCAATGCAGACATGGCGGAATCAAAATCATTCCGCTGCCAATAGACGCATCCGCTGTAAAGTGCCGACAAGGTCTTCATCTCGGCATCGTCGGTGAGGTTGAAATATCGCCGCGCTTGAAAGATGGAGGTGTCTTGAGAGACATCCTCTCCCCTGCTGAATTTGCCTTCAATCTCCAACACCGTCCGCTCCATGTTGTCCATGTCGGATTTCACATTGCAGGCAGCCAAAAGGCATATCAGCGCGAAGGCCAACCAACATCTTGATTTGTAAAGTAAATTCACCATCGTCTCAACGATTCATCAATTCAACAATTCAACAACGCAACAACTCAACAATTATTGCCCACCTTTTTCGCCAGCCGTCTGGGCTTCATTCTCCAATTCAACATTCCCGAAACGCAAGGTAAACCCCACACAGAGATAAGTGGAATTGCTTCGGCTGGAGTAACTTCCGCTCGATAATGGATTCGTATAAGTGTTGCTGTAGTGCATCAGTCCGAAAAGGTCGTTGCCGTTGACGAACACCGATAGTTTATGGTTGAAGAAATCGGTGCGCATCCCGCAATCGATGGAATAATTCGCTCCGACTTGGTTGAACAGCGTCTGCACAGGCGAGTTGTAGCGAGCCGAAGCGTGGACTTCCAAACGATTCCACAATTTCGCCCACACGCTCAATTGCAGGCTATACGACCATAAATCATTCTTTTCCAAAGTTTTCAACACGCCATAATCTGTCTCAAGATAGGAATCGTACACGTTGGCATAAAACCTCAGGTTGAACATCCCGCTTGGCCTGTACATCATATTGAACTCGCCGCCAGCCATATAGGAACGCCCCACATTGACCGGTCTTGTGAAAAGCACAACTCTTCCGTAATGCTCATGATATCCTGCTTCATTGATGGTGTTGATCTCGTTTTTCTTGCCCTTGTAATAAGCCGTCAAGCCCACCGAGCCGAAGTCGTCCCAGTATTTCGTCCAGCTGGCTTCCATGTTTTGGGTATAAATGGGCTCCAACTTGGGATTTCCCGTAGTGTATGATTCTTCATCGTAGTGGTTGAAAGGGCTGAGCTGCATCGCCGTGGGACGGTTCACCTTCATGGAATAACTCATTTTGAAGTTATGCAGCGACTTGGTGCGATAAGAGAGATGCAGCGAAGGTGTGATATCGAAATGGTCGTCAACGAAGTCATAATCAGGAGCTTCTGGAAAGACAATGCCAGTCCGGAAATAATTCACGCTGATGCCCGGCTGCACGATGAAATCGCCAAAACGATGCTGCACCATGAAATAACCGCCCCAATTCTGGTTCCTATAGTGATAGTCGTAACTCATCACGGAATCCCTCACATAGCCGTTGTTCGTCAAGGTGTCCACCACATTCCGATTCGTCCCGTCCTCCCAACTGCCTCTCAGCCCCATGCTGAACTCGCCGTTTTTGGAATACGGCAGGTTGTAATCGACATTTGCCGAAATGGGCGCATTGGAAGACAGATAATCCATCTTGAAAACCCTTTCGCGAGACGAGGGCAAGGTATAGGTGGTGTGGTCTTCCAAGGGCATGACTTGGCGGTTCAAAAAACCATTCATTCGGGCGGTCAGGTTATGGCCTTCTTCGTTGAATTTGTGCTGGTAATAAAGCCCTGAGTTGAGAAACAAATAGTTGCTATTTGAGTTAATGGCAAATGCGTATTTATAAACTCCTGCCTGCTCCAAATACTCCGTGCGTTCCCGCTCTGTCTTCGTTTCCGAGGAGCCGAATGAATCCCAACAGTTCAGCCAAAAGGCATAGGTGTTCTTCTTGTCAGGCGAATAAGTGATGTTCACGGAGCCTCCAGGACTGTAGGTGAAATATTTGGTGTGTCTTATGCTATGACTCTGGCTGGCCTGAACGAGGCTGTCGTTTTCGTCTTTCCGAAAGAGGTTTCGGTCAAATTCCATATCGTTCTCGCCGTGATAGAAATAGGTGCTGACGTATGCATTCACCGTCCATTTGTCGTTTTTCCAAACGTAGGATGCCCAAGGCATCACGAAAGGCTGCGAAGAAACATTTGTGCCAAAGCACAGGAACTCATTCCGCTTGATTTTGCTGTTCATCACAATGTTGATGATGCCGTCGGCGGAGGTGGCGTAGCGTGCCGAGGGGTTCGTGACGACTTCAATGCGGTCGATGGCATTGGCGGGCAAGGTCCGAATGTAGCTTTTGAGGTTTTCTCCCGTGAGGTTCGAAGGCTGGTCGTTGATCCAGATTTCCACCGAGGAAGTCCCGCGCAAGGTGATGTTGCCTTCCACATCCACACTCACGCCGGGCGCGTTCTGCAAGGCATCGGAAGCCACACCGCCTTGCACGGTAGGGTCGTCGGCGACTTGGTAGAGCGTTTTCTCGCCTTCCACCGAGAACAATGGCCGCTCCGCCGTGATGGTGAAGCCTTCAAGCAGCAAAGTGTCCACTGCCATTTGGAGGCTGTCGGCCTTAGGTTTCACTTCAGGGATTTCGACTTGGGCAAAAGCAGCCGTCGCAAAGGCTGCAAATGCAGTTGTGAGAATCAGGTTCCTTGTTTTCATTACATGGTACAATTTTAGGTTTGACCATGCAAAAGTATAATGAAAAATCGGGCGATTCGCAAGGCTTGGCTCCTGGTAGAGACCTTTGCGGACTGCCCGATTTTAATTGTTTATGATTCAGCGTGTTAAAAAACGGATGGTAGAGACTTTTTTACTCCATTTCCAGTTCCTCATACTCATAACTGACCTTCTCACCTACCGTCAGCACCAAACAACTCGGCTTTCCGCCATCGTTGAGGTTGTCGGTCATCACATATTGCACGCCGCCGAAATGACGCTGCTCGCGCATGTGGAAATGGCCCATCAGCACCAATTCTACATTGCTGCGGCTCATCAAGTCCATAAAGGCGTATTGCTCGTCTTGCGGCAGGTTGGCAGCCGGAGTAGTGGTATAGTTGTACGACGTGCGGAACAGCCAATTGTGGCTGACGACGAAGCAGTGACGATAGTCGGCACGATGCTCAAGTTGTTCTTTCACCCACTCCATCTGTCGCTCGCCGAAGGTTCCGTTGCCCGAATCCAAAAGGACGAACAAATCTTTATGGCCACCAACGGTCTTCACCGTCACGGTGTAGGTCGAGGTGTGGAAATGTTGCTTGTAGAATTTGGCGCAATCATAATACAGGTCGTGGTTGCCAAGGACGGTAAAACACGGGTCGTTTTTGGCCTGGGTCGTGGCATTGAAACACAAGGAAGAATCCACCCTTATGTAGCCTGCCTCTCCGCTTTGGTTGGCCAAGTCACCCACAAGGAGGGAGAAGATGGCCTTCGGGTCGTTGCGCTCGGTGGTCACGTATTTGTACAAACGGTCCTTTGGGCCTTGTAGTTCAAATCCATCGCGATCAGAATAGTGTGCGTCGGAAGTGGAATAGATGCGGTATTCGTCAGGTACGTTCTCGATGACGGGCATCGGATTCTGGCTGTTGTAGTCGAGCCAGTCGGCCACGCGCTCCTCGGTGTCGCTGCGGTTGATGACCATTGCGGCCATGTCCAAACGGTCGCAGCTACTAACAAAAATCGCTGCTGCGGCAAATAATATAAGGTGTAATTTTTTCATGATGTTCAGTTTTAAGGTTTCCAAATTAGTCCCACATTGCCAAACCAGCCGTTGTATTGTGCCGACAGGTTGAGTATACCGCAGGGATGCACTCCTGCCTCAGCTGTCATGCGCAGGCCGTTGCCAAAGTCGTAATATCCATTGAGGCTATAGAAAAACAAGGTGAAACGCTCGATGACGAAATCCCTGTAATTCGAGATGCGTCCACCCACATTCCACGGATGCTCTTGGTCGAACAGATTGCCCTCGACGCAGAAGGTAATGTTCATCGGCTCGAAAGTCACATCCATGCCACCGTTCTTGCGCAGCGGAATGGGAGCCGTGTAGCGGTTGGTCAGGCCCAACTGGAAATTGAAATGGCGATTGCGCCAGCCCAAATCCAGCAAGGCATTGAATTCCTGAAGTTTGTAGTTCGGAAACAGGCGGTACAGGTAGCGGTTTTCCAAATAGAGCGTACCGCTTTCCGCCTTCAACAAGTCAATCTGGTATTGCAGGTTGATGGCATGGCGGTTCAGCGTAGTGCCTTGATAGCCGAAACCGATGTTAAAGTTTTCAAACATTTGACAATCAGCTTTCAAGGCCAAAGATGCACTACTTCCCGAAGTGCGCGTGTAGTCGTACTCGGCGTAGGTTTGCAGCGTCCATTGCGCTTTCGCTGCGACAGCGAAAAGCAGCAACGTAAATGTGATTAATACTCTTTTCATAGCTTTAAAAATTGAGGTGCAAAAATACGGAAAAAAACATTTGATTGAGATTTTATCCTTTGAGTCTACCTTTTTCATTACTTTTGCGCATCTTATTTCAAAAAAACCAAGATGAAGAAATTCCACAAAAGTCTTTTTTTGCTGTTTGTCTTCAGCATTTCCACTATGACACTTTTTGCCCAGTACGGCCCTCAATTCGACAACCGTGGCTTTGAGCAATGGACTACACGCGAGGCCGAATCAGTCAGTGAGCCTGTGCATTGGCACTCGGGTGGAACGGCTACAGGCACATGGTCGAGCATGATGCCCAATTCAGTTGAGCAATCCAACCAAACCCGTCCAGGTTCTTCCGGATCTAAGTGCGTCAGACTGTATCCCAGTAGCATCATAGGTGTTACAGCCAATGGCACCGTCACCAACGGACGCATCAATGCCGGCAGCATGTCGCCCTCTGGCTCAAGCAACTACAACTACACCCAACGTTCCCAGAGCGTATACAACACCCCCATCACCCAACTCCCCGATTCGCTCTCCGTTTGGGTGTGTTTCCGCAGTCAAAGCACTTCCCACAAGGCACAAGTGAAGGCTGTTGTCCACGGTGATGCTGACTATCAGCTTATTGCCAACGGCACCGAATCACCCTCCAACATGCATATGGCCACGGCTGACCAAAGATTCACCCGCACTTCGGCCAACGGAGGAGCCTACAACTGGACCAGATTGAGCATCCCCTTCGTCAACAATGGTCCATGCACCGATGTGCGCTACATACTTTTCATGGCCACTACCAATGAATCACCCGGCACGGGAAGCACCAACGATGATTTGTTTCTTGACGATGTGTTGCTCGTCTACAACCCCACCCTAAGCATGGGACAACTGGCCTCCACTTCATTTACGCCCGGTGAGGCCATCACCATTCCCTTCTCTTTGAGTGGGACCATGTCGCCCGAAAATCTCAATGCCTCAGCAAATCAGGTCATTGCCCAGCTTTCCAATGCCAACGGCAGCTTCAGCAACCCTACTGAATTGGGGCGCGTCACCACCAATAACAGCGGCAGTATTTCAGCACAAATCCCTAATGTGGCTGATGGCCAGTACCAAATCCGCGTGATTTCCACCAACTATCCCATGATTGGGCAAAACATCCAAACGGTATCCATCAGCAGCCCGACTTATACCATCACACTTGCTGCCGACCCAAGCGAAGGCGGCACCGTCGCGGGTGGTGGCACCTACAACCAAAGCGCAAGCTGTACCTTAACGGCCACAGCCAATGCAGGTTACACTTTCGTCAATTGGACAAAGAACGGCATTCAGGTTTCAACCGAAGCAAGCTACACCTTCACCGTGACGGAATCCGAAGAATACGTGGCACATTTCCTTTCAACGGAAGGCTTAGAGGAACGCATGACCACTTGCCAAATCTATCCCAACCCGTTTGCTTCAATAGTAAACATCATGGCCGAAAAGGTTGTCAAGAGCGTCAGCGTTTATGATGTTTTCGGTCGCTTGGTGAAAGAGCAAAAGGTTTTCGATACGGTTATTGACCTCGACTTGAGCGACTTGAACGATGGCACATATCTGCTCCAGCTGAATTATGGCGACAGCAGCAGCGCACAACGCATCGTCAAGATGGCTCGATGATGGCCGTTTATTCGGAATAATAGCGCACCAAACCTGCCGCAGGAGATGTCATGACCTCGCCCATAGTGAGGTCATGGCTTTTTATGCACTCCTTCAAGATGTCTTGAAAATGAAAAGCCACAGAGCCGATAAAGCTAATTTTCAACGATTTGCAATCGCCAAACCGAAGAACAAAAGCCTTAATAAATTCATCGAAACAATGTACAACCAAGTCGTGAATGAAAGGATTGTCTTGATGCTCGCCAGCGAATTTGGCGAAGGAGGCTAGATACTTTGACGGCTGTTCGTTATGATACAGCTGTTGGATGAAATCTTTCTGTTCAAGGTGAAAAGCGTCGGCGAATTGTTGTCGCAGGTCTTCAGGCATAAAGCCATAAAAATACGCTCGCACCACTTCTCTGCCAATGTGCATCCCGCTACCTTCGTCACCGACGAGATAGCCCAACGAAACGGCTCTTTCTATGATTCTTTCACCATCGTAAACACATGAATTTGAACCTGTTCCAAGGATGCAAGCAATACCTTTTTCATGTCCGAGAACAGCATGGCAGGCAGCCATCAGGTCATGGGTGACAGTGATTTCGGCCTGTGGAAAATGCCGTTGCAACACTTCTTTTATTAAATGACAATTTTTTTCGGTGCCACATCCAGTGCCGTAATAATGTATGGATTGGATTTCATCTCGTAGAGACGCACCATGGCATGTCTCTACAGACATTGTCACGTTTTCAAGGCATTGAATATCAGAATAATTTGGGTTGAACCCCTCGGTCGTGAAGCGGTTTTTCACCGTTTTCCCGTCCAAGAGAATCCATTCCATTTTGGTGGAGCCGCTGTCGATAATGAGTTGCATCACAAATAATTTTCTGCAAAAATAAAGAAAACCGTGCAAAACCGATACTTTTTATTAGTTTTGCACCCCATTAAAACAAACAAAAACTGAAGCAATGAGAAAATGGCGCATTGAAGACTCCGAGGACCTTTACAACGTGAAAGGCTGGGGCGGACATTATTTTTCCATCAACGAGAAAGGCCACATGACTGTGACTCCAAAAGAAGGCTGTGCTTCCGTCGACCTTCCAGAACTTGTTGACGAACTGGCACTTAGAAACGTTTCCGCTCCCATGCTGTTGCGTTTCCCTGACATCCTCGACGACCGTATCACGAAAATCGACTCCTGCTTCAAGGAGGCGGCCAAGGAATACGATTACAAAGGACAAAACACGGTGGTGCTGCCCATCAAAGTGAACCAAATGCGCCCCGTGGTCGAAGAAATCGTCAGCCACGGCAAGAAGGTCAACATCGGCCTTGAGGCGGGTTCGAAGCCTGAGCTTCACGCCATCATCGCCCTCAACACCGATGCCGACTCGCTCATCATCTGCAATGGCTACAAGGACGAGGAGTTCATCGAACTGGCTCTTTTGGCACAAAAGATGGGCCGTAAAATCATCATCGTCATCGAGAAACTCAACGAACTGAAAATCACGACGAAAATCGCCCGCCGATTGAAAGTTACACCCAATTTGGGTGTGCGCATCAAATTGGCCAGCTCAGGGGCTGGCAAATGGGAAGAGTCGGGTGGCGACGGCAGCAAGTTTGGCCTCAACTCGTCGGAACTTCTCGAAGCCCTTGACTTCCTTGATGAACACGACATGAAAAACTGCCTAAAACTGGTGCACTACCACATCGGCAGCCAAGTGAGTAAAATCAAGAAAATCAACGTGGCCTTGCGCGAAGCGGCACAGTTTTATGTGCAACTCTGCAAGATGGGCTACAACATTGAATACGTCGACATGGGCGGCGGTCTTGGTGTCGACTACGACGGCACACGTTCCAGTAGCGCCAGTTCGGTCAACTACAGCATTCAGGAATACGCCAACAACGCCATCTACACCCTTGTTGATGCTTGCGACAAAAACGAACTCCCCCACCCCAACGTCATCTGCGAGTCGGGGCGCGCACTTACCGCACACCATTCCGTGTTGATTTTTGAGGTATTGGAAACCACTTCACTACCCAAGTGGGACGACAACGAAGAACCCGAAAAAGGCGACCACGAGCTCATCAAGGAGCTTTACGAGTCGTGGGACGAACTGAACAAAAGCTCATCGTTGGAGATTTGGCACGACGCGCAAGAAATCCGCGAGGAAGCCCTCAACCTGTTCAGCCTTGGCCTGCTCGACCTCAAGTCACGCGCCAAAATCGAGCGTCTGTTCTGGACCATAGCCCGCGAGGTGAACCACATCGCCAACGACCTGAAACGTGTTCCAGAAGACTTCACCTCGTTGCCTAAACTATTGGCCGACAAATATTTCTGCAACTTCTCCTTGTTCCAGTCGCTGCCTGACTTGTGGAGCATCGACCAGCTGTTCCCCATCATCCCCATCCAGCGTTTGGACGAGAATCCAACCCATTTGGCCACCTTGCAAGACATCACCTGCGACAGCGACGGCAAAATCACCAACTTCGTAGGCAAAGGCACGCCGCATACCATCCCGCTGCACACTTTCAGCGACAAGGAGCATTATTATATAGGTGCGTTCCTTGTGGGTGCCTATCAAGAAATCCTCGGCGACCTTCATAATCTGTTTGGCGACACCAATGCCGTACACATTTCAGTGGATGAAAAAGGCTACTACATCGACCAAGTTATTGATGGCGAGACCGTTGCCGACGTATTGGAATATGTGCAATACAGCCCGAAGAAATTGGTTCGCACGGTGGAGACCTGGGTTACCAAGTGCGTCAAGGATGGCAAGATCACCCTTGAGGAAGGAAAGGAATTCCTTTCAAACTATCGTTCGGGGCTTTATGGATATACTTATTTGGAGTAATCCGTTTTGTCCTCTGACTACTGACCATGACGATGGCCGCTCCAACTGACTGTTGAAGTGGCCATCGTCAATATAACACATCAAAAGCTATGGGTTTTTCGGCAAAACGCCTTCCCGTTTCATCTGATCCATGTTGAAGCCCAAATCCTTGACTATTTTCTTGACAACATTGGATTTGACGCTGCTTGCATCTGCCTTGTCGTAAAGCAATAATAGGATTACATTGCCGCTTTCCTCAGAAACAAGATAGGTAAACGTAATCACCCTTGCACCGCCCGACTTGCCCCTCCCTTTGGTTTCAATACTCATCCTCACTTTCCTGATACCCGGCATAATCTCCGTTCCTTGAAAAGGATCTTCTGTGATGCTGTCCCGAAAGGATTTAAGGTCGTCGACGAAACTACGGTAACGCTTCCCCAAACGTTTGGCTTCAGCATCGAAATAACTAGTCGTTTGTATCTTGAAGTTCATTGATCAAGTTGTCCAAAGTGTTCAAAGTGCGCTTTCCTTCGATGGCTTCTTTCGCTTCCATAAGCGCTCCTCGAAGTTCTGACGGCAAGTCGCGCTTGTTCACGACAACATCGTCCTCGGTGATGGGAACGACCCGCCAACTCCCGATTTTCGACTTCACGACAACATCTTCTCCTCCATACGCCACATTGAGGTATTTTGAAATATTTGCCCTGAAGTCTCTTCCTGTTACAACTAACATGACTATTTGATTTGATGGTTTGCGCCTGCAAAAATAATAAAAATCACACAATGTGTACCATTTTGGTACACAAAATCATGCGAACATCTTCTCCATCACGTCCTTGTATTTCGCTGTGATAACTTTGCGCTTGGCTTTGAGCGTTGGCGTGAGGAGGCCGTTGGCGATGCTCCACTCTTCAGCGAGGAGCACGTGTTTCTTGATTTTCTCGGTTTCGCCCAAGCACTTGTTCAATTCGTTGACTTCCTTGGCATAGCATTTCAGAACCTCAGGATTCTTAATCATCTCTTCGTTGGTCGTATAGGCAATCTTCTCTTTGGCGCACCATGCCTTCAGTTCGGCAAAGTTCGGGATGATGAGTGCGCCGGCAAATTTCTGGTTTTCGCCTACCACAAGGATTTGCTCGATTAACTTGGAAGAACTGAACTTGGCCTCAATCACATCGGGATTGATGTACTTGCCGCCCGAAGTCTTGAACAGGCTCTTGATGCGGCCCGTGATGCGCAGTTGATTGTATTGGTTGAATTCGCCCATGTCACCTGTATGGAACCAACCGTCAGCGTCGATGACTTCTTGGGTCAATTCAGGCTTTTTGTAATATCCCATCATCACATTGTGACCACGGCAAATGATTTCGCCATTTTCAGCAATCTTCACTTCCACGCCAGGCAGTGGTTGTCCCACATAACCCACTTCGCGTCCGTGCGGGTTGCGGTTGCTAACAGTGATGACAGGCGAAGTCTCCGTGAGGCCATAGCCCTCAAAGACCGGCATCTTGATGGCCGAGAAAAAGCCAGCAATCTTTTGCGAAATGGCCGCTGCACCCGACACGATGATGTCAAAATTGTCGGCACCAATGCCCTGACGTATCTTGCTGTACACCAACTTATCGGCGATGCCCAACTTGAAATCGTAGAACCAATTGCGATGCTCACTTTCAATCTTATAACGCTCGCCAAGGCGCAAGGCCCAGAAGAATATGGCTCTTGAGATGCCTTTCTGTTTCTTGCCCGACTGGTAAATGGCATCATAGAAACGTTCAAGCACACGCGGCACGGCGCACATCATCGTAGGACGAACCTCGCGCATGTCGGAGGCGATGGTGGCCAAACTCTCCGCATAGTAAATTGACATTCCAAGGTAATGATACATATAGACGAGAGCACGCTCGTAGGCGTGGCACACCGGCAGGAAACTGAAAGCGCGTTTCGACCATGGCGACGGCGTTTGGCAGAAGTTCTTGAACTGGTTCATCAGATTGTGGTGCGAGAGCATCACGCCTTTGGGTGTGCCCGTTGTGCCAGAAGTGTAGATGATGGTGGCACACTCCATTTCATCAACGGCAGCCTTGCGGGCTGCGAGCTCCTCGGCATGGGGATGCTCCCTACCCATTTGCAATAATTGGTCGAAATAGGGATATTTCTCACGGTTCACCATTGTGTAGACTAGTTTCACATTAGACGCATCGGGCAAAATGTTGGTCACCTTGTTCATCACGGAGAGGCCGTCGATAATGACCATCTTCGCATCGCAATCGCCAAGGATATAGCGATAGTCTTCCTCGCTGATGGTGGGATAAACTGGCACATTGATAGCACCGATTTGGCTGATGGCCATGTCGAGCATGTTCCATTCGGGGCGATTGGTGAGGATCATGGCCACCTTGTCGCCTTTCTCAATGCCCAACTCCATGAGTGCATAGCTCAAGGCATTGGTATATTCAATATAATCCTGGATGCTGTAATGCACCCATTGCCCATTCTTCTTTCCGGCAAGGGCTGTCTTTTGGTCGGGATACTTCTCCACATAATTCTGAAGAAGATCAAAAACTCTCTTGACTTCCATAGCGAATAATTTGGTAAGTTTGACGTTTCAATTTGGCCACAAAGTTATAAAAATTCGATACACAATCTAATTATTGCACGAAAAGCGTATTATTTTTCCATAAGAAAAATGGAAATCGCTCCGCCATAAAATGTTTCATGGCAGAGCGATTCCAATAAATGCAGGTCAAAGTTCAGAACTATCTTTTTGATTTCTTCCTTTTGGCAAAGCCATAGGCAACGCCGAGGCCTCCCAACAGAAGCAGGCCGTCGCCAAGCGGGAGGTACTGGTCGGCATAGCCACTCTAATACTTATTTATTTGCCTCTTTTTTGTACTCCTTTATTTTACTAAGACTTTCTGAACTTTGGTTTCGTGAGCATTTGTCAAGCGGAACATGTAAAGGCTCTTCGCCACCTCGGGCAAGCTGATGCGGGTTTGTCCACCCGTCAGACGTTCACTCCACAAAACATGGCCAAGCAGGTCGATGAACTCCAAGTTGCCTTCACCTGTGGCAATCCACTGTGAGCCGTCGAAGAAGACGAAGTTGTGGAAACCTTCCAAATTCTCTTCCACGTCAGTCACTTCGAACACGATGAGGAAGCGTGACTTATAGTCACTCTTATGACCCTCAAAGATGTAATTATCGTTACGAAGCATGTCGTACTGAATGCCCGCAATGTTGTCGATGAGATACATGCTGTGGAAGTCGCCATTGGCCGTATTCCACTTCATGGTGAAGATATCGTCCTCCTTGGCTTCGAATCTCACAGGAACTTGTTTCGTTCCTTCTTTCACAAAGAGGGCTGCGTAGTTCTCGTCGTCATGGTGACCATAGAACAAACCGTTGCCCACGCGAAGTTCCTTCAACTTGCGAGCGCCGCCCCATTCGGGACGATTAAACTCGATGACTGTCACGTCGGCGCAGCCATTGTCGCTGCTCAGGTAAAGGTTGACCAAAGGATAGGCAGGACGCTCGTCGCGGAAGTCGCCTCCAGTACCCACATCAGCACGCGACACCAACATGCTTTCTGTGAATTGCAAGGCTCCACCACCTGATTTCACATAGAAGCCTTGGTGAGGGTGCAGGTAGCGT
Source organism: uncultured Bacteroidia bacterium (assembly GCA_902782455.1). Lineage (GTDB taxonomy): Bacteria > Bacteroidota > Bacteroidia > Bacteroidales > F082 > Limimorpha. The sequence continues at coordinate 31,920 of CACZNA010000036.1, read as the reverse complement.
TCTGCGTAGTCGCCATTTATGGATCCATTTACGGGATAATACCTGAAGGCTGTGCTGGCTTTTCCTTCTATCACATCAAACTTATCGGCATTGTAGACCACATAGAACGCACCTTCCGCTCCATGCTGATTCAATACACTATTACCTGCTCCAACCAAATTAAAGTCCAAATAGCCGTGATAGGGATTGCCAACAAGGTTCCAACCGGGAAGTTTAGAATCTGATGTGTTCGTCAACAAAATGCCCAAACCCGCATCGTTGCCGGCATCGCTTTGACTTATGTCCTTATTCAATCTGCCGTGGCTTTGCATAAAGGTCTCGGTGCCGATGGAGGCCATGTAGCCACGACCCACAATGAGGTACTCCTCGTTGACATTCTTAGGTTTCCCATTATCTTCATCATAAATGCCATAAGGCTTATACTCAAGATGCCAGTGATCGTCCTCCCCTCTGGTGTCCGTGTGCCAGTGGTTGGGACCGTTGCGCTTGAAGTTGATCCAGTGGTAGTCTGGCTCGGTCCAAGTGTAGAAGTCCATGCCATAGGGGTAACGACCCCACTCATCAGTGTTTTCGATGCAACCTTCTCCAAACCTATCTCTATACTGGCTTGGGAAGTAACCATCCACCCATTTATTCTCATCAAAACTTGAAGAATTTCTGGGGCTTTGGCTATTTACCCAACCCTTCATCCAATAGCGGTTGTCGCCACTTCCACCGTTATTTAACCAACTGAACTCTGTTGATGGATTCGTCCAAATGTTGTTGTAATAAGTCCCGACATAGCCACTTGAATAAGTGTTTCTGTTGGTATTATTTTCATCAGAAGAATAATCAGCGTTCAAATAATACTCGAATCCCAACGGAGCCATTTGCAGCGGAGTTGAGAACATGTGCCAGTCGCGGGGCAATGGGTAGCCGCCCATTCCCAACCCGTTGAGTCCATAGTTGACGCCCGGCGTTGAAGTGGCTTTGCCGCAAGAGTTGTCGAAAGTGATACCGACATAGTTGTATCTATAATCCGCCAAAGAACCTGGATGAAGGATGGACACATCCTCATGGATGCTTACCTTGCTTTGGGTAATAGTCAAATCTGCTCCTACATTATCAACATCACCATAAACAAAGAGATAATCAGGAATATCTTCCTCTGGTTCATCATCTATCTTCTTTTTCTCCAAAGGTCGGGTGAGAGCTGCATTAAGAGCATCGCCATCACGCACTGTGCCGCCATACTGCAAGGCTGGGCCACCAGCGTACGTGCCCACACTACGGAAATCACCCTGACCAATGTAGGCATTGGTATTGTTACTATAGTTATCAATCAGCAGCACGGGCAGGTCGCCATTGATTTCCTGCAATCCCGGACGCGCCCAACGAGCGTATGTATGGCCAGAGCCATTATTATCATCCACCCATTTGTTCAATACCCGAAACATGACAGTGTCAACCGTCGCACCTTCACCCAACTTCAACGTGTTGTCCAAATACATGTAACCGTACTTGTCGGCACTGGAAACAGGCGTGTATTGGTGACAACTCGAGTAATGTTGGTCATTGCCAATTATGACGAACTTATAATGCTCCGAAGATGGAATATGTATCACACAACTATCCTGCATCACATAGCAACTATCAATCATAGGTATGACTTCGTCATCGACTACATTCACCTTGTTAGAAGCTGCAATGCTACCAAAATTGGTTGGGCTAAGGTTTTTGCAACCATGCACAGCGGCATAACAGTTCATCATCATGGCACCCGTAGCTTCTGACGTGCCGTTGTCGCCCACCAATCCTCCAATTCTGACACCATCGTTATAGCCATCGGTGCCGTTATTTCCATCAACATCGAATCGAGCATTAGTGAAAGAGTTGTAGATGGTACCAGCCGTGGAGCTACCTACCAAACCACCAATATGACCTTGGGGCCATGCACCCATAATGACATCCGGCATGGCCATGGAAGAATGGATGTGACCATTTGACATCAATCCCACCAAACCTCCCGCGACCACATTATTCGCATTCTGATAGTTGGGACAATCAATTTTCACAGCCGACTCGCTGTTGGAAACCGTCGCAGTACCATTGAGGCTACCAACCAAGCCGCCTAAGTTGTAAACTGTACTTGAATTACCAGAACTTGATATAGAAAGGATACTCTCAGGTGCAATCAAGCCGCTTACCAAGAAAGTGCGGTTGACGTTGCCTTCACCTCCAACCTTGCCAAACATACCGTAATTTGTACGTCTATAAATCTTGTCACCCAAACCGAGGTATTCGATACTGAGACCCTCAATGAGATGGCCTTTGCCGTCGTAACTACCCACAAAAGGAGTGACATCAGTTCCAACTGGCACCCACACATACTGCTCCATGTCAAAGTCTTTGGTCTGAGAGATGGATTTGTTCATAAAACCAATCGGTGGGTTCACACCGTTCATGCCGGCTGACTGGCTGATAAGCCAAGCCAAGCCTTCCTCTGTCGAAATGGTGATGTTGTCATCACTCTCAACATAGCCCGCAGGTTGCTTCCTCACCACATTGGCCCATGTCCAGCCAAAATACAAGGTATTCGGTTGAACAACTTGGCCTTCAACATCACCTTCACAATAGTAAGTGGTTCTTCGGTGATTGGGGTCGGCGCCCCAGTCTTCCCTGACAAAGAACCAGTTCTGGTCATCGAGAAAGTTGCAGTTATTCCAAGCGTTTTGAGCAATAGTAGGAGTTTGTGTCACAGCAATAGGCGAGAAGGTGTTGCTCTGGTAATGATCCGCCTTATTACGTATCGGGCTGGTGATGCCGATCAAAGTCTTAACATTATCCTCTGCGGTCAATGCGTCAGTAATGTTGAGGCTCTTGGAGAAGGTGGGCAGATAGACATTGCTCTCAACGGGCCTGTCATCCGATCCAACCATACGGCGTTGCTTGTTGCCTTGTATGGTCACCAAGCCTTCCACATTCACAGTGGAGGAGGCATCCTTGTCGACAAACAAACCTCCTCCTTGTGGAGTAACGGTAATTACTTGCTGGCCACCAGAGGTTGATTCCGTATAACAATCGTAGTCAGCATCGTAGTACCATGTAGCAGCCGCATCAATGCCATTGTAGCCACGCTGCAAGATGGTGCCATTGGTCACGACTTCGATTTCACCTGATACGTTAGTAGTGGTCCTGAAGCCCTTCAAGGTGAGGCTTGATTGCTTTGATGGATTGCCAACAGTGTCAACCACCAACATCGGCTTGTTCACTTTGTACACTTGAGTACTTGTAAAAGAGGTTGGGATGTTATGTGTCGTAATATCATCTGGTTCGGCTCCAAACAAGCCGTCCACCAACACATTCTCCATCACGAAGTTTGTCTTGTTGGCATGGATCATCATTCCCAAGTTGGCACCAGGTCCTACTGTAGAGTTTTGTGTTTGGCCATTCCATGCCGCTTCATCATCAGGTGCAGTTGCAGGATGCTCCGCATCAACAACGACTGTCTCATCATATTGGTCATTACTCATCATGTGTCTACCAGGATAACGATACAACTTCAACTGATACTGTGGCAATTTGTTTAGGTTTTCCTTTTCCTTAATCGCCTCAACAGGTCCAACCACATAAATGATGTCGTCTGCTGGACTAAAGTCTTCATAATTATGCTCGTGAGAGTTGTCGTTAATATCGTTGTAAATTCCCATATCACCAGTAATGGTCTCTTTGGGCATATCGGGGAAATGTCCCCATTTTAATTGGTGGTAATCATCCTTGCCCCAACCGCCATTGCCAATACCTCTACCGTCGACATACCAAATTTTGCCCGGAATGGTTGGCAACACCCACTCACGGAACTCCTCCATATCCATCTCGCTACTTTCTCTATTCAGCACATACTCGCCGATGTTGAAATAGGGGTATTGTTTTGTTTTGGTGTAGATGCTTCCGCCATCGTCGCCAGTAGTTGTGTAAGTATAATACAGGACTGTCTCTGGCTGCGTAAAGAAGTTGTTCCCGTTATCATAACTCAGGAAACCGCCATCGCCCTCGTTGCGAGTGTCGACCGAATTATCAAACTCTTCAACTCTGATGGGATTGTTTTTCGGAGTCAATTTCGGGCGGGCGTAGGCAAAACTCTCCGTGCCACGAGGCGAGAATGGGCTACGCATCCTGAAAAAACCTTGCAGCAGGCCATACATCCTTTTCTTGGCAGGCCCGCTTTCATCCAAATAGCGCACATAAAGCCTCGAATCACCGTTGAAGATGATGACGTTTTCTTCTTTTGTTGCCAATTGAGTTGGGTCTCCCGTAGCATGGATGCGATACAAATGGTTGTCGCTGTCCTTGATGCCAATCCATTCCCAGTTGGTATTATCGCCACCGTCCATTTGGTCATAACTGGTGCCTGAATTATCTTTCAGATAAAGGCTTCTTACCTCATGGATGGAGTCCATGTAAGCAGGAGCACCAACGGCACCCAGCACCATGCCGGAGGCATTGGTCACATACACGCCCTTATCCACCTGAAGAACGGCAAACGCCCTTTCAGAGTCGGATTGGCTGATGTCGGCTGCACCACTCAGGTTGACATTGGTGTTGTCAAGCAAGATAATATCGCCACGCTGGATGGTGGTCAGTGTACGAGAAGCCTGGGTCAACTCGGCTACCGGGTCGCCCTCAGGATTTCGTTTGCCATAATTCCTGACGAGGATGTTGCGGCCTTTCTCACCTGACTCGCAGTTGGTGCCACAGCCATACACACCGCCTCCGATGTTCATATAATCGTCAGTACCAGTGACTGGACTTGCAATTGTAGTGTTGTAGTCAGTGCCATCAATGTATACTCTACTGAAGCCCGACACGTTAAACGAGTGTTCCCAATCCGTTGAGCCGATACTTCCATAGGATCCACCAAACACGTTGCCCTTGATGTCGAGATTGGCTATGACAGGGTCGGCTGGTTTGTGGATGTTTTTGCCATAGAACTCATCTTCAGTATCATTTGATGTTTCAACGATGGCGTTCTTACCTATCAAGACGGCCACCGAGCCTTTCACTTTGCCGCCGTAGCCTGCGCCATACACATTGCCGCCTTCGATGCCTCCATTGGAGTCTGTGCCGATGGTGCCGCCACTAATGTTGACGAACGAAGCCCAGCCCTTCGGATCGTAAGGATTTGACGACGGATTGTCATCTACACCATAGTAACTACAACCATACACATTGCCTTCGACAGTTCCACCCCACATGTTGACCCAACGAGGAGCCTTGTTTGGACGCTGTTCAGGAATCTCACGGCTACCGCCAAACACGCTGCCATGTACCAAGCCTCCCGACACGTTGACCACCTTATATTCTCGCACCACGCTTTGGCTACCTCCGCCAAACACATTGTGCCAGATTTCGGGCGTGTAGTTGGTCCCGCTGACGGTCGAATTCTTGATGTTGACGGTGGTGTAACCATACACCTCACCTGCCGATTGACTATCGCCATTGAGCAGCAGACCGCGTCCGCCGCCATACACATTACCGTCGAGAGGCTGGTTGGCGACGTCGTTTTCATCGCCGATGATACCACCTTCGATATCGACAAGAGTGTTCTTTCTCACATGGCCATCCTCGCCACCGCCAAACACCGAGCCGAAAATCTGAGCTGTTTGGCCAATGGTCACGTGGGTGTTTTTGACGAAGGCCAAATGGACATACTCGCCACTCACGCCACCGTGAGCCGAGCCGAACACATTACCATAGTTCTCGTCCTCGTTAGTCGTTCCGACGGTGCCGCCGGTGATGGTCACCGAAGCCAAACCTGTTTTGTAGTCTTGGCCTGGTTGCGGATCTTGTTCGTCGGGGTTGCCCACCGAGGCCAAGTTGCCGCCGCCATACACATTACGGATGACATGGCCGCCATACATGTTGACATTGGTGTTGCCTTGCACCCAGCCAGCAGTTGTGCTGTGTACAAAGGTACCAGGGTGTTCAGGATCTTCATACGTATCGACACCGCGACCGCCACCATACACATTGCCGTGGTAGGGGTCGGCGCAGGGGGTGAAGTCGCCGTAATCGTGGCCACCGATTTGGCCATCAAAGATGTTGACGTAGGTGTCTTTCAGAACGTGGCCATCCTCACCCGATCCGAACACCGAGCCTTCGATCCACGTCTCGAAGTCACTCTTCTCCCTAATGTTCACTGTGGTTTGTTTCACCTTCGACACGCGGGTTACTAAGGTGCCAGGCGCACCCGCCTTACCCTTGGCACCGCCATACACGTTGCCGCCCACGCGCTCGACGGGATGAGACGGGTCAGTAATCTGGTGACCGATGTCGATATTGCCAGTTTGGACGAAGTTGATATCACCGATTTGGAATTGTCCGCCCACATTGACGGTAGTGTAGCCGTGGGCAGGGCCGACTATAGTGTCGCCGTTGACATCAATACCGACAGAGCCGAGACGACCGCCACCAAAGACGGAACCGAGCATGTGGCCGCCTAAAATGTTGACGGTAGTGTTGCCACCAACACGGCCAGCGGTTTCGCTTACCTCATGGAAATTACGGCCTCCGCCAAAGACGTTGCCATCCCATGAAGTGATGCCAGTGGTACCGATAGTGCCATTCGTAACTGTCACCATAGCATCTCCAAGCACATGACCGTCGCTGCCGCCACCGAAGAGCGAACCCCAAACGCGGTTGGAATTGTTGTCTGCGTATCCCACATTTACCCCGGTGTTGTTCACGTTGCAGTATGCTTTCATGGCTGCATCGTTACCGCCCTTGGGACCGCCGAAGATAAAGCCGTTAAGTCCTGAGCCGTCCAAGGGGCCGATGATACCACCAGTCATATTGACCTGAGCGAGGCCGTTCACCATAGTGCCGTCATCCTTCACCCAGCCCACGCTGGCCACTTCGCCGCCGCCGTAGACGTTTTCATACACTTGGCCGCCAGTGATGTTGACGGTAGTGTTGCCATACACACGACCTGCGAGATAGGCTGCAACCAAAGTGGAGTCATTTTCGACATTCAATGAAATGGCTGGATCGTCGATACCCCTGCCGCCACCAAATACATGACCGCAGAAGTTCCCAGTTCCGTAGTTTCCGCCAATGGTGCCGCCGCTGATGTTGACCGTGGCGTTGTTGCTTAAGGTGCCGATTTCGCCACCGCCATACACCGAATTCTTGACGAGCACCGTGCCTGTGATGGTCACATTAGTCTCCTTGGCACGGGCCAAGGATGGCCAAATAGGTGTGTCATCGCCTGTCTTTTCAACGAATTTACCCATGCAGCCGCCGTAGACATTGCCACCCTTGGTGTCGGGCTTGGCATGGGTGAGTTTTTCAATCTCATGGTCGTTGCCAATAGTGCCACCGCTAATGTTGATGTCAATGAAACCATGATTATCGCCAGGCTGGAACCGACCGTAAAGCGGGTTTATTACGGTTTGGCTCGGGTTTTCAGGGTCAGGAATATCCTTTTCTACGAGATAGGTACCCACCGAGGCCAAACGACCGCCACCATACACGGAGCCGAGCATAGTGCCGCCCGTAATGTCGATGTCGATGTTACCGCCCACGGTTCCAGCAGTCAAAGCCCAACCAGTGAAACCACGACCTCCACCGAAAACATTGCCGTCCACATTGGTATAGCCCAAGGTGCCGATTTTGGCGTTTTCGCTCACGTCGAGGTCCACATTGTTCAAAACGTGGCCTTCCTCGCCACCGCCAAACACCGAGCCGTACACCCAAGCCGTACCCTTGATTTCAACCTTGGAATCCCAAACATTAGTCCAAGTGTTGAAGAAAAAGCGCGGGTCGCCCTTGCCACTACCATACACATGGCAGGTGACAGGATGGTTTACAATGGAAGTGGAATCGCGCGGCACGCCGATGGTGCCACCACTGATGATGACGGTGGATTTGCCGCCCGAAACATGTACTTCGCCGTGGATGTTATTGTCATAGGTATAAGTGCCCACATCGGTGGTTTCGCAACCACCATAAAGGCTGGTGAGAATGTGGCCATCTGTGACTTCCACACGGGTGTTGCCCTCCACCTGTCCTGACGAGCGAAGCCATTGGCTGTTGCCGTCATCGTCAACGCCGTAAGGATAGAAGCCTGAGCCGCCGCCAAACACATGGCCATAGAAGGTGGCACCGTTCATGCCGGGTTCTGGTTTATTGGTCACAGGGTTAAGGATATTGATGTCGTAGGGATTGCCACCTTCCTGGTATGTCCAACTGGCACATTCGGCCAATGAAGCGCTGTTCCATTCGTTATCAGTATAGGGACGATTGTGTCCATTTGCATCAACTACATTCTCACCCGCGCCGATTTGTCCGCCTTGGATTTTCACCCAAGTGCTGTCCAACACATGGCCGTTGTCGGAACCACCATACACGGAACCGAGTACGAAGGCTTCATCAGAAATGGTCACCTCAGTAGTGCGCACGGAGGCCATACATTCAACAAGGTGGTTGCCTTCTGAATCAATGACAGGATTGGTTGGCGAATTGGGTGATTCCACCCAGCCTTCGCCGCCGCCAAAGACGTGGCCGAAGTCGTCGGGATAGCCAGACTCCGTAATCATCTGCATGTTGTCCAAGCCAATGATACCACCGTTGACAGTGACCTTGGCATGACCTGTGTTGGGGATAATAGCGATGCCGTTCACGCTATTGCCACTTTGGTTCCATGTGTAATTGCCCACATTGCCAACTTCGCCTCCGCCATATACGTTGCCATATACACGGGCAGAACCAGAGATTTCAACATGGGTGTCCTTGACCAAGGAAATGAGCGTCGTCATTGATGCAGGATGGCCTTCAATGCCCACCTTGCTGCCCTTGCCACCTCCATACACATCGCCAATAGTGTTGGCTTTCCAAGTCCTCATCAAGGCCTCGTTGCCGACCTTGCCACCCGACACCTTGACCGCGATTTGGCCGTGGTCGGTGCCGTCAAGCAAGGCTTTATAAGCTGTGCCATTTTCAATGGTAGTGCCTGTCACGCCGTTTACTCCAATACCCGTCAATGCCAAACGTCCGCCACCGAAGATGGAGCCATACAACTGGCCGCCTGTCATCTCAACAATGATGTTGCCGCGCGTGCGGCCTGCGGTGTAGTTCCTCTTCGAATAGTTACGTCCGCCACCGAAAATGTTGCCGTCGTAACTCGTGGTGCCTTCGGTACCTAACAGACCGTTGACGAAGTGTACCGTGTCGCTGCCCAACACATGGCCGTCTTCGGAACCGCCGAAAACACTGCCCCACAAGCGGTTTGAGTGTGAGCCGTCGTCCATTGGCATGTCAATAGTGACACATGTGTAGTTGACATCAGCGAATTGCTTGTATTGCTCAGTTGGATCATTGCCTTCGCCCTTGCCACCGCCAAACACATAGCCGTCAACACCGTTCAGGCCAACAGGGATGTCGTAGCCTTCTTCCACTTTGGGAGCAGGGCCAACTTGTCCGCCCGTGATGGTCACTGAGGCCAATCCTGTGTTGTCCTTCGGTGCGAAGTCCTTGACTTCGGTAGAGGAACCTTCAACGAAAATGGTGTCACGCAAACCCACGCTGGCGATTTCGCCGCCGCCATACACGTTCCAAAGCACATGGCCGCCTCTGATATTGACATTGGTGCTATCGTGTACCAAGGCTGCGATACGGTTATCGAAGGAGCCTTTGCCGCCACCAAACACACGACCGCCAGTGGTGTGGACGATGCTATCATAGGGTTGCGTATGGTCAGTTGTTGATGTTTTCCAAGTATAATCGATGGTACCCACTTGGCCAGCTTCCATATCAACATTGGTGCATTGTTTCACCTGACCGAACTCGCCGCCGCCATAAACATCACCATATACAAGAGCACCGTCGCCAATGTTGACTTGGGTATAGGTTGTCGTGGCAAACTTTTCATAATCAAGAAGCGGGTCTTTATCGAAGTCGAAGACACCACGACTGCCGCCAAACACATGGCCACCATAAGTATAGGTCTTGGTCACACCTTCTTCCACATAGGTTCCACCCGCAACATCCGACTTCACGCCAATGGGACTATAGATGTTGACCGTAGCACAAGTGGTGTCGGCACTACCGGGGTCGTAAGACAGTGCCATACGCGGAGGGCCAACGGAGGCCAAGGGGCCACCGCCATACACATTCTGGTGGATGAGGCCGCCATTGATGGTAACATTGGAGAATTGTGTCACCGAGCCTGCACTGGTGCTGTAATGATCATGGTTATCATCGCCCTTGAACATGCCCATGCCCAAGCCTGCGCCATAAACAGAACCACGTCCCATCCACTGGTAGTCATTCAGGTCGTTAGTGCCCACCAAAACTTCTGCATCGTTAGGATTCTTGTATTCATTGCCAATCTCGCCTTTGTTGACGATGACATTGGTTTCCCAACGCACATGTCCGTCTTGGCCGCCGCCATACACCGAGCCGTAAATACGCGGGCCATTGTCTGTTCCAACTTCCTCTCCGATAGTCACATGAGTATGGTTGACATAGCCGAGGAAGAATTCGGGATAGTAATGGATGCGAGGCGTAAGAGTTTGGCGCACGTTGGGTGCAGGTTCGCCACGGCTGCTGCCAAACACGTTGCCAGTGGGTATGCCATCCTTCATGCCTTTGACAGTTCCGATGGTGCCGCCTTTAATAGTAACGTATGTGTGACCCGAATTGAGAAGGGTGTCGTGGAGAGCTGTGTTGTTTGCCCACGATTCGCCATAGCCGTCCACCTGATAGTCGCCTTGGCCGCCTGCATAGTTGCCCTTACCCACCGAGGCAAGGTTGCCGCCGCCAAACACGTTGCGCACCACATAGCCATCTTCCACTGTGACATAGGTCTTGTTGTAGACCTTGCCGCCGAAAATGCTATACACCTCCGCCTGATAAGGTTGATTAGTAGTGGGATCATTCAAGGTAGTTTCATATTTGTCACTGCCCTTGCCGCCACCGTAGATGTTGTGACCGACGAGGCCTTTTGTCAAGACGACAGCAGTGCTGTCGAGCACGTGTCCGTTTTCGCCGCCGCCATAGAGTGAGCCGGGGATGCAAGCAGGAACAGTAGGATGTGCTGTAGTCCAATCGCTGTATTTTTCATAGAAGGCAGTCTCATAATCGATGTCACTGCCATCAGAATATGTTGGTTTGAAGTTGTCAGGGTTTGCGCCGCTGTTGATGTTCACATTGACCGAGGTGTTGTTCACGTTGGTGCCGTGAGCCATCACATAGCGGTCGCCCGCCTTACCCTTGCCGCCGCCATACACATCGCCGTTGTCCTCACGGGCTGCTTTGAGCTTGGCAACATCTTCAGCATCGCCAAGGTTATATGGTAGCGGAGTCGTTTGGTTCACGTCAGACTCAGCATAATAAACAGGTGTGAGTACATTTTCAATCACAGCCCATGGGCCCATATAGTCCTTGCCGGTGAGTCCGACACGTCCGCCCGTGACGTTGACGGTGGCCAAACCGGTGCCTTTCTTGTAGTTCATCTGGTAAGGCCAACTGAGGGCGAAGGATAAGTTTTCGTTGGAATGTTTGATGGAGTCGATGACAGTGCCCACCGAGGCCATTTCGCCGCCGCCGTAGATGCTCTTCTTCACCCAACCGCCTTCGATGTTGACAGTAGCGTTGCCTCTCACACGACCTGCCCATTGGATAGGTCTCACTTCAACCTCTGTAACCGTGGCTTGGCCCTGATCCTCTCCGAAAACCTTTAGGTTTCCAATAAGCGAAGCATTGAGGTCGCCACGACCGCCGCCGTAAACATCGCGCCAGATGGTGCCTTTTTTGATGTTGACCCCAGTGGTGTCCGTCACGGTGCCATACTCTGCGCCGCCATAGACATTACCCTTGATGACGACTTCATCGCCATCGACTGTGATGTTGGTCGTTCTCACCTTGGCCAAGTCGGGCCACAGCGGATTGATGCTTCCGTCCAAAAGGGTCAAACGACCCATCGAGCCGCCGAAGACGTTGCCGCCAAAGGTGTGTTCCCAACGGTGCAATTTCGACTCGTAATCGTTGCCGATGGTGCCCCCAGTGATGGTAATGGTGATGTTGCCGTGATCGTCGCCGCCTGCCATTTGGCCGTAGTCGGGGTTGGGTTCACCGTTGTCAAGGGTTGGATAGGCGAACTTCGTGCCTACCGAAGCCAATCGGCCACCGCCATAAACGGAACCAAGCATGGTGCCGCCGCTGATTTCGATGTCGATGTTACCTCCCACGGAACCTGCTGTAAGGGCATCGCCTGAGAAGCCACGGCCTCCACCGAAGACGTTGCCGTCAACATAGGAATAGCCCCATGTACCAATTATGGCATCATTACTAATGTTCATGGTGATATTGCCAATCACGTGGCCGTCCTCACCACCGCCGAAGACAGAGCCGAAGATGGTGCCACCACTGACATTGACATAGACATTTTGTTTGACATCTGTCCACTTGTTGAACAGGATGCGCGGGTCGCCCATGCTTGCACCGAACAGGTAGCAGGTAACTGGGTGCGCATTGATGGAGGCAGTATCACGTGGCACACCCAAAGTGCCGCCCTTCATCTCGACAGTGCTATTACCCAAAACGTCGGTGATTTCGTTGCCTCCATAAACGGAGGTCAGGATGTGGCCGCCAGTGATTTCAAGGCGGGTGTTGCCTTTCACCTGCCCTGCCGTTCTTCTCCAAACGCCGGGCGCGATGGGATAGTAGCCCGAACCGCCGCCAAACACGTTACCAAAGAACGAGTGTCCGTTGGAACCCTCTAAAGAGCCACCGTGGGAGTCGTATTCAGGATGCTCTTCAGGGTCGGCGAAGATGTCGTAGACATAATATTTCATTTCGCCATCCACTCTTATGCCGTAAGGCCAAGCGTCACATTCGTGGAAGTGTCCTGCAATGGCATTGATTTTAGAAGGAACGCCAGAACGTATGGAATCAATGGCTTTTTGCCACAATTCTTCACTATATACGGAATCCCAATGATGCACATTTCCTTCCATGTAATGTCCGACGCCGATTTGTCCGCCCGACACAAGCACGTATGTGCTGTCGAGCAGTAAACCGTTTTCGCATCCGCCGTAGGCCGAGGCTGTGATGAGTCCTCCACTAATGTGCAGATAGGAATCGTTCACCACGCCGTGACCGATGGCTTTGTGGTATTTTATGGAGTCGGCCAAGCCTTGGCTGCCGCAGAACACCCAACCAAGTTCATCGTCACCAGGATTGTTGGTGGCAGGCATCAAAGCTTGGTTGATCACGCCTACCCTACCGCCGCTGACTAAGACTTTTGCCCTACCAGTACCCGCCACTTTAAGACTCGCAGGGACAACCACAGTTTTCCCTCCATTGTTATTTGGGTCATTCGCTGGATAAGTGACCGTATCATAATTGAAAGTGCCCACCGAGCCGAGTTGACCACCGCCATAGATGCTTCGCACCACCGTGCCACCCCTCATCTCGACACGGGTGTTGCCTTCCACTAAGCCAGCCTTTTCAGCAAGCGTGTCGCCCAAGCCGCCGCCATACACGGAACCTTGGATGAAACCACCATTGATGATTACGGTGGCGGAATCAATCCCCATGACGACAACGTCGCCACCTTGATGAATGGTGTCGTTCAGGATTACGCCCTTATTTCCACCGCCGTAGACATTGCCGTGGATAGTGACTTGCGCCGAGGCAATGCCCCCTGTGAGCAGCATTGCCAAGGCAAGGATATACCTGTTTGTCTTATATATATTCATGATTGATTTATGTTCAAAAGTTACTTTCTTCATATCGCTTAAGGTTGTTCATTCACAAAAGTTGGTGTAAGGGTTGCGTCAGTTGTTCCCATGGTAAAGGTGGTGCTGGCCGAGTTGGGCGCGTAAACGGACCCATCGCCTACCACCGTCCACCCGCCAAAGTCGAATCCCGTTGCGGGAGTGGCCACCAAGTTGAGCACAGCGCCTTCTCTGACGTATGCGCCACTATGCACCTGTTGGCCCTGCACATCGGTGACTGAGATGGAGCCACCATTTGAGGGCAGGTTAATGGTTAAGATATGGGCTGGTACAAGCACTACTGATAGTTCGGCATCGGCCGTTCCCATGATAAATGAGGTGGTTGTCGAGGTGAGGTTGGTGACCACCGCTCCACCATTCACTGTCCAACTATCCAAAAGATACCCTGTTTCCACAATAACCTCCAATTGGAGCACTGCCCCTTCACTGATTTGACGACTCAAGTCGACAGTATTCCCTTGGCCGTCTTTGACCATAATCGTACAGTGTGCCGGTGTGTTGACCGTCAGGCTGTGGGTGGTGGCGGTTCCAAACGCGCCAGTTATGGTGACATCCGTTGAGCCCATGGTGAAGATGGTAGTCGCCAAAAAATCATTGGCTACGGTAGCTCCAGTGCCCGTGAGCGTCCAACTATTGAACTTACCTCCATAAACGGAGGGTATGGCCTCTAATTTCAGGTTGGCATATTCGTCAATGCTTGCACCGCTGTTTATCGAATGGCCTTGACCGTCAGTAAGCCTAATAACATTGTCGCCGTATTGCGGGGCGGTTTCATCGGTTTGGATGATGGTCAATTGATGGCTATCGGGGACAATAATCACCTCAGAGGAGCCTTCGACGTCGCCAAGGTTACCGCCGCCGTACACATCACCTAAAATATTCACCAGACTGTCATTTGTGCTTACTCCGACAATCACTTTGGGATTGCTCGTCACCTTACCTTCGTTGCCGCCGCCAAACACATTGCCTTCATATTTCTCATTCTCTTGAATGGAACCGTTGCCATCGAAGTCGAATTCGCCGCCAATGGTTCCCTTAATGATGCTCACTTGGGGCGAAACACCATTGGTAACCAAAGGCTCATAGTCGGTGGCATTGCTACCGCCATACACATTGCCGACAAAGAGATCGCACCCTGTATTCCAATCCTCCACTTTTACGGTAATCTTGCCATCCACATTGCCGTTGCGGTCGCAGCCGCCATACACGTTGCCAATGGCACCGCCATAGACATTGACCGTGACGTTGCCACCCGTGCCGATGAGTTCGGGGTGACCGTTGGGATAGTGATTCGCATCATACTTTTTCACATTGGCAGCATAGTCAGCGTCGCCTTGACAGCCTCCAAAGAGAGTGCCGATTATGCCTCCCGTGACATTGACAGTGATATTGCCATAGACCGTGCCCAAACGGCATCCACCGTATGCAGTAAGATAGTTCTTTTGATCGGCGCAGGTCAGATTAAGCTCCATCTCGCCCACTTGGTCAGCGTTATTGCCGCCGTTGAAGAGGTTGTCGATGACCAATTCGCCACAATTGCCGCCGGTTTCCAAGTCTTGGACGATGTTGATGCAGTTGCCCAAACGGTTGGAACCACCGAAGCAGAAGCCGACATGACCGCCTTTGATTTGGCTATAGGTCTGATGTATCTCAGGGTAAACGCCCACATTGGATTCCGAAACGATACCATTGCCGCCACCAAAGATGTAATTGAAACGGCCACCATCCACAACGGTGTGCGTGCTTATGGCATGAGCGGCATTGCTGCCTCCAAAGACCTCCTCGATGGTGTTTTCGCAGCCGTGGATATAGACATGGGTCACTTTCTCCGAGTGTTCGTTATTGTTTTCAGGTGCATAACTGGCTTTGTTGCCGCCACCAAACACCTGGTAGATCATCGTGATTCGTCTGATAGACATCGACATACACATTCGTTTGGGGCGAGCCATTGGTGTTGTTGCCGCCAAAAATGGAAGTGCCCTTATTGACGCCATCGATAAGCCTACCATTGAAGGTGGCCTTGCCGAAATAGGTGCCGTCGGCGTTTTCGCCACCCACGATGACATGTACCACGCCTTTGACCCATCCTTTAGTGGCATCGTCGGCATCGCCCAAGCCGCCACCATACACATTGCCATTGACGGTACCATTGAGGATGGTAACCGTTGTGGTATTGAGTTCGCTGGAGTTGACAGAGCCAAAGGCCGAGCCACCGTAAAGGTCGCCAAAGAGTTTCGGATATTCATTGGCCACCTCTCCTGATTCAAAGCCACCAAAAGTAATGTTGACATCACCTTCCACGGTGGTAGAAGCACCGTAGCCGCCGCCATGTATATCGGCTGGGTTTTCTTCGCTGCCTACGATGCCCCCATTAATGGTGATTTGCACATTATGTCCGATGGCACCTTCGGCATTGCAGCCACCAAAAACGCCAGTGCCTACCGTGCCACCGTTCATCACGATGGTGCTGTTGCCTGAGGATTCGTTTTCCACATACAGCACTCCTGCCTCGTTGCCGCCTCCAAAAACGCTTCCATTCACTGCGCCTTCTTCATCAATCATCACATGGGTTTCGCCGCAAGGGCCAGCCAAGCCGCCGCCAAAGACATTGTTCGTGCAAGTGCCACCCAAGGCTTTAACATTCGTTTTAGAGCAATACGGTGGAGTGACACCACCAGAATATTCATAGCTGCCATTGCCGCCGCCAAACACAGTGCCAGTGGAGCCGCCCGTAACAATCACTTGCGAAGTGCCGCCCACAATCCCGCTGATGTCGCTGCCGCCGAAGAAGGTTGCTGGATGCTCGCCGCCATCAACAAGCACCAATGTATTGTTGCTCACGCCATTGCTGCGGCAACCGCCATACACATAGCCAGTCACCTTGGCATTAGTAGACACTCCATCTCCTAACCCATTGGGTTTGTATTTGTCGCGTAAATGAACCATACTACCAAGATTGTCATACCCATTATAAGAGAGGTTGCCCAGCATGGCACCCTCGTTGCAGCCACCATAGATAGTGTTGACCTGCCCATTAAGCATGATGATGTCGGACAAAATGTCCAAATTTCCTTTGTTGTTGCCTCCGAAGATGGTACTTACATGGTCATAGGCGTTTTCTTCTGTCATATTCTCGACATTGACGAACACGGTGATACGATCCAAAACAGTAACGCCGTTTCCACCGCCATACACCTTATTAATATAACCGCCCTCGTCTACCCCACCCTCTGCATCAATATTGACATCGACGAACGTGTTGGATTGAACGGGCTGGTCGGTGGGGTCGCAATAGTGTCCGCTATCATAATCGTCGTAGGCACCGTTGCCACCACCATACACAGTGTTGATTCGAGGTTTGCCAGTGATGCCGACATAGGTCTTAACGCCAATGAGTTTCAAATTGGTTTGACCATCAGAAGCCACGTCATAACGGGCAGGCAACACGCGGTTGGTGATTTGCGCCACCTGTCCCGCACGGTCGTTGCCGCCATATAGGGCGGTGCCTTCGGTCAGCTCATCTCCGATATAGCCGATGCTGCCGCCCGACACTTGCACCGCATTGCTGCCGAAAACAGAGGCCCGGTTGCCGCCGCCATAAACACTGCCTTCCACAACGCCGCCATCCATCTGAACCGTACAGAAGCCCCTGAATGTTGGAAAATTGCGGCCATTGGTGGTGGCATTGATAAAACCAACGTAAGCCATATTGCCTCCGGCATACACATTGCCTTTGATGGTGACGAAAGTTTCATCATCGACCTTACTCACCTTCACATGGGTTTCGTTGTGCGAAGGGATATTTTTCCCGACATGGTATTGGCCAGGGGTGAAATTGAGGCCTTCGATGTATCTCACACCGTCGTTGCAATGGTAGAAGCCATTGCCGCCAGCGAAAAGGTTGCCATAGATGGTGCCGCCAGAGGCCTTTACGTAGGTGGCGCCCTGCACGGCTTGTTTATGTTCGTTGGTCAATTCATCATTAGGTAATTCAAATGTTAGTCGCGTGCTGCCCACGTCGCCGCCGATGTTGCAGCCGCCATACACGGTTCCCACATGACCGTTCTTGACTTCCACCCAAGTGCTGTAGGCCACATTACTCATCTGGCAACCGCCATAAAGATAGTCGACCAACATATTGGCACTATTCATCACAACATGGGTACCATAGTAGATGGGGAGCGGATCTTCGCCAATGTAATCGCGTTCGAAGTCTACAGCTATGGTATTCGCCGGTGCATCGGGGATTTGTGCCAACATCTGGCCTGAATTGCCTCCGCCATACACGGTGCCTATACTGCCTCGCGTCAAAGTGATTGTAGGCAGACCCGTCATGTCGGCTCTGTTGTTGCCACCGAAGAGGGCGCGCACGTTGTAGACACCTGTGCCGTTCCACTCATAGCTTCCATTGATTTCGCCGACATTATCCTCGGTCCAACTGCTGACAGCGTTGGTGAAAGTCTTGCTACACGGGCAGTCGATGACCACAAGGGCATCACCCACGTCAGCAGCGTTGCCGCCAGCGAAGACGGTGTCGCACATACCACCCGTGATGGTGATTTCGGTCGTCAAGCCCACAACCTTGTTGCCGCCGCCAAAAACGTAACCAATGCCATAGTTGCGGCCAAGACCATCAGGATAAGCGGTCGAGTTGCTTTTCGTATTGTTGACCTCAATATGATGCTTGCCAGCGGTTTGGTTGCCGCCAAAGTTGTTGCCGCCAAACACAGCGAAGGCCGTGCCACCATCGACAGTGATGGAAGTGCCGTTGACATCAGCATCAGTATTGGTAATAAAGGCGTTCTTTGCGCCGCCAAAGATGGAGTCGACTTTGACAGCGTTGGTAACCATCGTGATGTTCGTCTTGGTGATGGTGGGCACGGCAAGTGTGTAATCGGCACCCGTCGTGTTTTCCCATACCACCTCACCCACTTGATGCGACTGGGTCATGGCCTTCACAGTTCCACCATTAGGGACCTCGAAAGTTGTATGTTCATCATCAGCGGCCACGAAAGTGGATCCGTCGTAGGAATAATAGCCGTTGCCGCCGCCATACACATCGCCAATCCTCGCTTTGGAGGAGGCCTGGCTGTTATTATAGGTCGCTGCATCAGGGTCACTGCCGGTCACACCTAACTTGATGGTCGAGCCAGCAGCACCTAGCACCGCTCCAGCAATGTCGTTGCCGCCATACACCGCACCAATGCTGTCGGTGTTGATGATGACCACCTCGGTTTTGCCGCCCACATTGGCCATGCGGCCTCCGCCAAACACCGCGCCACCAATCACTGCCGTGGGTTGGTGAAGGGTCGTGAATTGAAGCGGGTCAGGCTCGGCAGAAGAGCAAGAAGTAGCCTTGACCTTGTAGTCGTATGTTGTTTCATATTCCAATCCTGTAATGGGATAGGAAGTAATGTCGCCACTGCTCACTTCGTGCGAGGCCCATTCTGTAGCATCCGTCTTTTTCCACGAAACGACGTAACTTTCAGCGGTTTGTGTCCACGAGATAGTGACACTCTCGTAATTGACACTGGCCGAGAACGACGGGTTTTGGCAAGGCGTTTTCACCGTCACCGTGGCCGATGTGGTTTGGGTGGAACCATCTTGGTAGGTGACGGTAAGTGTCAAAGTGGCCGTCTTGTGTCCCGTGGTGTTCTCAATACGGTAATACAAGGTTGGAGTGGCTTCCGTGCTCGAATGAACCATGTCTGTCCCTGTATTCGAGAACGAGAGATATTCCGCACCTGCGCCCGAAATTGACCAATTGTAGGTCCAATCAGTACTTGAAATCGGTTCTGTGGGGGCTGATGTATTTGAGCCGTCGTTAGGATAAAAGTATGTGTGGTGCGTAATCGTCGGAGAATCGCCAGGAGTGGTCACTTCATCGAAATCATATTTGTTGTAGGCCGGAACATAACTGAAAGACTGAATTGTAGCAGAAAGGGAATGTTGTGGATTGGAAAACTCCATGTCGAAATCACTCAGACTGCTTAAACCGCCTTCACCACTGACTTGCAGGGGAAACGATTCGACTGTCACCAAGCGGAAGCGACCAGCATTCGGCGTAATGTGATAAGAATAACTATTTGACAGACTCCAATTGCTGCCATCACATTCCACCCAATACACTTCCCAGCATTGGCCGTCTTCCCAGTCAAAATGACATTCTTCATCTGATAAAATGCCGTTATATTGGTGACCGCGGGCCACGCCAGCACCCTCGGGATAGTTGTCGTAGTCCCAGTCATAGAAATAATAGTTATGGTCGGTATTGTTGAGAAGGTAGATGGGAGGCTGAGAGTCGGAAAGACCTAACGAGCCTCCTGCCTCCAATGAAGCGGAAAGGAATCGGTATTGGTTGTTGTCGTCAATGAAATAATAGTTGTGGTTGGTGCCCGAAAGGTTGATTTCGCGACCCGAATACCAAAGGCAGTCGGGGCCGAACTCTATGGCATCCTGAAGCACATAGTTGTCGCCCACTTTCACGTGTGCCAGATAGTGTTCGCCTCCCACTCCATTATAATTGGACTTTTTGATGACATATAGATTGTCCGATTGTGCAATGACATTCCCCGCCAAAGCGAAGAACAAGAGGCAGCAGGCAACCATACGCATTGCCTTAATCATGCCGTTATCAATGTATTTCATTTTCGTTTCTGATTTCTTCATTTCTTCGTCTCCTTCCTCAATCATTATTTGGATTGTTGCCTGAACCTGTGCCTTGTCCGTTGTTGTTGCTTTGACCATTCACTACTACTTTGGTGTTGCCACCGACCTCCCCCATGTTGCCGCCACCATAGATGTTGCCGAGGACCTTGGTGTGACCCAAGATTTCAACCAATGTGTTGGCCAGCGACTTGCTTTCGTTGCCGCCGCCAAACACATTGCCATTGACCGTAGTATTGCCGTTGAGAGTAATCTTGATGTTGCCCGTCACGTTGCCGAGGTCTGCCAAGGTGACATTGGTTCCCGTATAGAGTTTATGGTTTTCTGTGTCGGCAGTATTGCTATGTCCCTGCGTACCCTGCTCCCAAGTGTAGGTTTCTGAGGATGGTGGAATCGGGCCGAAGTCGGAGAACACACTACCTTCGCCGTAATACGTGGACAAAGGATCAGTCTGGGTTGCTGAATACACCTCCACTTGGTTTGACACTGCCTTATAGCCTCCTCCAAAAGCACTGCGACCTATGGTACAGTCCGTAAGCGTTGAGGTTACCGTTCCATCCACTGTACCCTGGCAGCCTCCGCCGTAAAAGCTGCGCTCAACGGTGCAGTTGGAGAGGGTGTTGGTCACACTACCCGTCTTGGCCAATGAGAACGAGGCATAGCCGGTATAGAAACGCTCTACTACGGCATAGCCTCTCGAGTGCAAGATGTATTCATACTTATAGCAGTTGCCGATACCATAGCCAGCCTTGTAATCCAATCGGCCAACAGTATTGGATGAATTCAAATAGCATTGGCTAAAATAATCACTATTATAACTAAAATTAGTCCAAGTGGGTTTGCTGTTGAAGCGTGTAGTCACATCCTTATCATTAGTATAGGAAATGGCTGTGCCGCCAAATCCGGCTCCATAATACTCGCGGAAGGTAGTAGTGTCGGCCGTGGTGGTGACCGTCATGCCTGGTTCCATATCGCCAAACTCTGGACCGCCACAGTAGAAATCCACAAAACTATTGTTGACAGTCACATTGATAGTTCCCGTAATGCGGGCCTTCGAAGTGGTTCCCCCACCAAAGAAACGATAGATACGGGCATGGTCAATCTTGGCCGTCAAATTCACGGTGCCAGGATTGTCACCAGTGTTGGAACTGGTTTCAACAGGCGGTTCCATATAGGCGCCAAGGAATTTATGGATGCGGCCTCCGGCACACCAGAAATAGATATTCTTGCCGTAAGCTTTTCCTTTACCATAACCAGTCATAAAGCACTGCTCAATCTCACCACCCGTCACATTGACAGGAACAAGGGTATTAGTTTTGCTCTCTGCACTGTGGTTGCCAGGATAGAATTCTTTTATGTACGCTTTTCCGCCTATTTGGTAATACTTCAACTTTGTGCATGGATTTGCACGGCTGCGAACCATTTGGGTGTAATACCCGCCATTGATAATGCAGCGGTAATTCCTAGTGTCGTCATCACTACTGTCGAAATTATTAGATTCTATTTCAAACTGGGCAGCACGGGAGATGCTGGTCTCCGTTATCTCAAACCATCCATGGGGTTTATAAATGGGAATGTTGGGATAGTGGACGCTACCATGAAGATGCGAGGACATACCCAAAGGAACCTGTGCTATGAAGTCGTAACGTGTTGGTGGCACAGCGGGGCGGTCCACTGTGTTGTTGGAATACAAGGCGTAGTCGGGCTCCTGGTTGTTGTCAGCATCGATGCTCATGATGGTGTAGCCTTTTTGCAACAACCCACCCGATATGGCCTCGCCATCCCAATGGTAATTGCCTATCAGCACCACCGCCTGCTCGTGGACAGTGCCTTTAGCAAGCATTTGTCCCAAAGCAGCATTCAAGGAATGGTAGACAGTTTGGCCATGAAATAAGTTAGGTGTGGTACCTGCGAGGCCTGTCCGCTGTTTGTAGCCAGCAGCAGCAGCAGTGTTATTATCAGCAGTACCATATCCATTGTATGCAATCTCATAGTTTTCGTCGCACAGGTAGAATGCCGTAGCGAAGTTGGCAGTGATTTCGATACCCGTGACGCCATAAGGCACAACATAGTTGCCTCCCTGGGCAAAGATGAAGCCCGTGTTGGAATAAAGGTCTTTATTGGTGCAATTACGGTCGGAAACATTGTAGTAGTTATTATCACTAATACTAGTAGCACCAGGTGTGCCACCAGTAAAATCAGTAATCTTCCAGCCTGTGCAAATCTTGGTATAATCTGTATTCACCTCAAACTCATTGGCAAAGGGCAGCACCACCTTGCCCCAGGTGAAGTCATAGTTCAACGTATCCATATCCGTGATGGGCAGACTGACAGAATGGGTATTATTACCAATTTTGACGGATACCGACAGATAGCCATTTTCACCCATCTCGGTGAGCAACTTTCCTGCATAGTCGTCGGTGGTGGAAGGCAGATTGTTATTGGTCGATGTCGGTGTGGTTTGCGTGTTCTTCGGCCAAGGCTCAATAATGGGATATGTGGCTACATTCTTCTTTAAGACCCAATGGCCTATCTCAGCAATATCGTCATTTGTGATGTCATCCATATCATTGCACATCACTCCGCCAAAGAGGAAGAAAGCGGCCATCTCACGGTGGGAATTAAGGATATGGCGGAAGAAAGGAAAGCGTGTCAGATAATCATCTTCATCTATAGGAAGCTGGTCATTTAATTCTGTGTATTGCAGTCCTGACCGATAGCGCCAATAGTTATATTCTGTATACTTGCCTATATTGTCCACATGGACGCCGCCATAGACAGGCGAGATATTGGTGGCTCCTGTCACGTTGCCATACATCATGCAAAGGGCGATGCGCACATTGCCAACGGTTCCGTCGGAAGCCACCGTGCCTTCGTTCTTGCCCACGATGCCAGCGGCATAGCTGCTGCCGCTCACGTTGGCAAAATTGTAGCAGTTCACCACGCGCACCGACGAGCCAGCCTGAATCAGCCCGACGAGACCACCTATGTTGGTGCCTCCGCTGACGCTGCCCGCCTGGATGCCGCAGTTGTAAATCTTGGTGCCGCCTTTTGCCGTGTTGGCGATGGCGCCCACATTGCCGCTGCCGCTGTAAGTAACGCTACTGACGACAACATTCTTGATCACGGCATCTTCGGCCACGCCTACCAACGCATGACCATTGAGGGTAAAGGCATTGTAATCGCCGTCGATTTGGCCTCTGAATGGGGCTTCGGCCGTGCCGATGGGCGCCGAAGAGGTGAACCCTTCGAGAAGAACATAGTGGCCATTCATATTAGTGATATCACTTGACGAGCTGACTTCCACCACTGGATAGTAGTACGCCTCATTGGACATAAGGTAGCCAAGTCTTGTAGCAATTGCCCTAATGACATCCACACCCTCAGCACTAAAGGGATTAACATACGGAGTTGAAGAAGTCGTCGCCTGCGAGCCATTGGTAGTGTAAAATATCGAAGCTCCCGCTGTGGCACAGGTGATGGTGGCAACATTGTCGTTGACTGTGATTACAGGCCTTTCGCAAACGGGGATTTCGTAGGTACTCACTATTGTGGGAAAAAAATCCGAGGGAGCCTTTGCAATGGCTTTGATGACGGTGATGGCATCTGTCAAAGTTATGGGTGTTGAATAAACCGACGAGGTCATGGTAGGCGTTGTTCCATCCGTGGTGTAATAGATGGTGGCACCCGAAGCCGCCGTAATGGTAATGGTTCCATCGAAATTGTTGGTGATGGTTGGAGCGGCGACGGTGGCAGGCTCGAGGTAGAAAGGAGCATTGGTGTCATCCTGGGAATATATGCCAATAATACCAGCTGTGTAAGTATAACCAGTGGGGCCTCCCGTCTTGCCTGTTTCACCTTTCAGGGATTGTTTGTTTCCGCCATTGACAGTAAACCATTTATAATTTCCATTTATGCCAGCCGGTGAAACAATCCGGATAGTCAGGTATGTGGAATAAGGTTCTATGGCAAACAGTGCTTTGTCATCGAGATCACCAGAAACTGCTTCAAGGTGTACACGCATACGATTGGCTTCAGCCGTGCGAATTTGGCCATTGGAAAGTATATATTTGCCAGTGCTGGTTTGCTTGATGTAATAATACTCAGAATTAGGAGCTTTTTCGATAGTCCATATTGCCTTCCTTTCATCGTAACTGCTTGTACCTCTGCATTTATACGTGGTGAGGAAAGGTTTCCCATTGTCATTGCCCGTAAAGTCATTGACTGGAGCATAATAGCACCAGCCTTCCGTGGGGCAAAGGTAGTAGTTGTTGGCAGGTGTACTTGAATTATAACCAACGCTACCAATATAATAAATGCCAGAATAATCGTCACTTGTTTGTCCCCATCCCAAAAACGGAGCAAACAAAACCGCCACAATTAGCGCAAGGCCGTATCTCATTCCAATATCCGTTGCAAAATGATTTCTCTTCATAACAATAAGGTTTTTCATTCAACTTATTTATAAATAAAAAATTTAATAGCAAAAATCGTGCAAAATTAGAAAAAAAATCCAAAATAATGTATGCTTATTAGCAGTTTTTCGCCCATTGAGGAGGGGGGGGGTAAACTAATTGATTATCAATTAATTACAAATAAATCAAAAAACTATGGGATACAAGCAATATATTTCGACCGATTTTTTCACGGAAAATGGAGGATTTTTCAATGAAAAAAATGCCTTTGTAGACTTTTTTGCATTGTCACCTTTTCCCCAAGTGTCAACATTATGTTTTCGCTGCTAAAACTCAAGTTTATTTAAGACTTAAGGCAAAGGCACACCAAAGCCGCCAAGACCATCAACAGGGGGATGATTTTGCTCTTGATGTTCTGCTCGTGGAAGCCGAAGATGCCGTAGACGAACGACACGACGAGGCGCACGCCGTAAAGGATGAGCGGGATGAGCACCACCACGGCGGCCTCCTGTTTCAAACCCGTCAGATAAATGACATCGGCAACGGTGACAAACACAGCCATTGCCGCGATGCCCCAACGCCACTCAAAGGGTTGTTTTTCCCGATTGGGCCTCCAAATGAAGCAGAACAACACCGCCATCATCAAGAAGTCGTAAATCGTGTACCAGGCCTGAATGGTCGACGGCGAAATGCTCTCCTTGCTGAGGAGGAACTTGTCGTAAACACCGCTCAAAGCCACCAAAACCGCCGACCCGAGCAGCATATACACCCACTTGTTCGACTTGAACTCAATGCCCTCCAACTTGCCCGAGCGGTTCATAAAATAGAACGAAATGATAGCCAAAACCACGCCCGTGCCTTGCAGCCAAGTCAGGCTCTCACGAAAAACGAAAAACATCAGGATGACCGTGATGGCCGGCCTCAGCTGGTTGACAGGTCCCACCACCGTGATGGGCAGGTGTTTCATGGCCGAGTAGCTGAACATCCACGAGCAGAGAATGAGCGCGGTCTTGCCCATGATGAGCAGGTGCTGGCGCGGAGTCAGCGGCTCGATGAATAGCTTCTGCATGAAGTCGCCCTCAAAAATGCAAGGCTTGAAATGCGACAGCAGCACAAAAGGCAAAAACAGCAGGCCACTAATCATGGTGCTGTAGAACAACACAGGAATGATAGCATTGCCAACGACGGTCTGTTTCTTGAAGATGTCGTAAAAGCCCAAAAGGACGGCTGAAGTCAGGGAGAGGATTACCCACATAACAAAAAATGGTTTTTGAAAAATCAGAACACATCTTCGTGTGTTCCCGTATCAAACAAGTAAAGCAAACAACGATTTCTCACAATACGGTACACCAACACCCAGTCGAATTGAACATGGCATTCACGAAAAGCCTTGTAGTTGCCCGAAAGTTGGTGATCCTTGTGCTTGGGGTCCAAAGGGATACCTTCAGCCAATTGGCGCACTATATCATCAAGCAAAGAAACATCAAGGCCACGTCTTTTTGCCAACTTGTACGATTTCTTGTACCTGCTGGAAAATTCAATGCTCATCATGGGCTTATTCGTTTATTTTTTTCAAATAATCGTCAAAGTCGCGGCATTTGGTAGTGCGTCCGTTCTTGAAGTCGTCAATGGCTTCGTCAAGACCCGATTTCTTTTTTGTCGTCTTGGCCTTACTGATGCCATCGAGTTTCAGCAAAGCGGCTATCAACCCTTTTATCGCTGGATTGGTAGCATCATATTGCAAAGTGATTGTTTCCATTTTTCCCGTTTGCTTTTCGGCAGCAAAATTACAACTATTTTTCGATTTGGGAAACGTTTTGTTCCAAATCAATGTAAACCGGCAGATGGTCGCTGAAGCCGCCAAAATAGCGCGGCCCGATATAGGTGCGGAACAGCTTCTTCCCATGATAGGTATCGTCGTCTTCCAACATGAAATCGGCATAAAAGATTCGCGCGCTACCTTCTTTATAATGAAGCCCTTCCCTATCCTCAATCAAACCTTCTGTAACAATAATCTGGTCAAAAACCTGCCAGTCGGCTTGATGTTTCAAGGTGCCTTCAAAGCCCAAACCCTCCGTTTTCCCAAACAAGTTGACAAGGCAACCGTCCTCCATTTCTGAAGGATGCCGTGCCCGAAGCACATCGTAGACGCTTGGGTCGGTAGGACAGTCGTTCAGGTCGCCCATCATAATGATTTTGGCCTGATAACCTTCGGGCATGGAAACGCAAATCGAGTCGACTTTGGCTCGCAAAATCGCCGCCGAGCATGAGCGTGAGCCTACCGTTTCCAACTCGCCGCTATACCTTGATGGCCAGTGGTTGACGAAAACATGAATCGTATCAGCCTGTTGGTCAATGAACTTGGCATACAAAATATCCCTCGAATGATAGGCGGTGTCTTCGGGATTGTAATAAGGGAAAACGGCACTTTCCACCAATGAAAAACAGTCCAAGGAATACACGATGGCCGGGTCGATGCCACGCCTGTCGGGACCTTCGTAATGCACCCAGCGGTAGTTGTGCTTTTTCAACGGAGTCTGTTCAAAAACGGCACTCAACACATGCTCATTCTCCACC
Organism: uncultured Bacteroidia bacterium; assembly: GCA_902782455.1. Classification (GTDB taxonomy): domain Bacteria; phylum Bacteroidota; class Bacteroidia; order Bacteroidales; family F082; genus Limimorpha. The sequence continues at coordinate 4,484 of CACZNA010000036.1, read as the reverse complement.
TCGCACACACCCATGATGCCGATAGGCTTGTTCTCCGACATGGCAAGGATGGCCTTATACATGTTGTTGCGTTTCTTGTAAAAGCGGCTTTTCGTCCAATGCTGCATACCATCCTCGGTAAAGGCGTTGTACGATTTCGTGCTGTCCACAAAGGGATCGAAAAAATTCTCCATGTTCCAGAAAGCGATGCGGATGGGCTCGTTTTGGGCTGACACTATTGTTGTTAACACAAAACTCACAAAACAAATCAAAACAAGCTTTTTCATAAAATCATAGGAAAGCTGCCAACTGGCGGCTTTCCTGCGGCGATACGGTTGTATAGCCGCCATTGCTCGCAAAGCAGTTTTGAATGTTTTGATGGTTTTGTGATAAATCTCCATAACTCCTCTTTTGTTTCAGCTGCAAATTTAGGAATTGTTTTTATTTTTGCACCATGAAATCGAAATTGTTCATCTTTTTGTTCTTGCTCGTCACCCATTGGGGCATGGCACAAAACGCTCAATTTTGGGACGGCATAGAGACTTTCGACGGCCCAACGGACAACAACCCAATGTTGGCTTCGCAGTTGGATTTCTATTTCGACAAGTTAGTGGCTCCCCTACCCGACTCCATAACTTTGGAAATCAACAGGTTGATAGAGAGAACCGAATACAACACCGAGCTTCGCGATTTCATCCTTTGGCACCTGTTGGAGAAATACCAACACCCCGAATACATGAGCCAAGACCAAGTGTTCGTCTACCTTTACGACCATTTCTTTTCCCAATTGGAAATCAAGGACTTGGACGAGCGCAACCTATCGATGATTCGCAAAAAGGCAGAACGGTTGAGAAGGCTGGCACTGTTCAGCACGGCACCGAACATCAAACTCAACGATTCCATTGATTTACAATCCGTTAAAAGCGAATTCACGATTTTGTTTTTCTATGACCACGATTGCGACCTTTGCCATGAAGAAATGCAGGACTTGGATTCGGTCGCACAACGCCATAGCAATATTGCCGTTCTCGCCATCGACTTGAACCTTGATAGTTCAGGCGGATTTGAAATACGACCACAAGGAAACGGTTCAGAATCCCCCATTCAAAACTTTCAGGTGACAAATCCGACGGAACTCAATGTAATCTACGATGCTTACGACATCGAAACCACGCCCCTGCTTTACGTCCTCGACCGCGACAAGCGCATTGTTGCAAAAAAAATCCGCGCAAGGCAGGTGAATTTTTTCATTGAATAAGATTCGGCATTGCAGAATGAATAAAAAATCCTATTTTTGCCCGCTCAATACTAACCTTTAAACTATATCAAGATGAAAAAGTACGTTTGCGACGTCTGCGGTTATGTTTACGACCCAGAACAAGGCGATCCCGACAGCGGCATCGCCCCCGGCACCCCGTTTGAGGCCATTCCCGACAATTGGAAATGCCCGCTTTGCGGCATCGGCAAGGACAGTTTTTCTGTCATGGAATAAACGAGAGACTAAGGACATAGGACTATAGGACTGGGGACACCCCTCCGTCCTAAGTCCCTCGTCCTTAGTCAATTAATGCAACAAATAATGGATACCAAGGCATTATTCAACATAGGCTACGGCCTTTATGTGCTAACCACCAATTACGACAACATCGACAACGGCTGCATCGTGAACACCGTGATTCAGGTCACGAGCAACCCGCTGCAAGTGGCCGTGACGGTCAACAAGGGCAACTACACGCACGACCTCATCAAGGACTCTTGCGTATTCAATGTTTCGATGCTGACCACCGAAACGCCGATGAAGGTGTTTGAGCATTTCGGGTTCCAAAGCGGGCGCAAGGTGAACAAGTTCGCCAACTGCGAGGCCGAGCACCGCGCCTTGAACCATGTGCTCTACATCCCGAAATACACCAACGCTTATTTGGCCTGCCGCGTCACCAAAAGCATCGACTTCGGCACACACACCATGTTCATCGCCGATGTGCTTGATGCTCAAGTGCTTTCCGACAAGCCTTCCGTCACCTACGACTATTACCAAAAGAACATCAAACCCAAACCGCAACCCGCCGAGAAGCCCAAGGACGGCAAACGTCGCTGGGTGTGCAAGGTGTGCGGCTACGTCTATGAGGGCGATTTCCTCCCCGACGACATCGAATGTCCAATCTGCAAACACGGAAAAGAGGATTTTGAAGAAATTCTATAATTATGCAACAGATACAATTAACCGAAAACATTTATTACGTCGGCGTGAACGACCGCCGCACCGACCGTTTTGAAAACCATATCGAACTGCCCAACGGCGTTTCCTACAACTCCTACCTTATTGTGGATGAGAAAGTTGCCTTGATTGACCCCGTTGAGGCAGGCTTCATCGAGGAATATCTTTTCAAAATCAAATCGGTGCTGCAAGGCCGCAAAGTCGATTACCTTATTATTAATCACGACGAGCCAGACCACAGCAGCAGCATTGCCGCCGTGCTGAGGGAATGGCCCGAAGTGCAAGTGGTGGGCAACGCCAAGACTTTTGCACCGCTTGAAGCATTTTATGGTCCCATCGAGAACAAGAAAACCGTGGCCGAAAGCGAGACTTTGAGCCTTGGCAAGCACACTTTGCAGTTCTTCATGGTGCCGATGGTGCATTGGCCCGAATCGATGGTGACTTACGAGCAAACGAGCGGCATCGTGTTCAGCAACGACGCTTTCGGTGGCTTCGGCGCACTCAACGGCGGCATCTTCGACGACCAAGTCAATTTGGCCTTCTATGAGGATGACATGCGCCGCTACTACGCCAACATTGTCGGCAAGGTGGCCATGCAAGCCCTGAAAGCCATCGAGAAACTCGGCGGATTGGAAATCAAGATGATAGCTCCTTCGCACGGCCTCGTTTGGCGCAGCAATTTGGCTTGGGTCATTGGCAAATACACCCAATGGAGCAAGCAAGAGAGCGAAGAAGGCGTGGTCATCGTCTACGGCTCGATGCACGGCAATACCGGTGTGATGGCCGACATCGTGGCACGTGGCGCAGCCGAGGCGGGCATCAAGGAAGTGAAAGTCTATGATGTGGCCAAAACAGAGGTTTCGTTCATCATGAGCAACATCTGGAAATACAAAGGTGTCATCATCGGAGCCTGTGCCCACTACGCCAGCATGTTCCCCAATATGACCCTTTTGACTCATGAAATCAACGAGTTCAAGCCGAAGGACAAGTGTTACGGTCTCTTTGGCGGCATGAGCTGGAGCGGCGGCGGCGTGAAGACCCTCGCCAAATGCGCCGAGGAAGGCAAATGGAATCTCGTGGCCGAAAGCGTCGAAGTGAAGGGCGCCCCCATTCGCGAAGAGGATTGGGACAAACTCTACAACCTTGGAAAGGCTGTGGCTGAGGCTGTTAAAGGTTAAGCCCCCTGCCCTATCAAAAAACGAATCCCTCCGTTTCCGTTGAAGCGGAGGGATTTTTGTTAGAATAAATTAATGAAAAATTCATGGTCAATTTGTGGAAATTCATGTTTCTTTAAACACGAATTATCAGGAATTATACACGAATTTAAAGAAATTGTATTTTATTAATCACTTATAACATGCAATTCCATGTAATTCAATACAAAAATCCGAAAAGCCAAAGTGGAATTTTGTTGCCAAGCACATATTCCTCATCGGCAGAGGCAATAAATGTTCAATACACAAAACACTTTTGAAAGAAAAATGTTTTATATACTGAACATTTAGAAGAATTTGCCCTAATATTTGATTAAAATGTTTTACATACTGAACATTTTACGTTCAAATCTGTTCAGTAAGCAAAACACATAAAAAAATCCCCACCCATCCGGGCAGGGACTTTTTGGATACCTATATATTAATTAGGTGTGCGGCTTATTTGTACTCAGCGAGCACGTCCTTCACGCGGTCGGGGGTCATACGGCCGTAGACCTTGTCACCGACTTCGATGACGGGGGCCAGACCGCAAGCACCGACGCAGCGGAGGCAGGTCAGAGAGAACTTGCCGTCGGGAGTGACCTCACCGACGTTGATGCCCAACTGACGCTTCAGTTCGTCCAGCACCTTCTCGGCACCACGCACGTAGCAAGCAGTACCCAAGCAAACGCTGATCGGATACTCGCCCTTCGGGGTCATGGTGAAGAAGGAATAGAACGAAACGATGCCGTAGACTCTCGAAACTGGGATGCCCAATTCCTTGGCCACTAATTCCTGGACTTCAGCAGGCAGATAGCCATACTCGCCCTGAACCTTGTGCAGCACATTGATGACCTCACCCGGCTTGTTGCCGTACGACTTGCAGACGTCCTTGATGAAGTTGATCTTCGCTTCTGATAATTTAATAACTGCCATATTTATTTCCTTTCTATTATTTACTGGTTATTGAATTACTCGCTGATTTCAACATGTTCTGACTTGTCGAAATAGTGGGTGTGCAGCAGTTCGTGTGACAGATGGCCGCAAGGCTCACCAAGATACTCCTTGTACAACTTGATGATCGAAGGATTCTCGTG